>NZ_UESZ01000001.1:1897113-2529484 GCF_900108585.1 Branchiibius hedensis
AGACACCAGGTGATCGGTAGTCGATGTGCGCCTGCGCGTCCCACACGTTGTAGGCCGGTCCGAGCTGACCCATCAACAGCATCGCGAAGAATGCGTCAGACATGGCACCGATCGAGCCGCCGAACGCCGTACCTTGCTGGTTCTTGTTCCACCGGGTGAGCTTCAGCGCCACCGAGCAGGACGACCAGTCCGGCTCGATCGACAGGACCCGGATGCCCGCGCCCAGCAGCGGCGGATACAGGTTGAGCCCGACCCGCAGCAGGCGCGCCGACACCCGTGGCCGCGCGCGGTGCACCGACGCGTGGGTGGAGGTCCGCACCGGGTCCGGCGTCCACCCCTGGCTCATCGTGCGCCCGCGTTCCAGGTCTCGATGCGCCACCCGTGCGCGCCCTCGATCACCGAACCCCAGTGGCAGTTCGAAAGCCCCCGGAACGCCAACCACGCCTGCTGCTGGGACAGCCCGACCAGCGCCGCGGTCAGCGCCCGACCGCACATGCCGTGCGTCGCGATGACCGCGGTGCCGCCATCCGGCAGGGTCGGTAGCAGCTCCAGCGCCGCCTCCTTGGCCCGCTGCATGACCTGGGTCAGCGTCTCGCCATCGCCGCCGCGGGGCAGGTCCTCGCCCGCCTCGACGCGGGCCTGCATATCGGCGTACTTCTCCTTGACGTCGGCGGCGGTCAGGCCCGACCACGAGCCGGCGTCGATCTCCCGGAACCGCTTGTCGAAGGTGATCGGCAGGTCGACCAGTTCCGCGAGGGCCTCCGCGGTCGCCGACGCGCGGGTCAGGTCCGAGGCCCAGATCGCGTCGATGTCATACGCAAGGAGCGCTTTCGCGCCCGCCCGGGCCTGCTCCTGGCCGAGTTCGGACAGCGGTACGTCGAGCTGCCCCTGCCAGCGCCCTTCGGCGTTGTAGGTCGTCTGCCCGTGCCGCCAGATGATCAGCCGGCGGCCGGTCGTGCTTTGGGTCACGACGTGAGGTCGATCGTCGGGCAGTCGCGCCACAACCGGTCGAGCGCGTAGAACTCCCGCTCGTCCTCATGCTGCACGTGCACCACGATGTCGCCGAAGTCGAGCAGCACCCAGCGGTCGTCACGCTGCCCCTCGCGACGGATCGGCTTGACCCCCAACTCATGCAATCGCTCGATGATGCCGTCGACGATGGCCGAAACCTGGCGTTCGTTGTCCGCGGCGGCGACCACGAAAACGTCCGTCAGCGCCAACTGGTCGCTGACGTCGATCGCGATGACGCTGGTGGCCACCTTCTCGTCCGCGGCGGCTGCCGCGGCCTTGGCCAGATCGATGGCGCGCTGCGTTGCGGCCACTACCCCTCCTGATGTTGCTTGATGCGTTTCAGATCTCGGCGACCGGGTCGGTGTCCCCGGGCCGGTACAACGAATGTTTGCCGATGTACTGCACGACACCATCCGGCACGAGATACCAGACGGGATGTCCGTAGCGAACCCGCTCGCGCACGTCGGTCGAGCTGATCGCCATCGCGGGCACCTCTTTGAGGACCACCCGATCAGCGGGCAGCCCGGAGCCGGACAACTCGTAACCCGGCCTGGTCACGCCGATGAACTGGGCCAGGTCCCAGAGCTGGTCCACGCCCTTCCACGACACGATCTGCGCCAAAGCGTCGGCGCCGGTGATGAAGAACAGTTCCGCGTCCGGACGCTGCTCCCGCAAGTCGGTGAGCGTGTCCAGGGTGTACGTCGGGCCAGGCCTGTCGATGTCGACCCGGCTGACCGTGAAGCGCGGGTTGGAGGCCGTCGCAATGACGGTCATCAGATAGCGATGCTCGGCGGGCGCAACCTCACGCTGGCTCTTCTGCCACGGCTGACCGGTGGGCACGAAGACAACCTCATCGAGATCCAGCAATGACTGGACCTCGCTGGCCGCAACCAGGTGACCGTGATGGATCGGGTCGAACGTCCCACCCATCACCCCCAGGCGCAGGGTCAGTGCCCTTGCTTGCTGTGGTCCTGCGGGACGCCCTTGCCGACCGTGCGACGGAAGAACCACAACACCCCGAGCAGGGCTGCGAAGAACAGGAGCCCGAGGACGCCGTACGCCCAGTGCGGCATCGGCAGTTCGTTCTCTTCGAGTTTGGGCACGGCCTGAGCCAGCGAAACCAAGGACGACGACATGGCGCCTATCGTATCGGTGCCACCGGCGAGGTGCGTCATCTGTCGACACACCGGTTATCCCACGCCCGCTCGGTATCCTGCACGGTGATGGATCCGATCTTTCTCACCGTTGTTGTGCCGCTCTACAACGAGGCGGCGGTCCTTCCGCTGCTCGTGGACCGGTTGCGGCCGGTGCTGGACGACCTGGGTCGGTCATACGAGGTAGTGGCCGTCGACGACGGCTCCACCGACACCACGGCGGCGGTGCTCAGCCGGTTCAGTCGCCAGTGGCCGCAGCTACGTATCGTCCGCCTCCGGGCCAACGCCGGCCACCAGGCCGCCATCTCGGCCGGACTCGAGCGGTCCCGCGGTGCGTGGGTGGTCACGATCGACGCGGACCTGCAGGATCCGCCAGAGACCATCCGCGAGATGATCGACGCGGCGCTGCGCGAACGCGTCGATGTCGTCTATGGCGTGCGCACCGACCGCAGCAGTGACACGGCCTTCAAACGGCACACCGCGGCGGCGTTCTACCGACTGGTCGGTGGCATCTCCGGCACCAATGCCCCGCGCGACGCCGGGGACTTCCGCTTGATGTCGCGGGCAACCGTTGATGCGGTGAACACGCTGCCGGAGGCCAACCGGGTGCTGCGCCTGGTCGTGCCGACCCTGGGTTTCCCCTCAGCCGAGGTCGGGTACCGCCGCGCAGAACGGGCCGCGGGTTCGTCGAAGTACCCGCTGTCGAAGATGCTCAAACTCAGCATCGACTCGATTACCGGCTTCTCGATGGCCCCGCTGCGATTGGCGACGTGGTTCGGCCTGGGTGGCTTCGCGATCGCGGTCGCGCTGCTGGCGTACGCCATCATCAGCAAAGTGGTCGGCAACACCACCCCGGGTTGGACCTCGACCCTGCTGGTCGTCGCCGGTTTCGGTGGCCTGCAACTGCTGTGCCTGGGGATTCTCGGTGAGTACGTCGGACGGGTGTATCTGCAGCAGCAGCAACGACCGACCTATTACGTCGGCTACGACTCCCTGTTGGCGCCGCCGCCGTCAGACGACGCCGACCTGGCGGCGCCGCAGGACCAGCAGTCTCACGACCGGATCTGACCGTCGCCCTCCAGCACCCACTTGGTGCTGGTGAGCTCCGGCAGCGCCATCGGTCCGCGGGCATGAAGCTTCTGGGTGGAGATGCCGATCTCGGCGCCCATCCCGAACTGCCCACCGTCGGTGAAGGCCGACGAGGCATTGACCGCAACGACCGCTGCGTCGACGCGGGCCACGAACCGCCTTGCTGCAGCGCGGTTCTCCGTGACGATGACCTCGGTATGCCGGCTGCCGAAGGCGTTGATGTGATCGATCGCCGCGTCGGCTGAGTCAACGACACCGACGGCGATTTCCGCATCGAGGTACTCAGTGCGCCAGTCCTGCTCGGTCGCCGGGTCGAACCCGACGCCGGTGTCCTGCGCCACCACCCCGGCCCGCTCGTCCAGGTGCAGGCGCACCCCGCGAGTGGCGAAATCGCCCAGGATGGTGGGGAGGAACGTTGCAGCCACATCGCGGTGCACCAGCAGCGTCTCCGCGGCGTTGCACACACTGGTCCGGCGCAGCTTGGAGTTGATCACGATCTCGCGAGCCATCACCAGGTCCGCGGCGGAGTCCACGTAGACGTGCACATTGCCGATGCCCGTTTCGATCACCGGCACGGTCGCACCCAGCACCACCGTCTGGATCAAACCGGCGCCGCCGCGTGGGATCACCAGGTCCACCAGACCACGAGCGGTGATCAGCGCGGTCACGTCCTCGCGGCCGCCGTCGAGCAACTGGACGCTGTCGGCGGGCAGTCCGTGCTCGGCCAGCGCCGAGCGCAGCGCCGCCACGATCACGGCGTTGGACTGTGCGGCCGCCGAACCACCACGCAGGATCATCGCGTTGCCGCTCTTGACCCCCAGTGCCGCGGCATCCGCGGTCACGTTGGGCCGCGACTCGTAGATCATCCCGACCACGCCCATCGGGACCCGGACCTGGCGGATCTGCAGCCCGTTGGGCAACGTCGAACCGCGCAGCACCTCACCGGTCGGATCCGGCAGCGCAATCACCTCGCGCACCGCGTCGGCGATCTGCGCGATCCGCTCCGGGGTCAGTCGCAACCGGTCCTGCAGTCCGTCGTTCATCCCCTCGGCGCGACCGCGCTCCAGATCCGCCGCGTTGGCTGCCACGATCTCGTCGGTGCGGTCCACCAACGCCTGCGCCATCGCGGCCAGAGCACCGTCCTTGTCGGCCCGCGTCGCCAGCGCCAGGTCCGCGGCGGCCAGCTGAGCGCGCCGCGCCACCTCGTGCACGCGGCGTACCGACTCCTGCTGGGCGTCAGCGGGCGCCTCGGTCACGATCGTCATGTTTACTGTCGGGCCTCCTTCCTCGTCTCCGGGCCTCGCTTCGCTCGTTTCCTCAACTCGGTCGGCCCTCACCGTTATAGCGTACGGCGATCGCCGGGCTCGTCCTGCTCGTCCCGTTCCTCGCGCAACCCCTGCCGTACCTCGTCCACGGCGATGTCGGACGCGATGGCGTCCTCGGACAGGACCTGCGTGCCGCCGCCTCCGCGACTGTTGCGCCACAAGACCGAGCCGACCACCAGGACCAACGCCACGATGCTCAGGTAGAAGCTGTACTTGGCCAGCAGGTCGACGAAGTCCTTGGCGGGCTGACCGATCAGGAAGCCGAGGTACATCCACAGACCGCGATAGAGCACGGCCGCGATGAAGTCCAGCAGCAGGAATTTGCGCAGCCGCATCCCCACGTCGCCGACGAACGCGTAGACGATCGCCGAGGGCAGGAACGGCACGAACCAGCACGCGATCATCGCCAGCGACCCGAAACGGCGGGCCAGGTGCTCGGCGTACCGACCCGTGCGAGCTGCCCACCGCGATCGGCCACTGATCACCTCGATCAGGTTGTGGCCCCACAGCCGGCCCGCCCACCACCAGATCCAGTCGAACTTGATCGAGGTCAGCGCAGCCATCAGCAAACCCAGCGGCCACCAGTGGGTCTCTCCCAGCGCAGCCTTCGCGCCGATGTCGACCATCGCGATGTTGGAGCCGGTCACCGCAGCCAGCGCCCAGGTGTTCAGACCCAGGATGATCGGTCGCAGCGGGATCATCACCAGCCCGTAGACACCGACCAGCGCGATCGCCGACCAGCACCACAGCTCCTTGCGGCTGGGTTTACCGCTCCAGGGCAGCTTCGGGTCGTCCCACCACTCCCGCTTGGCGGCGGGGTTCTCGCTGGTCATTCGGGTGGTCCTCACGATCGGGAAACCGGCCGCGCCGGATCGGGCAGGGCGGCCCCGTACATGCTAGGTGACCGCGACCGACCGTTCGTAGGTCAACCAACGTGGCAACGACGGGGACTGGTTCCCCGTGCCCCTACCCGAAGCCGAGGACTTTGACCGGCGTGCTGGTTGCGCCACTGTCCTGGCCGTCGCCGAGCAGACCTACCCCTTGGCGGCTACCCCAACAGACCACACCGCCGGTGGTCCGCACGGCGCATGAGGAATTCCCACCAGCCGAGACTTCGACGACGTCTGATCCCAGTCCCGAGACCACCCGCGGACCGGTGAGCGAACCTGACGGTGCACCGGCCTGCCCGGAACTGTTGTCTCCCCAGCATTGGGCCGCGGAACCCGTCGTGACGATGCACCCGTGCCAGTAGGACAGGCTCATCATCTGCGGTCGCTGCAATCCGGGGATCTGGGCCAGGCCCGTGGCAACCCCCGACCCCCGCCCCCAGCACGAGTGGCCGTTCGACGTGCCGGTCACGCAACTCATGTCGCTGCCAGTCACGATGCCCGTGGCTGCGGAGACTCCCTTGACCGTGACCGGCTCGGTGCGCACAACTACCCCATCGACAGTTCCATCACCATCGCCCAGCATGTTGTTGTTGGCCCGGCCCCAACAGCGCGCCGTACCATCGATCAGCAGCGCGCAACTGTGGTCGAATCCAGCCGACACCAGCCGAGCACTCGTCACGCCGGTGACAAATGTCGGGTAGTACGTCTGGTCGGTTGTCCCGTTGCCCAGTTGGCCCAGGTCGTTGCGTCCCCAACACTGGACCTGACCACTGGCCAGCACGGCGCAGGTGTGCTCGTACCCCGCCTCGATGGACGTGGCTGACCCGGCGAGGGCGACGCGCACCGGAGCGGGTTCTGCGCCGCTGGGGCGGCCGAGCTGCTGGTTCCAGTTATCGCCCCAGCACCACACGACCCCCTGCCGGGTCAGGGCACACATGTGGGTGCTACCCGCCGCCGCGCTCTTCACATCGCTGAGACCCACGACGTCCATCGGCACCGCTGAGAAGCCCTTCGACGTGCCCGGGATGCCCGCGCCGAGCTGGCCGCTCCAGTTGTTGCCCCAGCACCGCATCGTCCCCGTCGAGAGGACTGCGCAGGCCTGGTTCACGCCGACCGCGACCTGCGTCGCCGCTGCATCGGGAGTGACCCAGTAGCCGGTGATGTCCAGGATCAGGTCGGTCTCCGCACTGGACGAGACGGTGACCGCACCGTTCCAACCCAGCTTGAGTGTGACCGCATTGGCAGCCGTCATACCGGCGGCGAAGTTCACGCTCGACACAACCGGCGTCTCGCCGGACGGCCCGGCGGCGGGAACCGCAGCCAGGTATCCGGCACTCGAGGGTCGCACCGCGGTGACGGTCGCTTGGACTGCCTCGATCCCTGTCTTGGGTAACCCATTCGTACCGGCCAGCCGGATGGTCACCCCGCCGGTGGCGGGGACCCGGACCCGTGTAGCGCCGACACCATAGCGGGTGTCAAGCGCCCGCACCGGGGTGACCGGCGTGTAGGTCGAGCCGCTGCCGATCCAGCCAGCAACGTCCACGATGAGATGTGCCGACGACGAGGTATAGATGTTGAACCGGCCCTGCGCGTCCAGGGCCGCGATGGCCAACCCAGCGGCTGTCCGTTTCGCGGCGAAGTTCACCGAAGAGGCGGTCGGCCGTGGCACCCCCACGGGATAGACCTGTGCGTACCCATCACCTGCAGGCGAGACCACCGTGACGTTGACTATCGCCGCCGTGGCACCGGAGGGCGGCACTCCTGCTTTGCCACCCAGCGCGATGGTCGTGGTCGAACCCGCCGCTCGGGCGACGCCGGTGCTGCGGGAGTCGACGACTCGGGACGGGGTCACGGCCGTGTAACCGCCGCCGACCGGGAAGTACCCCATCACATCAACCAGCAGATGTGCGGCTGAAGCGGTATAGACGGAAATCTGGCCGTTCTTGCCGATGTTGGCGACTGCCTGGTTCGCGACGGTTTCCCCCGTCACGTAGTTGATGGAGGAGACAACGGGACGAGTGGCACCGGCCGGAAACACGGCGGCCCAACCGGACTTGGCCGGACTCACGACCGTCAGATTCATCACGACGGCCGATACCCCGCTCGTGGGGATTCCGGCCCGTCCGGTGACGGTCACCGATCTGGTCGATCCAGCCTCAGGACGGGCCCCGGATCGGGTGTCCATCATTCGGGTCGGTGCCGTCGCGATCATGTTTGCGACCTTGGCCGATGCGGGGCTCGCAGTGAGAGGCGCGGCGGTGGCCTGCGGCTGGGCCGCTGGCGCTAATAAGGCGAGTGCCGCCACCAGAAATGACACGATCCCCGTCGCGACAACGCGCCCCATCACCCAAGCCCCCCTACAGCATCGCCCGTCGACGCCGGGCTCACCCTAACCAATGCTGGGTGGAAGCTTGACGCATCCTGCGAAATTACTGTGTCCAGGTCAGAGCAGCACGAGGTCGTCGCGGTGGACGACCTCACGGTGGTACTCCGGGCCGAGTGTCGCCGCAAGTTCCTTGGTGCGGCGACCCAGGAGGCCGGGCAGCTCCCGGGAATCGTAAGTCACCAGCCCGCGAGCCACCCGGGTGCCGGATTCGTCCACCAGATCAACGGGGTCACCCGCGGCGAAGGTTCCCTCGACCGCCTTGATCCCGGCCGGCAGCAACGACTTCCCGCGCTGGGTGACCGCGGCCACCGCCCCAGCATCCAACACCAACCGGCCCTGAGGGGTGGTCGCATGCGCGATCCACAGCCGCCGGGCCCGGCCGCGCGCGGCGGTCGGAGCGAACGCGGTCCCCACGTCGTCGCCGGTGAGCGCCGCCGCGGCGTTGGCCGCGCTGGTCAGCAGAGTCGGCACACCGGCCGAGGTCGCGATCGCCGCGGCTTCGACCTTGGTCACCATGCCGCCGGTGCCGACCCCTGTGCCTACTCCCCCGATATCCACCCCGGCGATCGCCTCAGGGCCGGGCACGAAGGGGATGCGCGACGTACCCGGATGCGACGGCGGACCGTCGTAGAGCGCGTCGACGTCGGACAGCAGCACCAATGCCTCCGCGTCGATCAGGTGCGCGACCAGCGCGGCCAGCCGGTCGTTGTCACCGAAGCGGATCTCCTGGGTGGCGACCGTGTCGTTCTCGTTGACGATCGGCACAACCCCGAGGGCCAGCAATCGCTCCAGGGTGCGGCGCGCGTTGGTGTAGTGCCCGCGCCTCGTCACGTCGTCCGCCGTGAGCAGCACCTGACCGGTGATGATCCCGTGCGCGGAGAACGCCCGGTCGTACGCCGCGAGGAGGGCTCCCTGCCCCACGCTGGCGGCCGCCTGCTGAGTGGCCAGATCGCGGGGGCGGCGACGCAGGCCCAGTGGAGTCATTCCGGTCGCGATGGCCCCGGAGGACACCAGCACGACCCCGGAACCGGCCGCGCGCCGGGCCGCGAGCGCCACGACCAACGTCTCCAGCTTTTCCGGCAGCAGCCCACCGGTGGCCCGGGTCAGCGAACTCGAGCCGACCTTGACGACCAGCGGCGAGGCACCGGCGATCCGCGCTCGGACAGCCGATGGATCGCCGTACGCCGTGTGCTCAGTGCTCGCCATCGTTTCCGTCGATCTGGGGTGCCTCGACCTCCACGGGGTCCCGGTCGGTCCACAGACCGGCCTTGCGCTCGGCGGCCAGTTCCTCGCGGGCCTCCCGCTGGGCGTCCTTGCGGCCGTGGAACTGCTCGCGCTTCTCAGCGCGGGTCGGCCGATGGGTGTCTTCCAAGCGGATGTCGGTGCCACGGCGGCCGAGCAACTCCGCTCCCGCCGACAAGGTCGGCTCCCAGTCGAAGACGACCGAGTTGTCCTCCGGACCGATCAGCACGGTCGAACCGGGCACGGCACCGGCCTTGAACAGTTCGTCCTCGACGCCGAGCCGGTTCAGGCGGTCGGCGAGGTAGCCGACCGCTTCGTCGTTGCTGAAGTCGGTCTGGCGCACCCAGCGGGTGGGGCGCTCGCCAATCACCCGGAACACCTCACCGTCGGCCGTGTGCTCGACCTTGACCCGGAAGCCGGACTCGTCGACCGCCTTGGGCCGCAGCACGATTCGCGGAGCGATGGCCACCGCCGACTCGATCTCGGCGCGCGCTTCGCGCACGTGCCGGGCGAGGGCGAAGGTGAGCTCACGCAGACCACGGTGGGCGACGGCGCTGACGATGAAGACCTCCAGACCGCGGGCCTCCAGATCCGGTTTGACCATCTCAGCCAGATCGAGGGCCTCGGGGACGTCGGCCTTGTTGAGCACCACGATCCGGGTCCGCTCGGACAACGGCTTGCCGCCGAGGGTGTCGTCGGCGACGTACTCGGACAATTCGTGCTCGATGGCTTCCAGGTCGCTCATCGGATCCCGACCCGGTTCGAGGGTCGCGCAGTCGATGACGTGCACCAGTACCGAGCAGCGCTCGACGTGGCGCAGGAACTCCAGGCCGAGGCCCTTGCCCTGGCTGGCGCCGGGGATCAGACCTGGCACGTCGGCGATCGTGAACCGCTCGGAACCGGCGGTGACCACACCCAGGTTGGGCACCAGAGTCGTGAACGGGTAGTCGGCGATCTTGGGTTTGGCGGCGGACAGCACGGACACCAGTGACGACTTGCCCGCGCTGGGGAAGCCGATCAGGGCGACGTCCGCGAGCGTCTTCAGCTCCAGGACCACGTCGCGCTCGTCACCGGGCTCACCCAGCAACGCAAAACCGGGGGCTTTACGGCGCGGGGAGGCCAGCGCCTTGTTCCCCAGACCGCCCCGCCCACCGGCAGCCACGACGTACTGCTGCCCGGGTCCGACCAGATCGGCCAGCACATCACCCCGGGAGTCCTTGACCATGGTGCCTTCAGGCACCGGCAGGATCAGGTCCTCGCCGTCAGCGCCGTTCTTCTCATCGCCGGCGCCGGGTTTGCCGTTCGGTGCTTTGCGGTGCGGGCTGTGGTGGTAGTCCAGCAGGGTGGTGATCTGGGGGTCGGCGACCAGGATGACGCTGCCACCCTTACCGCCGTTACCGCCGTCGGGACCACCCAGCGGTTTGAACTTTTCGCGGTGCACGGAGGCAACGCCGTGCCCACCGGCGCCGGCGGCCACGTGCAGGACGACGCGGTCGACGAAGGTGGTGGCCACGGGAATTCCTATCTGTAGAGCAGTAAAGAAACAACGGACGGGCTCGAAGTCAGCTTCGAGCCCGTCCGTTCACGGTGTGCGGTAGTCGCAGGCTCAGGCGTCCTGCGGCTCCGGGGTCACGATGTTGATCGTCTTGCGGCCACGCTTGCTGCCGAACTCGACCGCACCGGCGGTCAGGGCGAACAGCGTGTCGTCCTTGCCACGGCCGACGTTCTCGCCGGGGTGGAAGTGGGTGCCGCGCTGGCGGACGATGATCTCGCCGGCCTTGACCTGCTGGCCACCGAACCGCTTCACGCCGAGGCGCTGGGAGTTCGAGTCGCGACCGTTACGGGTGGAGGATGCACCCTTCTTGTGTGCCATAGCTACTCAGCCTTCTTCTCGTGTCGTCGATACGGTGCGAGGCCTCAGGCCTCGATCGCCGTGACCTTGACCTGGGTCAGCGGCTGGCGGTGGCCCTGACGCTTGCGGTAACCGGTCTTGTTCTTGTACTTGATGATCGTGATCTTGGGGCCCTTGGTCGCCGCGACGACCTCGGCCTTCACGGTCACCTTCGCCAACTTGGCGGCGTCGCTGGTCACCTTGTCACCGTCGACCAGCAGCAGCGGCTTGAGGTCGATGGTGTCGCCGGCGGAAACCGCGACCTTGTCAATGGTCAGGACGTCGCCCACGGAGACCTTCTCCTGGCGACCGCCCGCGCGAACAATCGCGTACACGTCGAAACTGCCTTTCGGTTCTGGTGCACTCGCTCGGTATGACCGGCCAGTAGCTACCCCTGGTGAGAGGGACACCGGCTCGGTGGGCGCACCGACTATCTAGATTACTGGTGGGTCGGCTGCCCGGCCAAATCCTGCGCCGGTTCCTCGATCGTGGTGATGCTGCCGGCGCCCGTGGGCGGGCCGGCAGGGGCCACGACGCGCGGCCGCTTCTTGCGCCGGGTGACCGGTGCCGGCCCGGTGGGCTGCACCGGTTCGGGTACGACGATCGGCGCCTCAGCTGCAGACGGTGCCTGCTCGCTCACCGGCCCGGGGTCCTGCTGCTGCGACGTGTCCTGCTCCGCGCCCGTCTCACCGGACTTCTTGGCGGCGGCTGCGTGCGCGGCGGCCGCGATCTGGGCCGCGGAAGGACCACTGGACTTGGCCGGCTCAGCGTCCTGCTCCTGCCGGTTCTTCTTCGGCCCGTCGCTGCCGCGACCCTTGCGCTGGCTGCGGGAACCGTTGCTCATCCCGCCACCGTTGGCGGTGTTGGGCTTGTCGGCCGGGGTGTCGCGGATGATCACGCCGCGGCCGGCGCAGTGCTCACACTGCTCGGAGAAGATTTCCAGCAGGCCGGTGCCGACCCGCTTGCGGGTCATCTGGACCAGACCGAGCGAGGTCACTTCGGCGACCTGGTGCTTGGTGCGGTCCCGGCCCAGGCACTCCAGCAGCCGGCGGACGACCAGGTCGCGGTTGGACTCCAGGACCATGTCGATGAAGTCGACGACGATGATGCCTCCGATGTCGCGCAGCCTCAGTTGGCGCACGATCTCCTCAGCGGCCTCGATGTTGTTCTTGGTGACGGTCTCTTCGAGGTTGCCGCCGGAGCCGACGAATTTGCCGGTGTTGACGTCGACGACCGTCATGGCCTCGGTGCGGTCGATCACCAGGGAACCACCCGACGGCAGCCAGACCTTGCGGTCCAGCGCCTTGGCGAGTTGTTCGTCCACCCGGTACGTCGTGAACAGGTCGACCTCGCCGGTCCACTTCTGCGCTCGCTGCGCCAACTCGGGAGCGACGTCATTCAAGTAGCCGCTGATCCGATCCCATTCGGTGTCACCGGCCACGATCAGCTTGGCGAAGTCCTCGTTGAAGACGTCACGGACCACGCGGATCGTCATGTCGGGCTCACCGTGCAAGACGGCCGGCGCCGAGGCGGTCTTGGCCTTGTGCTGGATGCGTTCCCACTCGGTCTTCAGGCGCTCGACATCCGCGCGCAGGTCCTCCTCGGAGGCCCCCTCGGCAGCGGTCCGCACGATGACGCCGGCGTCCTCGGGCACGATCTCGCGCAGGATCTTCTTCAGCCGGGCGCGCTCGACGTCCGGCAGTTTGCGGGAGATACCGGTCATCGAGTTGCCCGGCACGTAGACCAGGAACCGGCCCGGCAGCGACACCTGTGAGGTCAGGCGAGCCCCCTTGTGCCCCAACGGGTCCTTGGTGACCTGCACCAGGACGGTCTCGCCGGACTTGAGGGCGTGCTCGATGCGTTTGGGCTGACCGTCAAGACCGGCGGCATCCCAGTTGACCTCACCGGCGTAGAGCACGCCGTTGCGGCCGCGACCGATGTCGACGAACGCGGCTTCCATGCTGGGCAGGACGTTCTGGATCCGGCCGAGGTAGACATTGCCGGCCATCGTGCTCTGCTGGGTCTCGCGGGAGACGTAGTGCTCGACCAGCACGTTGTCCTCGATGACCCCGATCTGGGTGATGTCATCCTTCTCCCGCACGACCATGACCCGCTCGACGCTCTCGCGGCGGGCGAGGAACTCGGCCTCGGTGATCACCGTGCGGCGGCGGGAGTTCTCCCGGCCTTCGCGGCGACGCTGCTTCTTGGCCTCCAACCGGGTGGACCCCTTGATGGAGGTGACCTCGTCGCGGGCTGCGCGCACCTTGACGCCGTCCTCGTCGACACCGCTGGCGTTGCCGCGGCGACGACGACGGGTGCGGCGGCGGCTCGAACCGCTCTCGCTGCCCTGATCGTCACCCGCGGTGGTCTCCTCAGACTGCTCTGCGGACTCGTCGGCGCCGTCCACTTTCTCGGCCTGGTCGGAGCTCTTCTGCTCCTCCTGGTCGCTGCCGGCTTCGGACTCGGTGTCCTTGGCCCGGCTGCGACGGCCGCGGCCACCGCGGCGGCGGCGGGGCGTGTTGGCTTCCTGCGCGTCCTCGACCTCGGCGGTCTCACCGTCGTCCTGTTGGGTGGCGTCTTCGGCGACCGGCTCAGACTCGGACTTCACCGGCTCCGGGCGGGGCGGGACGCTCGCCGGATCGGGCGCTTGGAACAGCAGACCGAAGGCTGCGCCGGGCTGCGACACGACCGGCGGGGCTGGCTCTTCGGCGACTTCGTCATGGGAGAACGGCGAGGCGACCGGCTCTACGTCGACGGACTCGACGACGAGGTCGACTTCCTCGATCTCGATGACCAGCTCCTCGGCGGCCGGTTCGTCCGGCTCGAGCAGTTCAGCCTCGACGATCTCGGGCTCGGGCTCGGTCGCCATCTCGGGGGAATCCTCGGCAGGGGCCGGCACGGCATCGGGGTCGAGGTTCTGTTCCTCGGACTGATCAGGATGTTCGGCATCGAAAGGGCCCATTGGCCCTCCTTGTCATTCGGCACAAGGACGGGCCACACCTTCCAGAGCCCTGCGGCTCGCTCGTCCCCGTGGAGCGGGTGTGCCCGAAGCGCGACCGGAGGCGCGCGACGGAAAAGTCGTCTGCTACATCTCGTCGTACCAGCTCGCGCATTGCGCGGCACCGGGGAAACGCGATGCCATGCGGGTTCGCCGCTGCCAGCACCCCTCGTCGCGCTGCCGGTGACACCGGCTGTGACGGGTGGCGGGAGCGAGACGCTGCCTGCATGGGCTGTGACCGCGGTGTGGATACGGTCACGTCCGCCGGTCATTGTCTCACAGTTTGCTGGGACCGCCGTGCATCGCGACCTGCCGCCACGTCGCATTAGGGTGCTGCTTCGTGGCCAGACGTGTCCCCGAGGGGCCAGCCCCCGATCCAGCAGTGCAGAAGATGCGCCTGCAGTACGCCAAGCGGGGCCGGCTGCGCTTCTCATCTTCCCGCGACTTCCAGCGCGCCCTCGAACGCGCGATCCGTCGGGCAGGGCTGCCGATTGCCTTCTCGGCCGGCTTCCATCCGCACCCGAAGATCAGCTACGCCAATGCGGCCCCGACGGGAGCGGCCAGCGAAGCGGAGTACTTCGAGATCCAGTTGACCCGCGAGTGCGAGCCCGACCAGGTCCGAGCGGAGCTTGACGCCGCCCTGCCACCGGGCCTGGACATCGTGCGCGCGGTGACCGCGGGGCCGGGCGGACTGGCCGACCGGCTCGAAGCCAGCAGCTGGCAGTTGGCGTTCGCACCCGACACCGACGTCGCGGCCCTGCGATCGGCGGTGCACCACTTGCTGCAGACCGAGCAGGTCGAGGTGACCCGGATGATGAAAGCCGGGCCGAAGACCTTCGACATGAGGGCGGCCCTGGTCGACGCTCAGGTGAGCGACGACGGACAGCTGCGGATCGTCGTACGTCATCAGGCGCCCTCGATCCGGCCCGACGACGTCGTGAAGGCATTGGAATCGGTGGCCGGGTTCAGCACGCCGCGGCCGCCCGTGGCCACCCGGCTCGCACAGGGGCCACTGGTGGGTACGTCGATCGGTGACCCGCTCGGCTAACTCGCCGCGAGCATGTCCTTGACCGTGCGCACGAGCGCGGCGTTATCGAACGCCCTTGTGCCGTCGGGCATTTCGAGGGTGTCCTCCAGGCCGATGCGTACGTCGTAGCCACGCTGGATGGCCAGCTCGAGCACCGGCCAGGCGGCGCGTTCCTCCCCGTGCAGCAGCACCGGCACTCCCGGGTCGTCACCGATCGCGTCGATGAGCCCCTGCGCCGCCGCGAGCGCGGCAGCCGCCGGCAGGTCGGCGACGATCTCCAGCAGGACACGCACGCACTGGTTGCGGTGCGGCCAGTCCTGCCACTGCGCAACGGCTTTCGGCGTCCACAGGCCAGGCTCGATGCCGACGCCACGCTCGAGCAACTGTTCGGCCAGCGGCACGGAGCGCACCTCGTGCCAGTTGACCGAGACGAAGTCGGGCAGGACGCTCCACTGCGCCACCTGTTGCTCACGATCCAACGGGTCATCGGAGGTCCACGCGCCGGTCGTCACCCCTATCGCTGTGTCCGGCACCGCCTCGCGCAGCGCCGCGACCGTGGCGTCGACGACATCCGGCGCCAGCGTGTCGTGCCCGCGACGATCCTTGGCGTGCACGTGCAACGCCTCCGCGCCCGCGGCGACGGATTCGCGCGCGGACTGGGCGAGTTGGTCGAGAGTCACCGGCAGCTTCCAGTGCTCATGCGGCAACCGGGGACCGTTGAGGCAGGCTTTCAGCACGCGCTTAGCGTGACATGCCGCGGGGTCGCTCCGTGCCGTTCAGCACCTTCTGTAACAAGACCGTCAACTGCGCCTGCTCGGCCGGTTCGAGGGTGTCCAGCAACCGGTCCATCCGCGAATGCCGCAACTGCCGGATCCGGGCAGCCGTGTGCTCACCCTCGTCGGTCAGCTGCACCACGGTTGCTCGCCGGTCGCTGGGGTCGGGCTCTCGGCGTACCAGACCCTTGTCCTCCAACGCATCCACCACCTCGGTCACCGACCGAGGGGCGATCCGCAACCGATCGGCCAGCAGGCTGAGCCGGGGAGGTACGTCGATCGGCGGCTCCCCGCGTGCCGCACCACCGCGAGCGATCACCTCCAGCGCCCGCGCGTGGTGCGGTGACAGACCCAGCGGTTCCAGGTCTTCAGCGGTCGTCTTGCGCACGGTGTGGGCGCACCGCAGCAGCAGTTCGCCGACCCGGCTGCTGTCCGATGGCTCGCTCACGGGGCCAGAGTAGCTAGACCGCGTCGACCGGCACGTATTCCGGCCACCACACGCTGCGCCGGACCGCTTCGACGGGATCGTCGAGGTCGTCGGCCTGGGCGATGCCCTCGGATTTGGCGATCTGCACCAGCCCGACGGCGACGATGCTGGAGGTGCTGCGCAGGTCCTTGTTGGACGGCAACAACGGCGCCCCGAGGGTCGGTGGTGGCGCTTGACCGGCGACGGATTCGGCTGCGGCGTGGATCATTTCGTCACTGACCCGGGAAGCACGCGCCACGATCGTGCCCAGGCCGAGGCCCGGGTAGAGGGCGGCGTTGTTGGCCTGGGCGATCGTGTGGGTGACGCCCTTGTGCGTAATGGGGTCGAAGGGCGCCCCGGTCGCGACGAGCGCCTTGCCGTCGGTCCACTCGATCAGGTGTCCGGGCGTGGCCTCGTGCAACTCGGTCGGGTTCGACAGCGGGAAGATGATCGGGTGGTGGGTGTTCGCGGCCATCTCCTTGACGATGTCCTCGGTGAACAGACCCGGCGTGGTCGAGGTGCCGATCAAGATCGTCGGCTTGACCGCGCTCACCACGGTCGCCAGGTCGATGATGCCGCCGGCGTCGATCGCCTGCTGCCGCAGCGCGGCCATCGCGGGCCAGCGGGTCAAGGCCGCGGCCAGCGGCGCGGCCGTGGTGCGGGGCAGGTCTTTGACCTCGTCCTCGGGCCGCGCGTACGGGCGCTGGAAGTCCAGCATCCCCTCGGACATGCTCTGGGTCAGCAGGCCCGGCAGGTCCACCAGCCAGATCCGGGCGGTGGCCTCGTCCTGCGGCACGCCGTCGCGCACCATCTGGTCACGGATCTGATCGGCGATGCCGCAGCCAGCGGTGCCCGCGCCCACGATCACCACCCGCTGCTGCGCCCAGGTGGACCCACTGCGCGGCACCGCGTTGAGCAAGCCGGCCAGCACGATCGCGCCGGTGCCCTGCTGGTCGTCGTTGAAGGTGGGCAGTTTGTCGCGGTAGCGACCCAGGATCCGGCGGGCATTGGTCGAGCCGAAGTCCTCCCAGTGCAGCAGCGCCTTGGGAAAAAGCTGCCGCGCAGCGGTGACGTAGGCGTCGATGAAGTCGTCGTACTCTGCGCCGCGCACCCGGCCGCGGCGCACACCGACGTAGAGCGGGTCATTGATGAGCACCTCGTTATTGGTTCCGGCGTCGAGGATGACGGGCACGACGCGGTGCGGGTCGATGCCGGCGGCCGCGGTGTAGACGGCGAGTTTGCCGATGGAGATGTCGATGCCGTTGGAGCCCCAGTCACCGATCCCGAGAATCTCTTCCGCGTCGGAGGCGACCAGCAGGTCGATGTCGTCTGCAGCGGCTCCGAACGCGGCCAACCGTTCGTGGACCTGGTCGATGGCATCAATGGACAGATACACACCGCGGGGCCGGGTCATCACCTCGGAATAGTTCTTGATCGCTTCGCCCACCACCGGGTCGTAGACCACCGGCAGCATCTCCATCAGGTGCCGCTGCAGGAGGGCGTAGAACAACGTCACGTTGTTGTCGTGCAGGCCCCACATGAAGATGTGCTTGGCCAGATCCGTGGGCTGGGCCAGATAGCCCGCGTAGGAACGGGTCAGTTGCGGCTCCATGGTGGGGGTGATCACCGGCGGTAGGAGACCGTTCAGCTCCAACGCGTCGCGCTCCTGCTGGCTGAACGACGTGCCTTTGTTGAGCGCGGGATCGCGCAACACCTGGTAGCCGCGGGCCGGCGTTGTGAACCGGCGCCGACCGGAAGCATCCCGGATGGACTGCGCTTGCCTGGAGAACATGAATGACTCCTTCGTGGATGGCCCGCTCGATGCAACGTAGCGCGCCGGGGCAGGCCGGAGGGAATGCCCCGCCGTGTTGTGGTGTTACTTCAATGTGAGGTAACCTCACTAATGCGGTCAGAGCAGCGCTGCCGACCGCCCACAGACTTTTCCGACCTTCCGGACCCACCCAAGGAGGCTGATGCCCTATGGCAGCAGGACCCAACCCCGGAGCCATGTCCACCGGATTCGCCACCGTACGCGGCGGCGGCCCTGGATTCATGCCCAAGAAGCGCGATGCCGCCGATCTGGCCCAGCTTGACGAACACCCCGTGTCCAAGCGCCGCATCGTCGCCATGTTCACGCCGCACCGCGGCGCGCTGGCCGTCATCACGGCCCTCATCGTGGCCACCTCGATCATCGGTCTGGCCACCCCGTTCCTGACCCGCCGGATCATCGACGACGCCATCCCCCATCAGAACGTCTCGTTGTTGGTGGGCCTGGTGGTGGCGATGATCGTCGTGGTCGTCATCACCCAGGCGCTCAGCGTCGTCCAGACCTACCTGTCGACCAACGTCGGCCAGCAGGTGATGCACGGCCTGCGCACCCAACTGTTCACGCACCTGCAGCGGATGCCGCTGTCGTTCTTCACCCGCACCCGCGGTGGCGAACTGCAGTCGCGGCTGACCAACGACATCAACGCCATGCAGGGCGTCATCACCAACACCGCGACCTCGATCGCCACCAACGTCACCACGGCCGTCGCCACCGCGATCGCCATGGTCGCGTTGTCCTGGCGCCTATCGCTGCTGTCGCTGATCATCCTGCCGCCGGCCATCTGGGGCACCCGTCGGGTCGCCCGCATCCGGCGCAAGATCCAGACCCGCGCCCAGCGTGCCCAGGCCGACCTGCAGACGCAGATCGAGGAATCGTTGTCGGTCAGTGGAGTCATGCTCAGCAAGTCCCTGGCGTCGGGTCCCGCTCTGGCGCAACGGTTTACCGGCACCTCCAAGCAGATGACCGGCTACGAAGTCGAGTCGCAGATGGCCGGCCGCTGGCAGATGGGCACCATGGCGATCATCTTCGCCACCATCCCGGCGCTGATTTACCTGATCGCCGGACTGCCTGCCACCAGTGGCGGGATGACGATCGGAACATTGGTCGCCTTCACCGCCCTGCAGGCCGCGATCTTCCGCCCGATCATGGGCGTGCTCAACGTGGGCGCCGACGTGGTGACCTCGATGGCGTTGTTCTCCCGGGTCTTCGAATACCTCGACATGCCGGTCGAGATCGACGACCCCGTCTCCCCCGTGGTCGTCGACCCGGCCACTGCACACGGCGGGGTCACGTTCCGCGACGTGTCGTTCCGCTACCCCGACGCCGATCGCAACGCGCTCAGCGACATCTCGCTGACCATCCCGGCCGGTGCCAGCGTCGCACTCGTCGGAGCTACCGGATCGGGCAAATCCACGCTCGCGTCGCTGGTGTCGCGGCTGCAGGACCCCACAGCCGGGTCGGTCTCCATCGACGGTGTGAACCTGCGCGACATGACGCTGGCCAACATCGCGTCCCTGGTCGGAGTCGTCGCCCAGGACACCTACCTGCTGCACACCACCATCAAGGAGAACCTGCGCTACGCCCGCGAGGACGCGACGGACGAGCAGATCGTCGCCGCCGCCCGCGCCGCGCAGGTGCACGACCTGATCACGTCGCTGCCGGACGGTTACGACACCGTGGTGGGCGCTCGCGGCTACCGGTTCTCCGGCGGGGAGAAGCAGCGAATCGCCCTGGCGCGCACCATCCTTCGCGACCCGCGCATCCTGGTCCTGGATGAGGCCACCTCGGCTTTGGACAATGCCACCGAGCGCGCCGTGCAAGATGCGCTGGACGTGCTGGGCCTGGATCGAACGACGCTCACCATCGCCCACCGGTTGTCCACGGTGCGCAATTCGGATCTGATCGTCGTACTCGACGGCGGACGGATCGCCGAGCAGGGCACGCACGATGAGTTGATGGCGCTCGAGGGTCGGTACGCGGGTCTGGTCCACGCCCAGGACCGACTCACCGAAGACCTGGTGATGTAGCCCGCCCCCCTCCCCGCGCCGCCTCCCCTCCCCTCCCCGACTTTTGCAGCGCAACTCACCTGTGCGGGCACTCCGCGCGTGAGTTGCGCTTCAAAAGTCCGGGGTGCGCCGCAGAGTCCGGGTGCGCACGCTCGGTGTGTCCACAGGGGACGGCCGACTATCCACACAACGGCAATCCAGGCTGTCGCCGACCGCTGGCGTGCCTGCACGGTGGCCGCATGAGCACTGTGCCCGATGCGCCCTTCAGCACCGCCTCCGGACTACAGGCCGGGTACACCTACCGCCAACTGACCGGTCCGCGGTTCGTGTCCGTGCATCGCCGTCGCGGCATCTGGGACGTACCCGCAGCCTCGCGCACGTTGCTCGAACTCCTTGCGGCCGACCGCCTGGTGTTGCCGAGCCAGGCGGCGATCAGTCACCTCACCGGGTTGGCGCTGTATGGACTCGAGGTTGATCCTGGGCCGCGCCGGCACTGGAGCACCAGCCATCAGGAGACCTCCCGGTTGCGATCCATCGTGCTTCATCGGCGCCAATCCCTCGGGGAGGTTCGGCAGATCGAGGGACTGCCGGTGCTATGCGCCGCGCGCTGCTTGGCTGACGTGGCGCCGCACGTATCCATTGTCTGGCTGGTCGGCGCGGGTGATGCTCTGATCCACTCCGGCGTGCTCACGATCGGCGAGCTGCGCGAGTTCGCCAACGGCAGTTTCCACGGCTCCCAGCGTTTGCGCCAAGCGGTGCGGCTGATGCGCGAACGCTCAGCATCCTTCCGGGAGAGCGGAACTCGGCTCATCATGGCGTGTTCGGGCCTACCTGAGCCGGAACTCAACGTCAGGTTGTACGACGCGTGCGGGGCTTTCGTGGGCAAACCGGACTTCCTGTGGCGCAAGCAGTCGGTGTTCGCCGAGTACGACGGCTGGTATCACGAGCGCGATGCCGATCAGCGCGACTACGACATCCACCGGATGGAACGGCTGCGGCGACTCCGGTTGGAGCCGGTGACCTTGACCAGCAGCGACTACGCGCGACCAGTGATGCTGTCCCAACGACTGTGGCAGGCGTTCGCTGCGCAGGGCTTCGGTGGCGAGCGCCCGCTCTTCGACCTGCGCCAGTGGCAATCGTGGAGCACTCCCCCACGAGGTCGACGTGATCCGCGGCGTGCCGAGACGCCACCACCCCGACTTCTGCAGCGCAACTCACCTGAACCGGACGCGCCCAGGTGAGTAGCGCTTCAAAAGTCGGGAGGGGCGCCGGGTCAGGCAGCGCGGGAGAAGGTCGCCCGGTACGCCGCGGGAGCCAGTCCTGTGCCGGCGCGGAACTGCGCCCGGAAGGCGGCCGAGGTCCCGAATCCGGAACGGCCCGCGATGGATTCGATGTTGAGGTCGGTGCCTTCCAGTAGCTCCTTCGCCGCTTCAATCCGTGCACCCGTCAGCCACTGACCGAACGTCTGACCGGTCTCCTCCCGGAACCGCCGGGTGAAGGTGCGCACACTCATCGCCGCCTGTCGGGCTGCGGACTCCAAGGTGATCGACTCCGCGAGATGCCTTGTCGCCCAGTCCCTTACCGGGGCGAGTCCACCATCGAGGCGCTGCGGCACCGGCCGCTCGATGAATTGCGCCTGGCCACCCGAGCGCATCGGTGCCACGACGCAACCCCGGGCCACCTGGTTGGCGATCTGCGGTCCGATATCCGTGCGGATGAGATGCAGCAGTACGTCGATGCCGGCCGCGTTGCCCGCCGACGTCAGCACGTCACCGTGATCCACGAAGAGCACCTCCGGGTCGAGATCGACCTGCGGGAAGAACCGCCGGAACTCCTGCGCGTGCATCCAGTGCGTCGTCGCCCGCCGACCGTCCAGGAGTCCGTAAGCCGCCAACACGAAGGCGCCGGTGCAGATCGACACCCAGCGCGCGGACGCGGGGACGGTGTCGAGGGCGGCGCGCAGCTCGTCGGACAACTCACCCGTCGTCAGTATCGGATTGTCGTTGAACCCACACACGATCACGGTGTCGGCGTGCCGCAAATCGTCAACGGAATGCGTTGGGGCAGCGTCGAATCCGGCGCTGGTCCGGACCGGCCGGTCACCGAGCGTGACGTGCCGCACGTCGTACGGCGCACTGCCGGCGGGTGCCGACGGCCAGCCGGGCAGCAACGAGCGATGGCCGAGGAACCGCGACGGGAAGCCCAACTCCATGGTGATCACGCCGTCGAGGGCAAGGACGACGACCCGATGTGGCTGCATGGCCAGATTCTTGCACACCCTGACCAACCGGCCACTCGTCTCGAAGTAGACCAGGGGCCACGATGGACCGGTGACTACCTCGCCCTTGTTCCGCGCGTTGCGTATCCATCCGGCGTGGATCGTCGCGATCGCCACCTTCTTCACGATGATCGGCGCCGCGGGCTTCCGTTCGGCGCCGGGCGTCTTCATGCCGGCGCTACACGACGAGTTCGGCTGGGACATGGGCACGATGAGCCTGGCGGTGTCGATCAACCTCGTGCTCTACGGCCTCACCGCACCGTTCTCGGCTGCACTGATGGAGCGATTCGGGATCCGTCGTATCGCTGCGATCGCACTCGTCCTGATCGCGGCCGGCGCGATCCTGCCGATCTGGATGACCCAGTAGTGGCAACTGCTGGTCTGTTGGGGACTGCTCATCGGCTTGGGCACCGGCTCGGTGTCGATGGCTCTGGTCGCCACGATCACCGGGCGGTGGTTCGTGGCCCGTCGTGGACTGGTCACCGGGGTGCTCACCGCCGCAGCAGCGACCGGCCAACTCATCTTCCTACCGGTGATGGCCGCCCTGCTGACCAGTCACGGCTGGCGCAGCGCGACCCTGGTCATCGGGTGCGCCGCCCTGCTCATCGTGCCCGTCGTGCTGATCTTCCTACGCAACCGGCCCGCCGACGTTGGAGTGACTGCGTACGGGGAAACCCCTGAGCATCAAGCACTCCCACCCGCACCGGCCTCCCCCGGACTGGCACTGACCACGCTGCGGGACGCCGTACGCAATCGGACGTTCCTACTCCTGGCGGCGACGTTCGCGGTCTGCGGTGCCTCCACCAACGGACTGGTCGGCACCCACTTCATCCCCGCCGCGATGGACCACGGGATGGCCGAGACGGCCGCCGCCTCCCTGCTGGCGCTCGTCGGCGTGTTCGACATCATCGGCACGATCTTCTCCGGGTGGTTGACCGATCGCTTCGACCCGCGGCTGCTGCTCGCGACCTACTACGGCCTGCGCGGATTGTCGCTGTTCGCGTTGCCGGCACTCTTCGGCGACAGTATGCATCCGTCAATGCTGGTCTTCGTGCTCTTCTACGGTCTGGACTGGGTCGCGACCGTGCCCCCGACGATGGCGTTGTGCCGCAGCGCTTTTGGTAGCCGGGCACCCGTTGTGTTCGGCTGGGTCTTCGCCTGTCACCAGTTGGGAGCAGCCGCCGCCGCGACCGTCGCCGGCGCGATCCGCGACGACATGGGCACCTACAACCTCGCCTTCTATGGGGCGGGGGCGCTCTGCCTGCTGGCGACAGTGGGCTGCCTGTCGATCAAGGCCCGACGTACGACGCCCGAGACCGAGCCTGATCCGCTGGGTGCCGCCGTGTGACGGCCCCGGACTTTTGCAGCGCAACTCACCTGTGAAAGCACTCCGAGAGTGAGTTGCGCTGCAAAAATCGGCGACTCAGACCACCGTCAGCGGGAGCAACTTCTTCCCCGTCGGGCCGACCTGGATGTCGGTGCCCATCTGCGGACATACTCCGCAGTCGAAGCACGGCGTCCACCGGCAGTCGTCGACCTCGGTCTCGTCCAGCGCGTCCTGCCAGTCGTCCCAGAGCCACTCTTTGTCCAGGCCGGAGTCCAGGTGGTCCCAGGGCAGGACCTCGTGCTCGTCGCGCTCACGGGTGGTGTACCAGTCCACGTCGATCGGCTGATCCTCGAAAACCGTTGCAGCAGAGGACATCCAGCGCTCGTAGGAGAAGTGCTCGCTCCATCCGTCGAACCGCCCACCAGCACGCCAGACCGCCTCGATCACCTGACCGACCCGGCGGTCGCCTCGTGACAGCAGTCCTTCGACGATGCCCGGCTGGCCGTCGTGGTAGCGCATCCCGATCGAGGAGCCGTACCGTTTGTCGGCCCGGATCGCGTCGCGCAGCTTGAGCAGCCGGGCGTCGGTCTCCGCCGCGGACAACTGACCACACCACTGGAACGGGGTGTGCGGCTTCGGCACGAATCCGCCGATGGACACGGTGCAGCGGATGTCCCGCCGGCCGCTGACCTGACGGCCGGTCTCGATGACCCGCCGAGCCAGATCCGCAATCTGCAAGACGTCCTCGTCGGTCTCGGTCGGCAGCCCACACATGAAGTACAACTTCACCTGACGCCAACCGGCGGAGTACGCAGCGGCGACGGTGTTGATCAGGTCTTCTTCGGTGACCATCTTGTTGATGACCTTGCGGATCCGCTCCGAACCACCCTCGGGCGCAAAGGTCAGACCTGATCGCCGACCGCCGCGGGTGAGCTCATTGGCCAGGTCGATGTTGAAGGCATCCACCCGCGTCGACGGAAGCGACAACCCGGTCTGCGTGCCCTCGTAGCGGTCCGCGAGCCCTTTGGCGATGTCACCGATCTCGGTGTGGTCGGCCGAGGACAGCGACAGCAACCCGACCTCTTCGAAACCGGTCGCGGCCAGCCCGCGCTGGACCATCTCGCCGATCCCGGTGATCGATCGCTCCCGCACCGGCCGGGTGATCATGCCCGCCTGGCAGAACCGGCAGCCGCGGGTGCAGCCGCGGAAGATCTCCACCGACATCCGCTCGTGCACGGTCTCGGCCAGCGGCACCAACGGCGCCTTGGGGTAGGCCCATTCATCGAGATTCATGACGGTGTGCTTCGACACCCGCCACGGCACACCGGACAGCGACGGATCTGACGACGGTGCCACGCGCTGGATCCGGCCGTCCGGCAGATACGACACGTCATAGAAGGCCGGCACGTACACCCCGCCGGAGCGCGCCAGCGACAGCAGCAGCGCCCGCCGACCGCCGGGGCGACCAGCTGACTTCCATTGCTGGATCAGCGAAGTCACCGCCAGCACCGCTTCCTCACCGTCACCCACGATGGCTGCGTCGATGAAGGACGCGATCGGCTCGGGGTTGAAGGCGGCGTGGCCGCCGGCGATCACGATCGGGTCGTCCTCACCCCGGGAAGCGGCATGCAACGGGATCCCCGCCAGGTCCAGCGCCGTGAGCATGTTGGTGTAACCGAGTTCGGTCGAGAACGACAGCCCGAAGACGTCGAAGTCGCGCACCGGCCGGTGGGCATCGACGGTGAACTGGGGGACGCCCGCGGACCGCATGGCTTCCTCCATGTCCGGCCACACGGCGTACGTGCGCTCGGCCAGCACACCCGGCTGCTCGTTCAGCACTTCGTACAGGATCATCACGCCCTGGTTGGGCAGGCCGACCTCGTAGGCGTCGGGATACATCAGGGCCCACCGCACGGTCAGTTCCTGCCCCGCAGGACCGAACCCGCCGCAGTTCCAGTCCTTGATGGTCGAGTTCAACTCGCCACCGACGTACTGGATCGGTTTACTCACCCGCTCCAGGAGCGGTTCGAGGTCTGTGAAGATCGACTCCCCTGCCATACCGACCAGGGTAGGCGGCTCAGTCGGTGTAGAGGGAATCCAACTGATCCTTGTACTTCTCGATGACCGTCTTGCGCTTCACCTTCAGGCTCGGGGTGATCTCGCCGTCTTCGACCGTCAGATCCCGCGGCAGGATGATGAAGCGCTTGATCTGTTCCCAGCGGCCGAGGTCGGAATTCAACGTGTCGATGTAGCCCTTGACCAGATCGCGGGTGGCCTGGGACATCACGACGTCGTGGTAGTCGCCGGGGACCTTGTTGCTCGCTGCCCACTGCATGATCGCCTCCTCATCGAGGGTGATCAGCGCGGAGACGAACTTGCGGCTCTCCCCTTCGATGACCAGTTGCGAGACGTAGGGGCAGATGCCCTTGAACCGGGCCTCCAGCGCACCAGGCGCGACGTACTTGCCGTTGGAGGTTTTGAACAGGTCCTTCTTGCGGTCGGTGATCTTCAGATGGCCGCTGGGCAGCAACTCGCCGATGTCACCGGTGTGCAGCCAGCCGTCGATGAGCACCTCGGCCGTCGCGTCGGGCAGGTCCTTGTAACCGGCCATGACTCCGCCGCCCTTGATCAGGACCTCGCCGTCGTCCGCGATCCGGTACGTCGTGCCCGGCAGTGGCGGGCCGACCGTCCCGATCTTGTTGTCGCTGGGCAGGTTCACGCCCGCGGCGGCCGTGGACTCGGTCAGTCCGTAGCCCTCGAGGATCGGCACACCCAAACCGTCGAACCAGCGGGCCACGTCCGTGTTCAGCGCCGCCGAACCGGAGATGAAGAACCGGACGCGTCCGCCGAGCAGGGTGCGGATGTTGGACAGGACCAGGCGGTCGCCGACGGCGTGCTGGGCGGCAAGGATCGGCGAGACCTTGCCGTTCTCGCGGGCCGCAGACACCTTGCGGGCGTTGTCCGAAGCCCAATGGAACAGCTTGGCCTTGACCCCGCCGGCCGAGTCGACCGTCGTGCTGACCTTGCCGAAGACCTTCTCGAAGATCCGTGGCGCAGCCCCCATCCACGTCGGGCGAATGACCGAGAGGTTCTCGACGATCTTGTCGGGACGACCGTCAACCGCGGTCTCCATCCCGATGCGCACCGCCAGGCTCAGCAGCATCTTGCCGAAGACGTGGGCCAGCGGGAGCCAGAGGTACTGCACATCGTCCGTGCCCAGGATGCCGAGCTTGTCGACGGCGACCGACTCGTAGGTCCAGCAGGAGTGCGGCAGCAGGACGCCCTTGGGTCGGCCAGTCGTTCCTGAGGTGTAGATCAGGGTCGCCAGCGCGTCCGGGCTCAGCTGTGCGAGTCGCGCATCGAGGGTGTCCGGGTGTTGCGCCAGGTAGTCGGCCCCGAGCGCCGACAACTCTGACAACGTGATGACCCAGTCACCGTCGGACTCCCCGTCAAAGGTCACCACCTTGCTGACACCGGGTACGGCGTCCCGGCCTTCGAGGAGCAACTGCACCAAAGTGTCGTTCTCGGCGAAGACGACCGCGCTCTCGGAGTCATTGACGATGAAGCGAACGTCGTCCTGGGTGCTGGTGGGGTAGATCGTCGTCGTCGCGGCACCGGCCCACATCGCGGCCAGGTCGACCAGAACCCACTCGATGCGGGTGGAGGACGCCAGCGAGATCCGGCCCTGCGGCTGGACCCCCAGAGCCACCAATCCTGCGGCCAGGTCGCGCACCTTGTCGGCCGTCTGTGCCCAGGTCAAGGCGGTCCAGGCGTCCCCCTCGGGATACCGGTACGCCGGTGCATCAGGGGTGGCGGCCACCCGCTCCAAAAACATGTGGGCGATGGAGCGCGGCTGGTCGATCGCGGTCTCCTCCGCGGTGAGGGACGTCATGTTCAGATGATACCCAGGCAAGGTCGGCGTCCTTGACTGTTCTCCAGGAGTTCGGGCCAGGCCGCCGAGCCCTACGGGCGGCGAGCCCTACGGCCGGCGCGCGGAATCGTCGGCGTGCACCTTCAACAGCAGGCCGATCCCGATCCAGCAGGCGAACATGCTCGATCCGCCGTAGGACACGAACGGCAGCGGCAGACCGGTGACCGGTAGCACCGCCAGATTCATCCCGATGTTCTGCAGGATCTGGAACAGAAACCAGCTGGACACCCCGACGGCCACCAACCGGCCGAAGCTGTCGTGCGTGTGCCAGGCAATGAGCAGCCCGCGGACGACCACGAAGCCGAGCAGGGCGATCAGGGCCGCGGAGCCCAGGAAGCCGAGTTCCTCGGCGGCCGCCGAGAACACGAAGTCGCTCTGCTGGAAAGGAATGACACCCGCCTGCGTAGCCCGGCCGTGGAGCAACCCCTGACCGGTCCACCCGCCACCGCCGATGGCCAACCGGACCTGGTGCATCTGGTAACCGATGCCGCCGGGGTCGGCGTCCGGATGCAGGAACGCGGTCAGCCGCGCCTTCTGGTAGGCGCTCAGCATCGGGGTGAACAGGGCCGCGCTGACGACCGCCGCCATCGCCGCGAGCGCCCCCGCGATCCAGGGCCAGCGAGCGCCGGACACGGTGACCACGCCGAGGCCGATCATCACCAGGACCGTCGCCGACCCCAGATCCGGTTGGAGGACGACCAGGGCCACCGGGACGGCCACCAGAACCCCGGCGACCATCACGTCGCGGGCCGGTGGGCGTGCGCCGCGTTCGCCGCGCTCGGCCAGCACCATGGGCAACGCGACACAGAGCGCGACCTTGGCGAATTCCGCCGGCTGCAAGGACAATCCGGGCAGTTCGATCCACGACCGGGATCCGTTGATCGTGGAGCCCAACGGCCCGAGTACGGCGAGCAGACCCAGGAGCGCAAGCACGTAGACGATCGGGGCCAGGGTTTGGATCGTGCGCACCCGCAACCGCATCACGCCGAAGGCCATCAGCATCCCGACGGCCAGGTTGAACAGGTGGTGCGCGAGGTAGCCGTGCCCGAAGCGATGCGTCGTGGAGTAGACCAGCGTGGCACCGACCAACGACAACCCGAGCGCGGCGATGACCAGCCCCCAGTCCAGGCGCCACCAGGGCGTTCGGGGCGCGCAGGGCGCAGGGGCCGGGGCGAGCGCCGTCACGGTTCGGTCAGCCGAGCAGGTCGCGGATCTGGTCGACGTCGTGCCCGATCTGTTCGATCAGCGCCTCGATCGTCGTGAACTTCGTGTTGCCCCTGACCCGTTGCACGAACTGCACCCGCACCGACTCGCCGTACAGGTCCAGGTCGTCGCGGTCCAGCACGTACGCCTCGACGGTGCGGCGGTGCACGTCGTCGAACGTGGGGTTGGTGCCGACCGAGATCGCGGCGGGCATCCGGTGGTCCGGGTCGCTGTCGGGCAGGTTGTCGCGGACCAGCCACCCGGCGTACACCCCGTCCTCGGGGACCATGCCGGTGGCGTCGGCGGCCAGGTTCGCCGTCGGATAGCCCAATTCGCGACCGCGTTGCAGGCCGCGCACGACCACGCCGTGCACCTCGGGAGTGCGCCCGAGGATTTCTGCGGCGCCGGCGACGTCGCCCTGGGTCATCCGGGCCCGGGTGTCGGTCGAGGAGTAGCGCCGATCGGTGCCGACGTCGTCGACGATCGCCACGTCGTACCCGAATTCCTGGCCCAGCTCGGCCAGGGTGTGCACGTCGCCGGAGTTGCGCACGCCGAAACGCATGTCGCGCCCGACCATCACCAGGCGGGCATGCAACGCGTCGACGAAGACCTCCTCGACGAATTCGCGCGGTGTCTGGGCGGCCAGTTCGAGCGTGAAGGGCAGCACGAGCGTGATGTCGACGCCGAGCTCTTCGAGCAGGTCCAGCCGGTCTTCGAGGCCGATGAGCGCCTTGGGCGCGCGATCAGGGTGCAGTACGGCGAGTGGGTGCGGCTCGAAGGTAACCGCCACGCTGGTCAGGTGCTCGGCCCGCGCTCGTTGCACCAAGGTCGTCAACAGCGCCCGGTGTCCGCGGTGCACGCCATCGAAGTTGCCGATGGTGACAACAGATGCCTGCAGATCGGCCGGGACCATGTCCAGGGCGGTGAGGCGCAGCACGCGCCAACCTTACCCAGCCCGCCAGGGTCGCTCACGGCGCGGGCTCAGGCCAGTTCGTGCTTGTCCAGACCGAAGACGTGCCAGGCCGCGAGCGCGAGGATCCAGGTGCCGACGAAGATGCCCACGATCACGAAGCCGATGTTGTCCAACTCGATGGAGCCCAGCGAGGCGACCGGACCAGCGGTGATGTCGAAACGGTCGGCGATGACACCGCACAACTCGATCGTGCCGATGATCAGCGCGACCACGATCGAGACGCTGGTGACGGTGGCGTTGTAGTAGAGGCGACGCAACGGCTTGGTGAACGCCCAGCCGTAGGCCTTGCTCATGAAAATGCCGTCCAGCGCGTCGAACAGGCTCATCCCGGCGGCGAAGAGGATCGGCAGCGTGAGGATCGCGTACCAGGGCAGCGCGGACGCGGCTGCTCCCCCGGCCAGGACCAGCAGGCTGATCTCGGTGGCGGTGTCGAAGCCGAGCCCGAAGAGCAGCCCCACGGGGTACATCTGGATCGGTTTCTTCACCGCGTTCAGCATCGGTTTGAGGATCCGGGCCAGGAAGCCACGGGAGTTCAGGTGCTCCTCCAAAGCGGCCTCGTCGAGTTCGCCGGACTTACGGCTGCGCCAGACCTTGATGATGCCGATCAGCGCAATCAGGTTGATGATGCCGATCGCCCAGAGGAAGACGCCGGACACGGTCGTTCCGAACGTGCCCAGGATGGTGTTCAGCGTGGTGCCTTCGGTGGTGGCCGTCCGGGACAGCGCCTTGATCCCGAGCGCGAGCAGCAGGCAGAGCCCGAAGACGATGCTGGAGTGGCCAAGGGAGAACCAGAAGCCCACACTGACCGGTCGCTGGCCCTCGCCGCGCAGTTTGCGGGTGGTGTTGTCGATCGCGGCGATGTGGTCGGCGTCGAACGCGTGCCGCATGCCGAGGGTGTAGGCGGTGATGCCCAGACCGATCCCGAAGAACTGGGCCTTGCCGGTGCCGTCGGTGCCGACCGCGTAGTGCTCCGGCGCGACGATGAACGCCAATGTGCCCCAGCCGATTACGTGCAGCGCAAGGATGAACGCCGCCATACCAGCGATCGATCGGACCTCGCCGCGGGTCAAGCCTCTGACGTTGCTCCCGACACTGCGCACGGAGTCCATAACCGACATGATCGGCAGCCTATCGGTTGATGCGACCTTGTCGCGTCTGGCCCTTCGAACGGTCTTCCGCCCGCCGCGACCGGACGGCCCTCAGCTGATCGGGAACACGACGTGCGAGCGAGGAACGTCCCCCGATTGGTCCAGCATGGCGACCAGGTCCTCGCCTGGCGCGATCGCCGCGACGGGGTCACCGACGGGGCCGGCCAACGAGAGCTTCTGACCGAACCGCAGCCTGCGGGCCTCGTCTTCGTCCAGCGGACGCACCGGGAACTGCTCACGAGCCGCTTGCGCCATCGGAATCACCGGCAGCCCGTCGGGGTCCAGGTCAGCCAGCGGCGTGGCGAGGTCGAGGGTGAACCGGCCGACCGTCGTACGTCGAAGGGCAGTCAGGTGCCCGCCTACACCGAGTGCTGTGCCCAGGTCGCGCGCCAGCGCTCGCACGTAGGTGCCGGACGAAACCTCAACGCGCACATCGAGATCCACGCAGTTACCCGCAGCGCGACGGGCGAGTACGTCGAAGGACGACACCCGTACCGGCCGCGCCGCGAGCTTCACCTCGTCGCCACCACGCACCCGCGCATAGGCTCGTTGCCCGTCCACCTTGATCGCACTGACCGAGGAGGGCACCTGCTGGATGTCACCGGTCAGCCCCGTGATCGCCGTACTGATATCGGCGTCCGTCAACGCCGACGCATCGGCGGAAGCGATCACCGAGCCCTCCGCGTCGTCGGTGATCGTCGACTCCCCCAACCGGATCGTCGCCTCATACGTCTTGTCGCAGCCCACCAGGAAGGTCAGCAGCTTGGTCGCCCGGTTCAACCCGAGGACCAGGACACCGGTGGCCATCGGATCCAGCGTGCCGGCGTGGCCCACCCGGCGGGTGCCGGCCAACCGGCGCACTCGCGCCACGACGTCATGACTGGTCCAGTCGGCCGGTTTGTCGACGATCAGCAGACCGTCGGGCGAGTCACTCCTTGTAGGGATTGGCGTCTCCCGCCGGCTTGGCCGCCGCCGCGGCCTTCGCCAGTTCAGCATCCCTTGCCCGCGCCTCGGCCAGCGCCTTCTCGATCTGCTCGGCGCCTTCGGGCACCGCGTCGTGGATGAACTCCAGCGACGGGGTCAGGCGGATGCCCAGGCCCTGCCCGACGTAGGTGCGGATCCGCCCGCGGTACTCGTTCAGCACGGTCTCGGCCGTCTCACGGTCCTCTTCGCTGCCCATCACCGAGTAGAAGACGGACGCATGCTGGGTGTCGCCGGTGACCCGGACGTCGGTGATCGTCACGAATCCGAGCCGTTCGTCGTTGATCTCGCGCTCCAGATACTCCGCGACCAGCGTCTTGATGCGTTCTGCCACCTTGCGCGCGCGTGCCGGATCAGCCATGGCGAGCCACCTTCCTAGCCGTGAATCGGAGCTACCAGCCTAGTTGCGGCCGACGGGTACGCCGACCATCAGGTCCCGATCGATCGATGCGTCCACGCGGTGCCGGAAGGTGTCCCGTACGACGACCTGCAGTCCGTGCCGCTCCAGCAGCTGCTCGAGGTCATCGGTGGGTGCGACGTGCCGGTTGTAGGACAGCCCGATCGCGCCGCCGGCTTTGAGGGTCCGCAGCCACGCCGGAAGTGCGGCATCGAGCAGTTCCAGCGGCGCCCGGCTGAGCTCGCGGCCGGCGTGGGAGCCGTGCAGCACACCGTACGGCGTGTCGGTGACGATCAGGTCGGCACTGGCTTTGGGGACCACACCGTCCAGTGCCGTGGTGTCGGTACGCAGGTAGGTGACCTTTTGGGTGTCTCCGGCTTTGAAAGCATCCTTGTCACAAGCGGTTTCGAGGTCCAGGCGGGTGCCGCGGTGCGTGGTGGCAATGGTGTGTTTGAGCCGGTGGCTGCGCAACCAGGTCTTGATGAAGACGTCGTACGCCTCGAAGTCCCGCTTGTCTACGTCGACACCAATGGCGTTGTAGCCCAGCAGCATTGCCAGGTTCAGCGTGGTTCCGCGACCGCACATCGGATCCATCACGGTGCGTTTCGCGGTCCGCGTCGTGGCGTGCGCGGCGGTCACGTTGAGGCATAGTCGGGTCCACGTCTCGTTCGTCTTGCCCTGGTACTTCTGGATCGTCACGAGGTCATCGGGATAGATCTCATTGCGCTGCAACGGAATCGGCCGCAGCAGGTCGCCTTCCCACTGGAAGATGGCCAGCGTCGAGGACAGGTTGGACAAGGTGGGTACGTCGTCTTCGGTGGCTTCGCACTCGACGTACGGAACTCCGGCCAGCTGCACCTCGTGGGCCGGACGGCCGAGCAACTCGGTGGCCTCCGCGGCGGCGAGCCGAGGGGCATCGGCGGCGTACACCCGATTCGCCGACGGCGAGACCAGGACCAGGAAATGTGTCACCCGGTCACGGTAGCGGCCCCGACTCCTCGCTCTCGTCATTCGGGCCGTCGCTGGCCAACGCGCGCTCGATCTGCTCGATGGTTGGCAGACTCGTCTGCAACTGCTCCGGTAGAGCCGTGGTCAGCTCGTACTCCGAAATCCCGAGCGGTCGAGCGCTATCGCGAAGTGCGTATTCGGCTACCAACTCATTCTTGGTCTTGCACAGGAGCAGGCCGATGGTCGGAGCGTCCTCCTCGCGTTTGACCTGAGCATCGACCGCGGTGAGGTAAAACCCGAGTTGGCCGACGTGCTCTGGCTTGAACTTGCCGGCCTTGATCTCGATCACCACGTAGGCCCGAAGGGTGAGGTGATAGAAGAGCAGGTCGAGGAAGAAGTCGTCTCCTCCGACATCCAGATGCACCTGCCGCCCGACGTAGGCGAACCCAGCGCCGAGCTCGAGGAGGAAGTCAGCGACGTGGTCAACGAGGGCTTGTTCGATCTCGCGCTCCCGGGCATCCGCATCAAGCCCCAGGAAGTCCAACTTGTACGGGTCCTTCAGCGCCTCCTGTGCGAGATCCGACTGTGCTGGAGGCAAGGTCACCGGGAAGTTGGTGACGGCGCTGCCTTGCCGCTCGATGGCGCGGGTCTCGATCTGGATCGCCAAGGTGTTGCGGGACCAACCGTGCTCAATCGTGGCGGCGGCGTATGCGAGTCGGGTATCGACGTCCTTGAGCTTGGTCAGCAGGACGATGTTGTGGCCCCATGGAATTTGTCCAACAGGCTGTTGGACAAATTCACCGGTCGGCCACGCTTGCGCGAAAGCACGCATGTACAGAAGGTTTGAACGCGAGAACCCGGCCATATCCGGAAACGCCTCGCGTAGGTCGTGTGAGAGCCGATCAATGACCTTGCTTCCCCAGCCTTGGGCAGCCTGCCGCTGCAAGATGTCGCGACCGATCTGCCAGTAGAGGACGATCAGTTCGGTGTTGACGGCCAGGGATGCACGCTGCTGGGCAGCACGGATCTGGACTTTGAGGTCGGCGAACCACTCGGCGTACCCCTCCGGCGGATCGGTCAGCGCGGGCGACTTGTCAGGCATGGGCTGAGTCTCTCGCTAGGCACCGACAGCCATTGGAAGGCGCGGTGCCTGGAGCTATCGGTCGCCCTACTGGTGCGATCCGGCAGTCTGCGCGAGTCGAGCGGCGTACGCCCGCGGCGTCTGCCCCACGATCCGTTTGAACTCCCGGCTGAAGTGCGCGTAGTCGAACCAGCCCAGTTCGTGGGCGAGATCTGAAAGGCTTTCGTAGTCAGCGGTGTTCAGCCGCTCGAGGGAACGGTGGACCCGCCGTCGCATGAGCAACCACTTCGGTCCGACGCCGATGTAGGTGTTGCTCAGGCGTTCCACCGAACGCTCGGACAGCCCGACTCGGTCGGCCAGGTCGGCCACAGAATCCGCCTCCGCCGCATCGATGACCGCAAGACGGGCCAGCAACGCCTGCGCCTCGTCGAGGTCGTAGACGTAGCGCGCGATCTGGTTGCCGATGAAGGAGTCGAGCCGGAATCCTGCGTTCGGGTTCCGCGGGGCGACGTCTTCCAACGGGTCCATCCGATCGACGTACTTCTCCGCACGAAAGGTCTTGTCCCGCAACGTACTTGCGTCGATCCCGGTCATCACCGAGAACGCGCCGGGTCGGTACCGCACGCCGACGACGTGGCCCCACCCGTAGAGCGTCACATCGAAGCGCCGCCGGCTGACGACCCCGGTCACGTAGCAACCGGGACGTTCGGCGCCGTGTCGGATCGAGCCACCCCACTCGTCAGTGAGGTTCACCGCCGACACCGGGACCAGGGACGCGACGTACTTCGTCCCCGCCGGTAGGTCCCAGGACACCGACCAGTAGTGCTCGACGAACTCCGCGTGCTCCTGGGGCACCCAGCGCTGCAGCGTCGCGTGCTGCGCGAACCCAGCCGGGTCGAGCAGTACGCCGCGCTCGGCGAGGTGTGTCGGATTTGTCCTAGTGCCCATTACCGCGAGCCTAGGAGAGTGGCCCGACAACGTACGCCGATCGAAGGACCCCACATGTCAACGACCGCCCCAGCCACGCTCGCCATGGTGAGCATCGATTGCCCTGACGCGAAGGTGCTGTCCGACTTCTACCAGGCCGTCCTCGGGTGGGAGGTGGCGTACGAGGGCGACGGGTACGCCATGCTCAAAGGCGACGGCACCGCGCTCGGTTTCGGCACCACACCCGACTTCACTGCCCCCGCGTGGCCCAACGAGGGCACCAAACAGTTCCACCTGGATCTGGGGGCGGATGACGTCGAGGCCATGGTCGCCCGGTGCGTCGAGTTGGGCGCTACCAAACCGGACTTCCAGCCCGGCGCCGAGCGCTGGACGGTGCTGTTGGACCCCGCCGGCCACCCGTTCTGCGTGACGAACCTGGCCAACTGGGGCTGAGTCAGCGCGACAGGCGATCAAGGAAGGCGACGAGCAACGCCTCGCGCACGGCCGGGGGTGCGACGTCGAGCAGCGCATTGACCGGTGCCATCCGCTCCGGTGCCGCCACCTCACCGTTCCCTCCGGCGAGACCGGCAATCTGCAGCAGCGCGTCGAAGGTCACGTCGTCGAGCGTGGCGGGGTCGATCGCGCTCGCCGCCTCACGAAGCGCAGAATCGACCTCGATCGGTCCGGCGGCCACCGCCGCATCGACCGAATCACGCAGGGCAGCAAGGAAGTCCGGAACTGAAGCTGCCGTCGCTGCGGACAGACTGACGTGCAGGGTCGCCGGGAACTCCTTGAACGACATCTGCGGCTGCACGAACCAGCCCCGGTCCAGCATCAGGTCACTCAGCGTGAAGACGTCCAGTGCCTCGTCGGCTCCGATCGCAACCAGGGTCGAATCCGGTTGCACGACAACACGGAGGTGATCGATCCCGGCCACTCCATCGGTCACCGCCTGCGTCCCGGCCAAGGCCTCCTGCGTCAGTCGCCGATAACCGTCCACGCCGAAGTAACGAACCACCGCCCACGCGGCCGCCAGCGGCCCGCCGGACTTGGTCGACTGCACCGTCGAGTTGAGCATCGTGTAGCCGGGCCAGTCCGCGCTGGCAAAGAACTGCGCCCGCCGGTATCCCGGATCTGCATGCAGCAGAAGGGAAACGCCCTTGGGCGTGTAGGCGTACTTATGCAGGTCGGCCGAAATGCTGGTGACGCCGTCGACCGCGAAATCCCAGGCGGGCAGGTCGTCCGTCCACGGCAGCACCCAGCCGCCGATGCACGCGTCCACGTGCAACCGGATCCCACGTGGCCGAGTCAGGTCCGCGACCTCCTGGACCGGGTCAAGGACGCCGTGCGCGTACGACGGGGCCGAGACCGCGACAAGCACCACCCGATCGCCGTACTCTTCCAGCGCCACTCCGATCGCGGCCGGATCCGCGCGGAAGGTCACCGGGTCGACCGGCACACTCACCCGCTCGACCCCGAAGTAGTGCGCCGCCTTGTGGAAGGCCGCGTGGATCGTGTCCGGTACGACGATCACGGGCTTCTCGACGGCCGCCGCGTCCCGTGCGGTCTTGACCGCGAGCAGGATCGACTCGGTCCCACCTGAGGTCACGGTCCCGACCATTGCATCAGCACCGTGGAACATCGGCCGGGCGAAGTCGACCAGGTCGCGTTCCATCTGCAGAAGACTCGGAAACGCCGTCGGGTCAAGGCCGTTCGTGCCGCCGTACATCGCCAGAGCGGCACGGCCCAACTCATCGGCTTCTGCAACCCCGGAGTCATACACGTAGGCCAACGTGCGGCCGCCGTGGGTGGGTAGATCGGCTGCTCGCAACTGCTGCAACGCCTCGAGAATCTGCTGGGTGCTCACGACGTGATGGTCGCACGGTGCGCCTCTTTTCGGCGTCCTCACGCTCTGCCAGACTGAAGCGGCCCCACGAGGCAAAGGAGCTGAGATGTGCACGAGAATGGTGTACTTCGGCAAAGGTGACCGAGTCATCACCGGCCGGAGCATGGACTGGCAATACGACCTCGGCAGCAATCTGTGGGTGTTTCCCCGGGGAATCGCCCAGAACGGGCATGCCGGTGACTTGTCGTATGAATGGACTTCCAAGTACGGCAGCGTGATGGCATCCGGCTACGACGTCTGCACCACCGACGGACTCAACGAGGCCGGGCTGTGCGCGAATGTGTTGTGGCTGGCGGAGTCCCACTACGAAACGCCGGACGGAAGCAAGAAACTGGTAGCGATCTCTCTGTGGGCACAGTACGTGCTCGACATGTTCGCGACCGTGGCGGAGACCGTCGACGCGCTGGCTGCCGAGGAGTTCACCATCGTGACGGCCGGCGTGCCCGGCGACGATAAGCGTCTAGCCACCATGCACCTGTCGGTCTCTGATGCCACTGGCGACAGTGCGATCTTCGAGTACATCGACGGCAAACTGGTCATCCACCACGACCGTAAATACCAGGTGATGACCAACTCCCCCACCTTCGATGAACAACTGGCGGTCACGTCGTACTGGAACCAGATCGGCGGCACCGTGGTGTTGCCTGGCACCAACCGTGCCGCAGACCGCTTCGCACGCGCGAGTTTCTACATCAACGCGATTCCGCAGGTCGAGGACCGCGACGAGGCTCTCGCCAGTGTGTTGTCCGTCGTTCGCAACACGTCGGTGCCCTTCGGCCTGTCCACTCCCGACCAGCCCAACATCTCCTCGACCCGGTGGCGGACCCTGACCGACCACAAGAGCCTGACCTACTACTACGACTCGGCCACCGCGATCGGTGGATGCTGGGTCGCTCTTGCAGATCTGGATCTATCTGAGGGTGCGCCGGTCAAGCGCCTCGACCTGGCGGCGCTGCAGGCCAGTGGTCAGACAGGGGACGTTGCCTCGCGATTCGTTGACTCCGGACCGATCGCGTTCGCTGGACTCTGACCCAGTGCGCAGCCCGCTAGTGCGGTGAATCAGAAACGGATCGGTGCGCCAGTTTCTCGTCGAGCCGGTAGGCCCGCAACGGGATGAGGCTGATCAGCACGAGCGCGGCCGGAAGGAGGGTGAAGCCGAGCCGGATCGCCCACAACGCCGAATCCGGTTGCTCCACGGTCTTACCCGCTGTCGAAGACAGGTAGCCGCCGAGAGCGAGCACGAGACCGAACACCGCCGGCCCCAGCGCCAGCCCCAGGGTCTCCCCCGCGGTCCAGACACCGCTGAAGACGCCCACCCTGTTCTCATCGCGGCCGCTGGGGTCGAATCCAGCAGCGTCGGCGAACATCGCCAGCGACAGGATCTGGCCACCGGCGTACCCGATACCGACGACGGCGGCGGCGAGATATACCAGCGCGTGCAGATTGGGCAGGCCGACGAAGAGCAACAGCATCCCGACTGTCATCACGACCGTGGCCACCCGGAACCCGGACAACTTGCCCCGGCGGTGTGCATACTTCGCCCACAACGGCGTGACCAGCAACGCCGGTCCGACGAACGCTGCGAACAGCAGCGAGGACGCAGCCTTCTTATGCAGCAGGTCCTCCGCGACGTACGCGACACCGGCGAGCAACAGACCGACGCCCAGCGACTGGATCACGAACGAAATCAGCAGGGCTCGGAAGTCGGGGTGGTGGGCAACGGCCGACAACTGTTGCTTGATCCCACCCTCGGCGGAGACGCTCTGCCGCTCAGGGGCACCCTTGGTCGCCCACCAGGCGCCCACAACTCCGACGGCCAGCAGCAACGCGACGTACAGTCCCATTGCGCGATACCCAGAAGCCGTCTTCTCGCCGAACGCGTTGACCACCAACGGCGCCGTGGCGCCGGAGATCAGGATGGCCACCGCGATGATGATCACCCGCGGCGTCATCAGCCGGGTGCGCTCCTGGTAGTCCTGGGTCATCTCGGCGGGCATCGCGATGTACGGCACCTGGAAGAAGGCGTACGCCGTGGCGCACAGCACGAACAGCGCCACCACCCATCCTGCGGCCAGGCCTTTCGGCGCTGTTGGGCCGGCGAACATCAGGGCGAAGAAGACGGCGAGCGCCAAGCCGCCCTTGAGCAGGAACGGTCGGCGCCGGCCGCCGGGGTTGGTGGACCGGTCCGAGATCCGACCGGCCAGCGGGTTCATCACCACATCCCAGGCTTTGGGGACGAAGACGATGAACGCCGCCACGCCTGCCGCGACGCCGAGCACGTCGGTCAGATACGGAAGCAGCAGCAGCCCAGGAACGGTGCCGAAGGTGCCGGTGGCGATACTGCCGAGGCCGTACCCGTTCAGGATTCGCTTGGGAAGGGGCGCAGCAGTGTCGGACATGGCGGTCACGTTATCCGCCGGACCGCGAAGCGATGGCGCGACATCCGAAAACAGCGATTCCCCGGAGAATTCCGTTTGAAAATCTCCGAGGAATCGCTGTTCTGCGCACTACTGCGACAGCTGACTAAACGCGGTGCTTATGGCGCCACTTCCTCGACCTCGGGCTACGGCGCCGACTTCGTCGACACCTCCGCCCTCGCTCTTCGTCAGTCGCGCGGTTTCTCCCGCTGTTCGTACGTCGTGATCAAGTCACCGATCTGCAGGTCGTTGTAGGACCCGAGGTTGATACCGCACTCGAAGCCCTCACGGACCTCGGTGACGTCATCCTTGAAGCGCCGCAGACCGGCAACCTCGACGTCCTCGGACACCACGACGCCCTCGCGGGTGATACGGGCCTTCGACCCACGCTTGATCTCGCCGCTGCGCACGATCGAACCGGCGATGTTGCCGAACTTGGAGGAGCGGAAGATCTCGCGGATCTCCGCCGAACCCAACTCGACTTCCTCGTACTCCGGCTTGAGCATGCCCTTCAGCGCGGACTCGATGTCCTCGATCGCCTGGTAGATGACCGAGTAGTAGCGGATCTCGACACCCTCGTGCTCGGCGTACTCCGCGTTCTGGCCCTCGGCCCGCACGTTGAAGCCGATGATGATGGCGTCGGAGGCCACGGCGAGGTTGATGTTGTTCATCGTGATGGCACCCACGCCACGGTCGATGATCCGCAGGTCCACCTCGTCGCCCACGTCGATCTGCAGCAACGCGTCCTCGAGGGCTTCGACCGAACCGGACACGTCGCCCTTCAGGATCAGGTTCAGCGTCTCGACCTTGCCCGCCTCCAGGGCCTCGTTGAGGTCCTCCAGGCTGATCCGCTTGCGTGCCTTGGCCAGCGAGGCCTGACGGTCGGCGGCCTCGCGACGTTCCGCGATCTGACGGGCCGTGCGGTCATCCGGCGCCACGATGAACGTGTCACCAGCGCGCGGGACGGAAGCCAGACCCATGACCTGCACCGGTCGCGACGGACCTGCCTCGGGCAGGTTCTTGCCGTGCTCGTCCAGCAGCGCCCGGACGCGGCCGTGCGCCGTACCGGCCACGATCGCGTCACCGACGTGCAACGTGCCGGACTGCACCAGCACGGTCGCGACGGCACCGCGGCCACGGTCCAGGTTGGCTTCGATCGCCACACCACGGGCGTCCTTGTCCGGGTTCGCCCGCAGGTCCAGCGCCGCGTCCGCGGTCAGCAGGACCGCTTCGAGCAACGCGTCGATGTTCTGACCCTGCTTGGCGGACACATCGACGAACATGGTGTCGCCGCCGTACTCCTCAGCGACCAGGTTGTACTCGGTCAGCTGCTGACGGATCTTCGCCGGGTTCGCACCCTCGACGTCGATCTTGTTGACCGCGACCACGATCGGCACGTCGGCCGCCTGCGCGTGGTTCAACGCCTCGATCGTCTGGGGCATCACACCGTCGTCGGCAGCGACGACCAGGATCGCGATGTCGGTCACCTTGGCACCACGGGCACGCATGGCGGTGAACGCCTCGTGACCGGGGGTGTCGATGAAGGTGATCGCGCGGTCTTCGCCCTCATGGTTGGTGTGCACCTGGTAGGCACCGATGTGCTGGGTGATGCCACCGGCCTCGCCCTCGGCGACGTCGGCGTTGCGGATCGCATCCAACAGGCGCGTCTTACCGTGGTCGACGTGACCCATGACGGTCACGACCGGCGGCCGCGGCTGCAGGTCGTCTTCGTCCTCGGCCTCTGCCTCGGCGTCCAGGTCGATGTTGAAGGCGCTGAACAGCTCCTTCTCCTCGTCCTCGGGCGAGACGACCTCGATGTTGTAGCCAAGCTCGGCACCCAGCAGTTTGAAGGTGTCCTCGTCCAACGACTGGGTGGCCGTGGCCATCTCACCGAGGTGGAAGAGCACCGTCACCAGCGATGCCGGGTTGGCATCGATGCGGTCGGCGAAGTCACTCAGCGTGGCACCGCGGCGCACGCGCACCACGGTCTTACCGTCACCGTGCGGGACGCTGACGCCACCAATGGTGGGCGCCTGCATCTGCTCGAATTCCTGGCGCTTGGCGCGCTTGGACTTGCGACCGCGGACCTTTCCGCCGCCACGTCCGAACGCACCCTGGGTGCCACCGCGACCGCCGGGACGGTTGCCACCGCCACCGGGACGACCAGCGAAGCCCCCACCACCGGCGCGGTTACCGCCACCGGGACCGCCACGGCCACCGGCGCCGGCGCGACCAGCACCGGGACCGCCGACGGAGGACTTGCCCGGCATCATGCCGGGGTTGGGACGCGGGCCACCAGCACCGGCACCGGCGCCCGGGCGGCCTGCGCCTCCGGGGCGCGGAGCAGCCGGACGGGGTCCGGCCGCACCACCGGCGCCACGCGCGGCGGCCGGACGGGGCATGCCCTGGTTCGGGGCGAACGGGTTGTTGCCGGGCCGCGGAGCCGAACCGGTCTGCATCCCCTGGCGGGGCGCGAACGGGTTGTTGCCGGGACGGGCACCACCGGGACGGGGAGCCGAACCGCCCTGCCGGGCAGAGCCGCCCGGTCGCGGGGCGTTGCCACCGGAGCGGGGAGCCGGCGCAGGAGTGGACGGCCGCGGTGTCGCCGGACCCGGACGGGGACCCGAAGCACCGGGGGTCGCCGCACGGGCGGCGGGCGCCTCGGCTGCCGGAGCTTGCGGCGTGGCCTCAGCGGCAGCCGGTGCCGCAGCAGCTGGCGCAGCAGGCGCCGGCGCCGCGGGGGCCGGCTTCACCGGTGCCGCGGGCGTAGCCGGAGCCGGAGCTGCGGGAGCCGCAGTGGCGGCTGCCGGAGCAGTTGTTTCGGGCTGGGTGGGAGCGGGCGCTGACGGCGCGCGCTTGATCGTCGGCTTGGCCGGGGTGGCCTTGGCCGCAGTTGCCTTCGCTGGTGCGGACTTTGCTGCCGCGGGGGCAGCCGTCGCTGGCGGGTTTTCCTTGATCTTGCGGACTACCGGAGCCTCGATGGTCGAGCTCGCCGACTTGACGAATTCGCCCTGCTCCTTCAGGTAGGCCAGTAGTTCCTTGCTGCCGATTCCGAGCTCTTTGGCGAGCTCGTGGACCCGGACCTTTGCCACGCTTCTCCTCGTTGAGGTTGGTGACGGTCCGAATCGGGGTGACGCGGACCGTCAGTTGTTGGGGATGCTCATCGCTGAGTACTCATCGGTCACTCATCAGCGTCGAACCCGCTCTCGGTCTTATGCCGCAGCCGGAGATCCGGCAGTACGACGGGTGGTGTGCACTTCGTTGTGTGCGTCGGTGTCAGTCGAGCCTTCCGTGGCGTTCCGCCACGAACTGCTGCACCGCGTTCGTATCCACCGCCTGGGTGAGTCGTAACGCGCGACCGAAGGCCCGTCGCCGGATCGCCTTACTCAAGCAATCGGCGCTCGGATGCAACCAGGCCCCTCGGCCCGGCAGCACGCCACGGACATCGGGCAGCACAGGGACCGGCGAAACCGGCTCCGCTGCCCGCCGATCCGCGACTACCCGCACCAGCGCTGATCGATCATCTCGTTGTCCGCACCCGATACAAGTGCGCACGCGTGAGTGATGGATCTCCATGAGTTTACCTCAGGCCGGTGCTGCCACCGACCACGGCAGGGTCGGCTCAGGCGTCCCGATCAGCGGCGGAACCGCTGGCTTCCGGGGCCGTATCCGGCACGATGTCGATGCGCCACCCGGTCAACCGAGCGGCCAAGCGGGCGTTCTGCCCCTCCTTGCCGATCGCGAGCGACAACTGGAAGTCGGGTACGACGACCCGGGCGATGCGGGCCCGTGGATCCACGATCGTGGCCGAGAGCACCCGCGCCGGCGACAGGGCGGCCGCGACGAACTCCTGCGGGATCTCGCTGTAGTCGACGATGTCGATCTTCTCGCCGTTCAATTCGTTCATCACCGCACGCACCCGCGAACCCATCGGCCCGATGCAGGCGCCCTTGGCGTTCACACCCGGCGACTTCGAGGCCACCGCCACCTTGCTGCGGTGCCCCTCTTCCCGCGCGATAGCGGCGATCTGCACGGTGCCGTCGGCGATCTCGGGCACCTCCAGGGCGAACAGCGAGCGCACCAGGTTCGGATGCGACCGAGACAAGGTGATCTGCGGGCCCTTCATGCCCCGCTTCACACTGACCACGTAGCAGCGGATCCGTTCCCCGTGTTTGTAGACCTCACCGGGCACCTGCTCCGCCGACGGCAGGATCCCTTCGACGGTGCCGAGGTCCACGTGCACGTTGCGCGGGTCGTTCGATTGCTGGATGACCCCGGCGACGACGTCGCCCTCCTTGCCGCGGAAGTCCCCCAGCACTGCCTCATCGGCTACGTCGCGCATCCGCTGGACGATCACCTGGCGGGCGGTCGCCGCTGCCACCCGACCGAAGTCCGAGGGAGTGTCGTCGAATTCCGGGCCCAACTCGAAGCGAGGCGTCGGCTCAGGGTTCTCGTCGGTGGGCTCGACCGGGACGTCGATGCGTTCGCGCGCGAGCACCCGCACGTCACCGCTCTTGCGGTCCAACTCCACCCGGGCGTCCTGATAGGTATCGCTCTCGCGGTGGTAGGCGGTCAACAGCGCTTGCTCGATCGCCGGAATGATCACGTCCAGCGGGATGTCGCTCTCCCGCTCCAGCGTCCGCAGGATGGCCATGTCGATGTGCATCAGGCTTCGTCCCCTTCACCGTCTTCGTCGACGTCCGTGTCTGAAGTCTCTTTGCCCACCTTCGAAAACTCCACCTGGATATCCGCGCGCCCGCACTCGGCGTACGTCAATGAGGTCTCACTGGTGGCGCCCTTGGGCCCGGTCACCAACAGCGTCACGCCGTCGGCGTCGGCGGACACGATGCGACCCTCGACCGGATCCGCGCCTTCGCGGGTGATCCGCACCAGGCGACCGACGTTGCGCCGGAAGTGCCGTGGACTGGTCAGCGGCCGGTCGGTGCCGGGTGAACTGACTTCCAGCACGTACGCCGCGTCGCCCATCAGGTCGGTGTCGTCCAGGGCCGTGCCGATCACCCGGGTGGCGTCGGCAACCAGGTCAAGGTCCACCGGAGCGGTCGCAGTCGTCGTGGCCGGCCCCTCGTCGGGAATGTCGCGGTCAACCAGGACACGCACGATTCGCCGTTTGCCCGCCGGGGCGACGGTGAGGTCCTCGACCCGCAACCGCAACGGAGCCAATCGCTCGCTGAGTTCCTGCGCGATCCGCTCGGTGCGCGCGGTCGACGAGGTGCTCATGACGGCTCTCCTGTTGTGGATTCGGTTGTCACCGCGCAGCAGCGTGCCGCGGTGGGTGGGACGTCAGCAACCCTACCGTGGGGCAGCGACTGCTCGCTGCCGCGCAACCGCGCTCAGAGGCCGGCCGGCGTCAACCCCCGCGCCCGCAAGACCCGACGCTCCAAGGGAGCGAAGATCAACAGGTCGATGACGATGCCGACGACCAGGATCAGCGCGATCGCGGCGATCACCGTGGGCATGTCGGACTGGGTGCTGCCGTTCTCCAACATCTGGCCAAGACCGGAACCGAGGCTCGGTGCGTTCGCGACCAGTTCGGCAGCCATCAGCGAGCGCCAGGCGAACGCCCAACCCTGCTTCAGACCCGAGACGTACGTCGGTAGCGCCGCCGGAAGCAGCACGTAGCGGACCATCTCCCATCGGTTGGCCCCTAGTACCGCGCCGGCCCGACGCAGCAGCGGCGGGGTCTGGTCCAGTCCACCGATCAGCCCGTTGGCGATGGAGGGCACTGCGCCCAGCAGCACGACCAGGTAGATGGTGGCCGGGCTGAGTTGGAAGACGACGATGGCGAAGGGCACCCACGCCACCGAAGGCAGCGACTGCATCGCCGACAACAGCGGGCGGAAGCCCTTGCGCAGCACCGCGAACTGACCGATCAGCAGACCCAGAACGGTCCCGATGACCACCGACACCGCGAAGCCGATCAGACCGCGGTGCAGGCTGACCCAGATTGCGCTCCAAGCATCGCCGGAGCGGATCGACTGCCACAGCGTGCTCCACACGGTGCCGGGGCTGGGCAGCACCCACGGGTCTTTGATGCCGGAGAGGTAGATCAACTGCCAGACGCCGATGAGCGCGGCAACGACGGCGATCGGCGCAACGATGGCAACCCAGTCGATGCGTCGGCGGCGCTGGCTGATCGACTGGTCCTCGAGCGCGTCGAGTCCGTCACTGATCTGGTCCAGCTCGGTGGTGGAGGACAACTCAGCGGTTGACATGGCGCACGATCTCCTCTCGCAGGGCCAGGGTGATTTCGGTGGAGAGCGCACCGACGGCGGGATCCTCGATGTTGCGCGGCTGGGACAGTTCGATGTCCCAGGTCTTCAGCACCCGTCCGGGCCGGCTGGACAACAGCACGACCCGCTGGCCGAGGCGCACCGCTTCGCGCACGTTGTGGGTCACGAAGATGACGGTCATCCCGCTGCTGCTCCACAGTTGCGAGAGTTCCTCGTGCAACACGTCGCGGGTGATGGCGTCCAACGCGGCGAACGGCTCGTCCATCAACAACACGTCCGCGCCCTGGGCGAGGCTGCGGGCCAGCGCGATTCGCTGGCGCTGACCACCGGAGAGTTCGTGCACTCGCCGGTCCCCCGCGCCACCGAGGCGGACCAGGTCGAGCAGTTCCTGACGGCGGTGCGCTCGCTCACCACGCGGCGTACCGCCGAGTTTGAGGGCCAGGTCGATGTTGCCGGCGGCGGTCAACCACGGGAACAACGCCGACTCCTGGAACATCAGCGCAGCCTGCTTGCCGCCGGCGATCTCGATGCGGCCGCTGGTCGGCTGGTCGAGCCCGGCGATCAGATTGAGCAAGGTGCTCTTGCCACAACCGGAGGCGCCAAGGACGGTCACGAACTCCCCGGCGGCCACGGTGAGGTTGATGTGGTCCAGAGCCAGCACCTGGGTGCCGTCCCCACCTTCAAACGCCTTGGAGACGTCCTCGACGCGCACCCGGGGAGTGTCGACCTGCACCTGCGCGGCCTGCTTCTGCTGGGTCGTGGTCGTCATTTCTGCCCCAAACCGGCGTCGGAGACCTCGGGCTTGCCTTTGGCCTTCAGGACCTCGTTGAGCAGGGTCAGGTCGTAAATCCCCTTCAGGTCGGTCTTCTTCAGCAGGCCCACATCGACGGCATGGTCGGCGACCGTCTGCAGCGACGATGCGTACGGGTCCCAGCCCAGCGTCACATTGCTCAGCGCCTTGGCGGCGACACCCGCAGGCAGCGCCTTCCCGGTCAGCTTCTTCAAAGCCGCGTCCAGGTCGGTTGCCGCGGTGCTCTGGTTGGCATTGATCCAGTCGACGGTGTCGACCTGCCCTTCGAGCAGATCCTTCACGGTCTGCGGGTACTGCTTGAGGAACTTGGTGGAGACCAGCAGGTTGGTGGTGATGAACTGGCCGCCGGGCCACTGCGTCTTCTCATCGACCAGCACATGTCCGCCGCCCTGGACCACCAGCCGGGTCAGCCACGGCTCGGGCAACCAACCACCGTCGATCCGACCCTGCTTGAACAGGTCGAGAGTCTGGGCGTTGTCCTGCGCGACGATCGTGACGTTCTTGGCGCCTGATCCGTTGACCGTGAATCCCTGCTGCTTGAGGTAGTACTTGGCGGCGATGTCCTGGGTGCCACCCAGTTGCGGGGTGGCGATGGTCTTGCCGGCCAGGTCGCTGACCGAGTTGATCTTGCTGTTCACCACGAGCCCGGCGCCACCGGACGCCCCGCCGGCGATCAACCGCACGGCCTCGCCGTTGCTCTTGGAGTAGGCGTTGATCGCCGGGTTGGGGCCGACGTACACCGCGTCGATGGCTCCGGACAGCAACGCCTGGGTCGCTGCGGGGCCCGCGTTGAAGGTCTGGGTCTCCAGCTTGGTCTTGCCCAACGCCTTGGCGTACAACCCCTCGTCGACGCCCAGGACGGGTACGGCGTGGGTGACGTTCGGGAAGTAGCCCAGGCGCAACGTGCTGGCGACGCCGTTGCCCGACTGGGTGGCGTTGCTGGAGGCATCCGAAGAGGAGCACCCGGCAACCGCCGCGGCGGCCAGGGCGGCGGCAGCCGCGGAGGCGAGGGCGATCGAGAACCGGTTGGTCATGGCGGTGGTGCTCCTATGGGAAACGTAGGGAATTGCGATAGGGGAATTACTGGGTAGGGCAAGAGTCGGTCAGGCGGTGAGGCGGTCACTCGCTCCGGCAAGGCCGGCAGCAACGGTTGCGCCCGTGTCGGGGTCGATCACCAGGAAGGCGCCGGTCCCCCGCAGTTCGGCATAGTCGTCGAGCGCGACGGGTTCGGCCAGCTGGACGCTGACCTGCCCGATGTCGTTGAGACACAGACGATCGCCCTCTGCTCGCCAGGTGAGTTCGTCAGCGTCCCAGGTGGCGGCGACCGGTCCGAGCATCCCGCGTACGGTGCGCGTGCCCGCTTTGACCAGCACCCGCTGGCGGGGCGCGGACGCCTTCTCGGACAACCAGGTGAGCACCCCGTCGATTTGCCGCAGTACGCCGATCGCGGACCCCCACTGCTCGTTCTCACCTTCGCGGACGAGGACTTCGCCGCGGGCGACATCGAGTTCGTCGGCCAGCAACAAGGTGACGGATTCACCTGCGGTTGCTTGCTGTTGGGAACCAGTGGGTCCGTCGATGCCGGTCACCGTCGAGGTCTGACCCGAGGGTTGCGCGGTGATCTCATCGCCGACCCGCACGCTGCCGCTGGCCACGCGACCCGCCAGGCCCCGATAGTCCGGATGCGCTTCGGTGCGCGGCCGGATCACCAGTTGCACCGGGAACCGGAACGGTTCGAAGTCACCGGTCCCGCCGGAGGGCAACTCTTCCAGGAGCGGAAGCAACGGCTTGCCGGTGTACCAGGCGGGCCCACCATCGACGATGTTCTCGCCGGTGAGCGCACTCACCGGGACGACATCGACACCCCGCAGGCCGACCTTCGCCGCGACCTCACGCACATCGGCCGCCACCTGCTGGAACCGCTCCTGGGACCAGTCGACTGCGTCCATCTTGTTGACCGCGAAGACGACTGTGGGGACCCGCAACAGAGCGAGAATCGCTGCGTGCCGGCGGGTTTGGACGCTGACCCCGTTACGTACGTCGATCAGCACCACCGCGGCGTCAGCCGTGGACGCACCGGTCACCGTGTTGCGGGTGTACTGCACGTGGCCCGGCGTATCGGCCAGCACGAAGCTGCGCCGAGGGGTCGAGAAGTAGCGGTAGGCAACGTCGATCGTGATGCCCTGCTCTCGCTCAGCGCGCAGACCGTCGGTGAGCAACGCGAGGTCGAAGTCGCCGGCACCGCGGCGCTGGCTGGCGGCCAGAGTGGCGTCGTACTGGTCGGCCAGGATCGACTTGGTGTCGTGCAGCAGCCGCCCGACCAGGGTCGACTTGCCGTCGTCGACCGACCCGGCCACGACCAGACGCAACTGGCCGATCGCGGGAGCATCGGACACAGAGGGGCTCTCGGTGTGCGTCATATTAGAAATAGCCTTCCCGCTTGCGGTCTTCCATGGCGGCCTCGGACAACCGGTCGTCGGCCCGGGTGGCGCCGCGCTCGGTCAAAGTGCTCACCGACACCTCGGCGATGATCTGGTCGGCGGTGACGGCATCGCTCTCGACGGCGCCGGTGCACGAGCCGTCACCCACCGTGCGGTAGCGAACCATCCTGCGCTGCAGCACTTCCCCGTCGCGAGGACCACCCCACGGGCCAGGCGTCAGCAGCATCCCGTCCCGCAGGAAAACGTCCCGTTCGTGCGCGAAGTAGATGCTCGGCAGCGCCACGTCCTCAATGGCGATGTAGTGCCAGATGTCGAGTTCGGTCCAGTTCGAGATCGGGAAGACCCGGGTGTGCTCGCCCGGAGCGTGCCGACCGTTGTAGATGTCCCACAACTCCGGTCGCTGCCGGCGCGGATCCCAGCCGCCGAATGCGTCCCGCACCGAGAAGATCCGCTCCTTGGCGCGGGCCCGATCCTCGTCGCGTCGCGCACCGCCCAGCAGCGCGTCGAACTTCTGCTCGGCGATCGTGTCGAGCAACGGCACGGTCTGCAACGGGTTGCGAGTGCCGTCGGGACGCTCGCTCAGCCGACCGTCGGCGAGCCAGTCCTCGACATTGGCGACGACCAGCCGGTGCCCGCCGTCCTCGACAACCTGATCACGGAACGCAATGACCTCAGCCAGGTTGTGCCCGGTGTCCACGTGCAGCAACGTGATCGGCAACGGAGCAGGGGCCACCGCTTTGCGGGCCAGGTGCAGCAGCACCGCGGAGTCCTTGCCACCGCTGAAGAGCAGTGCGGGACGGTCGAATTCGGCGACGACTTCCCGGATGATCTGAATCGACTCCGCCTCCAACTCCCGCAGGGCGGAGGTCGTGGCAGCGTCGCTGGGCGCAAAGGTCGTCATGCGGTCTCCTGCACTGTGCTGACGAGGGTGGACGTACCGATGCAGAAGTGGTCCACGATGACCCGGACGGCGTCGGCGACGCTGATCTGCTCGGTCTGGATGGTCAGGTCCGGATCGACCGGCACCTCATAGGGATCATCGACCCCGGTCATGCCACGCAACTCCCCCGCGGCAGCCTTGGCGTAAAGCCCCTTCACGTCCCGCCGCTGACATTCGGCCAGTGTCGTTGCGACGTACACCTCGGCGTACGGCGTGCCGTGGCTGTCGTGGTGGGCGCGGACAGCGGCCCGGGCGTCGGCGTACGGCGCGATGACCGGCACGATCGAGACCACGCCGTGCCGGGAGAGCAACTCCGCGACGAAGCCGACCCGGGTGACGTGGGTCGTGCGGTCCTCGCGGGAAAAGCCCAGTCCCGCCGACAGGTTCGTGCGCAGCTCGTCCCCGTCGAGAATCTGTGCGTCCACGCCCTGACCCGCCAGGTGCTCCGCCAACGCCTCCGCGATGGTCGACTTGCCTGCCCCTGACAGCCCGGTCAGCCAGAGAGTGATTCCGCTACTCATAGGTGGATCCCGCATTCGGTCTTGTCGGTCCCCGACCAACGACCCGCCCGAGGGTCCTCCCCTGCAGCGACCCGCCGTGTGCACGGTGCGCAGCCGATCGACGGGTAGCCCTGCGTCAGAAGTGGATTCGAGATCAGGTCATGCTCCGCGGCGTACGCCTCGACCTGCTCGTCGGTCCACAGCGCCAGCGGGGCGACCTTGACTTTGTCCCGGCGCGGATCGAACGACACGACAGGGGTGTTCGCGCGCGTGGCTGACTCCACCCGCCGCAGACCGGTCGCCCAGGCGTCGTAGTCGTCCAACGCCTCATCCAACGGGTGCGTCTTGCGCAACGCACAACACAGATCGGGATCCGTGGCGAAGAGGTCCTTGCCGTAGTCGGCGTCCTGCTGCGCGACGGTCTGCCGTGGCGTCAGGTTGCGCACCTGCAGCCGGGGGTAGCGCGCGGCAACCCGGTCGCGCGTCTCGATCGTCTCGGCGAAGTGGTAACCGGTGTCGAGGAAGAGCACGTCAACGTCCGGGATGACGTTCTGCACCAAGTGCAGCAACACGGTGTCCTGCATGGAGGAGGCGACCGCGAATCGCGTGCCGAACGTGTCGGCGGCCCAGCGCACGATGTCGGTGGCGTCGGCGCCCTCGAGGTCGCGGCCCGCCTCGGTCGCGAGAGCTTCCAGGTCGGTGGTCGTGGTCATGAGCGCACCTGCGAATCTGCCTGTCCCGCAACAGAAAGACCCACGAACGAGACCGTGAAGACGCGGGTGCATCCGGCGCACCGCCAGGCTCCGCGCGGCTCCGGCTCGGGGCGCAGATCCTCGTCGCTGCAGTACGGGCAGTAGTAGGGCACCGCGCGCTGCGTGCCGGCCGAGTGGGGCGCTGTCATCGCAGGTCCTCCTCGTCCGCCCGCTGCGCCCATTGCGCGAAGCGCTCGCCCGGTTCGTGCTGCTTGACGAAGTTCTCGGTGACCCGCACGACGTAGTCGCCCAACTCAGCCGAGGACACCTTGTGCGAGCGCAGCTTGCGACCGAAGCCCGCGTCCAGACCGAGGCCGCCACCGAGGTGCACCTGGAACCCTTCGACCTGCTCCCCCGCGTCGTTGGTGACGATCTGGCCCTTCAGCCCGATGTCGGCCGTCTGGATGCGGGCGCAGGAGTTGGGGCAGCCGTTGATGTGGATCGACAGCGGCCGCTCCAACTCGATGTGGTCCAGTCGCTCCTCGAGGTCAGCAACCAGCGTGTGGGCTCGCGCCTTGGTCTCGACGATCGCCAGCTTGCAGAACTCGATACCGGTGCACGCCATCGTCGAGCGGCGCCACGGGCTCGGATTCGCCTCCAGCCCAACGGCGCTGACTTCCTCGACCAAGGCGTCGACCGCTTCGGGTCGCACATCCAGGACGACGAGTTTCTGGTACGGCGTGAGCCGAATCCGCCCGGACCCCGCCTTCTGCGCGGAGTCGGCCACGGACTTCAGCACCGTCCCACTGACGCGGCCCGCGATCGGGGCCAGCCCGACGTACTTGTTGCCGTCGATCTGGTCGTGGACGCCGATGTGGTCAAGGGGCTGATCGGGCAGCGGCGCGGCAGGACCGTCCAGCAGGCTGCGGTGCAGGTACTCGGTCTCGAGCACGTCGCGGAACTTCTCGGTGCCCCAGTCGGCGACCAGGAACTTCAGCCGCGCGCGGTGCCGCAACCGCCGGTAGCCGTAATCGCGGAAGATCTGGATGACGCCATGCCACACGTCGGGCACCTCGTCCAGCGGCACCCACACACCGAGTCGTTCGGCCAGGCGCGGGTTGGTCGACAACGCACCACCCACGAGCAGGTCGAAGCCGGGTCCGTGCTCCGGGTGCTCGACGCCGACGAAGGAGACGTCGTTGATCTCCGGTGCCGCATCGGCCAACCAGGCGATCGAGGTCTTGAACTTGCGGGGCAGGTTCGACAGCGTCGGGTCACCGATGAACCGGCGGCAGATCTCCTGGATGGCCGGCTCGGGGTTGAGCACCTCCTGCGCGCTGACCCCCGAGACCGGCGAGCCGAGCACGACACGAGGGGTATCACCGCACGCCTCGGTGGTCGACAGACCGACCCCTTCCAGGCGGCGCCAGATCTCCGGGACGTCCTCGACGCGGATCCAGTGGAACTGGATGTTCTCCCGGTCGGTGATGTCCGCGGTGTCCCGGCCGAAGTCGATCGAGATGTCCGCGATCACCCGCAGCTGCTCGGTGGTGAGAGCGCCCCCGTCGACGCGTACCCGCAGCATGAAGTACTCATCGTCCAGGTCCTCCGGGGCGATGGTCGCGGTGCGGCCGCCCTCGATCCCGGGCCGGCGCTGGGTGTACAGGCCCCACCAGCGCATGCGACCGCGCAGATCCTCCGGGGAGATCGATGCGAAACCCTCGCGGGCGTAGACGGTCTCGATGCGCTCGCGGACGTTCAGTCCGTCGTCGGCCTGTTTGAAGACCTCATTGGGATTGAGCGGTTCGCGCTGGCCAAGGGCCCACTGCCCTTCACTACGGGGTTCGCGGGTCTCAGCGCGTCGTGGGCGCGCAGGAGCAACGGGTCGTTCTGGCACGTCATATAACGTGACATTTGGATGAACCAAACGTCAAATAATGCCGCCGTTGTCTCACCCCTTAGACCGGCGGGGCGCGGTCACGACGGGTGCGGCCGGGAGGTAGTTTCCCACATGTGTCCCGTCGCCCTGTCACCCGCCGCGGGCTGCTGGGCGGTGCTGGCGCCGGTGTGCTCGCGGTAGGCCTGTCGGCGTGCGGCATCCGGCTGGAGTCCGGTGCTCCCGCGATCCCGGGTTTGCAGACGCAGGGGCCGCCTGTCGACACGGCCGCCCTGCAGGCCACCGTGGCGAGTCGGACCATGGCCTTGGAGACCTTGGCCCAACCCAGCGCCGGGCTGCAGACCTCGATCAAGCCGGCCTACCGCCAGCAACTGAGCCGACTGCAAGCGGTGATGGCCAGCGCGGGCATGCCGGAAGCCACGAGCTCGCCGACGACGGGTACGACGGCCAAGTCCCTGGTCGGCTTCGAGACCTTCATCCGCGCTCAGCTCAACGCGTCGACCTTCGCGCGCATCGCTGGTGCCGAGGCCGCCTACGTGCCGATGCTCGCCGCGTCCAGTGCACTGGACGCCGGCGCGGCGCTGAGTCCACAGGGCGTTGCTGCCCAGGGTCCAGCACCGGCATGGCCCACCGCTGCCCTTCCCGCAGACGTTGCGGTCGGCCTGTTGCCAGCGGTCCGCGAGGCGGTCTACGGCCTGGAGGTCATCGCTGCGAAGAGCGCGCTCAGCGGCCGCGCGCGGGTCACCGCCACCTTGCACACCATGTACCCGATCCGCGCCCAGCTCGAGGCCATCGCCGGCGATGCGGCGCCCCCGCTGCACTCGACGTACGCACTCACGCCCGACCCCAGCACCGACCAGGCGCGTACGACGCTGGCGCGCCACCTGCTGACCGCAGTAGTAGCCGCGTGCGCCGACCAGGCCGCCGCGACCAAGGGGTCGGCCGACCACGTCGGCGCACTGCTGCACGTGTGGGGCACCGCGCTGACCACGTCCTGGACGTGGGGCGTCCCGCCGGTGGCGTTCCCCGGACTCGCCGAGTGAGCTTCGAGCTCGACGTCCCGGACGGTCTGCGGACCACCCTGGCGGGCCGCCCGCCCGCGGGCGGGCCATCGGGCGATGACTGGCTGCGCGCCCTTCCCCGGCTTCTGGCCGCAGCCGCCGACCGGTGGGGGCTGAGTGATCCGCAACCGCCGAGGTACGGCGAGTGCGCGCTCGTCGTACCCTGCACCTCCTCGTCGGGTCCGGTCGCGCTGAAGTTGACCTGGCCCCATCCCGAAGCACGATTCGAACACCTGGCGTTGCGAGCCTGGAACGGCGATGGAGCGGTCCGGTTGCTCGCCGCCGACACCACGGATCACGCACTGTTGCTGGAGCAACTGGACGCCGATCGGTCGCTGGAGCAGATTGACCTTCTGGAAGCCTGCGAGACCGTGGGTTCGCTACTGCGGCAACTGGATCGGCCCGCACTGCCCCAGATCGGCTCGCCACCAGTTGACGCATGGCGCGCGTTGCTGGAGCACGGTGGTGAGCACGTGCCACGCCGGTTCGTCACCCGGGCTGCCGCGCTGCTGCGAGATCTACCGACTGGAGACCGCCTGGTCCACAGTGATCTGCACTTCGCGAATGTGCTTGCGGGACAAAGAGCTTCGTGGCTGGCCATCGATCCGAAACCAGTCACCGCCAGTCCAGCCTTCGGCGTCGCCCCAGTGCTGTGGAACCGGTGGTCGGAGGCGACCGCTGCCTACAACCTGCGGTCCCACCTTCGACTGCGGGCGGGTCTGGTCGCCGAATCGGCGGGCATCGACGAGGACGACGCGATGGCCTGGTCCTTCGTGCGATGCGTCCTCAACGCGTGCGAGACACCACCAGGTGATGCGGCGCTGTCCCGGTGGATCACCATCGCCAAAGCGATGACCTGAACGGGCTGACCCAGGTTCACCCCTTGAAGGAGGTGACCACCGACTCGAACGAGTTGTCCTGACTCATCAACGCGCCGTACTCCGCGCCGTACTGGTCCAGTTCCTTGCCGTCGATGAAAACTGTCGGGGTCCCGGTGACGCCGTCCTTGCCGGATTGGGTCTCCGTGGCCTCGGCGTAGTCCTTGTACTTCTGGTCACTCACACACTTCACGAAGGTGTCGTAGGCGGAGCCGCTGATGCCGGCGTCCTTGCCGAAGCTCGTCAACTGGTCGTCGGTGTATCCCTCCCCTTCGGTGGCGGGCTGGTTGGCGAACACGGTCGAGTGGTACTGCGGGAACTTACCGGCGTCGGCGGCACAGTACGCGGCGTTCGCGGCGCGCAGCGAGTTGTCACCGGGATGACTTCCGTCCAGGAACGTCTTCACGTGCAGCACGAGCTTCACCTTCCCAGCGGCCGCCATGCTCTGCATCTGCTCGCCGTTATGCGTCTCCAGTCGCTTGCAGTATGGGCACTGAAAGTCTTCGTACACGTCCACGGTTTTCGCCCCTGACTGCAACTTCACGTCCGGGTAGGCCACGACGCCTTTGCCACCCGTGATACCACCGGTAGGGACAGCGGCATTGTCCGATCCGCCGGACTGGGTCACCAGGAACGCCGCGAACCCGGCGATCACCAGCACGGTCGCGATCAACGCCGCGATCAGCGCCTTGGACGGGCCTTGTCTGGGGGCGGAGGCTTTGAGCCGTTCGGCGGCATCAGGGCGAGGCATGGGCTCACTCTAGAGACACGAACGCGGGGCCGGGTGACGCAAACCCGGCCCCGCGTCGTACTGCCATTGATTACTTGACGGAGTTGATGACCGACTCGAAGGAGTTCGGCTGGGTCAGCAGCGTCTTGTACTCGGTGCCGGTGTTGTCGATCTCCTTGCCGTCGACGAAGAACGTCGGGGTTCCGGTCACGCCGTCCTTACCGGACTGAGTCTCGGTCTCGTTGACGTAGTCCTTGTACTTGTTGCTGTCCACGCATTTGACGAACGTCGTGTACGCCGCACCGGTGATCCCGGCGTCCTTGCCGAAGCTCTTCAACTGGTCGACGGTGTACCCGTCGCCCTCCGTCGCGGGCTGGTTGGCGTAGACGGTCGAGTGGTACTCGGGGAACTTGCCCGCGTCCGCCGCGCAGAAGCCGGCGTTGGCGGCTTGCGCCGACGCATCGTTGCCGAAGTTGTTGTCCAGGAACGACATCATGTGTACGACGACCTTCACCTGGCCGTTCTTGGCCATCGTCTTCATCATGTCGCCGTTCTGCGTCTCGAACTGCTTGCAGACCGGGCACTGGAAGTCCTCGTAGACGTTGACCGTCTTGGCGCCGGACTGCAGCTTGGCGTCCGGGTACAGAACCAGGCCCTTGCCCCCCTCGATGCCACCGGTCGGGACGGCGCTGGACGCGCTGCTGGTGTTCTTGCTCTGGGTCACCAGGAAGGCAGCGAAGCCGGCGATCACGAGAACGACAGCGATCACGGAGGCGATCAACGCCTTGGACGGCCCCTCTTTGGGGGCTGCCGCCTTGATCTTCTCGGCGGCATCGGGGCGAGGCATGACGAGGTCCCTATCTGTATGGGTGGATTGCTCTGGGAACGATCTGTGGCGGCGGCGGGTTCCGTCAGCCCCACAGCTTCTGGTCGAGACTGAACTTGGTCCGGGGGAAGAACACCAGCCAGGCGCCGCACGCCAGCAGGCCGAGGTCGCGCAGCACGTCCCAGGTGTAGTTGGGTTTCACGCCGACCTCACCGCCACCGCCGAAGCAGCCGCAGTTGATCGACAGGCCGCGTGCCCACGCCGAGATGATGCCGATCAGGAAGGCGATCATCAGCAACGAGCCGAGGATTGCTGCCCACCGGGTGAACAGGCCCAGCACCAGCAACAGCCCGAAGATGATCTCGGCGAAGGGCATGAACGCCCCCCACAGGTTGGCCAGGTCGTACGGCAGGATCTTGAACGCGCGGGTCGCCAGCTGCGCCTCGGGGATGTTCGTGGCTTTGATCGCACCGGAGACCAGGTAGGTCACGCCCAGGATCAGCCGGGCGGCGAGACCCACCCAGGGTTTCCAGTCGGTGGTCGGGCGCGCGTCGGGGGTCGTGGCGGTGCTAGCGGTCACCGCCCCAGGGTAACCGCCAGTTCTATCAGGACTTCAGCACGGCCTTGCTCAGGCCCTTGACCCGCTTGCGCAGTTGCAGCATCCGGATGCCGCCGGGAATCGCCACGAGCAGGATGCCGGCGACCGCTGCGATGACCAGCGCGATAGCGATGGAAACCTGCCCGCTCAGGCCGAGGAAGTGCAGGGTGACCTTGTCCAGGTTCTGGCCGATGAAGATCATCAGCAGGATCAGCAGAATGGCCACGACGATGAGTCCGACGTACCAGACGCTGGCGCGCGTGCGGTGCAACAGGTCCGACTGCGCCAATTCCTCTGCGTGTGACGGCTGGCTGGGCTGGACTGGTTTGTTCGCGGATTTCGGCGTGCCCTGCGGCTCACCCTTGGTCGGCGCGGCGGCCTGGCCCGGGACAGTCTCGTCGGTGCTGGCCCGGGCAGCAGAAACCCGTCCCGCCGCCGGATCGGAGGCGTGCGGCTGGGGCGTGGAGGAACCCTTGTCGGTCATGTCACCGATCGTTCCACAACCGACCGACGTATCCGCCCGGCTGGGTGAGGTGTCACGCGTTCGCGGCGTTGATCTCCCCCAGCACCTCGGCGACCACACTCGACACGGGAACCTCGCGGCGCTCCCCCGAGCGGCGGTCCTTGATCTCCACGACCCCGTCCGCCAGGCCCTTGCCGACCACGACGATCGTGGGGACACCGATGAGCTCGGCGTCCTTGAACTTCACCCCGGGCGAGACCTTCGGCCGGTCGTCGTAGAGGACTTCCAGCTGCAGGGCTTCGAGCTCGCGGACGATTTCCTCGGCCTTGAGGTAGACCGCGTCGTCCTTGCCAGTGGCCACAATGTGTACGTCGGCCGGGGCGACGGTGCGTGGCCAGATCAGACCGGCGTCGTCCAGGTTGTCCTCGGCGATGACTCCGACCGCGCGCGTCACGCCGACGCCGTAGGAGCCCATCGTCACGGTGGTGAGCTTCCCGTTCTCGTCGAGCACCTTCAGACCCAGCGCCTCGGCGTACTTGGTGCCCAGTTGGAAGATGTGCCCCATCTCGATGCCGCGCGCGAGTTTGAGGGTGCCAGAGCCGGACGGTGAGGGGTCACCCTCCTTGATCTCGGCGGCCTGGATGGTGCCGTCGGCGGTGAAGTCGCGCCCATAGACCAGGTCGATCACGTGGTGCCCGGGCTGGTCGGCGCCGGTCACCCAGGCGCTGCCTTCGGCGATGCTCGGGTCGAGCAGGTAGCGGATCCCCTTGTCCTCCCCCAGCGCGCCGGGGCCGATGTAGCCCTTGACCAAGTGCGGGTACGTCGCGAAGTCCTTCTCCTCGAAGGGTTCCACTTCCGCCGGCGAGACTTTCGCCTCCAGCCGCTTGGCGTCCACGTCGCGATCACCGGGTACGCCGATCGCCAGGGGTTCGCGGGTGCCGTCGGGTTGGCGGAGCATCACCAGGACGTTCTTCAACGTGTCGGCCGCCGTCCACGCGCGGTTGTCGGTGCGCGGGTGGTTCGCGTTCAGGGCGTCAACGAGGGTGGCGATCGTCGGGGTGTCCGGGGTGGGCTCGATGTGGCTATCGCCTACAGTCACTTGCTGTTTCGGCGCTTGGGGAACTTCGACGGCTTCCACGTTCGCGGCGTACCCCGAATCATCACGCACGAAGGTGTCCTCACCGTGCGGGCTGACGGCCAGGAATTCCTCGGAGGCCGAGCCGCCCATGGCGCCGGAGTCGGCGTGCACGATGACGTACTCGAAACCGAGGCGGTTGAAGATCTTGATGTAGGCGTCACGGTGCCGGTCGTAGGCCTTCTGCAAGCCGGCAGCGTCGATGTCGAAGGAGTAGGAGTCCTTCATGATGAACTCGCGGCCGCGCAGGATGCCCGCCCGGGGGCGCGCTTCGTCGCGGTACTTGTTCTGGATCTGGTAGAGCGACAGCGGCAGGTCTTTGTAGGAGGAATACATGTCCTTGACCGCGAGGCAGAACATCTCCTCATGCGTCGGGCCGAGCAGCATGTCGTTGTCTTTGCGATCCTGCAGCTTGAACAGGTTGTCGCCGTACTCGGTCCAGCGGTTGGTCGCCTCGTAGGGCTCGCGCGGCAGCAGGGCGGGGAACTTCACTTCCTGCGCACCGATCGCGTCCATCTCCTCGCGGATGATGTTCTCCACCTTGGCCAACACCCGCATGCCCAGCGGCAGCCAGGTGTAGATGCCCGGGGCGACGCGACGGATGTAACCGGCGCGGACCAGCAGTTTGTGGCCGGGCAGTTCGGCGTCGGCCGGGTCGTCGCGCAGGGTCCGCACGAACAGGGTCGACATACGCATAGCCACGGGAGTGCTCCTTGGGATGGTGTTTCGGCTGCCCTGGCGAGGATAGTCGCGACCGGTTTCCGGCGTTGCATCTCGGAGTCGAGGCTGAACGTTTAGTGTGAGCACGCTGACAATGCCGTCCCCTGATCTGGAGGTTCCATGCGTCTCGTTCGCGTGCTGCTCGTACCCGTCTGCACCGCCGCTCTGGTCGCGCCGGTGTTTGCCACGCCGGCAGAGGCCGCCACTGCCCCGCTGAAATTCGGCAAGTGGGTCGCCGACCCGCCGGGCAACGACTTGCCGGCGAACAACGTCAAGGTGAATCGCGAATACATCAGCGTCACGAACACCACGAGCAAGACCATCGCTCTGACGGGCTACCGCGTGCGGGACAAGAAGGGTCACGTCTTCGTCTTCCCGAAAGGTTCGAAGCTCGGGGCGAAGAAAACCGTCAAGGTGCACAGTGGCTCGGGGAAGAACACCGCGACCGACGTGTATTGGAAGCAAGGGTTCTACGTGTGGAACAACAGCGGCGACACGGCGTACCTGGAGAAGCCGAGCAAGCAATTGATCACCACCTGCACGTACAAGAAGAACGGCTCGGGATTCAGGAACTGCTGAGGCACACCCTCCGAGTGCCCGGCTCACTGAACGTTGTCAGTGGTCGGTCGTAGAGTCGAAGCGGCAGCTCAATGAGTGGCCCGGGTTGGCCGAAGTTTCCTGCAGCACAACGGAATTCGTGGTGCAGAGTTGTGCACAAGCCCTTCCCGGGCTGGACATCTGTGCGATAAGATGGGGCATCGGTTCTGGGGAGGGCCGAGCAGTCCAGGAGGGAGGGTCGCCATGGCTTCGTCGTTGTCGGTTGAGGAACTGCGCGCTGTTCGCGAGCGCCTGCTCACCGCCAGTGACGGGGTCGATCCCGACCTGGCGTTGGTGCTGATCCGCGAGTTGGAAGAGCTGAAGAACACCGCGACCGCGGTGCAGGCCGAACTCTCGGTCGTGGTGCACGACAGCCAGCGCGCTGCCGATCAGGCCCGCGGCATCAGCGCGGACGAGACCGCCCGAGTCGTCGGAGCCCAACTGGGGTTGGCCCGCCGGGAGAGCCCGAGGTTGGGAACCCGGTTCCTGGGGGTGGCCCGTGCGGTCGTGATCGAGATGCCCCACACGGCCGCAGCGCTACGGGCCGGGACCATCAGCGAGTGGCAGACCACCCAGGTCGTCGCCGAGACCGCCTACCTGTCACAGGAGCACCGCGGGCGTGTGGATGAGGCGATCCAAGGAGCACTGGGTAAGGCCACCGGGCGACGCTTGGCCGGCCTGGCCCGTCAGACCGCCTACCGTCTCGACCCGGAAGCAGCGGTCGCGCGCCGGGCGAAAGCCGAACGCGAACGACGGGTGTGGGTGCGGCCGGCACCAGACACCATGACCTGGCTGACCGCGCTCCTGCCGGTCAAAGACGGCATAACGTGCCTGGCCGCCCTGGAAGCCGCCGCCAACTCAGCTGGCCATGACCCGCGGGGTCGCGGCCAACTCATGGCCGACACCCTGGTCGAGCGGATCAGTGGCCGACGCGCATCATGCGCGCCGCAAGCAACCACACCACCAGCAGCCGACGAGCAGACGGCCGCGGCGCGGGCGGGCGACGCGCCAACGCCGGACGTACGGGAGGGCGCATGGCAGGTGGCCGACACGCAGGCCGGAACCGGCAACCTCGACAGCGAGCGCAACCCCACCAGCCGCAACGGCAGCGACGTGACCGGCGTCCCGGTCGTGACGGTCAACCTGCTGGTCCCGATCGAGACGCTCACAGGAGAAGCACCCGCGGACCTGGAAGGCTTCGGGCCGATCCCCGCCGACCTTGCCCGGCAGTTCCTGGCCGAGCACGAGGAAGCAGGCGGAGTGATCCGACGGGTCTTCACCGCGCCCGACACCGGAGAGTTGATAGCCATGGACTCCCGGGCACGACGATTCACCGGGCTCCTGGCAGCATTCGTCCGATTACGAGATCAGACCTGCCGCACCCCGTTCTGCGATGCACCCATCGGGCAGATCGACCACATCCAACGCCATGCCGACGGCGGACGCACCAGTGCGTCCAACGCCGAGGGGTTCTGCGCACGCTGCAACTACACCAAAGAGCATCCTGACCTTCGGGTCAGCGGCAACGCGGCCGAGCAGACTACCGCCACGCGCGGCCTGACCGAGACCAGCAAGCCGCCCTCGCCGCCAGGCTCCTTGAGACCTTCGGCCTGCACCATGCGCCGCCACACCAAACGCATCACGACGCGATTACCCGAACCCGCCACTGCTGCGTGACGCATGCTTCGTCGCCGCATCCGCCGGTGTCTCGCTTAACCCGCGATACCTACGCTGTGCGGATGGAATGCAACGAATACCAGCGCGCTGCTTTGCGGACCGCGCGAGACAAGGACGCACCGGATGAGTTCATCCATCTGGTCCTCGGCCTGGTCGGGGAAGCCGGTGAGATTGCCGAAAAGGTGAAGAAACTGATTCGCGACGAAGGCGCCGACCCGGCCCGCCTCGATCGGGACGACATCACGGCCGAACTGGGTGACGTGCTCTGGTACACAGCGGTCCTGGCCAACTTCTTCGACATCTCCCTGGCCGAGGTTGCGCAACGTAACGTCGAGAAACTGGCGGACCGACAGCGTCGCAACGTCATTGGTGGATCGGGCGACCGTCGATAGAGAGGGACGCTGGAGGCGATCCAGCTGGCTTCGGCGATGCCTGTCGGGAGTAGAACGGTCGCCCTCTCCCCTGACGACAGTCTGAAACGGGTGGCATCCCAGCTTGGGCTTGAGCTGCTCGACCCGGCTTGAGTCACGCCTTAGGTAGCGCTCGGCGGACGATCGCGTCGGTGTCCAGACCCGGCGGCAGCGTGCCGAAGACCCCGGCGTGGTTGCCGAGGACCCGGCTGGTCACGAACGCATCCGCAACAAACGACGGGCTGTGCCGGATCAGCAGCGACGCTTGCAGCAGGACAGCCATCCGGGCCGTGATCCAGCGCGCCGAGTACTCAGCCGACGCGGCATCGGACAGGTTGGCCAGCACCTTCTGCACCTCCACGACCGCGTCGGTCAGGCGGGAGTCGCCGGCAAGGGACACCTCGGTGTGCCACGCCTCGACGCCCTCGGGAACCTTCTGCAGCACCCGCAGCACGTCCAACGCGTTGACGTTGCCGCTGCCCTCCCAGATCGAATTCAGCGGCGACTCGCGGAACAGCAACGGCATGCCGGACTCTTCGGCATACCCGTTGCCGCCGAACACCTCCAACGCTTCCGCCGCGAGGAACGAGGCGCGCTTGCACACCCAGAACTTCGCCAACGGCAACGCCATCCGGCGCAACGCCCGCTCGTGCTCATCGTCCGGACGCTCGACCGCGAGCGCCAACCGCAACCCGATGTGGGTCGCGGCCTCGGACTCAATCGCCATGTCTGCCAACACGTTTGACATCGCCGGCTTGTCGATCAGCAACCCACCGAACGCCGATCGCTGCGCGGCGTGCCAGGTCGCCTCCGCCACACAGCGCCGCATCAGGGCCGCCGAGCCGAGGACGCAGTCCAGCCGCGTCGCGGCGACCATCTCGATGATGGTGCGAACCCCGGCCCCTTCCTGCCCCAGCCGCCAGGCGAACGCGTCGTGGAACTCCAGCTCCGAGGAAGCGTTCGACTTGTTGCCCAGCTTGTCCTTCAGGCGCATGATCGCGATCTTGTTGCGCGATCCGTCCGGGCAGATCCGCGGCAGCAGGAAACACGTCAACCCGCCGGGTGCCTGGGCCAGGATTAGGAACACGTCGTTCATCGGCGCCGAGGTGAACCACTTGTGGCCGCGGATCGAATACGACCCGTCATCCTGCGCGGTCGCCACCGTGACGTTGGTCCGCACATCGGAGCCGCCCTGCTTCTCCGTCATGCCCATTCCCGCGAGCAGACCTCGCTTGTCGGCGAGCGGTCGCAACCCGAAGTCGTACTCCGTGGAGCCAAGCCCGGGGCTCAACAGCGCGTCCAACTCGGGCGAGGCACCCAGAGCCGGCACCGCGGCGTACGTCATGGTCATGGGGCAGATGTGCCCCGGCTCGATCGCGGCCCAGGCGATGTAACCGGCCGCTCGGCGTACGTGCGGCAACGGTTCGTCCGAGGTCCAGGCGGTCGCGCCCATCCCGTGCTCCAACGAGGTGCGCATGCACCAATGCCAACTCGGATGGAATTCGACCTCGTCGATCCGGTCACCGAACCGGTCCAGCGTCTTCAGCGCCGGCGGATAGGAATTGGCGAGGACCCCGTGCTCTCGCGCCTCCGCCGATCCGGCCACCCAACCCAGCGGGGTCAGGGAGGTGACCAGGGCCGAAGCGTCCTCCCCGGCGTAGGCATCCAGCGCGCCGAGCAGCGCCTCATCGGTGAGTACGGCGTTGTGCCCGGCCAGCACGGACGCCTGGTTAACGGGGTGGCGGGCGAACGGATCGGTCATGCCTCCGAGCGTATGCCTGCGCGGGATGGGGGCCTCGGTAGGTTGTTCCTCATGCTGGGTTTGGAGGACTACCTCGATGCGTTACGTACGGCGACCGCCCGGATGATCGCGGACGCCACCGAGCCGCCCCGACCGGACAACGTGGACTGGGACGACGAGCCCACCAGCGAAGACGCCGACTGGGACGCGATCAGCCCGACCGCTCCGGAGTGGTCGGTCCGCCAGGTTGTCGCCCATCAGGGCATGGTGCATCGGTGGGCCACCGGCGTCATCACGGGTCGCATCGACATCTCCGCCGGCCCTGAAGTCACCGATCTGATCGAGGCCGAGGGGATGAACACCCCCGATCCAGGAGGCTGGCTGCAGCGCGGATCGGAAGCGCTGGAGTGGGTGCTGCGCGGCACGGCCGAGGACGCCGACATCCCCTTCTTCCTCCGCAACGCCGGGGCACCACGGGACGCGTGGGCGCGCCGCCAGGCCCACGAGACCACGATTCACTGGATCGACGTGTACGCCGCCCGGCTGGGTTCAGCGCCGGACAGCAGCGGCCTGGACATCCCGGCCGAGTTCGCCGCCGACGGGGTCGATGAGTTGCTCCGCGGTTTCCTGCCCAGGTCGAAATCCGGCATGCGCACCGCCCGCGACGTCGTGGTGGCCGTCCACGCCACCGACACCGGTGACACCTGGACGATGCGGTTGGGATCGGCACCGCCGGAATTCAGCACCGACGCCGCGGACAACCCGGACTGCACGTGGCACGCAACCGCCGTGCAGCTCTACGCCGGTCTGTGGAACCGCGGCGACCAGATCGTTCAGGACGGACTGGACGTGTTGTCGGTGTGGCGGGAGCGTGCAGCCGTCGCATGGTGACGCCAGCACCCCTGCTGCTGCGCGGGCGAATCTTCGATGCCTCGCGGCCCGCGGTGATGGCGATCGTCAACCGCACCCGGGACTCGTTCTACGCCGGAAACCGACACCATGACGACGAATCTGCTTTCACCGCAGTCGAATCGGCGCTGACTGATGGAGCCGACATCATCGACGTCGGCGGGGTGCGTGCGGGGCAGGAGGGTGAAACGGTCTCCATCGAGCAGGAGATCGACCGCGTCGTCCCTTTCCTGATCGAGACCCGACGACGCCACCCCGAGGTCATCCTGAGCCTGGACACCTGGCGCGCCCCCGTGGCGTCGGCGGCCGCCGAAGCGGGACTGGACCTGGTCAACGACACCTGGGCCGGGCACGACCCGCAGTTGGTCGAGGTCGCCGCCCGGATCGGCGCCGGCATCGTCTGCTCACACAGCGGTGGCCTACCACCGCGCACCGATCCTGTCGACGTGCACTACGCACATGACGGTGAGCCCGAGGACGAAGCGCTCCTGTCCGACGTACGCCGAGTGCTCACCGCGGGTGCCCACCGCGCGCTGTCCGTGGGTATCCCCCGTGATCGCATCCTGCTGGATCCCACGCTCGATTTTGGTAAGACGACCGCGCACTCACTGGTGCTGCTGCGTAATACCTCGGATCTTGTCGATCTCGGCTTCCCTGTGCTGCAGGCCATTTCGCGCAAGGACTTCGTCGGTGAGAGCCTTGATCTTCCCGCCGACGAACGCCTCGAGGGCAGTCTCGCAGCAACAGCGATTGCCGCCTGGCAGGGCGCGACGGTCTTCCGGACGCACGACGTGCGTGCCACGCGCCGGGTGCTGGACATGGTGGCCACGATCCGTGGCGACCGGCCTCCGGTGCGTCAGGAGCGCGGCGTCAGCGGCTCCGCCTGATCGCGGCCTCGAACTGCCGGGCGACCGCCACGTCGGGCTGACCGTCGCCGCTGGCCGAGGCGTGGATCGCCGAAACCCGCGCATCGATGAGAGCCGGGACTGAAGCGACGCTCACTCCCCCGCCGGCCATGATCTCGATCTGTCCCTCGGCGGCCTGCACCATCGCAGCGATCGTCGCCACACCGTCCGGAGCCTTGGCCGCGCCCCCTGAGGTGAGCACTCGGCGTACTCCCCTGTCCCGCAACGAGATCACTGCTCCCACGGGATCGGCCAGGCTGTCGACCACCCGGTGGACCGTGACGCTGGCATCGCCCACCGAAGACACCACCCGGTCGACGAACGCAAGGTCGAGCACGCCACGTTCACTGGCTCCGATCACGACGCCGTCCGCGCCGTGCTGCACCGAGGTGACGGCGTCGGCGACCATCAGGTCCAGCTCGGCGGGGTGGTACTCGAAACCGCCCGGACGAGAACGCACCAGCACGTGCACCCCCGGCCCACCGGCATCCCGGGCTGCGACCGCGGCGTCGATCAGCGCCAACGACGGGGTCAGGCCACCAAGCTCGAGGGCACAGCACAGTTCGATCCGATCGGCTCCGACGCTGGCCGCAACCTCGAGGCCGTGTGGGTCCTGGGCGATTAACTCAAATGCGGGCACTGTCATAGTGGACAGCATGGCCTACGACGACCTGCCGACGATCGATTCCGCCGCGGCGCTCGAGTCCTACGGGGTGCCCCAACCAGCGGTGCGCGACAAAGTCCGCGATCGCCTGCACGATCTGGACAGGCAGTGGATCTCCCACTCCCCCTTCGTGGTCCTGGCCACCGCCAGCCCCGACGGCCGGTGCGACGCCTCCCCGAAGGGCGACCCGCCCGGCTTCGTCAAGGTGCTCGACGAGCACACCCTGGTCGTGCCGGAGCGCGCCGGCAACAAGCGCTTCGACGGCTACCACAACGTGCTGACCAACCCGCACGTCGGACTGCTCTTCCTGATCCCCGGTCGCGGTGACACGTTGCGGGTCAACGGTCGCGCCCGGTTGGTCAGCGATGGCCCGTTCTTCGACGACCTCGTCGTGAAGGGGCATCGACCGGTGATGGCATTGTTGCTGGACGTGCAAGAGGTGTTCTACCACTGCGCCAAGGCGTTCATGCGCTCGCAATTGTGGGAGCCGGCGACGTGGGATCCCACCGTGATGCCGCGGCACGCTGTCATCGCCAAGGAACTCGTCCGCCCGGACAGTCCGCTGGCCGAACTCGACAAGTACTACGACGTCGAGCGGTACAAAGCGGGGCTCTACCCGACCTCATGACCTGGCCGTCGCTTGACCTGCCGTGGCCATCGGATGCCACCGTGGAAGGTCCGCGAGGCTGGTGGCACGGTCCGCTGGACGTCGAAGCGATCGCGGTCGGCGCCGTGAGTGCCGCCGTGAGTGCTGCGAATGCGCTTGCTGCCCAACGCGGTTCATCCTGGAGGGGCGCGGTCAACAGCGCCCTGGTCGGCACTTCTTTCGACTCCATCGGAGTGCTTCGTCGCGACGACGAGCCGATCGCCGCGTGGGCCGAACTCTCCGGCTTCTTCGAGGCCGCTGACGGCTGGGTACGCCTGCACGGCAACTATCCACACCACGCGGCGGTCATCCGCGCCTACACCGGCGCCCATGACAGAGCCGGGGCGCAGGCGGCCCTGCGCTCGCGAACGGCCCCCGACATCGAGCGGGACGTCCGGGCCGCCGGGGGTATCGCCGGCACTGTACGTTCGATGCACACGTGGCGTGCCCATCCGCAATACCGGGAGGCTGTCGAGGGACAAGGCCTGATCACCCTGGACGACCCGACCGGGAGCGGCCGACCGCTCAGCCCCACCGACGACGCACCGATGGTCGGCCTGCGCGTGCTCGACCTGACCCGGGTCATCGCCGGTCCGACCGCCACCCGGCTGCTGGCGGCGCTCGGCGCCGACGTCCTGCGTCTGGATCCGCCCGCTACCCCGGAACTGCTCGACCAGCACCTGGACACCGACTTCGGCAAGCGGACCGCACTGGTCGACCTGGCGCAGACCCCCATCCAGGACCTGCTGGACACGGCCGACGTCGTGGTCACCGGCTATCGGCCGGGCGCGCTGGCGAGGTTCGGTCTGTCGAGCGGGCGCCTTCTCGCCCGGCGCCCCTGGCTCATCAGCGTCGATCTGTCCGCGTGGGGCGCGACCGGACCGTGGGCGCACCAGCGGGGCTTCGACAGCATCGTCCAGGCGGTCACCGGCATCGCCACGACATACGCCGATCATGGGCGTCCGGGGGCCCTGCCCGTCCAGGCGCTGGACCACGCGACCGGCTACCTGATGGCCGCTGCCGTGATGCGGTTGCTCGCCGCCAGGGAGAGCGACGGCGGCCGGGCGGCGCACCTGTCGCTGGCCCGCACCGGTGCCTGGTTGCAGGACCACCCAGCCGAGCCCGGCGGATCGGTGAGCGTTGTCGAGGACCGATTCTTCGGTGAGCGGCCAAGCCCATACGGCCGCTTGCGCTATGTGCGCCCGCCGGTCGTTGTCCGCGGTGAACCGATCGACTATCCCTCGCCGCCGGACGAGTACGGCCAGGCCGCATGCGCGTGGAACGCACCTGAGTGACGTCGCCCGGCGACCTCGCCGGCAGCCACGCTCGGCGCGTCACTGGCGTCCTCGACCTGTACGCGGATGGGCACGCCCGCCGCTGCCCGGCGCCATTCCGGCGACGCGAAAAAGCCGGCCGTTCCCGCGACGACGACACGTTGCGCGCCCACATCGACGCTGACCGAATGCAACCCGGTCGTGTCGGTGGAAACCTTCGTCATCACGGTGTCGGCCATCTTCTCCAGCGTCTCAGCGGAGTACTGCACCTTCATCGGTGTGATCCCGGCAGCCGCCATCGGACCGCGCTGGTTGTCGAGCGTGTAGTAGCCGACCATTCGTGAGGGATGCCACTCGAAGGCAAAATTATCGGTGCTGATGTGCAACTCGCGGGCGACCTTCGCGATGGTCTCGGATCCTGCGTTCTGGTAGTCGAGTTCGTCCTGGCTCGGCGTCGTCGGGTCCGAAGAATCCGCGCCAGGAGATCCGACCGGCGTCGTCGACGGGGCGACGTGACGTGCTGGGCTGGCAGTGGTCGTGGCCGGGGCAGGACTGCGGCCACCTTCCGTCGCTGATCGACCACACCCCGCCAGGACGAGGGCCGCGACAACGACGCTCAGCCCGGCCATCATCGGTCGCGAGCGAGCCATGATGCTCATCCTTCGGTCAGCACAACCGGATTGATCAACACCGCCACGATACAAGTCTCCTCGGCAAACCGCCGGGACTACGCCGATCGTGCGGCCAGCGCGCCCTTGATCAACGGCCACTGCAAGGGCAGCCGGGCGATGGTGCCGACCTGCATCGCGCGGCGCTGCGTCGTGGGTTTGCGCTGCGCCGCTTGCCACGCGTCCACGGCCATCTGCACATTGGCCGGCAACACCGCTACCAGGAGACCCGCCGAGGCGAGACCCGCAACCGAGCGGGTCTTCGGCGCGACCAACCCTGCGGCGCAGGCCAACTCGGCTACCCCGCTGGCGTAGACCAGCTCCCGTTTGGCCGGAAGCACCTTCGGCACGATCGGTTCGAACACCTGCGGGCGGACCAGGTGAATGACACCGGATCCGGCGAACGCACCAACGACGATTTTGCTCAGCAGCGGAAGCGACATTCACGCAGCCTTGCAGACTCTCTGATGTGCCGTCACACCCTGCCATCACCAGGCAACCGGATTGCCTTCGTAGTCCAGGAACTGCAGGCCACCATCGTGGGCGTGGGCGAGCATGACCTCGACGACACCATGCGCGCTCTCGGCGACAGTGAGGGAGGCTCCGTCGCCGCCCAGCTGTGTCTGCACCCACCCGGGATGCATGAGCAGGAGCGTGACGCCCTGCGGTGCGCGGGTGGCGTAACTGCGCATGAGTTGGTTCAGGGCCGACTTGCTCGCCCGATAGACCTCGTGGCCGCCGCGGGTATTCATCCCGATACTGCCCTGGCGGGAGGACATCACCCCGATGGTCCCGGTGTCGGACACGCGGTCGGCCAGCCGTTCGATGACGTGCAGCGGGGCGAGCGCGTTCGTGACCAGCACCGTGGAGAAGACGTCCGCCGGCACCTGCCCAGCGGGAACGTCGGGATCGGTGACGCCTGCGTTGACGAAGAGCAGATCGAGCTCCGATGAGGCGAAGTGCTCTCGCAGCTGGTCGATCTGGGCATCATCGGTGACGTCCAGGCGCACGATGTGGATCGTTCGTCCGGGCTCATCAGCGAGGTTGTGCAGTTCGGTACGCCGATCGCCGCGCACCGTGCCCGTCACCTCCCAGCCGTGGTCGGACAGTTCCCGCACCACAGCTGCTCCCAAGCTGCGGGACGCCCCTACCACCAACGCCTTCTTTGCGTTCATCCGTCGAGCCCTCTCCTCATCCGCCCGACACGTTGTTCGGCGCATCTATCCTCATCGGGTGCCGCAGCGTCCGACCTCATCAACCGACGGGGCGCCATGACATCGCGCACCACGGCGATGGTGGCCTCCGCCGCGGTCTTCCTGCTGGCCCGAAGCCTCTGGCTGGTGTCCCTGCTCATGGTGACACGAGACGGTCGGCCGCGATCGGCGTACACGATCCTGACCCGATGGGACGGTCAGTGGTACGCCCGGATCGCGACCTCCGGCTACGGACACTCCTGGCTCGCACCCGACGGCGGGCGCCGGTACGACTACGCGTTCTTCCCCCTGCTGCCGCTTCTCGAGAGAGCCGGTCATGCCCTGACCGGGCTTGCCCCCGCCAACGTCGGGTTGGTGGTTTCCTGGACCGCCGGCGCCCTCGCAGCCGCGGGAATCTGTGCTCTGGGCACCGAACTGCACTCGCCCAGAGTCGGTTTCGTTGCGGCCTGCCTCTGGTCGATCCTGCCGATGAGTGCCGTGCTCGCCTTGAGCTACTCGGACACCTTGTTGGCGGCCCTCGCCGCATGGGGCCTGGTTGCGCTTCAGCGAGAGAACTGGGTGACGGCCGGATTGCTCGCCGCCGCAGCGGGATTCACCCGGCCGACCGGCGCCGCACTGGTTCTGACCGTGGCTGCCGCCGCTGTCGTCGCAGCGACTCAACAACGGCGCTGGCGACCCATGCTCGCGGCGGTCCTCGCCCCGACCGGACTGCTGGGCTACCTCGCGTGGGTGAGCGCACAGACTGGTTCGGCTACCGGGTACTTCGACGTGACCGACGGCTGGCACAACGGCTTCGACGGCGGCCTGTCCTTCGTGCGATGGATCGGGACTCTCGGCCCCCTCGCCATCGCGGTGATCGCGGCTGTCGCCACCCTGATCGGCCTGTGGTTGTTGCTCATTCGCGACCACGAACCCTGGCCGGTGATCCTCTACACCGCGGTGGTCATCACGATGGCGCTCACGACGTCGGGCTACTTCGGGTCCAAACCGCGCTACCTGCTGGCGGCGTTCCCATTGCTGCTTCCGGTCGCGACCCGCCTGACGAGGCGCTCCCAGCCGTTGGTCGCAGGCGTCCTGATTGCTCTGGGACTGATCGGCACGACGTACGGCGTGTGGTGGCTGACCGGCGCCGGCCCACCCTGATCGCACGCTAGAGGATGACGGTGGCGAACTCGCCGACCTGCCGGAAGCCGACCGCGGTGTAGGTGCGCACAGCCGGTTCGTTGAAGTCGTTGACGTAGAGGGTGACGGTGTGGGCGTAAAAGTCCAACACCTGTTGGACGACTGCGTTCATGGCTGGGATCGCGATGCCCTGGCCGCGACGATCCGGTGCGACCCACACACCCTGGATCTGTGCGACCCCGCTGGCGACCGATCCGACGTCAGCCTTGAACACCACCCGACCCCGCTCGACCAACACGAACGTCTGACCAGCACCGATCAACGCGCTGACGAGCCGCCGGTAGTCCCGGTCCGACCCGACGTACGGGCGGTAACCGATCTCCTCGGTGAACATGTGCGCGGACGCGGGCAGCACGAGATCCACCTCGTCCGGACGGGCCGGCCGCACCCGCGGGTCGATCTCCCGACCGGTCGCCAGCGGCGCAGTGCTGACCGCCATCATCGGCTGATGCCGGCGCAGGGAACGCGGAGTGCCCCAGTGACGTTCGAGACGACCCCACAGGGCCAGCACCTGGGCGGCATCACCGAACAGCGACGAAGTACGGCGCTGATGTTTGCGCAACCGCTCGGCGTACGCGTCCAGGGCAGCGTCATCGGCGTTCACCGGGACGACGTTGGCCGACATCCAGCACAGCGAGCGCAGACCGTCGGAGTCGTCCACTCCCAACGCGGACGAGGTGGCGTAGGGGCCACCTTCCAGGAGTCGGGCGGCGACAAAGACGTTCGTCAGTGGATCCAGGTCGCACACGTCGAGGGCAGCGCCGTAGTCGTCACGACCGAGCACCCGCGCTCCGTGCATGATCCGCAACACCATCTAAGAGTGCCTGCCCGGGGGCACGCGCGGGTGAGAAACGCCCGAGTTTCTCCCAGTCCCGCGGTTACGGTGGCGGTTGTGTCCGTTGACCCATCAAGCCTTTTGCCGGGCACGCCAGTCCTCGAGAACTACCGCAAATGGGACGGCCGTGAGCATTGGCAGGTCGACGGGCTCCTGCTCGGAAGTGACGCCTGGGGCACCTGGGTCGGATTTCCGGCCGGTACGCGGATGCGCCGACCCGGCCGCGATTTCAGCGTCCAGCACGCGCGGGTCGCGCTCTTCCCGCCCGCACACGGCTGGGCGGCGAGTTTCTGGGCGAGCGGGAATGCTGGTGCCGCTGCGAGGACGAGTTCCTCGAGCACCAGGTTCTCTTCGACTACCCACCGCAGGTCATCGCGCAGGTGCGCGCCGTCGCCGACGCGCTGTTGGAAGAAGTCCGCGCGCACCGGCCACCCTTCGACGAGGACACCGGCCGGCACTGGCTCGACATGCTGCGAAGTCTCTGAGTCCGCGGAGTTTCAGCGGCTTTCCGCGGCTCTTCGTTGCTTAGCTATCGGGATGGACGATTCCGCGCGCCCCGGGACCCCGGTGCACGTCAACTTCACCAAGTGGGACGGTCGCCAGCACTGGCAGTCCGACGGTGTGCTGCTGGGTGATGACGAGTACGGCGTGTGGGTCGGCTTCTCCGCGGACACCGAGTTCTACCGGCCGGGCCGCCGCGTGGTTGCCAAGCGCGACCACACCCTGCTGTTCCCCCGCCACGAGGGCTGGGTCGGGCGGCTCTACGACACCGGCCCGGAGGGTTTGATCCGGTACTACATCGACCTGGCGACCGTGCCGGTGTGGACGACAACCGGGTCCGGGCTCGAGGTGTCCATGATCGACCTCGATCTGGACGTGGTCGAGCGAGGCGGCCAAGCGCCGTACGTCGATGATGAGGACGAGTTCCTCGAGCACCAGAAGCTGTTCGGCTACCCGGACGAGGTCATCGCGCAGGCCCGCAAGGACGCGGACGGGTTGCTGGCCGACGTCCAGGCGGGGCGGGCACCGTTCCGGCAGGACGTCGTACGTCGATGGGTCGAGGCCCTGCGCGACCTCAGCTGATCGTGACCGCCGGCGCCGAACCCTCCACCGGCTCCATCTCCTCGGCGATCCGCATCGCTTCCTCGATCAGCGTCTCCACGATCTGCGACTCGGGGACGGTCTTGATGACCTCGCCCTTGACGAAGATCTGGCCCTTGCCGTTGCCGGAGGCGACGCCCAGGTCGGCCTCGCGGGCCTCACCCGGACCGTTCACGACACAGCCCATGACGGCCACCCGCAGCGGCACCTCCATGCCCTCCAGGCCCTTGGTGACCTGCTCGGCCAGCGTGTAGACGTCGACCTGGGCGCGACCGCAGGACGGGCAGGAGACGATCTCCAGCTTGCGGGGCTTGAGGTTCAGGCTTTGGAGGATCTGGTTGCCGACCTTGATCTCCTCGACCGGCGGCGCGGACAGGGAGACCCGGATGGTGTCGCCGATCCCCCGTGACAGCAGCGCGCCGAACGCCACGGCGGACTTGATGGTGCCCTGGAACGCCGGACCGGCCTCGGTCACACCCAGGTGCAGCGGCCAGTCACCGCGCTGCGCGAGTTGCTCGTAGGCCCGGACCATCACGACCGGGTCGTTGTGCTTGACCGAGATCTTGAAGTCGTGGAAATCGTGCTCCTCGAAGAGGCTCGCCTCCCAGACCGCGGACTCCACCAGGGCCTCCGCGGTCGGTTTGCCGTACTTCTCCAGCAACCGCTTATCCAGGGACCCCGCGTTGACGCCGATCCGGATCGAGACGCCGGCGTCCTTGGCGGCCCGCGCAATCTCCTTGACCTGGTCGTCGAACTTGCGGATGTTGCCGGGGTTCACGCGCACCCCCGCGCACCCGGCGTCAATGGCCGCGAAGACGTACTTGGGCTGGAAGTGGATGTCCGCGATGACCGGGATCTGGCTCTTCTTGGCGATCATCGGCAACGCGTCGGCGTCGTCCTGGCTCGGGCAGGCCACCCGCACGATGTCGCAGCCGGCGGCGGTGAGTTCGGCGATCTGCTGCAGCGTGGCGTTGATGTCGGTCGTCGGCGTAGTGGTCATCGACTGCACCGACACCGGGGCATCGCCACCGACCTCGACTTTGCCGACCCGGATCTTGCGGGACTTGCGCCGCGGCGCAATCAGCTGCGGGGCTTCTTTGACCGACGGCATGCCGAGCGAAACACTCATGCCATCCAGTATCCCCCAGGGTGGCGGCAGTCCCAGCCACCCGCCGTACCGTCACCCTCATGAAGCTGCAGCCGATGGTGCACGTCGAGGAACTGGCGCCCAGCCTGGAGTTCTACCAGTCGTTGGGCGCATCGGTGTTGCACGCCGATCCGGACGGTGACTTCGCGCTCCTACACCTAGCTGACGGCACGGAGTTGTCGTTGCTGGCCCACCCGCCGAACCCCGAGCAGCACGAGGGCGAGGTGGAGCTGAATTTCGAGGCAACGGACGACGAGCTCGCGCAGTTCGCGACGTCGCCCTATGCGACGGGGCCGGTCGAAACCACCGGGTTCGGGCGGCAACTGATCCTGCGCTCCCCCGGCGGCCTGCTGATCAAGCTGAACCGGTTCGGGGACTAGAACTTCACCGGATTGACGATATCGGCGTACATCAACAGGGCCGACATGCCGATCAGGACCAGCGCCACGGCGTACGCCACGGGCAATCCCTTCGCGACGTCGACGTAGACCTCACCGGTCTGTCCGCGTAGCCGGGCGATCCGCCGCTTCACGCCCTCCCAGAGCGCGCCGGCGATGTGCCCGCCGTCCAACGGCAGCAGCGGCACCAGGTTGAAGACGAACAGCGCCAGGTTCAGCCCGGCCAGCAGGCTGAGCAGCATCACGACCTTGTCCAGCAGCGCCACGTGCGAGTCGTTCGCGACGTCACCGCCGAGCCGACCGACACCGACCACGGAGACGGGCGATTCCTGGTCTCGCTGCTGCCCGCTGAACGCCGCCTGGAAGACTCCGGCCATCTTCTGCGGCAGCTTCAGGAAGACGCTGGCGGTCTGCTTCAGTCCGTTGCCGATGACCCCGGGTACCTCGCTGACCGGCTGCCGTACGTAGATGTGCGTCGAGGCCAGCGACGCGCCGACCATGCCCGTCTTCTCGGTGACTGCCTTGCCGTTCGCGTCGGTGACCGCATTGCCGTCCGCGTCCAGTTTGGGCAGGGTGCCTTCCTCCGGCGTGACGGACAGGGTGATCTCCTGACCATCCCGACGTACGACGATCGGCACCGTTTCGCCCGCATGCGGGCGGATCTGCTGGGTCACCTGAGTGGGAGTGACGACGGCAACCCCGCCCACCGATACGACCTTGTCGCCATCCTTCAACCCGGCCTTGGCGGCGGGACTGCACGCACTGCTGGTGCACGGCGCGATGCCGCCCAGCACCGTGCCGGTGATCTTCGGGGTGCCGATCCCGACCAGGATGATCAGCATCAACACCGACGCGATGACCAGGTTCATGAACGGGCCGCCGAACATCACGGTGACCTTCTGCCAGGTCTTCAGCCGGTAGAAGGCTCGCTGGTCGTCGGCCTCACTGACCTCCGCCTGCGCTTCGTCGCGCATCTGGTCGACCAGTTGGCTGAACCGCCCGGTGGACGCGTTCGCGGCCCGATGCCCGGGTTTCGGCGGGAACATCCCGATCATCCGGATGTAGCCACCTAGCGGGATCGCCTTGATGCCGTACTCGGTCTCCCCGCGGGTCCGCGACCACACCGTCGGCCCGAAACCGACCATGTACTGAGTCACCTTGACGCCGAACTTCTTGGCCGGCACCAGGTGGCCGATCTCGTGCAGCGCAATGGACAACGCCACCCCGAGCGCGATGAGCAGGACGCCGACTACGAACAGCACGTTCGGCATCCTCGCACGCGCATCTGTCAGTCCTTCAATAGTTCGTGGGTGCGGATCCGCGCCCAGTCCTCGGCGGCGAGCACCGTGTCCAGATCCAGCTGTGTGTCCGGGGTGTGCTCGTCGACGACTCGCTGCACCGTCGGCACGATGTCGGTGAACGCGATCCGCCCGGCGTGGAACGCCTCGACGCACTCCTCGTTGGCCGCGTTGTAGACCGCCGGGAAGGTCCGGCCCGCCTCCCCGACCTGCCGGGCCAACGCCACCGCCGGGAACGCTTCGTTGTCCAGCGGCTCGAATTCCCAGCTGCGGGCCTGGGTCCAGTCGATCGGCGCCTCCGCGTCAGGCACCCGGTGCGGCCAGTCCAGCCCCAGGGAGATGGGCACCAGCATGCTGGGCGGGCCGCACTGCGCCACCGTTGAGCCGTCAACGAATTCCACCATCGAGTGGATGTACTGCTGCGGGTGCACCACGACCTCGATCTGCTCGAACGGCACGTCGAACAGCAGATGCGCCTCGATGACCTCCAAGCCCTTGTTGACCAAGGTGGCCGAGTTGGTGGTGATGACCTTGCCCATCGCGAAGTTCGGGTGGGCAAGCGCCTGCGCAGGGGTCACCGCTTTCAGTCGCTCAGGTGACCAGCCACGGAACGGGCCGCCGCTCGCGGTGACGACCAATCGGCGTACCTCGGGCTTGGTGCCTGCCAGCAGGCACTGGGCGATCGCGCTGTGCTCACTGTCGACGGGCACCAGCTGCCCCGGCTTCACCCGCTCCTTGACCAGCGGTCCGCCGACGATCAGCGACTCCTTGTTCGCCAGCGCCAACGTCGAACCAGCTTGCAGCGCAGCCAAAGTCGGGCGCAACCCGATCGATCCGGTGATCCCGTTCAGGACGACGTCGGCGCCACTTTGCGCAACGGCCACGCTCGCGTCGGGGCCGGTGACGATCTGTGGCAGGTACGCCGATCGGCCGGCTTCCCGGGCCAGCTCACCGATCCGGGTGGCCAGGTCGCGCTCCTGCCCGCTCGCGATTCCCACCCGCTCCGCTTGCAGTTGCACCGCCTGCCGCGCGACGAGGTCGAGATCCCGGCCACCGGCGCTAATCGCGACGACGCGGAAGCGATCCGGGTTGGCCGTGACGATCTGGACGGCCTGGGTGCCGATGGAACCGGTCGATCCGAGCAACGCGACGGTGCGCTGCGTTTCTGAGGCTGCTGAACTCACGGGCGCCATTCTCCCCCAAGCCACAGTGTTCTACGATGTAGCACATGGAAGTCGGGATTCGCGCGCTCAAACAGAACGCCTCGCAGGTGGTTTCCGCGGCAGCCGCCGGCGAGTCGATCACGATCACTGACCGTGGGCGACCCGTGGCCCGGCTGACGCCGCTTGAGCAGTCTCTCCTTGACCGGCTGATTGCCTCCGGCGCGGCGCGAGCACCGTTGCATGCGCTCGCCGACCTTCCCGCCCCCCAACTCGAGGCAGATCTGAGTTCGGTTCTGCGAGACATGCGCGACGACGAGCGGTACTGATGATCTACGCCGACACGTCCGCCCTGGTGAAACTGGTGGTGCGCGAACCGGAATCAGCAGCAGTCCACCAACTCACGACATCGGGCGCGGTGCTGGTCTCGAGCGATCTTGCGAGAACCGAGTTGCTGCGAGCCTCACGGCGCAGCACTCCTGCGGCAGTGAGCGCGGCCCGCGATGTTCTGTCCCGGTTGGTTCTGCTGGCCGCGACCCCGGCGATCTTCGACGCCGCCGCCGTTCTGGAGCCGATCACGCTGCGCACCCTGGACGCCGTCCACTTGGCCAGCGCGTTGACGCTGGGCGACGAGTTGGAAGCCGTGCTCACGTACGACGCGCGGCTGGGCGAGGCCGCGAACCACCTGGGCCTACGGGTGCTGGCACCGTCCTGAGCACACGACAGGGCTGGACGGCCGGCTTTGGATGTCGTTGGCGCATTCGCATCCGACAGACCAGCAAACCGCCACCGAACTCGGTGGTGCGAGCTTGCGTTCGAAGACCAGCACCGCCTCCAGCACCCCACGCTTTGACAGGATGGCTCGATGAGCGCATCGTCAGCCACGTCCCGCAAACGCTGGCTCATCCCAGCCCTGGTTCTCCTGGCCTGGCTGGTGGTGGGCAGTTTCACCGGACCGTACGCCGGCAAGCTCGCCTCGGTGTCGACCAACGACAACACCGCCTTCCTGCCCGCCTCGGCCGAGTCGACCAAGGCACAGAAGGAACTGGAGAAGTTCCAGGACACCAGTGAGGTACCGGCGATCGTGATCGCGGTGCGTGATGGCGGGATCACCGCGGCGGACAAGGCGTGGCTGACCAAGCAGACGCAGGAATTCGCCGGCCAGAGCGGCTTCGGCAAGCAGATCTCCCCGCCGATCCCCTCGAAAGACCAGAAGGCGGCGCAGGTCTTCGTACCCATCGACTCCGCCGGCGAACCCGCCGACACGGTGACGACCTTGCGCGATGCGTTGCGCAGCCCACCGGATGGCCTGACCGTCAAAGTGACCGGACCAGCCGGTCAGATCGCGGACCTCAGTGAGGCCTTCAAGGGCATCGACGGCTTGCTGCTCCTGGTGGCCGGTGGGGTCGTGATCCTCATCCTGACCGTGGTCTATCGCAGCCCGATCCTGCCGTTCGTCGTACTGATCTCTGCGATCTTCGCCCTCGGATTAGCCTCTGGCGCAGTCTATTTCCTCACCAAACAGGGCATCCTGGACCTCAACGGCCAGAGCCAGGGCATCTTGTTCATCCTGGTCTTCGGCGCCGCCACGGACTACGCGCTGCTACTGGTCGCCCGGTTCCGTGAAGAGCTGATGCACACCCAAGACAAGGTCGCGGCGCTGCGCTCGGCGTACCGCGCCACCATCGAGCCGGTCGCGGCCTCCGCCGCCACGGTCATCCTCGGCGTCCTGTGCCTGCTCCTGTCCGATCTGAACTCCAACCGCAGTCTCGGACCGGTCGCTGCGCTGGGCATTGTCGCCTCCTTCCTGGCCTCGATGACCTTCCTGCCTGCTGCCCTGGCCCTGCTGGGCCGCAAAGCGTTCTGGCCCTTCGAGCCCAAGGTCACCGACGACGTGTCTGAGGGTCAGGGCCATAAGTTCTGGTCGAAGGTCGCGCACTGGGTGGCCTCGAAACCGCGCAAGATCTGGATCACCACCGCTGTTGCTCTGGCTGCCGCGGCCGCCTTCGCACCGACCTTCAAGGCCGACGGCATCGCCACCACCGATTACTTCATCGGCACCGTCGGTTCGGTCGAGGGCGCCAAACTCCAGGCCGAGCACTTCGACGCCGGCAGCGGCTCGCCGACCTGGATCATCGCGGAGCAGCAGAGTGCGAACAGCGTTGTCGCCGCAGCAAAGTCGACCGCCGGGGTGGCGTCCGCCGAGGTCCTCGCCACCGACGGGCAGCCGGTCGTCAAGGACGGGCGCGTCGCCGTTCAGGTGGTCCTGAAGGACAACGCCGAGTCGCTCCCAGCGCAAGACACGGTCGAGAAGTTGCGGGACGCCGTACATGCCATCGCCGGCTCCGAGGCGGTCGTCGGTGGCACCACCGCGACCGACCTGGACACCCGGCTGACCTCGATCCGCGACCGCAACCTGATCATCCCGGTCGTCCTGGTCGTGGTCCTGCTGGTGCTCATGCTGCTGCTACGCAGCGTCCTGGCTCCCATCCTGCTGCTGGCGACCACTGTGTTGTCCTTCGCAGCCACCCTCGGTGTCGCCGCGCTGTTGTTCAACGGCCCGTTCGGCTTCGCCGGCGCCGACCCCGTGGTGCCGCTGTTCGCCTTCGTCTTCCTGGTCGCCCTCGGGATCGACTACAACATCTTCCTGATGACCCGGGCCCGGGAAGAGTCGATGCAGCACGGCACCCGGGAGGGCATCGTGCGTGCACTCACCTCCACCGGTGGCGTCATCACCTCAGCCGGAGTGGTCCTGGCAGCAACCTTCGCGGCACTGGCGGTGATCCCGCTGCTCTTCCTGGTGCAGGTGGCCTTCCTGGTCGCGTTCGGCGTGCTGCTGGACACCCTGATCGTGCGGACATTGCTCGTGCCCGCGCTGACCATCGACATCGGGCCCAAGACCTGGTGGCCGAGCGCCCTCTCCCGTCGTCAGGAGTAGTCGATCCGTCGGCGCCGTGGCGACGAATCACCTCCCGATCGGTTCAACCGGACCGGCAGCACGGGAGGTGCAGTGAATGGACCGCTTGCTCGGACGACCGCTTCGGGTCCCCTACCGCTGGCTCATGATCGCGGCGGTCGTGGTCGCCGCGATCGCGCATGTGCCGGTGATCGCTCCGCATCTTGATGAAGCGCCGTACATGGGTGTCTTGTTCGTCGTGTTGACGCTCGCTTGCCTCATTCTGGCTGCGGCCATAGCCATCCACGACTCCGCCGTCGTCTACGCGCTGTCCGTCCTCACCTGTGGCCTCGCGGTGATTGGCTATGCGGCAACCCGCGTGGTCGCCTTTCCGATGCTTGCCGACGACGTCGGCAACTGGTGGGAACCGCTCGGCGTGGTGTCCATCGTGTCCGAGTCGATCGTCGTGATCGGTGCGCTGAGCGCTCTGGTCCGAGGTCGAGCGGTCGCGGCCCGAGCCGGATCAGGAATCTGAATTCCGCTTCAGGACGTCGTCACGCACCAAGCGTCGCTGCACCTTGCCGATCATCGAGCGGGGTAGCTCTTCGACGATGTGCAGATGTCGCGGGACCGCGTACTTCGCCAGCCGCTGGGCGGCGTGCTCACGCACCTGATCCAGGGTGGGTGGCTGACCGTCGGAGACCACGACGGCGACAACCTCTTCGTCGCCGCCCGCACCACGTGGCACGCCGACGACCGCGACGTCATCGACGCCGGCCAGTTCCCTCAAGTGCTCCTCGACGACGGTCGGGAAGACCTTGAAACCGCCCACGATGATGATCTCCTTGGTGCGATCGACCAGCACCGCAAACCCGTCGCGGTCGACCTCCACGACGTCGCCGGTGCGTAACCAACCATCCGGCGACAGCACGTTTGCGGTCTCCTCCGGCCGATCGACGTACCCGGCGAAGACCTGCGGCCCGCGCACCAGCAGTTCGCCGCGGACGACGCCCGCTTCGTTCGCAGTGGCTTCGACGGTTTGGTCATCGGGATCAACCACGCGAATTTCGGTGTTGGGGAAGGGAATTCCCAGCGCGCCGCGTCGCCGCTTCTCCGACGCCGGGTTGCCCAGCACGATCGGCGAAGTCTCGGTAGAACCGTAACCCTCGATCAGCAGACCGCCGGTCGCCTGCTCCCAGCGGTCGGCAGTCGCCGCGTCCAGCGGCATGGCACCGCAGAACGCTTGTTTGATCGACCCGAGCGAGACACCACCGGCGGCATCCAGAATCCGGCTGAACATCGGAGCGACCGCTGGCATGAAGGTGTACGGCGCCCGCTTCTGGCCCGCGACCACTGCGGGTGGGTCAAAGTTCGGGAACGCCACGAGCGTGGCGCCGATCAGCGGTGGCAGGACGACGCAGAAGATCATCCCGAACGCGTGGAAGAACGGTAGGACACCACAGACCACCTCGGCCCCCGGCTGGAAGCCCGCCCACGCCGTACCTTGGGTCGCATTCGCCACCAGGTTGTAGTGGGTGATGCTCGCCCCCTTGGGTACCCCCGTCGTGCCACCGGTGAAGAGCACCAGTGCCTCGTCGGTCGGCTCCTGCGCGCCGGAAGGCTGGCCCCCGGGCTCAGTGCGAACCAGGTCCGCCCAGTCCTTCGCGTCGCCAACCGGGCCACCCGTGAGCGCCGCCCGTTTGCTGCGAGCCGCCTTGACCGGCAGCCGGAGCAACAACTGCATCTTGCGCGGCAGGTCCCGCGCGACGTCCACGGACACGATGTGTTGCAGGTCGGTGTCCTGGGCAGCAACCTGCACGTCGGCCACGCGGTTGCGCCACACCAGCACCACCCGGGACCCAGTCAACCCGAGCTGATCGTGCAGTTCAGCCGTTGTGTACGTCGGGTTGTGCTCGACAACCGCTGCACCACAACGCAATACGGCGTAGAACGCCACGATGTGGGCGGTGCAGTTGGGCATCACCAACGAGACACGCGTGCCCGGGGTCACGCCGAGTTGCCGAAGACCCGCCGCCGCTCGATCGACCTGAGCATCCAGTTCGCGGTACGTCGTGCTGGCCCCGAAGAAGTCGACAGCAACTCGGTCGGGCCACCGCTGGGCGGCCTGTCGCAACAGGCCGTCCAGCAGGACCAGCGGAATCTCGACGTCAGCCGGGACACCCTGTGAATAGCTGCTCAGCCACGGTCGATCTTCAAACATCTGCCCACCGTAGTGCCCTGGCAGCGCACTAGATCAGACCGGCGTCTTTGAGCAGTTCCTCGACGTAGGTGCCCTTCACCTTGTGCAGTGCGGCAGCACCGACGACCTTGGTCATCAGGGGTAGCTTCACGTCAGCCAGCTTCTTCTTGTCGTTGAGGTAGTACAGCGCGCTCAACAACACGCGGATGTCGTATTGCGACCCGAAGACCTCTGGCACCCCACGGTTCACGTCCAGCAACGTGTAGACCGCCTCCATGGCGGTGCGCACGGAGTACTCAGTGGTGAACACCGTGTCGATCGGCGTCTCAGCGAAGTTGCCGATGAAGGCGAGGTTCGTTGAGCCCTCCGGCACCACCAACGGGCGGTCGCCGGCCGCGCGCGGCATGAAGTAGGAGGTGATGTAGGGCATGTGACACGGCACCGTGCTGGCACTGTTGCGGGCCAGGTCGGGGATCTCCTCGACGGGGACACCGAGGTGGTAGAGCAACTCCTCGGTGAGCTCGATGCCAGTGGCCTCCTTGATCGGCTTCTTCACGTAGTCGCCGGGCCGGTCGGAGAAGAGGCCGTAGACCCAGAGCACAAGCTCCTTGTTGGGGTCCTGCTTCTCGAAGTGCGGCTGCCGACTCATGGTGAAGCCGTAGAACCAGCCGGAGTCCTTGAAGTTGCACGGTCCGCCGGTGACGATCTTGCCGTTGCGCGGGTCCCGGCCGGTCAGCTTCTGGATGTAGGGCCAGATCTTGTCGTCGGTGAGAGTGATAGTTCCGGAGATGACCCAGTTGTCGCTGGGGATGTTCTCGCAGAACTTCTCCGGGTGACCAAGGGAGGGGTCCTTGGCGGCGAGCGTCTTCCACAGCTTCCAGGCCCCGCCGTGGTCGGTCTCGATCGGCGCCGGGTGGTCGTTGTCGCCGAAGGTGCTGCTCTCGGTGATCGAACCGTTGGTGACGAAGACCAGGTCGTCGGTGGTCAGGTCGATGGTCTTCTTCTCACCGCCCACCGTCAGTTCCAGAGAGGTTGCGACCTTCTTGCCCCCACTGAGGTCCAGCCCGATGTCCTCGACCTGGGTGTCGTACTGGAACGTCACGCCCTCGGACTCCAGGTGCTTGACCAGGGGCACGATCAGTGACTCGTACTGGTTGTAGTGCGTGAACCGCAACGAGGTCAGGTCCGGCAAGGTGGCGACGTGGTGGATGAAGCGCAGCAGGTAACGACGCATCTCCAGCGCGCTGGCCCACGGCTCGAACGCGAACATGGTCGCCCAGTACAGCCAAAAGTTGGAGTCGAAGAACTCCTGGGTGAAGTACTCATCGATGCGCTTGTCGTCCAGCTGCGACTCCGGGGTGAGCGCCAGATCGATGATCTCCTGGACCGCCTTCGGCGTCAGCGTCAGCTCGCCCATGGACGGGACCGCCTTGCCCCGCTCGTACGTCGCGCGCATCGGGTTGCTGCTCGGGTCGGACTTGTGCAACTCATACATCTCGTCGAGCACAGAGACGCCCGGTTTGGCCAGCGACGGCACCGACCGGAACAAGTCCCACAGAGTTTCGAAGTGCGCTTCCATCTCGCGACCGCCGCGGATGATGAATCCCTTGTGTTCATCGAGGATTCCGTCCATGCTGCCGCCGGGCAGTGCGAGCTCCTCGAACACCGTGATGTTCTTGCCGGGGACACCGGCGTCCCGGATCAGAAATGCGGCGCCAGCCAGTGATGCGAGACCGGATCCAACGAAGTACGCCTTCTTCTTGTCAGCCCCCTCCGGCTTGATCGCCTGCGCGAACGCCTCGAAATTGCCGTTGCTGTGGTACATCGTCAGCCCTCTCCTCGTTGAGGACGGCATACACCGCCGCCTACTTCCAACCTTTCAAAGGGCCGCAGAGCGACACAAGGCCCGACAAAGTGAAACTTTGGTTCTTCCGATCACGACACGCGCGTTCGGCGAGCATCCCGAACGTCTCGTATCACCAGGCGCTGTCAGCAGCACATGATCCGCCGCTCAGAGTTTGATGCCGACGTACTTGTCCTCGAGGTACTCGTCGATCCCCTCGAACCCGCCCTCGCGGCCGAACCCGCTGGCCTTCACGCCACCGAACGGTGCCGCTGGGTTGGAGATGATGCCCTGGTTGACGCCGACCATGCCGTACTCCAGTGCCTCGGCAACCCGGATCGCCCGGGAGAAGTCCCGGGTGAAGAAGTATGAGGCCAGGCCGTATTCGGTGTCATTGGCCTTCGCGACGACCTCGTCCTCATCGGTGAAGGTCTGGATGGCAGCGACCGGTCCGAAGATCTCCTCACGCACCATGTCGGCATCGGCCGGCAGGTTGGTGATGACGGTCGGCTCGTAGAAGAAGCCTGCGTCACCGGTCGTCGAGCCACCGGTCACCACCTGCGCACCTCTGGTCACGGCGTCCTTCACCAGGGCGTCGACCTTGTCGATCGCCTTCTGGTTGATCAACGGACCGACCTGGGACTTCGGGTCCATCCCGTCGGCGACGACCAGACCGCCCATCTTCGCGGCCATCTTGGAGGCGAATTCGTCTGCGACAGAGGCATGTACATAGAGCCGGTTAGCTGCCGTGCACGCTTCGCCGATGTTGCGCATTTTCGCCAGCATCGCGCCCTCGACGGCCGCGTCGATGTCGGCGTCCTCGAAGACGATGAACGGCGCGTTGCCGCCCAACTCCATCGAGACGCGCAACACCTGCTGGGCGGACTGCTCGATCAGCGTGCGTCCCACGGCAGTCGAGCCGGTGAAGGTGAGCTTACGGGTGCGCGGGTCACGGATGATCGGCTCCATCACCGCGCCACTGCTCGAGGTGGTGATGACATTGAGTACGCCGCCGGGCAGCCCCACCTCTTCCAGCAACTGGGCGAGCGCCAACATCGTCAGTGGCGTTTCAGCTGCCGGCTTCACCACCATGGTGCAACCCGCTGCGATGGCCGGGCCGATCTTGCGAGTTCCCATGGCCAGCGGGAAGTTCCACGGGGTGATCATCACTGTCGGACCGACCGGCTGCTTCATCGTCAGCAGTCGAGTACCACCCGACGGTGCCACCGAGTAGCGGCCGGAGATCCGCACGGCCTCCTCGGAGAACCAGCGGAAGAACTCCCCGCCGTAGGTGACCTCACCGCGCGCCTCGGCCAGCGGCTTGCCCATCTCCAGCGTCATCAACTCGGCGAAGAGGTCCGCGCGTTCGGTGATGAGCTCGAATGCTTTGCGCAGCAACTCTCCCCGCTCGCGCGGGTCAGTGCGCGCCCAGTCCTTCTGTGCATCGGCCGCAGCAGTCAGCGCAGCTATCCCGTCCGCCGGACTGGCGTCGGCCACTCGGGCCAACTCCTGCCCGGTGGCCGGGTTGTCAACGGTGAGTGTCTTGCCGTCGGTGGCGTCCCGCCACTGACCGCCGATGTAAAGCTGCTTGGCGACGCCGTCCACGGCTGCCGAAGATGCCACGATGAATCTCCCTGTCTACCAGTGATTTCAGAGTTCGATGTTGGCCATCACGTGCTTGATGCGCGTGTAGTCCTCAAAGCCGTAGAGCGAGAGGTCCTTGCCGTACCCGCTGTGCTTGAACCCGCCGTGCGGCATCTCGGCGACGAGCGGGATGTGGGTGTTGATCCACACGCAACCGAAGTCGAGCGCCTTGGAGACGCGCATCGCCCGACCGAAGTCCTTGGTCCAGACCGAGGACGCCAGCGCATACTGCACGCCGTTGCCAGCGGCAATGGCCTCGGCCTCGTCGGTGAACTTCTGCGCGGTGATGACCGGGCCGAAGATCTCGTTCTGGCTGACCTCGTCGTCCTGCAACAGCCCGGACACGACCGTCGGCTCGAAGTAGAATCCGCCACCGAGGGCGGTGAGTCGGGATCCACCAGCCGCGATCGACGCGTGGTCGGGCAGCCGCTCCAGCAGACCGGTGACGTGCGCCAACTGGTTGCTGTTGTTGACGGGGCCGAGCAGCGCGTCCGCGTCGTCCGGCAGCCCGACCTTGGCCTCGTTCTTAGCGTATTCGGCTAGGGCAGCGACGAATTCGTCGTGGATGCCCTCCTGGACGAGCACGCGGGTGGCCGCAGTGCAGTCCTGCCCGGCGTTGAAGTAGCCGGCGACCGCGATGCCCTCGACCGCCGCTTCGATGTCCGCGTCGTCGAAGACGATGACCGGCGCCTTGCCGCCGAGCTCCAGGTGCACCCGCTTCACATCGGCCGCGCCGGAGAGCGCCACCTGGATGCCGGCGCGCACCGAACCAGTGATTGCCACCAGTTGCGGGGTCTTGTGCTCGACCACCAACTGCCCGGTCGAGCGGTCACCGGTCACGACGTTGAAGGCACCGGCCGGCAGGAACTCCGCGGCGACCTCGGCCAGCAACAGCGTGGTCTCGGGGGTGGTGTCGCTGGGCTTGAGGACGACGGTGTTGCCCGCGGCGAGCGCCGGGGCGATCTTCCACATTGCCATCATCATCGGGTAGTTCCACGGGGTCACCTGACCGACGACACCGATCGGCTCCCGCCGGATCCACGAGGTGTGACCCTTCATGTACTCCCCCGCTGCCTTGCCCTCCAGCACGCGAGCGGCACCAGCGAAGAACCGCAGCTGGTCAAGCATCGGCGGGATCTCTTCGGATTCGGTGAGGGCCCAAGGCTTTCCGGTGTTCTGGGCTTCCAGCTTGATGAAGTCATCGGCGCGCTTCTCGATGGCGTCGGCGAACTTGAGCAAGGCCTGCTGGCGCTCCGAAGGAGTGGTCTGCCCCCACTCCTCGAACGCCTTCGACGCAGCGGTGTACGCAGCGTCGACATCAGCCTCGGTCGAGATCGCCGCGGAGGCGACGACCTGGCCGGTGCTCGGGTCGACAACGTCCTGGCGTGCGTCGCCGCGCGCCTCGACGTACTCGCCGTTGACGAAGTTCTTCAGGATGCGGGTCATAGCTCCACCTCAACACTCGATCACATTGACTGCGAGACCGCCCCGGGCGGTCTCCTTGTACTTCACGGACATGTCGCGACCGGTGTCGCGCATGGTCTTGATGGCCTTGTCCAGGCTCACGGCGTGCACCCCGGTGCCGCTGAGCGACAGCCGCGAGGCGTTGATTGCTTTGACGCTGGCAATGGCGTTGCGTTCGATGCAGGGAATCTGCACCAGACCACCAACCGGGTCACAGGTCAGCCCCAGGTTGTGCTCGATGCCGATCTCGGCGGCGTTCTCGACCTGGGTGGGTGTGCCTCCGGTGACCTCGCACAACGCGCCGGCAGCCATGGCGCACGCCGAGCCCACTTCCCCCTGGCAGCCGACTTCGGCGCCGGAGATCGACGCGTTCTGCTTGAACAGGATGCCGATCGCGGCCGCCGTGAGCAGGAAGCGCACGATGCCGTCCTCGTCAGCCCCGTCGACGAACCGTGCGTAGTAGTGCAGGACGGCCGGGATGACCCCGGCTGCGCCATTGGTCGGTGCCGTGACTATGCGTCCACCAGCGGCGTTCTCCTCGTTGACCGACAGCGCGTAGAGATTGACCCAGTCCATGACGTGCAACGGGTCTCGCGCACCGGCCTGCATCAACTCATCGAAGAGCGCAGGGGCCCGCCGGGGCACCTTCAAACCACCGGGCAGCACGCCGCTAGCGTTGAAGCCATTGGTGACGCATTCGCGCATTACCGACCACAGGTGCAGTAGACCGTCGTGGACCTCCTGCTCACTGCGCCAGGCCTGTTCGTTGCGCAGCATCACCTCGCTGATCGAGCAGTTCTCCCGCTCACAGATCGCGAGCAACTCTGCCCCTGTGTTGAAGGGCAACGGCACCGCCGTGTCGTCCTCCACCACGCGGTCCGCGCCGCTGGCCGTCTCATCGACGACGAAACCGCCCCCGACGGAGTAATAGACGTGGCTGTCAACCAACTCGCCGGCCGCGTCGAAGGCTTCGAACAACATGCCGTTGGGATGAGTCGGCAACGTCTTGCGCCGGTGCAGCACCAGATCGGTGTCGGGATCGAAGGAGATGGGGTGATCTCCCATCACGGTGAGTTTGCCGCTGCGCCGCACCTCGGCGTACCGCGAGTCAGTGGTGGCGGTGTCGACCGTCTCGGGCGCCGAACCCTCCAGCCCCAGCACGACGGCTTTGTCCGACCCGTGGCCGTGACCCGTCGCTCCCAGGGAGCCGAACAGTTGGGCGCTGATCCGGCTGACGCGAGGCAGCGGCAGGCCGCTGGCGAACATCCGCGCAGCGCGCATCGGCCCGACCGTGTGGGAGGACGACGGCCCGATGCCGATCGAGTAGAGGTCGAACGCACTGAGCGCCATACGGAAAGAATAGCCACGACCGGGACAGAAAACACGAATTCATCGTTCAAGGGTTGTTTCGCAACGGATTCAGTGCCAAGATGGTCCTGTGACAGACGCGATGCGCAGCCGAAGTGGCGACGCCGGTGCCATGGACGACACCGCGAAGGCGATCATCGCGATGCTGCAGCGCGATGGACGTGCGCCCTACGCCACCATTGCACGCGAGGTGGGTCTGTCGGAAGCCGCCGTCCGCGCCCGGGTGCAACGGTTGCTCGAGAACGAGACGTTGCAGATCGTCGCGGTCACCGATCCCACCCAGGTGGGCTTTCAGCGCCAGGCGCTCATCGGCATCACCGTGCGCGGCGACATCCAGAAGGTCGCCGATCAACTGGCCCGTCTGGACGAGGCTGCCTACGTCGTGGTGACCGCTGGACGCTACGACATCCTGATCGAGGTCGTCTGTGAGGACGACGATCACCTCCTGAATCTGCTGGGTAGTCGGATCCGCGCCGTCGACGGCGTCGCGCAGACCGAGACCCTGATGTATCTCAACCTGACGAAACAGCGCTACGACTGGGGAACCCGATGAGCACCACACCCGAAACCTCAACTGCCGCAACCGCTTCCGGTGCGGGTACGACGCCCCGCGGCACCGATCGGTACGTCGCCGCCCGAGACCACCTGTGGGGTCACTTCACCCGGCAGTCGGTCTACGAACCCGTTGCCGAGGGCGGTCTCGGCGCGCACGTGCCGATCATCGAGCGTGGTGAAGGCGCCTGGATCTGGGACGTCAACGGCAAGAAGTACTTCGATGGCCTGGCCGGTCTGTTCACGGTGCAGGTGGGCCACGGCCGCGCCGAACTGGCGGAAGCCGCAGCCAAGCAGGCCGAGAAGCTGGCCTTCTTCCCGATCTGGTCCTACGCCCACGCCCCGGCGATCGACCTGGCCGAGCGCCTGGCGACCTACGCCCCCGGCGACCTGAACCGCGCCTTCTTCACCACCGGCGGTGGTGAGGCGGTCGAGTCCGCCTGGAAGCTGGCCAAGCAGTACTTCAAACTGACCGGCAAGCCCACCAAGCACAAGGTGATCAGCCGCTCCATCGCCTACCACGGCACCCCGCAGGGCGCGTTGGCGATCACCGGCATCCCGGATCTGAAGATCCCCTTCGAGCCGCTGGTGCCGGGCGCGTTCCGTGCTCCGAACACCAACATCTACCGCGCGCAGCCCGAACTGCGCGACGACCCGAAGGCGTTCGGTCGCTGGGCCGCCGACCGCATCGGTGAGGCCATCGAGTTCGAGGGACCGGACACCGTTGCGGCCGTCTTCCTGGAGCCGGTGCAGAACGCCGGTGGTTGCTTCCCGCCGCCGCCCGGCTACTTCGAGCGGGTGCGCGAGATCTGCGACGAGTACGACGTGTTGCTGGTCTCGGACGAGACCATCTGCGCGTTCGGCCGGATCGGAGAGATCTTCGCCTGCAACGACTTTGGCTACGTCCCCGACATCATCACCACCGCCAAGGGCCTGACCTCCGGCTACTCCCCGCTCGGGGTGATGATGGCCAGCGACCGGCTCTTCGAACCGTTCCGCAAGGGCACCGAAGCGTTCGGTCACGGCTACACCTTCGGTGGCCACCCGGTCTCCGCCGCGGTCGCGATGGCCAACCTGGACATCTTCGAGCGCGAGAAGCTCACCGACCACGTGCACGAGAACGCGCCCAAGTTCCGCTCCACCTTGGAGAAGCTGCTCGATCTGCCGATCGTCGGCGACGTCCGCGGTGAGGGCTACTTCTACGGGATCGAACTGGTCAAGGACAAGGAGACCCGGGAGACCTTCAACGAGGAGGAGTCCGAGCGGCTCCTGCGCGGATTCCTGTCCAAAGCTCTGTTCGAGGCCGGCATCTACTGTCGCGCCGACGACCGCGGTGACCCGGTCATCCAGCTCTCCCCGCCGCTGATCATCGGCCAGGACGAGTTCGACTGGATCGAGGGGACGCTGCGCGGGGTTCTGACGGAGGCGTTGGACATCCTCTGACCCGTCGTAGGCTCGGTGCATGACCGAGCGTGACTACGACATCGTCCTGTACGGCGCAACCGGATTCGTCGGCAAACTCACCGCCGAGCATCTGGCGGCGCACGCCCCCGACGGTGTGCGGATCGCGCTGGCCGGGCGGTCACCGAGCAAGTTGGAGGTGGTCCACGCCGACCTTGGTGTGGACTGGCCTCTGGTGATTGCCGATTCGTCCGATCCGGACTCTCTGAAGGCACTCGCCGAGTCGACGCGGGTTGTGATCAGCACGGTCGGGCCCTACGCCAAGTACGGGCTGCCGCTGGTCGAGGCGTGCGCGACGGCGGGCACTGACTATGTCGACCTGACCGGCGAGGTGCTCTTCGTGCGGGAGTCGATCGACCGCTTCCACGCGTTGGCCGGCTCGACCGGTGCGCGGATCGTGCACTCCTGCGGCTTCGATTCGGTGCCCTCCGACCTCGCGGTCTACGAATTGGCCCAGGTGGCTGGGCCGCTCACCGACACCACGTCGTACGTTCGGATGAAGGGCGGCGTCAGTGGCGGCACCGTCGCCTCGGCGCGCGAGCAGATGGCGCAGGTGCGCTCGGACAAGGCCAAACGGGCGATCGCGCTGGACAAGTTCGCCCTCTCCCCCGACCGCGCCGCCGAGCCGAAGGGTGAGTGGAAGGACTCGCTCACGGTGTGGCACAGCGACGAAATGCACTCGTGGGCAGCGCCGTTCATCATGTCCACCTTCAACACCCGGATCGTGCGGCGCAGCAACGCCCTGCTCGGTTACGCGTACGGCGAGGGGTTCCGTTATCGCGAGACCCTCACCACTGGTGACGGTTGGCAGGGTCGCCTGCGGGCCGAGGCCATCGCCAAGGGCATGGCGGCCGGAATGGCGGCGCTGTCTGTCGGCAAGCTGGCACCGTTGATCGACAAGGTCGTCCCCGCTCCCGGTGAGGGCCCGTCCGAGGAGGACCGCACCAACGGTCGGTTCAGCGTGGAGGCTCGCTCGGGCGGTTACCGCAGCGTCGTCGCAGCCAAGGGCGATCCCGGCTACGCGGCGACCTGCGTGATGCTCGGCGAGAGCGCTCTGGCGTTGGCGACCCAACGCGACGATCTGCCCATGCCCGAAGGCCTCGACGGCGGGGTGCTCACTCCGGCCACCGCCTTGGGCAGTGTGCTGTCGGATCGGTTGCGCGCACAGGGTTTCACGATCACTGCGGGGCCGGTCACGACGTGAGGCAGGCCGCGTCCGAGGTTGCGTTGCTGCGGGTCATCTCCCAGCAGTTGGCCACACCGGCCTCGTCACTCACGAATGCCGTCACTCATCTCACCTGCCTGCAAGCCCAGGACTGGAAGGCGTCACGGTCGGCCCTGGCCCTGCGCTCCGATACGGCTGTGGCAGACGTGGACGAGGCAGCGAATTCCGCTGCGATCGTGCGCAGTTGGCCGATGCGTGGAACCTTGCACTGGCTGCCTGCGCAAGACCTGCAGTGGATGCTGTCCCTGACCTCGGCAGCGACCGTGCGCGCCGCCGCCGGTCGGCATCGGCAACTCGGGATCGCTGACCGGGACGTCGAGGAAGTGCGCTCCTTGACGCAGGCGGCTCTGGCCGACGGTGGCTGCTCGCGGAGCGACCTGAAGGCAGCCTGGGTCAGCGCCGGCGTGGACGTCGCCGGGCAGCGGTTCATCCATCTGCTGCAACGCCTCGCACTGGACGGTGTGGTCTGCCTCGGTCCGGTCGTCGACAGCCAGCAGCACCTCGTGCTCTGCGCCACCTGGATCCCGTCGTCCCGCACGCTGGAGCGGGACGCTGCCATCGTGGAGTTCGCGCAGCGCTATCTGCGCTCGCACGGACCCGCGTCCATGGCGGACTTCTGTTGGTGGAGCAAACTCCTCGTGCGGGACGTGAAACCGTTGTGGGCCCAGATTGTTTCGGCGTTCGAGGAGATCCAGCTCGATGGCCGAGCCCTCTACGTCGATCCGCGGACTCTCGACGCATTACCCAACCTGCGGGCCGCTGCGCGCGCCCCCATGTTGCTGCCCGCCTTCGACGAACTGATCATCGGGTACGCCGATCGGGCACCAACGCTGTCGCCGTCCGACTTCGAGAAGGTGGTACCTGGCCGCAACGGCTACTTCCTGCCGACGGTGCTGCACCAGGGACGTGCGGTGGCCACCTGGAAAGCCGAGGATCCTGTGGTGACAGCGCCGTTCGGCAACGGGTTGCCCACGGCGGTCGATCGCGCCCTCCCGCGCCTCGCACGCACCTTCCCGCGATGAAGAACACCGTCCAGGTGTGGGTGAGTTCCGCGAAAGGTCCGCTCGACTGGTTGAACCCCACTGAGCGGGAGCGCCTTTCGCGCTACAAGTCCGTCACCGCGGCGACGGACTTCCTGGTGGGCACGACGCTCGCGAGGTTCGCGCTGGGGGCTTGGCTCGGCGTACCGGAAGCTGAGGTGCCCCTCGACCGGACGTGCGAAAGATGCGGGGCACCCCACGGGCGACCACGCGTGGCTGGCGCGAACCTCAGCATCGCGCACGCCAACGGAACAGCGCTGGTCGCAGTCGGCGACACCCCGGTTGGAGTGGACCTCGAACCCCTCGGTCGAGCGGTTCCCGCCGATTGCGGCGCCGCGGACCTGCAGGACTGGGTGCGCAAAGAAGCTGCCCTCAAACTGACCGGGGACGGCCTGCGGATCCCGATGCAGCAGATCGGTATTGAAACCGACCGGGTTGTGCAATGGCCCTCAGATGAACTGCCAGACATCGTGATTCGCGACCTAGACATTCCTGGGTTCACCGCTGCCGTTGCGGTTGCGCCCGGCGCAGTTGTTGAACTGCGGTTCACGACCGGCCCCGATGAACGCCGGGGCCGGCCGGATCCAAGAATCAGCCCTGGCGCTTGAGGCGCCGACGCAATCCGACGCCCGTGACCAGGGCGCCCGCGGCGAGCACGCCGCCCGCGATGAGCACCTGCTCGTTCGACCCATCGGTGGCCGGCGTCATCGGACCGTCGGTGACCACCGGTGGTCCGCTCGTCGGGTGGGTGGAACTCGTCGGACTGCTTGACCCCGTAGGCTTCGCTACCACCCATGCTGGCGGCGCAGGACGCGTGGTCGGTAACCCGGCGCAACTCGTGGGCAGGTGGATCTGCACCGTGAACTTCGACCCCGTGCTCGACCCGCTGACGACCAGCGCGCCGTCCGCGCCCTTCATGCCTGCGGCTGCGTAAACCCCTGGTTCGTAAGGCTTTGCGGCCCCCAGTGTCTTGCTCCCCACTCCCGGCAAGGTCAGGGTCACTGCCTTCTCGGCGTGGCGCAGTGTGCGGAAGTAGCCGGCAACCGCTGGTACCTGCCCGTTGCAGTAGTACTGCGGGGCGGTGTACTCGAAGTTGCCTGATGTGATCGGCTTCGGCGCAGTCGCCGCCGAAGCCACTCCGCTCGACATGATTGCGACAAGTGCTGTTGCGGCAGCACCCGCCGCCGCTCTACTCGACATTCTCACCTGAACGACCCCTTAGCTCATGGTGACGGCGGAGTTGGTCATATCCCCTGCTCGGCCCCGCCCGCCATCCTGTGCATGAGCCATGAGAACCCTGTCCCTGCGTGACCCGCGGCACAACTACCTCTGCGGGTGAGTCAGCGTTCTCCCAGCGTGCGGCCAGGTGACGATCATGATCGGCGCGAACCCCATTGCCACTCAGGCGTAGTCAACGCACCCAGGCCCTCGACCACCGTCTCACCGGTGTCGCGGTTCAAGGGCAGCAAAAGGGGCTGCTCGCCGTCCCACTCCAACACCGGAACCGCTTCAAGCGCAGCCGTCATCGCCGATGAGTGGGTCACCACGATGACCTGGGAGCGGGTCGCGGTTGCGGTGATCAGCCGGGCCAGCGGCTCCAACAACGAGGGATGCAAGGACGCCTCCGGCTCGTTGATCACCAACAGCGGCGGGGGCGCCGGGCTGAGCAACGCGGCCACCCACAACAGGTAGCGCAACGTGCCGTCGGACAGTTCGGCGGCGCGCATTGTGCGCAGCATCCCGGGCTGTTGCAACGCGATGTCGAACAGGCCGTCGTTCTCAACGATCTCGATGCTGGACCCAGGAAAGGCGTCGTCGATCGTTTCATCGAGCTGCCGTCTGCCGTCCTCGATGATCGTCTGCAGCGCCGCTGCCAGGTCGCGGCCATCGTCAGCCAACACCGGTGTGCGGGTACCGACCATGGGGTGCCGAGCGGGCGCGTCCACGTCCGCGCGGAAGCCGTCGTAGAACCGCCAGGACCTCAATTGCTCACGGACAGCGACGAGTTCGGCGGCTCGGCTTGGATCGGCGTACTCGGTGAGCATCGATCGGTAGGGGGCGAGTTTGTCGCTCAGCCGCTGCCAGCCGGCCGACCCATCAAGGTCGGCGTCGGCCACTTCGACCAGTCCCCAGGACCGTCGGGCGAGCACGTTGGCCCGGCGCATCGCCGTGCCGGCGAACACCACCTCCCGTTTGATCTCCGGGTCGCGCAGGAAGAGTGAGGGCTGCGGGGCCAGCCTCGCCTCCGGCGACTGCGGCGGCAGACCCAGGTCCATCAGGTAGCCGAAGTCATCGCTGCCGAATCCGACCAACAAGCTGATCGGTCCTTTGCGCAAGACGCCCTGGGTGACCCCGCTGGACCGCGCCGAGCGCAACTCCGCCGGGCCTGCCCACAACGCCGAACCCAGACCCCCTTCGCGGGCCAACGAGCCGATCAGTCGTCCGGATCCGACGTCGGCCAGCAACCGCACCGCCCGGTAGAGCGACGACTTGCCGCTGCCGTTGGGGCCGGTGATGACGGTCAATCCCGACAACGGCACGGTCACGTCACGCAGGGAGCGGTAGCCGCGGATGGCCAGGGTGCGCAACATGCTTCGAACCCTACGATCGAGCACCGACGACGCCGGGCAGAATGGCGACGTGACCGGAGCAACCGAGATCGCGACGCTGCGAGCCCTTGATGCCATCCTGCAGGCGGGTGGTTCGCTGGACGGGTTGCGCCTGCAGGATCTGGATCTGCGCGACCGCGAGGCCGTCCTGCTGACCCAGACCCACGCCAACGGCACCATCGTGCTGGGTGGTGAGACCACGCCGGCGCTGGATCGCCACCTGCGCCAGATCGGCGCCCTGGTCTTCCCGACCGATCCGAAACTGCCGGTGGACCCCTACCGCGGCGCGCTCTACACCCCCGCCGAGTTGTACGCCGGCCTGACCGACGGCGGGTACTCAGCCACCCCCGATGCCCGCGCCTACCGCTGGCTGCGCGATCGGCGTACGGCGGGCGATGCTTACGCCACGCTGGTGCGCGCGATGCACGACGACGCGATGAACGATGCACTCATCGAACTGCTCGACGACCGTGCGGTCGTCGGCGTGATGGGCGGCCACTCGGTCAGAGCCAACAGCACCCAGTACGCCGATGCGGCCCGGTTGGGGTTCAAACTCGCCGAGGCTGGTTTCCTGGTCGCGACCGGTGGTGGCCCGGGAGCGATGGAGGCGGCGAATCTCGGTGCCGCCGTGCGGGATACGGACTCGCTTAACCACGCCGTCGCGAGCCTGGCAAAGGCTCCGGACTGGTCCGAGGGCATCGATGCCTGGGCCCAGCAGTCGGCATCGGTCGCGAAGTCAGTGCGGATGTCACCGCAGGTGCGCAGCCTGGGTATCCCCACCTGGTTCTACGGACATGAGCCGCCGAACATGTTCGCCCAGCGGATCGCGAAGTTCTTCTCCAACGCGCTGCGCGAGGACGCCCTGCTGACGCGCAGTTCCACCGCGATCGTGGTACTTCCCGGCACCGCCGGCACGGTGCAGGAGATCTTCCAAGCCGTCACACCGATGTACTACGTCACCGACGAGCGTCCGTTGCCGTCGCTGATCCTGGTCGGTGAGCAGCAGTGGGCACACGATGTGCCGGTGTGGCCAGCTATCGAGGCTCTCGGTGCAGGACGACCGATGGCCAAGGCGACCCATCTGGTCGACTCAGTCGATGAGGTGCTCCCCCTGCTCCAGCGCCATCACAGCCACTCGTCGTGAACGCCTCGCTGCGCCAACCGCCTGCCCTACGCGCCGGGGCACGCATCGGCGTCCTCGGCGTGAGCAGCCCATCGAATCTCGACCGGCTGGAGGCTGGCTACGACTCACTGCGGTTCGCGGGTTTCGAGCCGGTCGAGTTTCCCACCGCGCGCGGTCGAGCCACCCAGTTCAGCTGGCTGGTCGGCACCGACGCCGAGCGTGCCGCCGATCTGCGAAAAGCTCTGCTGGACAGCGACATCGACGCGATCTTCCTCGTCAGTGGTGGTTATGGATCACAGCGAACGTTGGAAGCGTTGGACTGGAGCGGACTGGAAGCCACCACTCCGAAGCTGGTCGTCGGATACTCGGACGTCACCGGGCTGCTCGAAGCGGTTGCCTCCCGCCTGGGCTGGAGCAGCATCATGGGTCCGATGGTCAGCGAGCACGAGTTCGCCGAGTCCTACTCGTTCAACTCGCTGATCCGGTTGGCCACCGGCACACACCCCGAACTCGTCCTGCAGTTCCCGGACGCACACACAGTCACTCCTGGCCGTGCCGACGGGATCACCTGCGGCGGGAACCTGTCGCTGCTGGCCGGGTCAGTCGGCACCGACACCGCGTGGGTACCCGATCAGGGGATCTGGTTGTTGGAGGACGAGACCGAGTCACCAGAGCGCATCGACACGATGCTCACCCACCTTCGCCGGGCCGGCTACTTCGACGATGCCGCGGGCATCATCTGCGGAACCTGGCACGACAGCGGTGATGAGGACGTGCTCTCTCGGGTCGTGCGAGATCGGCTGGGATCACTGGGGATTCCGACCATCGACGGCGCCAACATCGGTCACGGTGGCCACGTGCAGAGCTACCCGATCGGGGTCGCCGCGACACTCGACGCCGACGCCCGCACCCTCACCCTCGAGTGACCTCACCGACGAGTCGATGCGCTCCTGAATAGGCGACCATCGAGCGATCACGCAAGAACCCGACCAACGTGATCCCCGCCTCCTGGGCGAGCTCAGCGGCCAGCGACGATGGCGCGGAAACCGCTGCAACACAGGGAATCCCGGCCATCGAAGCCTTCTGGATCAGCTCGAATCCCGCGCGGCCGGACAACATCAAGATGGTGCCCGCCAACGGCAGTTTGTCGTGCTCGACCGCCCACCCGACGACCTTGTCGACGGCGTTGTGCCGACCCACATCCTCTCGGGCAGCGAGTAGTTCGCCACTGCGACCGTCGAAGAGCGCCGCACCGTGCAGACCGCCGGTTCGCTCGAAGACCGGTTGCGAATCTCGCAGCCGCTGCGGCAGCTCGACCAACTGCTGAGGGCGGATCTCCAACGGGTCGCTGGCCACGTCGAACGCTGAAATCGTCCGGACCGCATCGATACTCGCCTTGCCACAGACTCCACAGGAAGAGGTGGTGTAGGTGTGGCGCTCGGCGGTGGCCAGCGGTGGCGGCACGTGCGCCGCCAGTTGCAGGTCCAGCACGTTGTAGGTGTTCTCCCCGTCGACCTCGCCGGCGCAGTAGCGCGCGCTCAGCAGATCATCGCGGCCGCGGATCACGCCCTCGCCGACCAGGAAGCCCTGGGCCAGTTCGACGTCGTGACCCGGCGTACGCATGGTGACCACGAAGGACCGTCCGCCCAGCCGGATCTCCAGCGGCTCCTCCGCCGCGAGGTGATCCTCGCGCACCGCGCGCCGCACCACCCCGCCGTCGTCGCCCACCTCGATCCGGGTGACCCGGCGACGGGCAGCCTGCTTCCTCACCGACCCAGACCGTCGGGCCGCGCCTGGGCCAGGTCCTTGGTGACCGCTACCGCGCGCTCGATCGCTGCACGATCCCCACCCTGCAAACCCGCCGCCAACCCCACCAGGAACGCCGACATCGGAGCAGCCGGGCGCACGACGGCGTGGGCAACGACACCGGTCATCCCCAGGATCTCATCGACGTCGATCACCTCCGGGTCCAAGCCCAGGGCCGCCGCCAACTCATCGGACCATTGCTGCACTTCCTGCGTCACGCCTATTCCTCTCCTGCCCGGTGCCGAGCCGCCGCCAACTGTTCTGGGGTATCACAATCATCCCCCCACCCGGCCGGATCGGGTACGGCGCGCGGAATCCCCAGGGCACGCATCGGCCGACCCGCTGGATCGGGCAACGCCGCGACCGCCTCCCGCAGCGCCTGCGTCCGCCAGGCGGCGGCCAGGAAGTTGATCCGTCCCCCGGCATCAGCAAGCGCCACGGCGTCATCATCGCGGCCCAGTGCCGCAAGCAAGGGCTCGATCGCGGCCGCGACAAACGGCAGATCAGCAGCCAGCAGCAACGTCACCGCCTCCCCAGTGGCGGGGAGCCCAGCCGCCACCGCGGCGACCGGTCCCCCGCCCGGCGGATCCTCCAGCACCCAGCGCACGCCGCCGATCGCCGTACGCTCAGGGCCGACGACGATCACCCGCCGGGCGCCGGCGACCGAGGCAACGACACGTTCGAGCATGGACCGCCCACCGACCAGGTGGTCGGGTTTGTCCGGCCCGCCCAGGCGGGAGCCGGCTCCTCCGGCCAGCACGATCGCGTCGTACGCCGATCGGTCGCCACCCATGCACCCACCGTTGCACACCGGCAGGGGATGATCCTGTCAGCCCACAGGGGTAGCGTCGCGGCTATGACGGATCCGGATGCTGTTGACCAGGTCTTCCCCGACGTCGATGAAGCCGGCCTCAGGGTGAGCCACCAGAAGGACTGGGCCGCGGGGGTGCCCGGCGTCGCAGTCGCCATGAAGACCGCGCTCACCCAGATGGGGCCGATCCGCAGCGCCAAGACCCTGTTGAAGCTGAACCAGAAGGACGGCTTCGACTGCATGAGTTGCGCCTGGCCCGACCCCGATCACCGGCACACCGCCGAGTTCTGCGAGAACGGTGCCAAGGCGGTCTCCCACGAGGGCAACAAGAAGCGGGTGACGCCGCAGTTCTTCGCCGAGCACTCCCTGGACCAGTTGCGCGCCCATGACGACTACTGGCTCGGGATGCAGGGACGCATCACCCACCCGATGGTGAAGCAGCCTGGTGCCACGCATTACTCGCCGATCGAGTGGGACGATGCGTTCGCTCTGATCGCCCGGCACCTCTCGTCCATCGATCCCGACGAGGCGATCTTCTACACCTCCGGACGCGCCTCCAACGAGGCCGCGTTCGCCTACCAACTCTTCGTGCGGGCCTACGGCACCAACAACCTGCCGGACTGCTCCAACATGTGTCACGAGTCGACCAGTGTCGCCCTCGCGGAGGCCATCGGCATCGGCAAGGCCAGTGTGCGGATGTCGGATGTCTACGACGCGGATCTGCTGGTCATCGCCGGCCAGAATCCCGGCACCAACCACCCACGGATGCTGTCGGCTCTGGAGATCGCCAAGCACCGCGGCGCCAAGATCATCGCGATCAACCCCCTCAACGAGCCCGGCCTGATGCGGTTCAAGAATCCGCAGAAGCCCAGGGGAGTCATCGGCGACGGCGTGCAGATCGCAGACCTGCACCTCCCCGTCAAACTCAACGGCGACCTGGCGCTGTTCCAGGGCATCGCAGCTCTTCTGCTCGAGCAGGACGCGCTCGACCGCGCTTTCATCGACGAGCACACGACCGGTTTCGCGGAATGGCGCGAGCATCTGCGCGCCCTCGACTGGGTGCAGGTCGAGCAGTCCAGTGGGCTCACGAAGGCACAGATCGCCCAGGCTGCGGAGATGATCGCGGCCTCCCGGGCCACCATCTATTTCTGGGCGATGGGCCTGACCCAGCACCGCAACGCCGTCAACACGATCCGCGAGTTGTGCAATCTGGCGTTCCTGCGTGGAGACATCGGCAAGAAGGGCGCCGGCCTGTTTCCGGTGCGCGGTCACTCCAACGTGCAAGGCGACCGCACGATGGGCATCTGGGAGCGGCCGCCGGAGCGGTTCCTGGACTCGCTGGCCACGGAGTTCGGCTTCGAACCGCCCCGCGAGCACGGCCACGACGTGGTCGACTCGATCCGAGCGCTGCGCGACGGCAAAGCCTCCTTCTTCCTTGGCCTCGGCGGCAACTTCGTCGATGCGAGCCCGGATACCGATGTGACCTACGCGGCGTTGTCCTCGGCCGCTCTCACCGTGCAGATCTCGACCACCCTGAACCGTTCACACCTGGTCACCGGCGACACCGCTCTGATCCTGCCCACGTTGGGTCGCACAGAGACGGACGTGCAGGCCAGCGGCCCGCAGCAGGTCACCGTCGAGGATTCGGTCTGTGCCGTGCACGCCTCGCACGGTCCGTTGCAGCCGGCCAGCGAGCACCTGCGCAGCGAGGTTGCCATCGTCACCGGTATCGCGCAGGCGACGCTCGGCGACCGCTACGGGATCGCCTGGGCCGCCATGCGCGACGACTACGACGTGATCCGCGACCACATCTCGCGCGTGGTCGCCGGCTGCGAGAACTACAGCGAGCGGGCCAAACAGCCGGGCGGATTCACCCTTCCGCATCCGCCGCGGGACTCGCGTACCTTCCCGACCAAGAGCGGCAAAGCCGAGTTCCATGTCGCGCCCATCGACGTCATGCAGGTGCCACAAAAGCATCTCGTGCTGCAGACGCTGCGCAGCCACGACCAGTTCAACACCACCATCTACGGCCTCGACGACCGCTATCGCGGTATCCACGACGGGCGGCGGGTCATCTTCATCCACCGCGAGGACATCGCGATGTTGGGCTTCGAACCCGGCGACATGGTCGACCTCATCACGCACTGGGAAGCCGACGAGATCGACCGCGTGGCAAGGGATTTCCGGATCGTCGAATACGCAACGCCGCGGGGCAGCGCCGCGGCCTACTACCCGGAGACCAATCCACTGATCCCGCTTGATTCGACGGCGGAGGGATCCAACACGCCAACGTCCAAGGCCGTCATCATCCGGCTGGTCCCGGCCGGCTCGGCGCTGGAGAACGACCGCGCCGATGGGCAGGAGCAGGTCGGTGCTGACGAGGGCCACAAGGCCCGACCGGAGCCGGTGCACCTCAGCTGAGGTCGGCTCCGCTCAGGCCGGGAGGAGTTGGCGATCCGTGCTGAGGGACGCCGCCGCCTCGCGGGCCCGACGATGCCGCAGGTGGGCGATGGTCGTCAGCGCAACCCCGAATACCGCCCAGCCGAGCAGCACCAGCAGCGAGCCGCCCGCCAGAGCGCCGCCGAAGAACCCGACACCGCGCATCGCGTTGCCGGTAGCGCCGATGGGCAGCCATTGCCCGATCGTTCCCCACGGGTGAGGCAGCCACTGCGACCCGGTTGCGATGCCCGACAACGGGTTTGAGACGAACAGCATCAGGAGCGCGCCGACCAGCAGGCCCGGGTAGCCGAAGAGCGACTCCAGTCCCAGCACCGTCAGTGAGATCGCCGCGATCCCCAGGATCATCGTCAACGCCGCCTCCCAGTAGTTGCCTTCGAGAGTCCCGATCCAGAACTGCAGGATGGCGGTTGCGGCCAGTCCCGCCAAGACCGCGAACGCGATGGAGGCAGTGACCCGCAGCCACCAGCGGCGCTTCAGCAGGGTGGACAGACTGACCGCAGAGGCCATTCCACCGAAGACCAGCGGGAGGCCAAGCGCGGTCAGCCCTGACCCGGCCGGGCCAGCGGAGGGATAAGGCGCCACATCGACGTACGTCACCTTCAGGCCCTGATCGGTCATCGCGGTACCGACCGTGTGCAACAAGGTGACGTACGGCGCCCCGGCCGCCGACGCGGTCTGCACCGTCGCGCCGGACTGGGTCAGGGAGATCCCGCCGACCACCGATCGATCCCGAATAGCTGTCGCCACCTGGGCCGCGTCAGCCTTGCTGATGACGTCGAAGGCACCGGGGTGGGCAGCCGCCAGTGTGCCGACGAACTCGCGCTGTGCCGCCTGGGGTCCGCTCACCGCGATCGGCAGTTGGTCGGGGCCGGAGTGTGCGGCGGGGAGCACCAACGCCAACAACATCAGCGCCACCGCCGCCGTCAGGCCGAGCACCAGCCCGAGAATTCGTCCGCGCGGTGGACCCGCGACCGGTGCTACCTGCTGCGCGGCCGCCGCCGCGTGAACCTCGTGCTTGCCCATCATGCCCTCGCCTAAGTGGAGTATTTTGTTCCGGTTATAACCGGAGCATAATCCTCCGTATAGACTGATGTAAACCCACCCCAGCCAAGGAGTCGTCATGCGCGCCGATGCCGCCGCCAACGCCACGGCCATCACGGCCGCAGCCAGGCAACTGCTCGCCACCCACGGCGCGGACATCCCGCTGAGCGCGGTGGCGCAGCAAGCGGGGGTCGGGATCGCCACGCTCTACCGGCACTTCGGCACTCGGGAGGAGTTGTTCCTGGCCGTCGCCCAGGACCTTCGCGATCAGGCCCTGGCGACCATCGAGCGACACCGCGACCAGCTCAACGACGACCCGGAGAAGGCGTGGAGCAACCTGGTGCACGATCTGGCCAGCACCCGGCCGGGAGCTCTCATCCCGGGGCTACTGGACATCGCGGCCGACGAGTCCCTGCGAGAGGATCTGACCCGGATCCGTGGCGACATCCTGAGTGCGTTCGAAGAGGTGCTGCGCAGCGCGAAGGCAGCCGGCCTGGTCGAGCGCGACCTGTCCGCCGCTCGCTTCCAACTCGGCCTGGCGACCCTGACCCGTCCGCTGCCCGAGCCGCCGCTTCCGGATCTGCCGACGGATGGCCTGGGCGACTGGTTGACCGAGGTGTACCTGCGCGGACTGCGACCACAGCAGCAGTAGGTTGGGACCATGACCACTCCCCCTGCGCCGCAGCAGCCCCCGCTGTACCTGTCCACGACCTTCGATGTCCCTGGTTATCGCATAGCCCGCCCGTTGGGTTTGGTCTGGGGCACGCTGGTGCGGTCGGTCGGGTTCGCCAAGGGCCTGACCGGTGGTTTCAAGTCACTGCGGGCCGGCGAAGTCACCGAATACACCGACGTGGTCAACACCGCGCGCGGCCACGCCGTCGAGCGGCTCACCGAGCATGCCCGGTCGATGGGCGCGAACGCGATTGTCGGCGTACGTTTCGAATCCAGCGAGGTGGCCGACGGACTGGCCGAGATCCTCGCCTACGGCACCGCCGTCATCCTCGAACCGTTGCCGACGGACTGAACCCGCTCAACGCACGTCCCAGCGAAAGACTCGGGACGCGACGAGGGCCAGCACCACCGCGAACGCCAGCATGACCAGGATGGGTACGACGATCGCGGACGGACCCTGCCCCCGCACCATCACATCGAGCATGCCCTCGTTGAGATACCGCAACGGGAAGGCGTGGCTGATCGTGCGGATCCACTGCGGTGCCTGATCCAACGGGATGAAGGTGCCGGACAGGAACGCCATCGGCAGCACGATCAGGTTGGCCAGCCCGGAAGCGGACTCCTCGGTTTTCGCGAACGACCCGACCAGCAGCCCGATCGCGAGGAAGGCGAGGGTGCCGACCATGATCAGCGGGATGATCAGGGGCCACCACCCGGTCAGCCTCAGTCCGAAGACCGCCACCGCAAGCCCGATGAAGATGGCTGCCTGACCCAGCGCCACCACGATCGCCACCCCCACCCGGGCCAGCACCACTGCCCAGGTGGGAATCGGCGCCAGCCGCAATCGGCGCAACATACCGCTCTTGCGCCAGGCCACCAGATTGATCGCGGCACCGAATGTGGCGCCCATGGCGATCGCCCAGCCCAGAATGCCGGGCGTGACGTACTGGATCGGTTTGAGCGAACTGTCCTCCACGGTCATGGTTTCCAGCCGGGTCGCTGGCGGTTTACCAGTCGCCGCGAGGTTGCTGGCGTTCACGAAGGATGACATCAGACCCTGCACCTGAGCGGCCTTCGTCTGACTCGCCGCCGAGTAGGTCAGGACCAGAGTGTCGCCGTCCTGCCAAACGGCGGCGTCCTTGTCTCCTGTGCGCACCTGCTGCTGTGCCGCGGTTCGGTCCGTGGCTTGAGTGACCTCCAGGGTGTCCTTCAGCGCAGCCCGCGTCTGACCGGTGGCGTGATCGAACAGACTCACCGGGCCGACCTGCACCACCGAGACCTTGCTCACCCCGTTCCCGGTGAACACACCGCCGAAGAGCACCAGGAAGATCAACGGGAACAGGATGGTCCAAAACAGCGTCATCCGGTCGCGGTAGAAGCCCTTGAACATCGCCGCGGACAGCGAGCGCAGCGCGCTCATGCTCGGTACTCCCGGCCGGTGAGGTCCAAGAAGACGTCCTCGAGTGTCGCTCCGCGCACCCGAAGGCCGTCGAGCGCCTCGCGCTGTCCGAGGGCACCCAGCACGGTCGGTGCTTGGCGGGTGATCAACGTCAGTGTCGCCTCATCCGGCTGCACGGCATCGACTCCCGGCAACGCCTGCGCATCGGCCGCACTGATCGCGTCCGGCCGCAGGATGATGCGGGTCGGTGCGTCCAGGCCGGCCACCAACCGCGCCGGCGCATCCAGGGCCAGCAACCGGCCGTGGTCCACGATCGCCACCCGGTCGCACAACTGCTCGGCCTCTTCCATGGAGTGGGTGGTCAGCATCACCGTGCGTCCTTCGGCGTGCAACCCGAGAAGGAAGTCCCACAGATTGCGTCGGGCCTGCGGATCCAGCGCCGACGTCGGCTCGTCCAGGAAGACCACCTGCGGGTCGTGCACCAAGGCGCAGGCGATCGACAGTCGCTGGGCCTGACCACCGGAGAGCTTCTCGACCGGCGCGTCTGCCTTGTCGACCAGCCCAACCTGCTCCAGCAACAGGTCCACCCGGTCCCGACCCACCCCGTACAGCGCGGCGAACGTCGCCAATTGCTCACGGGCTGTAAGGCGTTCGAAGAACGCCGAAGACTGCATCTGAACCCCGATCCGCGCGCACAGCTGCGGATCGCGACGATAGGGGTCGTACCCGTCGATGCGAACACTCCCCGCGTCGGGCCTGCGCAACCCCTCGATGGTCTCCAGCATCGTGGTCTTGCCGGCGCCGTTGGGTCCCAGGAGGCCGAAGAACTCTCCGGCACCGACACCGAAGGTGACGTCGTCTACGGCCCGCAGGTCGCCGTACGTGACAGTGAGATGATCGACCTCGATCTGGGCTCCCATGCCGGACAGTCAATCAGCCGGTTGTCCGGCCCACCCGTGACGAATGTCAGGCTCACGCGGTGGCGGCCGCCAACTGGCCACAGGCACCATCGATCTCGGAGCCTCGGGTGTCCCGGATCGTCGTCGGAATCCCATGTGCGCGTAGGCGTTCCACGAACTGCTGCTCCACACCCTTGCGCGACGCGGTCCACTTCGAGCCGGGCGTGGGGTTCAGCGGGATCGGGTTGACGTGCACCCAGCCCTTGCCGCGCGCGGCCAGCTTCTCCCCCAACAGGCCTGCCCGCCACGCCTGGTCGTTGATGTCCTTGATCAGGGCGTACTCGATCGACACTCGCCGGCCGGTCGTCTCGAAGTACCGGTGCGCCGCGTCGAGCGCCTCATCGACCTTCCAGCGGGTGTTGATCGGGACGAGTTCGTCACGCAGTTCGTCATCGGGAGCATGCAGCGACAGCGCCAAGGTGACCGGAATGCCCTCGGCAGCCAGTTTGTCGATCGCCGGCACCAGACCAACCGTCGACATCGTGATGCCGCGAGCGCTCATCCCCAGACCCTCCGGAGGCGGTGCGACCAAGCGCTTGATCGCGTTGATCGCCTGGCGGTAGTTGGCCAGCGCCTCCCCCATGCCCATGAAAACGACATTCGATACGCGTACGGCGCTGGCCTGGTCCTGCGCGTCGACGCCGGCGATCTGCCCCGACCGCAGCATCCGGACGCCGTAAACGACCTGCTCGACGATCTCCGCCGTGGTCAGGTTGCGGGTCAGACCCTCCTGGCCGGTAGCGCAGAACGGGCAGTTCATCCCGCACCCGGCCTGGCTGGAGATACACATCGTGACCCGGCCGGGGTAGCGCATCAGCACCGACTCCACCAAAGCGCCGTCGAAGAGCCGGAAGACCTGCTTGACCGTCTGACCCTGGTCGGCCTCCAGGGTTCGGATGCTGGTCAGCAGCGGCGGCAGCATCTGGTCGACCATCTGCTGGCGGGTGTCCGCCGGCAGGTCGGTCATCTGCGCGGGGTCGACGGTGCAATGCTCGAAGTAGTGCGTCGACAATTGCTTGGCCCGAAAGCCGGGGTAGCCCAACTCCTTCATCGCGTCCACGCGCCCGGCCATCTCCAGATCGGCCAGATGCACCGGCGGTTTTCCCCGGCGCGGCGCGTTGAACGTCAGCTGCCCGGGGATGGGTCGACCGACCGTGGGCGTCGGCAAAGGAGTCTCGGACACCCCTTGAGTCTACGGACTGTCAGCTGGGGACCAGGACCGTGAGGATCGCCCACACCACCGGCACCGAGACCAGCAGGGAGTCCAGGCGGTCCATCAGCCCACCGTGCCCCGGGATCAGGTTGCTCATGTCCTTGACGCCGAGGTCGCGCTTGATGACCGACTCACACAGATCACCGATGGTGGCGGTGACCACGACACACGCTCCGAGCAGGAGGCCGACCCACCAACGGCCGTGCAACAAGAGGGTCACCGTGAAGACGCCACCGATCAGACAGGCGGTCGCGGAGCCGGCGAAGCCCTCCCACGACTTCTTGGGTGACACCGACGGTGCCATCGGATGCTTTCCGAAGACCACACCGACGGCGTAGCCGCCGATATCGCTGCAGATGACCACCAGGATGAAGGTGGCGATCCGCAGGTCGCCGTCCTCCGGCTTCAGCAGCAGTGCCGCGAAGCCCACCAACGCCGGCACGTACAACGTGATCAGCGCACCAACGGCCGCGTTCCGCTGCGCATTCGCGTGCGGGACGATCGACGCCTCGACGATCACGGCGACCAACACCAGAACGATCGCGCTGGCGAACGCGTCCTTGCCCCACACGTAGGCGACGACCGGGATCAGCACACTCCCGGCGTACGTGCTGATCACCGGCGGCTGGAAGTCCCGGTGCGCCATCGCCCGGTGCAGTTCCCAGACAGCCACCGCGGAGGCCGCGCAGGCCACCGCGAGGAAGATCTCCTTGCGGGTGAACAGCGAGATCAGCACCAGCAATCCCAGCCCGATGCCGACCCCGACCGCGGCGTAGAGGTTGCGACCGGCCCGTGGCGTGGGATTGGGCGCGGTCGGTGCAGCTGGTGACGCCTCGGTCTGCTCGCGACGCCGACGACGCGTCGCCGGATCGCGATGCGGTTGGTTCATGGCCGCGGGTCAGACCTCGAGGAGTTCGGATTCCTTGCCCTTGAGCAGGTCATCGACGACGTCCACGTACTTCTTGGTGGTCGACTCCAGCTCCTTCTCGCCGCGAGTGCCTTCGTCCTCGCCGATGTCGCCGTCCTTGACCAGCTTGTCGATCTCTTCCTTGGCCTTGCGACGAATGTTGCGGATCGCGATCTTGGCGTCCTCACCCTTGGCCCGGGCCAACTTGATGTAGTCGCGCCGACGGTCCTCGGTCAGGCTGGGCAGGATCACCCGGATGATGTTGCCGTCGTTGCTCGGGTTGACGCCGAGGTCGGACTCACGCAGCGACTTCTCGATCGCCGCCATGGCCGACTTGTCGAACGGCTGGATCAGCACGGTGCGCGCTTCGGGCGTCTGGAAGGAGGCCAGCTGCTGCAACGGGGTCGGCGCACCGTAGTAGTCGACAGTCAGCTTGTTGAACATTGCGGCGCTCGCCCGCCCGGTCCGGATGGCCGAGAAGTCCTCCTTGGCGACCTCGACCGCCTTGTCCATCTTCTCTTCGGCCTCAAGCAGGCTCTCGTCGACGCTGTCGCTCATGGGACTGATACTCCTTGGTTATACGTTCTGGTGCCACCGGCGGCCGGATCGTTGGCGGACTCAGTCCGCGGTGACCAACGTTCCGATCTTCTCACCCCGCAGGGCGCGGGTGATGTTGCCCTCGCCGTCCATGCTGAACACCCGCATCGTCAGCTTGTTGTCCATGCACAGGCTGAACGCGGCGGCGTCGACCACTCGCAGGTTGCGAGTGAGCGCCTCGTCGTAGGTCAGGGTGTCCAGTTTGGTCGCGGCCGGGTCGAGCTTCGGGTCGGCGGTGTAGATGCCGTCGACCCCGTTTTTGGCGTAGAGCACCGCGTCGCACTTGATTTCCAGGGCCCGTTGGGCGCTGACGGTGTCGGTGGAGAAGAACGGCATCCCGGCGCCGGCACCGAAGATCACGACGCGGCCCTTCTCCATGTGCCGGATCGCCCGGCGCGGAATATACGGCTCGGCGACCTGCCCCATCGTGATCGCAGTCTGCACCCGGGTGTCGACGCCTTCTTTTTCCAGAAAGTCCTGCAGCGCAAGACAGTTCATGACGGTGCCCAACATGCCCATGTAGTCGGCCCGAGCCCGGTCCATCCCCTTGGTCTGCAGTTCGGCACCTCGAAAGAAGTTGCCGCCGCCGATCACGATGCCCACCTGCACGCCGCTGCGGACGGCTTCGGCGATCTGCGCGGCGATCTGTCGGACCACCTCCGGGTCCAAGCCGACCGTGCCACCGCCGAACACCTCGCCGGAGAGTTTGAGAAGAACCCGGTTGTACGGCGTTGAAACGGTCTGCTCGGTCACGGTGCCTCCCAGCGGGGTGATGCGCGGTCGCGCAATCTTTCCATAGGTCGGCCCGCGGTGGCTTCCTCGGGGCACTCAGCCCGGTCTCGCCGTACTCCCCCGCTCGATCAACCGGATCTCGCTGGTGTGGATCAGCGAGGGATCCTGACGTCGCCCGCGCAGAGCGGGCAACAGGATCTCCGCCGCGGCCAGTCCCTGACCCACGACATCCTGCCGGACGGTGCTGACGTCCAGCACGTCCGAGAACGGATGGTCATCGATTCCGACGACCGACAGATCCGAGGGCACCTGCACGCCTAGGCGGCGCGCAGCGTTCATCACCCCGAAGGCCATCTCGTCCGAACCGACCACCAGCGCGGTCGGCCGCTGCGCTCGGGTGAGCAGGGTCGTCGCATCACGGAAGGCGTCGTCCATGGTCCAGTCCGAGCCAAGGACCCACGCGGAACGCACAGAGATCCCGTGCTCGGTCAGCACCTCGGAGAATGCCTCGAACCGATGGGCGGGGGTCGTCAGTCCGGCCGATTGCGGAGGTACTCGACCGACGTACCCGATCCGTGTGTGCCCCAGGGCAACCACGTGTTCGGTCGCCAGGCGGGCGGCAGCGGCATCGTCGATGCGGACCAACGGTCGCCCGGGCACCCGGGTCCCGACGGATACCAGAGGGATTCCGAGTCGATCGATCAGTGCCGTCTCGGCGCCGGTGACCGCGATGTTGACCGTGATGATGCCGTCCAGGCGCTTGGCCAACATGTCCGAGGTCAGCGGCAGACGCTTCTCGTGCTGACCCTGTTGCTCGAGGTCCAGGAGCATCACCTGGTAGCCCTCGGCGCGCACCCGCCGCGCAATCGACGAGAGCACGGTCGCAAAGAACCACCGATCCCCGAAGGGCACCGCGACCCCGATGACGCCGGTCCGGCCGGAGGCGAGCGAACTGGCCGAGGGCGAGGCCACGTAGTGCAGTTCGTCCGCGGCGGCGAAAACCCGCTCCCGGGTGGTCTCGTTGACCCGGTCCAGACCGCGCAGCGCCCGCGAGACCGTGGCCACCGACACCCCCGCCGCGGCTGCGACGTCGTGGATGGTCGCGTGGCCTCGAGACCGGCCGGCGCTGCTGCGACTGGCGTTGGGATCCATCAGCCCTTGGTACCACCGGCGAGCAGACCGCGGACGAAGTAGCGCTGCAGTGCGAGGAAGACGACAACCGGGATGATGATCGAGATGAAGGCACCTGCGCTCACCAAGTACCACTGACTACCCCAGTTGCCCTGCAACTGGTTCAGGGCCATGGTCAACGGTGCGTTCTCCGGCGCACCGCCCAGCATCGTCAATGCCACCAGCAGGTCGTTCCAGACCCACAGGAACTGGAAGATGCCGAACGCTGCGAGAGCCGGCACGATCAGCGGTAGCACGACCTGGAAGAAGATCCGCACGTGCCCCGCACCATCGACGCGGGCCGCCTCCAGGAGCGAACCGGGGATCTCCTTCATGAAGTTGTGCAGCAGGTAGACCGCAAGCGGTAGCGCGAACGCCGTGTGCGAGAGCCACAGCGACCAGTAGGTACCGCCCAGGCCAACGTCCTGGAACATCAGGGTCAGCGGCACCAGGGCGATCTGCAGCGGAACGATCTGCAGCGCAAAGACGCCCACGAACAGCCAGTCCCGGAACGGGAACTTGATCCAGGCGAACGCGTACGCGGCCAGCGATGCCAGCAACAGGGGTAGGAGCACCGAGGGGATGACGATGACGATCGAGTTGATGAAGAAGTTCGACAACGCATTCGTCGGGTTGCCGGCACCGTTCAGCGCCTGCTTGTAGTTGTCCAGCGTGAACGGCCCGAACAGACCGTGCCACCAACCGGTGTTGTTGATGTCGCTCTGGTTGCGGAAGGAGGTGACGAACAGGCCGATGGTCGGGATCGTCCACAGGATCGCCATGACGATCGCGACGACCGATGCCCACGGCGAACTGACCGCTTTGGCCGCATCGCCGACCGCGGACTTGCGCCCGAACCGGGAGCCTTTCGAGCCCTCGGGAAGCTGGGCGGGGATGGGGGTGACGTTGGTCATCAGGCGTCCTTCCGCATCTGACGGACGTTGAAGATGATGATCGGCAACACCAGGACGAAGATCAGGATGGCCAGGACGGCGCCGAGCCCGGGTTGCTGGGTGACGAAGGTGCGGCGGTAGAACTCGTTGGCCAGCACTGAGTCCCCGCCGGTGCCACCGTCGTTGGCCTGCACGATGTCGAAGGCTTTCAACGTCGCGATGGCGATCGTGGTGGTGACCAGGATGACGGCGGAGCGGATGCTCGGCAGCGTCACGTAGCGGAACATCTTGAAGCCACCGACGCCGTCGAGTTTCGCCGCTTCGACGATCTCGTCGGGAATCGCCTTGATCGCGGCCGACAGCACGGTCATCGCGAAGCCCGCCTGGATCCAGATCATGATGACGATCAGGAAGAGCGTGTTCCAGGGGACGGCGTTCAAGAAGTCGAACGGGTTCAGGCCGACACCGGTCAGGATGGCATTGAGTACACCGATCTGGGTGCCACCGGGATCACCGTTGAAGGCGTAAACGAACTTCCAGATCAGCGTGGCACCGACCATGGAGATCGCCATCGGCAGGAAGATCAGTGACTTCGCGAAAGCCTCGCCGCGGGCCCGGTCGATCAGCACTGCGTACAGCAGGCCGAGTCCGGTTGCGATGGTGGGCACGAGGATGACCCACAGCGCGGTGTTGCGGAACACCTCACCAAGACCTGGGGTGGTGAAGAGCTTCTGGAAGTTACGCAGGCCGACGTACGGCGCGTAGCCGATGCTCGTGTCGATGAACTGACCGCCGTAGAACGCCCGGCGCACCGTGAGGATCGCCGGGTAGATCAGACCGACGACCAGCAGGACGATGGTCGGTCCGACGAAAGCTGCGGCCTGGACCTTCTCACCGAGGCGACCCTTGAACAAGGCTGCGATCAAAAGGATCCCGACGAAGACGGCGGCGAACACGAGGATGCCGACGACCATCAGGGTGAGTTTGCCGCCGGTGGTGGTGGGGCCGGCCGCAACAAGGGATACGGGGTTCACGTCGTTCCTTCCGATGTGAACCGGGTGGGCGAAGACGATGGTCTTCGCCCACCCGGTCTTGATCAGTGATCCGGTGCGCTGTGCGCAGGGATCAGTTGGACGGCCAGGACTTCTGGATGTTGTCCAGCGTCTGCTCGTTGCTCTGGCCCATGATCCAGTTGGTCATTTCAGTCCAGAAACTGCCAGCGCCCACCGAGCTCGGCATGAGGTCCGAGGCGTCGAACCGGAAGGCCGTCGCGCTCTGCAGCAGCTTGTAGCTCTCCTGGTCCAGCGGCGAGGTCAGGTTGTTGATGTCCAGGCCCTTGTTGGCGCTGACCCAACCACCGGCCGGGGTTGCCTTGGCCTTGTCGTTGGCCCAGTCGGCCGACGCCAGGAACGCCTGGAACGCCTGCACCTCGGGCGCCTTGCGGAAGGCGACGGTGAACTCGCCGCCACCCTCGACGGGCTTGTCGGAAGCAGCCTGGCCGGGCTCGAAGAACGCCCACACGTCACCATCCGGGCCGACCTTGGTGCCGGTCGGCCAGTTGGCGGCGTAGAACGAGGCCTGCTGCAGCATGGCGCACTGGTCCTTCAGGATCGGCAGACCCGCGTCCTGGAAGGTCGTGGACTTGATGGACTTCACGTCACCGTGGCCACCGTTGACGTAGGCCGGGTTCTTGAAGATGTCGCTGATCTTGTTGAGGGCGTTCAGGACCTTCGGGTCGTTGAACTTCAGCTTGTTGGTGATCCAGTTGTCATAGTCCTCCGGGGAGTTGAAGCGCAGCATCGACTCCTCGAGCCAGTCGGTCGCCGGCCAGCCGGTCGCCGTACCCGAACTGATGCCACCACACCACGGCTTGGTCGTGCTGCCACCGTCGGCGGCGATCTTCTTGGTGAGGGTCATCATCTCGTCCCAGGTGGTGGGGACGGTGTAACCCTTCTCCTTGAAGAACTTCGGGGAGTACCAGACGAACGACTTCACGTTCGCACCCAGCGGCGCGGCGTACACGGTGCCGTTGACGGTGCCGTAGGTCTTCCAGATCGGCTGCCAGCCCTTGTCGATCTCATCAATGACGGTCTGCGGTGCGGGGATCGCCTTACCGGTGGAGACCATGGTCTTGAGCAGACCCGGCTGCGGGATGAAGGCGATGTCCGGCAGGTTGCCGGTCTGCGCGCGCTGGGGAAGGTTCTTCTCGAAGTCGTTGTCACCCTGGTACTTGATGGTGACGCCGGTGCACTCCTCGAACTTCTTGTACGACGCCTGCTGGGCGGCTCCCTCGGGTCCGATGATCGAGGTGTAGACGGTCACCGTCTTGCCCTGCAGCTGCGACTTCATGTCGCACCACTTGGAGTAGTCGGTCTTGTCGATCTGGGATGCGCCGACGGACGTACCGCCACCACCCGCGCCACTGCCGTCGTCTGACGAGCCGCCACAAGCGACCGTGCCGAACGACACCGCAACCAGTCCGGCGAGCGCCGCGACGGTCCGTTTGGAACTGAGAGCCATGCGTCTCTCCCTTTCACATGAATGTGGGTGGCCGAGACGACCAGCCCTCTTCTTTGAGGATGCGACCCTGTGTGTCGGGCCTCACGGAACTGTAAAACCGCTTACACACCCGTGTCGCGGGCCAACGCACATTTTGTAATAACGATTACATAACGTAGGTCACAAGCACCCGCGGTCCTTGCGGGTGAACCGCCGCTGCGATGCTCGGCCTAGCGTCGAGTTGAGCGGGCAGAGAGCCTGCCATCGCCGCAGGTCGCGGCTACACACACGAGGAGTTCATTCGATGACGAACGGCAAGATCGCCTTCCTGACCGCCGCCGAAGGTGTCGAGCGGGTCGAGCTGACCGATCCGTGGCAGGCGGTGACCGACGCCGGATACACCCCGGTGCTGCTGAGCCCGGACGGTGGGGAGGTGCAACTTTTCGACCATTTGGACAAGGCGTCGACGCAGCAGGCTGACGCGAAGGTATCCGCCGCGAACCTCGACGACTTTGCCGCCCTCGTCCTGCCAGGCGGTGTCGCCAACCCCGACGCGCTGCGCCAGGACGAGGATGCCGTGCGATTCGTGCGTCAGTTCGTGACATCCGGTAAGCCCGTCGCTGCGATCTGCCACGCACCGTGGGTGCTGATCGAGGCCGACGTGGTCAGCGGCCGGCAGGTCACCTCGTGGCCGAGCCTGCAAAGCGACCTCTCCAACGCCGGCGGTGAATGGCTCGACCAATCGGTGGTGATCGACGGCAACCTGATCACCAGCCGCAAACCCGACGACCTGCCCGACTTCGACAAGGAACTGCTGCGCGCCCTCGAGAGCGCCACCCTGACCTGACGTTCGTCGACAACACCGACCCGAGACACACGTACGCCGCCCGCTCAGGTGAGCGGGCGGCGTACATTCTCGTCTCGCTAGGTGTAGTGCCCCGCCAGGTTGGGTACGCGGTCTGCGGGTGAGCCACCTTTGAGCGCGGTGTGTGCGCGGTGGTGATTGTAGATGTGCAGGAAGTCCTCGTACGCGGCGGCGCGTTCGGTCTCGCTGGTGTAGGGGCGGGCGTAGGCCCACTCCTCGGTCAGGGTCCGGTTGAACCGCTCGACTTTCCCGTTGGTTTTCGGGGTGTAGGGGCGGGTGCGTTTATGGGTGATCCCATGGTCCTGCAGCATGTTCCGGAATAGGTGGGAGCGGTAACAGGACCCGTTGTCGGTCATCACCCGGTCCGTGGTGATCCCGACCTGCGCGAAGTGCGCCACCGCCCGTTGCATGAACGCGGTCGCGGTCTCCTTCTTCTCATCGGCCAGGATCTCTGAGTAGGCGTACCGGGAGTGGTCATCGACCGCGTGGTGCAGGTAGGCATACCCCCGCCCACTGCTGGAGGTAGCACGGGAGTTAGCTTTCCCCGCAGCGCGGCCATGGACCCGGTGTCCACCCCCATCGGGGATGCGGCCCAGCTTCTTGATGTCCACGTGGACCAAATCACCCGGGGCGTCGCGTTCGTAGCGCACCACCTTTCGACGACCGGCCCGTACCGGGGCACCAGTGGCCGGGTCCGTCCAGGACAACCGAAGACACCGGTACCGGGTCAGGATGCGGTGCACCGTGGCCGGATTCATCCCCAGGTGGTAGGCGATCCGGGCCGGCCCCCACCGCCGCGAAACCCGTAACCCCAGGACTCGCCGTTCCCGGCGCCTACTGGTGCGGTGCGGACATGACTGGGGCCGGCTGGGACGATCGCACATCCCCGCCGCACCATGCTGGCGGTACCGGGCCGCCCAGCGGTGCGCGGTGGTGACCGAGACCCCGAACCGGTCTGCGGCCCGCCGCAACGGCCACCCATCGTCCACCACGCACCGCGCCAGGCGCAGGCGACCAGTCGCAGAAAGCGGGGCATTAGCGTGGACCATGAGGACCTCCGGGTTTGGGGATGTGTTTGCTTCGTCGCTTCACACCTCACCCGGAGGTCTTCCTCAAGTCACGCCGACAGGCCGAGAACCGTTCCTAACGTCCCGGGGCAGTACAGCTAGGTCAGACGCTGTACCCTCTCGGCGCCTTCCCTGCGCACTCCCCCTCCGCCGCCGACTCGGCTAGCGCCTCGTCGACAACTCCGGGCTCGCGCTTGGTCAAACGCCGACCTTGAAGCGGGCGAAGCCCGTCACAGAAATGCCAGCCTCTTCGGCGACCTTGCCGACGGTCTTCTTCGGCTCCTTGGCGTGCGGCTGCTCCAACAGGACGTTGTCCTTCAGGAAGCCGTTCACCCGGCCCTCGATGATCTTGGGCAGCGCCCGCTCCGGCTTGCCTTCCTCGCGCGCGGTCGCCTCAGCCAACTCGCGCTCCTTGGCGATGACGGCCTCGGGGATCTCGGCGCGGGTCAGCGCGGTCGGGCTGAACGCGGCGATGTGCATCGCGATGTCGCGGGCAGCCTGCTCGTGGTCACCGGTAACGGCCAGCAGCACACCGATCTGCGCAGGCAGGTCGGGGCTGGTCTTGTGCAGGTAGGACACGACGGTCTCACCGTGCACGCGCGCCACCCGGCGGACCTCGATCTTCTCGCCGATGGTGGCGTTGGCCTCGTCGACGATCTCCTGCACGGAGCGACCGTCCAGGTCGGCCTTCAGCAGCGCGTCGACGGTGTTGGCCTCGGTCGCAACCGCGATCGCCAGAACCTTGTCGGCCAGGGCGATGAACGGTTCGCTCTTGGCCACGAAGTCGGTCTCGCAGGCAACCTCGACCAGCGTGCCGGACTCGCCGGCGGTGTGCGCCGTGACCAAACCGTTGGTGGCCGAGCGGCCTTCGCGCTTGGTGACGCCCTTCAGGCCCTTGATACGCAGGATCTCAACGGCCTTGGCCTGGTCGCCATCGGCCTCGTCGAGCGCCTTCTTGACATCGAGCATGCCGGCACCGGTGCGCTCACGCAGCGCCTTGATGTCAGCGGCGGTGTAGTTCGCCATGAGTTCAGTGACTCCTTCGTCAGCAATGTGGAATCAGATGCGGGGGCACCCCCGCATGACCACGGCCCGCACCGAGGTGCGGACCGTGGCGAGGCGTTATCAGGCCTCGGTGGTTTCTTCGGCGGCCTCGGTGGTTTCTTCGGCGGCCTCGACGGTCGCCGCGGCGACACCCTCGTTGCCACCGTCGACAGCGGCGGTCTCAGCGGCCGCCTTGTCGATCTGGCTCGGGCCAGCGGCCGTGTCCGTGTCGGCAGCGGCCTGCTCGGACTCCAGCAGCTCGCGCTCCCACTCGGCCATCGGCTCGGCCTCGTCGCCCTCACCCGAACGGCCCTTGGAGCGGTCGATCAGACCAGCGGCGACGGCGTCGGCAACCACGCGGGTCAGCAAGGTGACGGAGCGGATCGCGTCGTCGTTGCCCGGAATCTTGTAGTCGACCTCGTCGGGGTCGCAGTTGGTGTCCAGGATCGCGATGACCGGGATGTTGAGCTTGCGGGCCTCGGTGACGGCCAGGTGCTCCTTCTTGGTGTCGACGACCCAGATCGCCGACGGCACCTTGGTCATGTCGCGGATACCGCCGAGGGTGCGCTGCAACTTGTCCTTCTCGCGCTTCATCACGAGAAGTTCCTTCTTGGTGCGACCGGAACCAGCGACATCGTCGTAATCGATGTTCTCCAGCTCCTTCAAACGCGCCAGGCGCTTGGAGACGGTGCCGAAGTTGGTGAGCATGCCGCCCAACCAGCGGTGGTTCACGTACGGCATGCCGACGCGGGTGGCCTGCTCGGCGATCGACTCCTGCGCCTGCTTCTTGGTGCCAACGAACAGCACCGTGCCGCCGTGCTGGACGGTCTGGCGGATGAATTCGTACGCGTCGTTGAGGTAGGTCAGCGACTGCTGCAGGTCAATGATGTAGATGCCATTGCGCTCGGTCATGATGAAGCGCTTCATCTTGGGGTTCCAGCGACGGGTCTGGTGCCCGAAGTGGACGCCGCTCTCCAGGAGCTGGCGCATTGTGACGACGGCCATGCCGAAGTCCTTCCGTTAGTCGTTTCAGTTGGCTGCGACCCGCTCAGTCCGTAAAGACCGGTGGAGCCGCCCTGGCGTCCTGCCGTTTCGCGCTGACCCGTAGGTCAGACTGGTGCTACCGCGGCCCGGATCGAGACCCGGAGAAGGACACGCGAATTCGGCCGATGCCGAAATTCCGACACTGACCGTGCATCTATCGTACGGCGACAGCGGGCTCTGCGACGAATCGGCGCCCCGGGCGCGGCCTAGGCTGACGCTCGTGACAAACCGCCGGCCGCCCATCGCTCCGACTCTGGCCGTTTTCGGCTCGACGATCTTCGGCGAGATGTCCGCGCTCGCCGCACAGGTCGGAGCCGTCAACCTCGGACAGGGCTTCCCGGACACCGACGGACCCGCCGAGGTGCTGCAGGCCGCGCAGGACGCCATCGCCGATGGCTACAACCAGTACCCGCCGGCCCTGGGCTACCCCGTCCTACGCGAAGCGATCGCCAGCCACCAGCAGCGCCATTACGACCTCGATATCGACCCGCAAACCCAGGTCCTGGTCACGGTGGGTGCGACGGAAGCGATCGCGAGCGCCGTACTCGCATTGTGCGAGCCGGGCGATGAGGTGGTCACCTTCGAGCCGTACTACGACTCGTACGCCGCGTGCATAGCCCTGGCGGGCGCCACCCGCCGCACGGTGCCGCTGCGCTTCCCGGACTTCGCGGTCGATGAAGACGCCTTGCGCGCGGCGTTCACCGGGCGCACCCGCCTGGTCCTGCTCAACACCCCGCACAACCCGACGGGCAAGGTCTTCAGCCGCGACGAACTGACCCTGATCGCCGCACTCGCCGCCGAATACGACGCGTACGTCGTGACCGACGAGGTGTACGAGCACCTCACCTTCGATGGCGCCCGGCACCTACCCTTTGCCGCCCTGCCCGGTACCGGGCAGCGCACGATCACCATCTCGTCGGCGGGCAAGACCTTCTCCACGACCGGCTGGAAGGTGGGGTGGCTGACCGGGCCAGCCGAGTTGGTCAGCGCGTGCCGGACGGTCAAACAATTCCTGACGTACGTCGGTAGCGGCCCGTTCCAGCCGGCCATCGCCCTCGGGTTGGACACCCAGGACGACTACGTCACACGGTTCGCGCAGGATCTGGGTCGTAAGCGGGACCTGCTGTCGGCGGGACTGACCGCCGCCGGATTCGAGGTGGCGCGGTCCAACGGCACCTACTTCGTCATCGCCGACGCCGCGCCACTCGGGGTGACCGACGCAATGGACTTCTGCTGGCAGTTGCCGCGTACGCACGGTGTCGCGGCGATCCCGGTGTCCGCCTTCTGCGACGACAAGGACGCCGCACGCACGCTGGTGCGGTTTGCGTTCTGCAAGAAGGACGAGGTGCTGGCCGAGGCCGTGGCCCGCTTGACCCGTGCCTGACCAGCTCAGGCCAGGAAACGTTCCCGGAACCGCTGCTGCCGTTCTGCAGTCATGCCCAGGCCCTCATGGAGGTAGCGGTCCATCGAGCCGAACTCCTTGTCGACGGTGTCGAACGAGTTCTGCAGGTACGCCCGATCCACGCCGAGCACCGGCCTGAGGACCGCCGGGTCACCGCCGGCGAGTTCGAAGGCCTCGAACGACTTCTTGAACCGCGGCAGCAACTGGTCATTGGTCAACAGGTACTCGTGCACGATCTGATCGCGTGACACACCGAGCACCGTGAAGATGAGCGCTGCACCCCAGCCGGTGCGGTCCTTGCCTGTCGTGCAGTGGAACAGCACCGGCTCCGAGGCTTGGTCGATGACGTCGAAGAAGCCGCGGTAGGCCTTCAGCGCGCTGGGCAGCACGACGATCTCGCGATAGGCGACCGACATGAACTCGACCGCCTTGCCGTCGCCCAAGGCACTGGTGACCTCGCGCGGGTGCTTGAGCAGGTCGCGCAGGTCAGCGGAGGCCGCCATCGCGCTGCCTTGCAGCACGTCGAGGAACACGTTGGCCGCCCCGGGAACCTCTGGGTCCGGCTCGGCATCTCGCTCCACCTTGGTCCGCAGGTCGATGACCGTCTGGACCTTGCGATCGACGAGTTGGTCGGTGTCGGCTTCGTCGATCCCGGCAAGTTTGGTCGATCGGTACAACGCGCCCGAGATGACCGGGGCACCGTCTGCTCCGGTCCAACCGCCGAGGTCACGCAGGTTGGCAAGGGTCGGGAGGTCGATCGGGGCTCCGGGTGCGGGCTGTTCCATGACGAAATTGTCGCCGCCCCAGATGTGGATACTGATCGCAGGCCCGTTGGTTGTCCACACTCCGCTGGTTCGCCGTGGCGCCGAGTTCGGGGACATCACAGGCTGACATCATGCCCATCCTGCTCACGATCGTGGTCGCCATCGCCAACGCTGTGATCGCCAGTTCCGTGAGCACTCCCCTGTCCCCCTACGATTGGCCGATACTGCTGCCGCACAGCGTGGTTCGTCCGTTCGAGGCCCCGCCACACCCCTGGTCGGCGGGTCATCGCGGGGTGGACCTGGCGGCCACCCCGGGCACCGTCGTCACGGCGGCCGGCCCAGGCATCGTCGTCTTCAGCGGCGTCGTCGCCGGGCGCGGCGTGATCACGGTGCGGCATCCGGATGGTCGGCGCACGACGTACGAGCCGTTGGACGCACGTCTCCCGCGAAGCAGCCCGGTGGCGGCCGGTACGCCGATCGGCCGGCTATCGGAGACGGGCAGCCATTGCGCCCCGCGGTCTTGTCTGCACTGGGGCTACTCGTCGGAGAGGACGAGTATCGAGATCCGCTCACGTTGCTGGCCCGTCCCGAGATCGTCCTGCTGCCGCTGACGTGAGGCTGGCCGTCGTCGGAAACACCGGGAAACACACAGCCGGAGTGCTGATAACGATTTCCCTAGAATGTCGATAGGGTCATCGCAGCCAGCTCCTTCCATCCCCTGGAGGCCGATCATGCCGACCACTATCAAAGACGTCGCCGCCCGAGCGGATGTGTCGGTTGCCACCGTCTCCCGGGTACTCAACGGGGTCGCCTCAGTCGACCCGGCGATGGCACGGCGGGTCCGCGCGGCCGCCAAAGCGTTGGGTTACGAGGGGAATCCAGTCGCGCGCAGTCTGCGCACGCAGAAGTCAGATCTGCTGGCGTTGATCATTTCGGACATCGGCAACCCGTTCTTCACCGCTGTCGCCCGCGGAGTCGAGGACGTCGCCCAGACGGCCGGCTACTCGGTGCTCTTGTGTAATTCGGATGAAGACTCACAGAAGGAGTCGCGCTACCTCGACATCGCGCGACGAAGCATGGTGGCCGGAGTTCTGTTGTCGCCCAACGCTGGTGGCTCTGATGTGACCGCGCTACAACGGGCCAATATTCCGGTTGTCGCGATCGACCGCGCGCTCGACGAATCGATCGACAGCGTGTTCGTCGACTCGTCGGAGGGGGCCCGCAGCGCGACCGAGCACCTGCTCGAACAGGGCTGGCGACGCCCTGGCTGCATCACGGGACCACGCGAAGCCGACACGGCTGAGCGGCGAGCCCGTGGCTTCCGCGAGGCCCTGACACAGTCAGGCACTCACCCGTCAGACAGCCTGATCCGCTACGCCGACTACCGCGTGGCTGGCGGACGGGCTGCGACCGCCGAATTGCTTGACAGCCCAACACCGCCAGATGCGTTCTTCGTCGCCAACTCCGAGATGGTGATCGGAGCAATCGAGGAAATCCGTTCTCGCGGAATGAGAATCGGCCATGACATCGGACTGGTCGGTTTCGATGACACGCCCTGGGCCCCCTTCGTAGATCCACCGCTCACCGTAATCGACCAGCCCGCCTACGACATCGGGGCGGAGGCGACCCGGATGCTTCTCCAACGCGTCAACCGGGCATCCACCGACTCATCGAACCAAACCTCCGACCTCGCGCGGACGGTGCTTCTGCGCACCTCCTTGATCGTGCGAGGTAGTTCCCTGCGCCGGCTCTGACCGCATATCCGCAGACCTTGACGACAGTGACCCAGGGCACATAGTGTCGGCCGCGGGGATGAGTAATCGATTCCTCGCAGGGCTCAGGACTTCACAAAGAGGTGTATCGCATGTCCGCAACCGGTCGGCCCCGCATTGAGCGGCGGACCATCCTCAAAGCCGGCGCTGCCGCGCTGGCACTTCCCGCACTCGGTTCTCTCGCCGCCTGTGGCGGATCGTCCGGTGGCAGCAGCGGTGGTGGCGGGGCAAGCGGTCCCCTCACGCTGCTGTACATGGGCGATGCGACCCAGCAGAAGGCTTTCCAGCAGTTGTTCGACGCCTTCCACAAGAAGCACCCCGATATCGAGATCAAGGCAACCGGCATCGCCGCTGGGGACTGGGCCACCTTCGTGAACACCGTCTCCACCCAGATCGCCGGTGGCAAGGTGCCCGACATCGTCGATGTCGCTACCGAGGGTCAGCAGCTGATGGCATCCAAAGGGCTCCTTGAACCCCTCGATGACCTGATCGCCAAGGACAAGGCCGAAACCGACGCCTTCTTCAACGGGATTGCCCCGAACCTCAAGGCATGGAGTGCGAAGTACGGCTCGCCGGATGGCAAGACGTATTACATCCCGGGTGGGTACAACACCACCGTGCAGTACTGCAACACCGAGGTGTTCGAGAAGGCCGGTGTCGACCTGCCGAGCGGCGACTGGACGTGGGATGACTACAAGAACGCCGGTGAGCAGATCAAGTCCAAGACGGGTGCCTACCTATTGGGCGTGGGTTACGGCTTCCCGTTCGTGGACATCATGCCGTGGCTCCTGACCAACGGGGCGAGCACGACTGACGCGGACTGGAAGAAGGCGACCTTCAACTCGCCGGAGGCCGTCGAAGCGGTCACGTACGTCAAGAGCCTGCTCGACGCCGGCTACTCCCCCAAGCCAGGTGGAACCTTCGATGCTGCCGCGCAGTTCCAGAAGGGCAAGCTCGCCACGTTGGGTGGCGGACGATGGCCGACCCTGGACATCCGCCGACTCAACATGGTCGACAAGACCCAGATCGTGAAGTGGCCGATCAAGAAGAGCAACGGTTCGGCAGCCGGCTGGGACGCCTGGCCGATCTTCAAGGCCTCCCAACGGAAGGACAAGGCCTGGACCTTCTTGAAGTGGATGATGTCCAAGGAGGCCTCGGAGTTCTACGCCAGCGTCGGCGGCACGAACGTGCCCGCCTTGACCTCCGTCGCCCAGAGCGAGGTATTCCTCAAAGACGCGCCCAAGGGGACCGAACTCATCGCCAGTGCCATCGACTACGCGACGCCGATCCCCAGCCCAGCCAAGGGAGCCCAGATCCAGACCGAGGTCACGAAGGGTTGGCAGGCCGCCATTCTTGGCCAGAAGTCGCCGCAGGACGCTCTCGACCAGGCGAACACAGCGATCCAAGCCCTGCTGTGACGACCGCTCTTGTCGAGACGGCCGCCCGGACCCCGTCCAAAGACAGGGGCACCGGGCGGTCTGCCGGCCTGGCAGGGTGGTTCTTCGTCAGTCCTGCGGTGCTGCTGTTCCTGATCTTTGTGCTCGGGCCGTTCATCGCGGCCATCATCCTGAGCTTCTTCAGCTGGGACATGCTGACGCCGGCCACCTTCAACGGGTTCGGCAACTTCACCCAGATGTTCCAGGATCCGTTGCTGTACAAGGCTTTGGGTAACACCTTCATCTTCGCGATTGCCTCGGTCGTCACGCACCTGATCGGCGGACTGCTACTGGCCCTCGGGGTCAACGCCATCACCAGCCGCGTCGCGTCCTACTTCGTGCGCACGTCCTTGTTCTTCCCGTTCGTCATCTCCTGGGCTGCGGTGGCTCTGCTGTGGAAGTACGTGCTGGATCCCACCTTCGGGATGGGGACCTACTACCTGAAGAAGATCGGCATCAACCCGCCGGACTGGTTCACCGATCCGCACTGGGCGTTGCCCGCGATCATCGGCATCGACTGGTGGCACACCATCGGCTACACGTTCGTCATCCTGCTGGCCGGACTGCAAACCGTCCCCGCCCAGCTGATCGAGGCAGCCAAGATCGACGGTTGCAACGCCTGGCAACGGCTGTGGCACGTGATCATCCCGATGATGTCGCCGACGATCTTCTTCGCGACGATCATCACCTTCATCGGCGCCTTCCAGATCTTCGACCCCGTCCAGATCATCACCCCTGACGGCGGACCGGAGAACTCAACGACGACGATCGTGATGTACCTGTACCAGAAGGGGTTCCAGGCTTTCGAGGTCGGCTACGCCTCTGCTGTGTCCATCCTGGTGTTCGCGGTGATGGCGGTGGTGACGGCCTTCCAGTTCTGGGCGAGCCGACGGTGGGTGGTGCAGTCGTGAATCGTTTCCATCCCGGACGGACCGTACTCACCGTGGTCCTCGTGCTCCTCGGCGTGCTGATGCTGGCACCGCTGGTCTGGTTGATCAGTGAGAGTTTCACTCAGGAGTCCGCGGCCTTCGAACTGCCGCCCAACTGGATCCCGCACCCGCTCACGACGGAGAACTTCAGCGCTATCGGTGATCTGATCCCGTTCTGGCGAATGGCGCTGAACAGCGTGATCGTGGCGGTCATCACCACGGTCGGATCGATTGTCGTGAGCCTGCTCGCGGCGTATGCGTTCTCCCGCTGCAGTTTCCGCGGCAAGGACAAGGTCTTCGGCCTGATGCTCGCAGCGCTCATGGTGCCGGCGCAGATGACGATCATCCCGGTGTTCATCCTCATGCGGAACCTGGGTCTGATCGATCACCTCGCCGCGTTGTGGCTGCCGGCGCTGATCAACGTCTTCTCGATCTTCTTCTTCCGGCAGTACTTCAACTCCATCCCCCGCGAACTCGACGAGGCCGCGATGATGGACGGGGCGGGCCACTTCTGGATTCTCTTCCGGATGCTGGTGCCGCTGTCGGGGCCAGCGATCGCCGCGATGGGCATCCTGACCTTCGAAGCATCGTGGAACAACTACTTCGGTCCGTTGATCTTCCTCAGCTCCCCGGAGAATATGACCTTGCCCATCGGTTTGGTGACTTTGCAAGCCGGACAAGGTGGTTCAAGCGTGGTGGTGTTCGCCGCGATCACCGCGGTCGTCGTACCTGTCCTGGTCGTGTTCCTGTTCGCCCAGCGAGCATTCATCGCCAGCGTCGCTGCCGCCGGGATCCGCGGATGAGCGCGCACGTCGTCGACTCGACCCAGCGCGACGCCACCCAACGCGTTGTGCTGCAGCGGACCGTCCGCGGCGTGTGGGCGGGCCTGCCCGCACTGCTCACCGGCAGCGTCGTGCTCACCCTGGCGATCGCCCTGACCGCGATCCTTGGCGGTGGACTGACTCCGTGGTCCCTGCTGCTGAGTCCGCTGGTGGTCGGGCCACCGCTCACCGGCCTCGCGGGCGTCTGTCACGACATCGTGGTCGAGGACGACGCGACGATCCGCAACTGGGCTCGCGCTACCCGCCGTACCGCGCGGCTCGGGATCGGCCTGCTCGTCATACCCGCCACACCTGCGGTCCTGCTGATGGTCGCCGTCGTCGTGCACGAACGCACCGCCTCACCGGTCTGGCTGGCCCCGATGGCGATCAGTTCCAGCGCGACACTCTTGGCTGTATTCACCCTGCTGGCCGCCGTACCCGCCGCCATCGCACGGCCAGACCTGCGCGGTGTCGCCCTCTGGGCCACCGCATTGCACCTGGTGGGTCGGTGGCCGGTGCGCTTCGCCGCACCGCTCACGGTGCTCGGCCTCGGCCTGTGGGCTGGACTGGCGATCACCGGCACGTTGCTGCCGCTCGTGCCCGGTCCGGTCCTCCTGCTCGCCGCAGCTGCGTTCTGGTCCAGTGCTATCGAGCTCGGCGCCACCGATCTCAGTTCCCCCCACGATCTCACTCCCGCCGAAAGGATCACGACATCGTGACCGACAGCGCCATCATCAATCTCGCAGCACTGCGTGCCGTGCAAACCCGGTCGATCTCCCCGGAGAACTTCTCCGGCCGCAAGGGGCAGGGCGGACGGGCCACCGAGGGCACCGGCGCGGACTGTGCGCGCGACCTCGGCGTCGGCTGGAAGATCTCGCCCAGCGTCGACGTCGCCGCCAACGACACCTTCGAGCTGGCCAACATCGAGGGACCAGCCAAGATCACGCACATCTGGTTGACCACCCATCGCTCCAACTGGCGCTCCCTGGTGATGCGCGCCTACTGGGACGACAGCGACGCGCCCGCGATCGAGGTCCCCCTGGGCGACTTCTTCGCCAACGGCTGGGGACGGTTCGCCCAGGTCTCGTCCAGCATGGTTGCCGCGAACCCCAACGGCGGCTTCAACTGCTACTGGCCCATGCCGTTCCGCACCGGGGCGCGGCTGACGATCGAAAACCTCGCACCCCACACCGCCACGGTCTACTACCAGATCACCTATGAGATCGGCAGCGACCACCAAGCCGACGGCTACCTGCACGCCCAGTTCCGCCGTTCAAATCCCTTGCCGCACCTGGAAACTCACCCGATCCTCGACAACATCGAGGGACAAGGTCAGTACGTCGGGACCTACCTCGCGTGGGGTGTGAACTCCCCTGGGTGGTGGGGTGAAGGTGAGATCAAGTTCTATCTCGATGGGGACCGGGTCCAGCCCGATGGTGCATTCCCCACGATCTGTGGCACCGGCACCGAAGACTACTTCGGCGGCGCCTGGAACTTCGATGTGCCCGGCCAGGGGTACACCTCGTTCTCGACGCCCTACCTCGGCATGCCCCAAGTGCTGCGACCAGACGGGCTGTACTACTCCCAACAGCGGTTCGGCATGTACCGCTGGCACATCCTTGACCCGATCCACTTCGCCGAGGATCTGACCGTCGACATCCAGGCGCTGGGCTGGCGCAGCGGGCACCGATACAACCCGCTGCACGACGACATCGCATCGACGGCCTTCTTCTACCTCGATCGTCCGACCGCGCACCGGCCGACGTTCCCGAGCGCCGACGACCTGGAGATCCTGGGCGAGCCGATGGACCCGTTGACGTGACCTACCCCGAGGCCGGACCGGCAGATTGGCCGGTGGTCAGCAACTACTCCGGGCGACGTCTGGAGCAGATCGCGATGCCAGTCGGCGGGATCGGGACCGGTTGTATCAGCCTGGGCGGTCGTGGCCAACTGATCGACTGGGAACTGTTCAACCGGCCGGCCAAAGGCTTCAATCCGTTGTCGTTCTTCGTCGTTCGTACGCAGGATGCCGACGGCGCGATCGCCACCCGGGTCCTCGAAGGCGCGCTCTCTGCACGCGACCGTGACGGCCACCTCGGCAGCGCCGTACCGGGTGCCGGTCTGCCCCGCTTCACCGACGCTGTGTTCGAGGCCGCCTACCCGTTCGGCAGGGTACGACTGACCGACCCGGCACTGCCTGTCGCTGCGATGGTGTCGGCGTTCAATCCGGTGGTGCCCGGCGACGCGGACGCGAGCGGACTGCCGCTGCTTGTCTACCGGGTGCGGCTGACCAACCTCACCCAGCAGCCGGTGCGCGCCGACGTGTGCGGCAATGTCCAGCACATCGTCGGGTGGCGCAAGACCCCTTATGGAGAAGACCGCATTCCCGAGGGCAATGTCTTCGAAGCATTCTCCGGTAACGGTTTCGACGGAGTGCGCGGCTACAGCACGACCCTTGACGACAAGGACGAGACATGGGGCACGCTGGCCTTCGCCGTCCTCGGCCGTCAGGTCACCAGTCGACGTACGACGTGGGCACGCCGGTCCTGGGGCGACTCCCTCCTGGACTTCTGGGACGACTTCGCAGCCGACGGCCAGGTCAATGAGCCGGAGAAGCCGGGGGCCGCCGTACCCACGGCGTCGCTGGCAACTTCCGTCGATCTCGCACCCGGCCAGGAAGCGGAGGTCACCTTCCTGATCGCCTGGCACGCGCCGAATCGGTTTGGTTGGCAACATGATTGGGCAGGGTTACCGCAGGGCAGTCACTCCTGCGATTGGGTAGGAAACCACTACACCCAGCGATTCACCGATGCAGCGGACGTCGTAGATCAGGTAGCACCCCAGCTGGCTGACTTAGAGGCGGCCACCCTGCGTTATGTACGCAGCATCGCCGGTAGCGACCTTCCCGTGAGCGTGCAGGACGCGATCCTGTCCAACGTCGCGGTCCTGAAGTCGCCGACCTGTTTCCGGATCGCCGACGGGACCTTCCTGGCGTGGGAGGGTTGCAATCCGACGACGGGAAGCTGTCACGGCAGCTGCACCCATGTGTGGAACTACCAGTACGCCCTTGAGCAGCTGTTCCCCGAGCTTGCCTGGTCCATGCGCGAGGTCGAATTCCGTTGGAGTTTGGACGATCGCGGGATGATGAGCTTCCGAGCTGGTCTCCCCCTGGCAACGAACGGGAACCGTTGGCGGGTTGGCGCAGCGGACGGGCAGATGGGTGCGCTGGTGCGGCTGCACCGCACCTGGCTGCTCTCCGGCGACGACGAGAGGCTCCGCGACCTGTGGCCGCAGGCGCGCAAGGCCCTGGAGTTCGCCTGGATCGAGCACGGTTGGGATGCCGACCAGGACGGCCTGATGGAAGGCTGCCAGCACAACACGATGGACGTGGAGTATTACGGCCCCAACGGAGTTGACCAGTCCTGGTACCTCGCGGCCCTGGTTGCCTGCGCCGACATGGCCATCGTCTGCGCAGACGCCGACTTCGCAGCCCGCTGTGCACAACTCGCGTCGACCGGAGCCAAGAACACCGACGAACTGCTGTACGTCGCCGGCTACTACGAACAGGATGTTCGCCCGGCGATGAGTGTTGACAACATCGCTGACGGGTTACGGATCCGCTACGCCGGTGAGAATCCCGCAGTCGGCTCCGACGATCTCGTGCACCCTGACCTGCAAATCGGATCCGGCTGCACAACAGACCAAGTGGTCGGCCACAGCATGGTCGCCCTGAGCGGACTGGACACGGGGTTAGATCCCCAGAACGTCACGCACGCGCTCCAGATGGTCGTGCAGCACAATCATCGCAACGGGTTCACCGACCAGCTGAATCATCTGCGGACGTTCGCTACCGCGGAGGAACGCGGCCTGATCAACTGCTCATTTCCGCGCGGTGACCGCCCCGAACGTCCGTTCCCGTACTGCTACGAGGTGTGGACTGGTCTGGAGTACTCCGCGGCGGTCGGCTTGGCGATCGACGGATCCCTCACTGCGGCAGAGGAAGTCACCGCGGACGTGCGTGATCGGTACGACGGCGAGCGTCGCAATCCCTTCAACGAAATCGAGTGCGGTAACCACTACGTGCGATCCATGGCCTCCTTCGGACTGACTCATGCCTGGTCGGGAGCAGCAGTCCGAGGGGATGAGCTGAGCGTCGCACCGCGCACCGGTCGGTGGCCGGTGATCGCCGGTGACCGTGTCGGGGTCGTCGAGGTCAGACCCGACGGCGCTGCCTGGCACGCGACGTACTCCCCCGTTCTCGGACCTGAATTCCCCACTGTGGAGGTGCGTTCATGACAACCACGACGGTCACTCTCGGTGTCGACATCGGCACCTCGAGCACCAAAGGTGTCCTGGTCGACCCGACGGGCACTCTGGTCGCTGCCACCACCCGGTCGCACCGTCCGCAGCGCCCCAGACCCGGTCATGTCGAGATGGACGCTGAACTCTGGTGGGGCGAATTCGTCGATATCGCGAAGGAACTGGTATCGACGAACCCGGACTGTGCCATCGCTGCCGTCGGGGTCAGCGGCATGGGGCCGTGCGTTCTGCTGACCGATGAGCACGATCGACCGTTGCGCCCGGCCATCCTCTATGGTGTCGACACCCGCGCGACCGACCAGATCGCCCAATTGACGAAGCGATACGGCCAGGACGTCATTCTGCAACGGTGCGGATCCGCGCTGACCAGCCAGGCGGTGGGACCCAAACTGGCCTGGGTGGCCCAGGAAGAACCGGAGGTGTTCACGCGAGCCCGGCGTCTCTACATGCCGAGTTCGTGGTTGGTGCGTCACCTCACCGGCGAGTACGTCCTGGACCAGCACTCAGCCAGCCAATGCACTCCGATGTACGACGCCGCGGCCGGCACGTGGTTGCAGCCGTGGGCGGACGAGCTGGCCGGCGGTATCGAACTGCCGGCGCTGAAGTGGTCCGATGCCGTCGCGGGGACGATTACGGCCAACGCAGCAGCGCAAACCGGTCTCCCTGAGGGAGTTCCGGTTCTCACCGGCACCATCGATGCCTGGGCCGAGCAAGTCAGTGTCGGTGCCGTACGGCCCGGTGATCTGATGCTGATGTACGGAACGACGATGTTCCTGGTCCTCACCGTCGACCAGCCGTTGCACGACGTCTCGCTGTGGGGCACTGCTGGAGTATTCGCCGGCACGCATTGCCTCGCCGGCGGAATGGCCACCAGCGGAGCCATCACCGGGTGGCTTGCCGATCTGACGGGTGCCGATCACGCCACCCTCATGGCCGAGGCCAGCCAATCCGCCCCCGGCTCAACAGGTTTGCTGACCTTGCCGTACTTCGCCGGCGAGCGCACGCCGATCATGGATCCGGACGCCCGTGGGGTCGTCGCCGGACTCACACTGGGCCATACCCGTGGCGACTTGTACCGATCCGCCTTGGAGGCAACGGCGTTCGGGGTGCGGCACAACCTCGAGGCCTTCGAGGCTGCCGGTGGCCGGATCGACCGGATCGTCGCCGTCGGCGGTGGCGCCCAGCAGGACGTGTGGCCGCAGATCGTCACCGACGTAACCGGCCGCGAACAGGTCATTCCGTCGGTCACCATCGGCGCGGCGTACGGCGATGCCTACCTGGCCGCGCGAGCGCTGGGCTCCGCGGACATCGACCAGTGGAACCCGCCAGCCGGGACATGTCGTCCTCAGTCCGCCCCGCAGACGACGTATGACCGTCTCTACCCGCTCTACCGGGATCTCTATCTCGCGTCACGGGACGTAGTCCACGCCCTGACCCGGTTCCAACACGACGCATCCGATGCATCACACCAGGAGGATTGATGACTGCGTACGCAGTTCCGACGATCGAACAAGCACCCACCGCACAGGAGGGCGCGGTCTACACCGTCGCCAGCGGAGACCTGCGACCGGCCGCGAACGAGACCTGCTGGCCGGTCCAGCAGAAGCTCGAAGCGGATTTCACCGCAGCTGTGCAATCCCTGGGGTACCAGGTGATTCGGGGCCACGAACCCGACCCGGTGAAGGGTCACGGCTTCCTGGACAGTCAGCGCGCTGGCATCGAAGCCTTCCGTAGCATTCCGCGCGACGCACCGCTGGTGGTCGTCGAAGCCGTCTGGGAGTACAGCCACCATGTGCTGGCCGGGTTGCGCAGCCACCGCGGGCCAATCCTGGTCGTCGCGAACTGGGCCGGTGAGTTCCCAGGGCTGGTGGGACTGCTCAACCTCGCCGGCAGTATGACCAAAGCGGGCATCGACTACTCCGTGCTGTGGAGCCCGGACTTCGCCGACCAGTGGAGCCGCGACCGCCTCAAGGAATGGCTGGACACCGGCCGCATCGACCACGACGTCACCCACGTCCATGACCTCGGCCCGTTGCCCGCCAGCGACGAAACCAAGTTGGGGCAGGCCCTGGCCACCCAGTTGAAGGAGCAGAAGGCGATCGCCGGTGTCTTCGACGAGGGCTGCATGGGGATGTACAACGCCATCTTCGACGACGAACTCATCAACGCCTTCGGGCTCTACAAGGAGCGCCTGTCACAGAGCGCGCTGGTCTACGAAATGAGTCGGGTGACCGACGAGGAAGCCGAGGGGATCTACACCTGGCTCAAAGACCGCGGAATGACCTTCCACCTCGGATCCGATGAGAAGACGGAATTGACCGAGGCCCAATTGCTCAGCCAGTTCCGGATGTACATCGCCGCCCTGCGGATCGCCGACGACTTCGGCCTGGACGCGGTCGGTATTCAGTACCAGCAGGGGTTGAAGGACACCGTCCCAGCCAGCGACCTGGCCGAAGGTCTGCTCAACAACGTGGAACGACCCCCCGTCTTCAGCCGGGACGGATCCCGCGAGTTGTACGCCGGTAAAGCTTTGCCGCACTTCAACGAGGTCGACTGGGGCGTCGCGGTCGACTCCCTCGCCACCAACCGCATCTGGTCGGCGATGGGTCTGGACCCCGCCACCACGCTGCACGACATCCGCTGGGGCGAGGACTACGACGGCGAATTCGTGTGGGTGTGGGAGATCTCCGGGTCGGTGCCTGCATCGCACAACGGCGGCTACGACAAGTCGTGGAGTATGCGTCAACCGCCCATGTTCTTTCCCCTTGGCGGGGGCACCCTCAGTGGCGTGTCCAAGCCCGGATCCGTCGTGTGGTCACGGGTTTTCATCATGGACGGCGTACTGCACGCCGACCTCGGACGCGCGACGTCCGTGACCTTGCCGAAGGAGGAGACTGATCGTCGGCTGTCGGAGACGAACCCGCAGTGGCCGATCATGCACGCGGTCTTGCACGGGGTGAACCGCGATCAGTTCATGGCGCGGCACCGCGCCAACCATCTCAACGTCGCCTACGCACCCGATGAAGAGACGGCGGACAAGGCGCTGGCGGCCAAGGCAGCGATGTTCGATGCCCTCGGTATCCAGGTACACCTGTGTGGAGTGCAGTTGCCGTAAGCCCGGTGGCCGCCCGTCGCTGGCTCAGCCGGCGGCGGGTCGCTGCGGCCACGGCCACGCCTTGCAACCCTGCAGCCCCATAGACTGCTGCTGCATGACCGGCGCGTAGTCCCCCGCCTTGGCGCAGTGCTGGTGCGGGTGACCCAGGATGTGGCCGACCTCGTGGTTGACCATGTACGCGTGGTAGGCCGCGAGGTCCTTGCCGAAGTACGGGACGCCGAGCATCCATCGCTCGTAGTTCAAAGTCGCCCGCCCGTTGTTGCCGCACGACCACTCGCCGTGGGTATCCAAGGGCGCACAGAGTTTGTTGACCGTGTCCGGGCTGGCCAGCGTGATCGCCAGTATCGGCTTCCGGCCCTTGGCGAGTTCGGCGGCGGTCAACTGCACGAAGCGCACGTGGTCCACGCCCTGCCAGCCGCGGGCGTTCAGCAGGTCGGCGCCCACGGTCTTCGCGATGGTGGCGTTGTCGGCGCCCAACCCGTTCTCGATCTGCAGGATGTAGGTGATCTCGCGACCGCTGGTCGCTGTGGTGGTCTGCGGCACCGTCACCGTGGTGAACGTGCCCGTGCCCCGGGTGGGCACCACCACCGGGGTGCTGCTGGGGCTGGCGACCGGCGTTGTCGTTGTCGTTGCTGCGACGGTCGAGGACGAGGCGGACGCAGTCGGACGCGCACTCGGCACGTCCCCACCCGACTCATGCAGGAATCCCGCGAGTGCGCTGACACCGACCACTCCGACCACCGCCGCCGCGATAGTCCGTCGGCGGCGCATCACGTCAGGGTGGCCAGGTTCTGGCGAATCCCGCGGCGGCACAGGATCACTCATGCGCGAGGATGCGCCTTCGCAAACGACGACCGCAAACGTTCCACAGACACGTGAGTGTAGATCTGGGTCGTCGACAAGCTCGCATGCCCCAGCAACTCCTGCACCGTGCGCAGGTCGGCGCCGCCTTCCAGCAGGTGCGTTGCCGCCGAGTGACGCAACCCGTGCGGTCCCAGGTGCGGCGCATCGGGCACGTGCTCCAGCAGAGCCGTGAGCACCCGACGGACCGTGCGTGGATCGATCCGGCCACCCCGAGCGCCGAGAAAAAGCGCTGGCGGGCTCTGCGCTGTCACGACGCTGGGCCGCCCACGGGTCAACCAATGATCGATCGCCTCGGCGGCGGGCACACCGTAAGGCACGACGCGTTGTTTGTCGCCCTTGCCGGTCACCCGTACCACGCGAGCACCGCGATCCAGGTCGTCGATGTCCAGGCCGCACAACTCGCCCACCCGGATTCCGCTGGCGTAGAGCAACTCGAGCATGGCCCGATCCCGCAAGTGGGTGGGCGCGGCGTCATCGGCGGCGACAGCGGCGACGTCCAAGAGGTGACCGGCCTCGGACTGCCGCAGCACCCCGGGCAGTGTGTGGTGACGTTTGGGTGAGACCAACCGAACAGCAGGGTCCATTGCCAGTCGCTGCGTGCGCGCCGCCCACCCGAAGAACGCCCGTGCGGACGCGGCGCGGCGACTCACCGTGGACCGCGCGCCGCCGCCTGCGTCGATACCGGCCAGCCAGGTGCGCAGGTCCGCCAGCCCGACGTCGGACCACCGTTCCAGCGCACCGGCCAGCAGATGCGATTCGAGGTGCCGCAGATCGGTGAGGTAGGCGCGAATGGTGTGCTCAGACCGTCCGCGCTCAAGGCGCAGATACCGCTCGAACTCCCCCAGCAGTTCTGCAGGCAGCAAACGGGTCGGTGAGGTCACCCCTGCAGGCTACAAACCGTGCGGATGCGGGTCACTCGGGACGCGCCGCGGGGCTCATCCGACCAGCGATCCGACCGCCGCCTCAAACACCTCTCGGTGCCGCGCGACATCCTGCTCGCTGGTGACGGGGCACATCAGCGCCATGTTGTGGAACGGCGTCAGCAGGATGCCACGATTAGCCAGATAAACGTGCAGGTAGTCCTCGAGCAACGGGTCCGCGCAGGCGGCGGACTCGGTGCCGTTGCGCGGCGCGGGATCCGCGAACCGGTACTCGGTGCGGGCTCCCAACTGGCTCACCGACCACGGCAGCCGGTACCGGTCGATGACCTGCTGGACGTCCTCGGTGAACCGGCTCGCCAGAGCGATCATGTGCTCGAAGGCAGAGGCGGTCAGAACCTGCTCGAGCGTGGCTCGCATCGCGGCCACCGACAACGGGTTGCCGGCCAGGGTGCCACCGACGCCGCCCATGTCGACCAGATCCAGGTCGGTACGCCGCAGCGCCAGGTCCGCGAGCTCCTCGCTCAATCCGTAGGCACCACAGGGTATTCCGCCGCCGATGGACTTGCCGATGATCACGATGTCCGGCTCCAGCCCCCACGCTGCGGTCGCACCTCCCGGACCGGCCGAGAAGGTGTGGGTTTCATCGTTGATCAGCAACGCGCCGTACCGCCGGGTCAGGTCGCGCACGCCCTGGAGGTACCCCGGCTCGGGCAACACGATCCCGATGTTGGTCAGCGCGGGCTCCATCAGCACGGCGGCCACGTCACCGTGCGCGAGTTGCTGTTCCAGTCCGGCCAGGTCATTGAACTCGGCCACCCGACTGGTCTGGGTCACAGCCACCGGCGCACCCACGTTGCCCGGGCGGTCGATTCCGTCTCCGTCCGGGCCGACGACGATCAGCGATTCGTCGACCGAGCCGTGATAGCAGTACGCGTTGAACAAGATCTTCGGTCGACCGGTCAGCGCCCGGACCAGCCGGATCGCCCAGCGGTTCGCATCGGTCGCGGTCAGCGAGAAACTCCACTTGGCCGCGCCGAACCGCCGGGTCAGCTCGGCACCCACCCACTCCGCGTCCGGCGTCGGCAGCATCGTGGTCAGACCCCCCTGGGTGACGATCCGTTGCTGGATCGCCGCGACGGTGGGCGCCGGAGAATGCCCCGCCATAGCGCCCGTGTCGCCGAGTGCGAAGTCGATGTACTCATGGCCGTCGATGTCGAAAACCCGGTTCCCGACGGCCCGATCCACATAGATCGGAAACCCACTGGCCAGCTTGTTCATCCACGTCATCGGCACTCGGCCGAACAGGTGGTCGGCGGACGAGTAGGCGGCCTGGGAACGTGGATGAGCTGCGGCGAACTGATCGACCTCGCGCTGGTAGAGCATCGCCAGACGCTCCCGGTCGATCACGGTCTGTGGCACGGACGGCTCTGTCATGGCCGCGACTCTAGTGCGGCTCGGATCTGCTGGAACCGGCATTGGCGGTCTCCGTCCCGGGTTAGTTTTCTGCGGTGACCCGCCGACCGATGACGTTCGCCGCGGCCGCCCTTACCGGTGTGGCCCTCGTCCTCCCCGTTGACCTGCCCGCCCAAGCCGCCACCCCAACCGCGCTCAGCGTGGCGCAACGCCTGACGGTGAAGGGCCGGGCCCCCAAGACGGGGTACGACCGGGCGAAGTTCGGCACCGCATGGACCGACAACAACCCCGCGCCGTGGGGACACAACGGGTGTTCGACGCGCGAAGACATCTTGCGACGGGATCTGTCCCAGCTCCGTTTCAAGAAATCGGGCCGATGCACCCGCGTCGTCACCACGGGGCGCCTCACCGACCCGTACACCGGCAAGGTCATCAACTTCGTCCGTGGCCGGGGAACCTCAAGCAAGGTGCAGATCGATCACGTGGTCCCGCTGGCCGACGCCTGGCAGAAGGGTGCGCAGCAGTGGAGCACCGCCACCCGGGTTGCCTTCGCCAACGACCCGTTGAATCTGCTCGCCGTCGACGGCCCGACCAACCAGAAGAAGGGTGCCGGAGACGCCGCCACCTGGCTGCCGCCGAACAAGGGTTTCCGATGCCGGTACGTCGCCCTGCAGGTTGCGGTCAAAGCAAAGTACCGTGCGTGGGTGACCGCCGCGGAGAAGTCGGCAATGATCCGAATCCTCCAGGGCTGCAAGGGAATGAAACTGCCAACCGAGCCCGGTGGTCGTTAACCGGGTGCATCCTGCGGACGGCGGCGCCACCCACCGGCGCTGCGCTCCACGCGTCCGGTCAGTTCCAACGACCCCAGCGCCGCCATGACCTCCTGACCGCTGACGCCGGCGATCACCGCCAGTCGGTCCACCGTGGTCGCACGTAACTTGGGCAACGACTCGAACACCCGTCGCGGCACCTCGGCGAGGTCGTCGTACACCAACGTCAACTCATCCCGCTCCGGAGCCAGGAGCCCCTCCCCGATGGGGGCGACCAACTCCACACACTGCGCCGCACTGCTGACCAGGACCGCACGGCCGTCGCGGATCCAGGCGTTCGTCCCGGCGGACGCCGCGCTGGTCACCGGTCCGGGGACTGCCGCCAGCACCCGACCCAACCGCTCGGCGTGCCCCGCCGAACTCAGAGCACCGGAGCGTAGCCCGGCCTCCACCACGACCGTCCCGGCGGTCACCGCGGCGATCAAGCGGTTGCGGGCCAAAAACCGCTCACGCCGTGGCGATGCGCCCGGTGGTGCTTCGGACAGGACCAGGCCCGTGGCCCGGATCTGATCCAGCAACTGACTGTGAGCCAGCGGGTAGGGCCGATCGACCCCGCCGGCCAGGATCGCGATGGTCGGGACTTCGGCGGCCAGGGCACCGCGATGGGCGGCCGCGTCGATCCCGAACGCGGCACCGGACACCACCAGGTAGCCGGAACTGGCCAGGTCGTAACCGAACTCGCCCGCGACGTGCAGGCCGTAAGAGGTTGCAGCACGAGACCCCACCACCGCCACACTGCGCATCCAGTCGACATCCGCCATGGCGCCACGGGCCCACAGAGTGAACGGGGCAAACTCCAGATCGTCCAGCCCGGGCGGCCACCCAGGCAGCCCCGCAAACAGCAGCCGGGCGCCGGCTTGGTGGGTGTTCCACAACACCTGCTCCAGATCGAGTGCTTGCACCCGCGGCTGGCACCGATCGAAGTGGCCACCTGCATTGCTGCTGATCGCTGCCCACGCCCGTGCCGCACCCAATTCACGGATCACCGGGGCGAGCTTCGTGTCCATCGGCTCGACCACCACGGACAACGCGACCCGCGCCGACAACTCCGCATCCGTCCTGACCTGGTCGGCTTCAACACCGAGTTTGGCGTTGCTCATGCCGCCCGCAGCTCGGTCCGCAGCGTCGAGGCGCCGCCCACCTGCGCCGGTCCCGGCGCCTTCTCACCGGCGAGATCCGCCAGCGTCCATGCCACCCGCAAGCAGCGGTCGTAACCACGCAACGTCAGGGTTCCTTTCTCCAGTTGTTCGTCCAACGGCCGGGAGACTTCCTTGGGCAAGCGCCACGGAACCGACCGCAGGACTGTGCCGGGCACATCCGCGTTGAGCCGCCACCCGAACTGCGACCACCGGGCCGACTGTCGAGACCGAGCGGCCCGAACGCGCTGCGCCACGGCGGCTGTCGACTCCCCTCGGCCCTGCGCCAAGGACGCCCGCGATACCGGTAGCAGCTTCAGTCGCACATCGACCCGGTCCAGCAACGGCCCCGAGAGCCGATTCAGATAGGTCCTGCGCAAGAGTGCCGAGCAGGTGCACGCACCGTCCTTGGCTGCACCGCACGGACACAGGTTCGCCGCCAGCACCAGCTGGAACCGTGCAGGGAACCGCACCAACCGATCAGCGCGAGCAATCGTCACCGCACCTGACTCCAGCGGTTGCCGCAACGCATCCAGAACGTCGCGCCGAAACTCCGGAGCCTCATCCATGAACAGCACTCCGCGATGCGCTCGCGAGATGGCGCCCGGCCGCACTCGACCACTCCCGCCACCGACCACGCTGGCCATCGACGCCCCGTGATGAGGTGCCACGAACGGCGGATGGGTCAGCAGCGGTGACCGGCCGTCCTCCCCTGAGCCCAACGCCCCGAGGACCGAGTGCACCGCGGTGACCTGAAGCGCATCGTCGATGCTCAACGGCGGCAGTAGCCCCGGCAGCCGCTCGGCCAGCATCGTCTTGCCCGCGCCGGGCGGACCCACCATCGCCATGTGGTGCCCACCCGCAGCGGCCGTCTCCAACGCGAACCGGGCTTCGAACTGGCCCACGACATCCGCCAGGTCAGGCACCGTCGCGGCGGCCATCTCGCGCACCTTCGGCAGCACTACCTCCGGCACCGGTCTTCCTTTGTGCTGCATCCGATACCTGCTCACCAAGGACCTCAGATCGGTGGCCGGCAGCACCTCCACACCGGGCACTAGTGCCGCTTCCGCGGCGTTGGCTGCGGGCACGACGACCTTGCTGAATCCCGCTGCGGCAGCAGCAAGTACCGCTGGCAACACACCCGGGACTGCCCGCACCGACCCGTCCAGACCCAACTCGCCGATGTGGACGACCTCGGCGACCTCGGCATTGTCCACGACGCCGGCGGCCGCCAACGCAGCGATCGCGATCGCCACGTCGAAACCGGAGCCCTGCTTCGGCAGCGACGCCGGGGACAGGTTGACCGTCAGCCGTTGCCGAGGAAGTTGCAACTCACTGTTCGCCGCAGCAGATCGGACTCGATCCGGCGCCTGCCGACAGGCCGTGTCTGGCATCCCCACGATGGAGAACGCCGGAAGCCCGGGCGCCGAGTCCGCCTCCACCGCTATCGGTATGCCCTCGATCCCCGCCACCGCCACCGCGCGGGTTCTTCCCAAAGTCATTGCGCGTGAATCGAATCCCTCATCACGTCCTCACCCCCTCCAGGACAGCCTGGGCGGTGACAAAGGCCGACGGAAGCAAGGCACGTCGCGGTGTGGAAAACCCGGCTGCCTGGGGACGCTGTCCACAGGCAGCCCAGCTTGTTGCGTGGCTGAACTGAGCATGCAACACCACGCACAGCAGCGGACTTCAGGTCCAGGATGGCGCGATGACCTGGCCCGTCGTGGCCCGCTCGGGGCGGGTAGCTACCGGCCCCAGCACGGCGCGTGAGTGGTTCCTGCTGGACGACCTGCGAAGCGCGACCAGCTGGCTGCTGTGGACGCACCGGATGGCCTCCCCGTTCGGCGCGTTACCCGGATCGGCGTTCGCCGGGCACGCCGAGTCGCTCGGGGTGCCGTTGTCGACGTACGTGATCTCCCGCGCCGAGTCAGGCACCGGCCCGGGCTGGGCCACAGCAATCCGCGGCTACGAGGTGACCCTCGGAATGGCACCCGCGACCTTGCTCGCTCCGCTTCGAGCCGCTGCACGGCTGCAACCGGACACCGCCGATTCAGCCGCCCTCCTGGATCAGGGCAGACTGCCGGACGACCCATCGGTGATTGACGAGTGCTACGACACGTATCTAGCCGGCGGGAAACTCCCCGGTCACCGCTGGATCCAACTTGCCCAACTCCTGACCGAGTCCCGCTCGACCCACGTGCCTCGGGAACTGTTACGGCAGTGGATCTTCCGCCTGGTCGATGAGTTCATGCGCTCGATCAACTACGCCTACTACTGCCGCATGGAGGCGGCGTCCATGCTCGCGGCCCATCCGGTGACGGCACCGCTGCTGCTGGACGCCGTCACAACTCTTGCGGCTGCTCCAGGTGCCTCAGGAACCCACGACGCCTGGGGCCTGCTCGGTGACATCAACGACCTCGCGACCATCACCAGCATCGTCGACCGGCTCCCGTCCTCCAGCGATGAGCAGTTCGGTGGATTCTGCTTCGCGTTGTGGCAACACAGCCACCTGGGCCTGCTGCCCCGTCACCTCACCACCGTGTTGGCGGACACCCTGATCGACCGTACGGCGACCTGGACCCTGGCGTCGATGGAGCCGATCGCGGTGCTCGCCTCAGCCCTCCCGGTCCGCCATCGCGACCGGGTGCTGACAGCGATCGACGCCATTCATCCGATGTCGCGGATGACCGGTGGCCGGGTAAGTCGCCGCATCGATGCTGAACTCGAGGTGTACCTCGAGTTCAGTGCTGCGGCGAGTTGGCCGGGCCACACCGACAGCGTGCTGCGGGAGATGCTGCGCGTCGTGCTGTCGGCAACCAGCCCCGGTGTCCAGTTCCATACGACGAACCTACTGCAGATCAGCCCCTACGCAACCGCCCTCACCAACGCCGCGCTGCACCTGCTGGGCCAGCCCGACACTTCAGCAGAAACCGACCAACTAGCGACGTATCTCATCTCCCGGTTGGCGACATCCGACAACATCGACCAGGTGACCGCCCTGATCGACCAACCCGAGCCCGAGTTGGCCAGGATCGGCCTGATCACGACCGCGCACCTGCGGCACGACATCGGGGACGATCGTCTGCGGGAGTCGGCCGGCCGACCAGCAACCGCGTCGATGGCGGTCTACTACGCCGGGTTGAGCCAGCATCCCCTCCTGCACTCACCGGCCTTCAGCGGTGCCAGCGCCGACTGGTGGCGTACCCGCTCCGGCGGCTGCTGGGATTGAGCCAACCCGAAGGCCGCCGGTTGCCAACGAAACCACCACGCAGACAATGATATTGGCCACCAACGCGACGATTCCCACGTTGAGGTGATGCCACGACTCCGGCAGGAACGGCAACACCTCGCCAGCCGTGCGCTTCCCGAGCGTCAACCACGTCACGAGTACGGCGCCCACCACCATCCCGGCACCGGCACCCCACTTGGTGATCGGGTTGCGCGGATGCAGGCTCGCGACCATCGAGGGGAACAGTTGCGTCACAAACGCGTAGCCGAGCAGTAGTAGGTTCACGATCGCATCGCCACCGGCGAACGTCAGGTACAGCGCGATCAGCGTGATCACCGGCACCAGTGCCTTGGCGACGATCGCCGTGTGCCGGCCGCTGAGACCCGGCCGGAACTCCTGCACGACGTTCTTGGCCAGCAGCGTGGCCGAGGTCGACAGCAGCATCGCGCCCGGCACCAAAGCACAGAAGATGCCGGCCGCACCGATCAACCCGACCACGAACGGCGAGAACGTCTTCCGGCTGATCGCCAGCAGGGACAAGTCCCCGTCGCTCAGCCCGGGTACGACCAGTACCGCCGCCAGTCCGGTGAAGAACACGAACAGCAACACCAACTGGTACAGCGGCAAAAACATCGCGTTGCGTCGGAACGTGCGGGTGTCCCGGGAGGCATAGATCGCGCCGAAGTAGTGCGGCCACATGAAGAAGCCCAGGGCCGACAGCAGAATCGAGGTGATGAACCAGCCCATGTCGTGGCTGGGCAGGTTCGCGCTGAGGAAACCCGGCTTCTGCTCGTGAAGGGTCTGCATCATCGTGCCGACACCGCCGAAATAGTGCATCGGTAGGTAGATCCCGATGAAGACGACCACCACCAGGACCAGGATGTCCTTGACCACGGCGTTCCAGGCGGCGGCATGGATCCCGGCGGCCACGACGTACACCGCCATGACGATGGCACCGATCCAGATGGCCGCCGTGCGGGAGATGGAGCCGTAGGAGGTTTCTTGGACGATGATGCCCAGACCGGTCAATTGCAACTCCAGGTAGGGCACCATCGCCACGATGCCGATCACGGCGACCACCAGGGACAGGTTGCGGCTGTCGTACTTGCGCCGGAACCAGTCCGGCTGCGACACCAACTTCTCCCGCTTGGCGTAGCGCCAGATCGCCGGGGCCAGCCAGTAGGAGATCACGTACGCCAGAGCGCCGTACCCCAGGATGTAGAACGCCGCGCCACCATAGGTGTAGGCGTAACCGCTGGCGCCCAGGAAGGTGAAGGTCGTATAGATCTCACCCGCCAGCAGCAGGAACACGAAGATGGCGCCGAAGTTGCGCCCACCCACGCTCCACTGCTCGATGTCCATCTCCTTGCCGCGGCGCGACCACAGACCGAGGACGAGCGCCAGCAGGAAGAAGGCGATCAGGACGACCATCGCCGCGTTCACCGTGAGTCCGCCTCGTCGCCGTGGTTCTGCGGGTCGATCAGGTAGACGATCGTCATGCACACCGAGGTGAGGATCACCCAGGCGACCATCCACACCAGCAGGAACGGCATGCCCAGGATCATCGGCGTGTCACGGTTTGCGAACGGGACCAGCACCAGGATCCCGATGAACGGCAGCGCCCCGAGCGCGAACCGGACATAACTGCCCGCAGTACGTCGCGTGGCCGGCTTGGTCGGTGGCATCGCGTCTCCTTCGCCAGGTCGATGCGTTCGACCATAGACAAGCGAAGTACTTCCGTGTGCCTTCCGAGCGGACCGGCTCAGGCGATGTCGATCACGTGCTGCACCAGCGGGGCCTGGCCCGCTCGGTGCCACACGGCGACAACGTCCACCCGCACCACCGCTGCCTGATGGGGATGCTCCTGCAACCATTGCCCGGCGAGCCGTCGCAGCCGGGCGGCCTTGCGGTGGTCAACAGCGGCCAACGGACCGCCAAACGCATCGGAGCGGCGCGTCTTGACTTCGACGAACGCCACCACCCCGGCCCGTGGATCGTGCACGATCAGGTCGATCTCGCCGTACCGGCAGCGCCAGTTGCGCTCGATGATCTGCCATCCGCCATCGGTCAGGAAGCGCACGGCCACCCGCTCGCCCCACTGGCCCAAGGTCGCTCGCTGCGTCGGCACGCCACCACTGTGCCCGTTGACCGGGGCGAGGGCATGATGGCCTGTGGACAACGATGTGATGCAAATCACAACCGGCATGTGGTATCAGCGCCGCCGCCCTATCCCTCATTACCGAACGTGAGGACAATGCGGAGCATGGATGACGGTCACGTCAGTGATGCCATGGCGCCTTCACCTTCCGATGCGGAACTACCGGTATGGGATCTGGCCGCCACGGCGTTCCGTGAGTGGGTCGACGGAACGGCCAAGGTCGATCCACTGGTGCAGGTCATGACGCCCGTCCTGTGGCACGTCGTGCGCGCCTGTGGCCTGCACGAGGATGATGCCCGGGACGTCGTGCAGAGCACCTGGCTGGCCCTGGTCCGCAACCGGGACCACATCGCCGATCCGCAGGCCATCGCGTCCTGGCTGACGATTTCCGCCCGCCGCGAGGCGTGGCGCGTCGCGCGTCGCAGTCGCCTTCAGACCTCGACCGACCCGGAAATCCTGCAGGACGTCGACCTGGACCGCAGCGACCTGGCCACCCACAGCGTCGATCCGGCCGACTCGGCGGCGATCGACGACGACAACCGGCACCTGTGGTTGGCCGTGGCCAAGCTCGACGAACGCTGCCAGAAGTTGCTGCGGATCGTGGCATTCGAGCAGCGGCCCGACTATCGCAGCATCGCCACGGAACTGGATATGAAAGTCGGCAGCATCGGACCGACCCGATCCCGCTGCCTGCAAAAGCTTCGCACTCAGCTGGGGGAAACAATGGAGGACGAAGAATCATGAGCACCTGGACGGATCACGAGTTGTACGCCCGCTTGCGCACCATGTGGTCGAGCCTCGACCCGGTACCCGACGATCTGGTCGAAAGCAGCATCGTTGCCATTGAATCCGAAGGAATGGCCGAGGAATTCGAGCTTCTTGCGATGTCGTTCGCCGATCGGGAACTGCTGGGTACCCGTGGCGAACAGACGGCAACACCGACGGTGGTCGAGTTCTCCGGTGACGACTTCAGCGTCGTGATCCGGATCAGTTCAGTGGGGCCGGGCGTACGCCGCTTGGACGGCTGGACCGATCCGCCCACCCCCGGCACGGTTCGCATCCCGTCCGCGGACGGCGAGATCACCGTGCCGATCGACGAACACGGCCGTTTCGAGGTCGCCGAGCACCCTGCCGGCGCCATCCGCCTGTGGTTCGACCGCCCCGGCGGTCATCGCTCATCCACCCCGCACTTCGACGTCTGAACGCCGCTCGACCGTCCACGACAGCCCTACCGAAGGATGCCCCCTCATGCCTGACCCGGCGGAGCCCTACACCATCGTTCCTGCGCCCCGTGTAGGCAGACGAAGCACAACTGATGCGCGGCCGAACCGGTGGCACGTGCTGGATGCCGCCGATGTCGCCGATCGCTCGAGCCCAGCTGTCGCCTACGCGTCCCACTCGTTGCTGATCTCGACGTTGGTCGAGGAAGACGACCCGATGGAGGTCTTGTCGCAGGCGGCGGACGTCTTCGGCTGGCAGGTTGCCATCGATCCGGACTACGCGATCGACGTCGAGGAGTCCGCGGACCGCACGCAGGACCGAGCTCGTCGCGTGCCGCGCGCCACCGGCCCGCTGTCAATCCGGCGAGTGATCATCAGCGCCGACCCAACCCAGTCGGTCAACGAACCTGACGGCTGGAAGCTGTTGCAACGAGCCCGGGCGATCCGGGGCGAGCGGGGCCTGCGGTCGGTCGGCCTGGACCACGGGATCCGACTGACCCCACCCGGTCTGCGTTGGCCGGTCTCGGTTTCGGCCGCCGCCGCCGATTCACCGTCGTCGTCGTACATGTACGCCGGCAGCGGCGGGAGGGAACCGGTCCGGTACGTCGGCCCGGCCCCCGAATACGGGCCCACCTCATCGCGAACCACCCGCCGACCAGTGGTCGGCCTACTCGACAGCGGGTGTGGAGACCACCCGTGGCTGACGAACGTGCGTCGCCACGTGCTGGACCCCCTTGGCCAACCCATCGGACACGATGACGCCGCCAGCGACTCCGAATCCAGCGCCGACCTGTTCGGTCCGCTCGATGGAAAAGCCGACGAGATCTCCGGACACGGCACGTTCATGGCCGGCATCGTCCGACAAAGCTGCCCCAGCGCAGACATCGTGTCGTGGCGGCTGTCCGGCAGCGAGGGCACCGTATCCGAATCGGACCTGCTGCTCGCCCTGTCCCAGATCGCCGACCTCCTGGAACACTCCGCGTCCGCGGGCACCAAGGTCGCCCTCGACGTCCTGGTCCTGGCCCTGGGGTACTACCACGAGGATCTGTCCGAGCTCAGCCAGGGCCATCTGTTGTCCGAGGTCCTGCTACGCATCCGGCGCGCCGGCACGACGGTGGTCTGCGCTGCGGGCAACGACAGCACCGACGTGCCGTTCCTCCCGGCGGCTCTGTGCCGCTGGAACGTGGGACCGAGTTTGGTGGCGCAGGCCGAGCCTGACGATGCCGCGCCGTTGCTCAGCGTGGGAGCGCTGAATCCCAACGACACCGTTGCGCTGTTCTCCAACAGCGGCCCCTGGGTCACGTGTTACGCGCCAGGAGCATCCGTGTTGAGCACCACACCCGCCACCAACGCCGGCGCTCAGCCGACGTCGCGCGTGACGGCCTACGGACTCCAGCGCGAAACGATCGACTCCGACGACAGCACCAGCGGGTTCGCCATCTGGAGTGGGACGTCATTTGCCGCGCCGTACGTCGCGGGGTGGATCTTGCGCACCCTCGAGCCGGAACTGCCAGCTCCCGACTCGCCGGAGCAGGCAGCCGACATCGCCACCGCCTGGCGGGTGGTCAGCGAACTCACCGGCCTGGAGCCATAAACCCAAGACACCCCCACCAGGCGCCGATACCGTGGTTCTCAGGAAACCCACCGGGAACACCAGGAGATCGACATCCGCAGGTTGTCGGCGCTCGTCCTGCACGAGCGTGCCGTTGAACACTGTCGCGCTGGCCGTCACCGAGCGGCCGAGCGTGACCTGCGGGCTGCGCTGACCCGGACCGACGACCGGGACCTGCTTGCGCGGATCCGATCCACCCAGGCCTGGATCCTCGCCCTGGAGGACGACGGGCAGGCCAGCGTGGCCATCCTGACCGAGTTGCTCGAGGAACAGGGCCTGCGGGAAGAGACCGTCGCCACGTTGCACGCACAACTCGGTGGCGTGCTGTCCTCACTCGCGGAAGGTGGTGAGGCGCTGCGCCACCTCGACCTGGCCGTCGCCGGGCTGGCCGATGATCCGCTCCGGTTGATGGCCGTGCTCTTCAACCGCGCCGGGTTGTGGGTGGATCGCGGCGAGTACGCCGCCGCTGCCGCTGACTATGAACGGGCCGCAGAAGTCGCCGACCGTGGTGGTAGCCCATGGCACGCTGCCGCGGCCCGGCACAACCAAGGCACCGCGCTTGCGGCCAGAGGCGACCTGGTCCGGGCGTTGCAGCTCATGGGTGCCGCGCGGCCGCTGATCGCAGAACAATCGGCCGTCAACGCGGCACGGGCAGATCAGGAAACAGCCGCAGTGCTGCTGGCCGCCGGGCTCCCGGAGGAAGCAGCTGCTCTCTTACGCAATTGCGTAGCGGTGTTCAAGGCCCACCGGGTGGGGTCCTACCGAGCCGACGCCGAATTGTCCCTGGCCCGAACCATCGCAGACCAGGACCCACGTGAGGCCATCGTGATCGCGCGGCGCGCGGCAAGCAGTTATGACCGGATCGGGAGCACCTCCTTGGCCACGCGGGCCAGGGTGCTGGTCCTGACCATTGCCCTGGCCAGCGGTCGCGCAACCAGCCGGCACGTCAGCGAAGCGCAGCAGCTGTTGCCTTCCCTGACCGGAGACGACGTGGCAGGCGCCGGTGAAGAACTGCTCCTGGCCCTCGAGTTGCACCACGTACGCAAGGGCAAACCATGGCCGCGCACGCCAGCGCTGCGCGAAGACGCCTCGATCGTCAGCCGGTTGGCAGAAGCCGAGGTGCGCGTCGAGGTTGCCGCTCGCACCGGTCACGATGCCGAAGCTCTCGACCGCGCCCGCGACGGCATTCGCCTGCTGCGGGAGTGGCAGTCTTCCACCGACAGCCTCGAACTGCGCTCCAGCCTGGCCATGCACGGCTACCGGATGGTCGAGCAGGCCGCGGCCGTTGCGATGCGCACGGCGGATCCCGCCCTGCACTTCGAATGGTCCGAGCGATCCCGCGGATTCGTCGCTGCGTCGACTCCGCTGATCGACGCTCCGCCCGCGGACAGCGCCAAGGACGCGGAGTTGGAGGCGTTGCGGGGGCTGCTCGCGATCGGGGAGGACCTCGACGGACCACAGGTCGCGCAGGTCCGCGATCGGATCCGGCGCCGGCAATGGGCCCGCGAACGCGCGTCGCGGATCAGCGTCGACATCGCCAGCCTGGACGAAACCCGCCAGATGCTGCGGGACCGGGACGCAACCTTGGTGTCCTTCCTGTCCGATCCCCGCAAGGTATCGGTGCTCGTGGCGAGCGCCGACGGGTACCGCGTCGTCCCCATCGCCACTCGGGCAGAGATCCGCGCCGACCTCGCCGGTCTGCAGGCAGACCTCGATATGTCCTCCGCGGACCTGCGGCCGACCCTGGCGGCCCTCGTCCGGGACGGTCTGCGACGGCGACTGGACCACCTGTCCAGCATGTTGTGGGCCCCGATCGAATCCGAGGTGCGGACCAGACGAGTGGTGATCACCGCCCCCGCGGCCCTCGCCGCGGTCCCCTGGAGCCTCATGACCCCCTTGCGGGACCGTTCCATCACCGTGCCGTTGAGTGTCACCCAGTGGCTGCGGCACACCGCCACCGACGCACCCCTCCGTAGCGTCGGCTTCATCACCGGCCCGGGCGTCCCGCGGGCCGGCACCGAGGTGGCCCATGCCGCTAAACAGTGGCCGGGCGCGACCGTCGTCGATGCCGCGAGCGCAACGACCGCCAGCATGCGGGAGCTGACCCGCAACACCGATCTCCTGCACGTCGCCGCGCACGGACGGCACACCCCGGGCAACCCGATGTTCTCTGGTCTGGAGTTGCTGGACGGGCCGTGGTTCGGTCACGACGTCGCCGAACTGACGATGGTGCCCTCGGTGGTCGTCCTGTCCGCCTGCGAGCTCGGTCGGTCAACTGCCCGATGGGGCGAAGAGACGATCGGGATGGCCCGCGCCTGGCTGCACTCCGGCGTGCGCTGTGTGATCGCGGCACCGTGCACCGTCAACGATGCGGCCACCAGCGACTACCTGGCCGCTGTGCACTCCGGCCTGGCCGGCGGCTTGTCGCCGTCGGACGCCCTGCTGGCCGCCGATCCTGACGAACGCGCCCCGTTCCTGGCCTTCGGGGCCGGCTTCTAACCGGCCGCCGAGCTCAGGGTTCGGGCATCTCCATCTCGCGCGCCGGCAACTCCTCGACGTTGACGTCCTTGAAGGTCAGCACCCGCACCTTCTTCACGAAACGGGCCGGACGGTAGACATCCCACACCCAGGCGTCGTTCATCCGCACGTCGAAGAACACCTCAGCGCCCTCACCACGGACCAGGACGTCGACGTCGTTGCACAGATAGAACCGTCGCTCGGTTTCGACCACGTGGCTGAAAAGCCCCACCACGTCGCGGTATTCGCGATACAGGGCCAGTTCCTGCTCGGTCTCGTAGCGTTCCAGATCCTCGGCGCTCATCAACTCACTCCTTCCAGGCCCGCGACCGCATCGTCGGTGACGAACCGGCGCCACGATCGCCGGTGCAGCTCGCAGGGCCCGTGCTCGTCCAACGCCAAGAGATGCTCCGGCGCGCTGTAACCCTTGTTGGCGGCCCACTGGTACTGCGGATGCTGCTCGTGCAACGCCGTGAGCATCGCGTCCCGCTCGACCTTGGCCAGCACACTGGCTGCGGCGACCGAGGAACACTTCATGTCGGCTTTGATCATCGTGCGGACCGGCGGGACCGCCGGTTGCGCCAACTCCGCGAAGAGTCCGACCTGCTCCGGTGCGGTCAGCCAGTCGTGGTTGCCGTCCAGGATCACCAGGTCCGGTCGCACCGGCAGCGCGGTGAGCGCCCGGGTTCCCGCCAGCCGCAACGCCGCGATGATCCCGATCTGGTCGATCTCTGCCGCCGATGCGTGACCGACGGCGTACGCGAAGGCCCACCGACGCACCCGGGGCACCATCGCCTCACGCGCCGCCGGCGTCAACAGTTTGGAGTCACGCACGCCCTGGGGCGCCGTACGACAGGTCTCATCGATCACCACGACGCCGACACTGACGGGGCCCGCCAGGGCGCCGCGGCCCACCTCGTCCATGCCAGCCAGCAGCCGGTATCCCTCGCGTTGCAGGGCACGCTCGGTCCGCAGGGTGGGCACCTTGGAGGTTCCCGTACGCCGCGTGCGCACCGAGGTGCCCACCGCGCGGGCGGGGGTCACGGCGTACTCGCCATGGTCTCGGTCACGGCGAGGGGACCTTCGCGAACACCTCGGGATGGGAACTGACCGACTGGATGCGGTTCACCGGCCACGCGATGGCGACCACCTCGCCGGTGATGTCGCTCATCGGTACCGAACCGGTCTTGCCGGTGCCGTTGTCGTGCCCGCGTGAATCCCACGAGTCGCCACGGTTGTCGCCCATCACCCACACCGAGTTCGCCGGCACCGTGATGTCGAATTTCTGCCCGCTGGGTGCATTCCCCGGCTTGAGGTAGGAGGACTCGTTGATCGCGACCCCGTTGATCTTCAACGGGCCGCCGGAGTCAGCACAGGTCGCGTCGCAGACCACATGGTCACCGGGCAACCCGATCAACCGTTTCACCACGTGGTGCCCACCCGCAGGCAGGATGCCCACCCATTCCAGGCCGTTCTTCACCACTGCTTTGAGACCGGTGCTCTCCGCGCCCATCTCGCCCCAGGTCGCAGGTGCCTCGAAGACGATGACGTCCCCACGATGCAGCGGTGAGTGCTGCGGCGTCAGTTTGCTGACCAGGATCCGGTCACCCACATCGAGGGTGTTCTCCATCGACTCGGACGGGATCGAGAACGGCTGCACCAAGAAGGTCTTGACCAGGAACGACAGGGCCAATGCGATGACCACGATGATGACGAGTTCACGCAGGAAGGAGCCGCGGGTCTTCTCCTTGCGGCCGGTCTGGACCGGCGGTGCGGCGCCCGGCGGCAACTGCTCGTCCGGAGGTGCGTCCGTCATTGACCAGACCCTTTCGATGGGATGTCGTAGATGTCAGGGTAATCCGACAGACCGCCGATGCGATCCCATGGCCAGATCACCACGACGGCGCGGCCGGTCACGTCCGAGATGGGTACCGATCCTGTGGCACCCGTGCCGTCGTCGTGGAACCGTGAGTCGGCGGAGTCACCGCGGTGGTCGCCCATGACCCAGACCGAGTCGGCGGGCACGGTGATGTTGAACTTCTTGCTGCTGGGCGCCTCGCCCGGATAGAGCTCGGTCTCTTTCAACGCCACCCCGTTGACGGTGATCTGACCGGCCGCGTTGCAACACACGACGTGGTCGCCCGGCAGGCCGATCACCCGCTTGATCAGGTGGTTGTCGCCGGCCGGGTAGAGCCCGACGAACTCCAGGGCGTTCTGCACGACCCCGCTCAGCCCGGCGCGCGGCGGGGCGTCCTGCTGACCCTGCAACCATCCCCCGGGGTCGGAGAAGACAATCACGTCGCCGCGGTTGATCTGCTGGAAGCGCGGTGTCAGTTTGCTGACCAGGATGCGGTCCCCGGGGATGAGGGTGTTCTCCATCGATCCCGACGGGATCCAGAACGGTTGCACCAGGAAGGTCTTGATCAGCAGCGACAGGATCACCGAGCAGGCGACCACGATGAAGACCTCGCGCAGCCAACGCCACCCCGACCGCCGCGCGGCCGGGCGTTGTTCCCCCACTGTCATCCCGTGATCACCTAGCGCAGTGTGCCCCACGAACCTAGGGGCCAGTACCGCCAGGTCACGGTTCCGATCACCTGGTCCTCCGGGACGCTTCCGCCGCCGGGATCGCCGAGGTGGCCACGGGAATCGTCGCTGGCGATCCGATTGTCACCCATGACGAACACCCGACCGGCGGGCACCACGATGTCGAACGGGGTGGCGCTGGAACTCATCCCCGCCGGCAGATAACTCTCGTTGACCGCTGCGCCGTTGACCGTGAGCACACCGTCGGCACCGACTTTGAGGTGATCGCCGGGCAGCCCGATGACGCGCTTGACGTAGTCGGTCTCGCCGACCCGCACGCCCAGCGCGGTTCCCACCGACCGCACCATGCCGGCCAGCCCGCCAGGCGCAGCGGGGGCCTGCGAGAACACACCGTCGCCGTCGAAGACGATAACGTCGCCCCGGTGCAGGTCGTGGGCGCCCGGTTTCCACACCACGATGCGGTTACCGACACTCAGGGTCGGGCTCATCGAGGCCGACGGCACCGTGAAGGTCTCCACGACCAGACCGCGCAGCACCACCAGGAGCAGAAGCCCGATCAGGACCAGCCAGGGCCACCGGCGCCGGGGACGCGAAACGGGCAACGACGCGCTGGTTGACACGTCGTTGCCCGTAGCTGGAGTTGGCAGTGGCTCAGGCCTTGGCGGCCGGGGTCTCGCGCTTCTCCTTGATCTTGGCGGCCTTGCCGCGCAGGTCGCGCAGGTAGTACAGCTTGGCGCGACGGACGTCACCGCGGGTCACGACCTCGATCTTGTCGATGACCGGGGTGTGCAGCGGGAAGGTGCGCTCCACGCCGACGCCGAAGCTGACCTTGCGGACGGTGAAGGTCTCCCCGATGCCACCACCGTGACGGCGGATGACGACACCCTGGAAGGCCTGCACACGGGAGCGGGTACCTTCGATGACCTTCACGTGCACCTTGACGGTGTCACCGGCGCGGAAGGCCGGGATGTCGGAGCGCAGGCTCTGGGCGTCGAGTTCGTCGAACTTCTGCATGACGTACTACTTCCTTGCGGCGCCACAGGTCGCGCGCGATCGATCATTCGATGTCGGAGTAGTCCGCTGACCACATGAGCCGGTGTTCGCGAAGAACTGGCTCACTCCCCCTGCGGCGGGGGTCAGATGTGCCGGACGTACCGGTCAAGTCTGCCAGTCCGGGCCGCTATGTGTGAAATCGCGGTCCAGCATCAGCATGCGTTCCTCGATCGTGGCCGGCACCGCGGTCAAGGTGGCCGTCACCTGCGCATTGCCCAGAACCGCCTGCACCCGGTCCGGTGATGCGGCGACGACCCGCACCGCCCGCCCGTCCAAGGTCGCGGCGAGCCCGGCGTCGCTGAGCGCTGCGAAGGCACTGGTCCAGTCCTCGCAACGGACCGCCACTGCGGTGGCACCGTCGATGACGTCGGTCTCCGTCCCTTGCGCAACCAGTCGGCCGTGCGACATCAGCAGCAACCGGTCACATTGCTGCGCCTCCTGCATGTAGTGGGTGGTGACCAGCACCCCGACTCCGGCGTCGGACTGGTCCCGGATGGTGTCCCACAGCCGCGCGCGGGCCAACGCGTCCACCCCTGAGGTGGGCTCATCCAGGAGCACGGCCGCCGGGTGGTGCGACAGCGCGGCGACGAACGCCGCCTGCCGCTGGGCACCCAGGGGTACCTGCCCGACCAGCCGATCGGCGTACGGCGCGAGGTCGTCGGGCAGCTGCGGCACCGAGGTGCCGTACGCGTCCGCGACGAAGGCGAGGTTCTCGCGCAGGGTGAGGTCGCGGTACAGGCCGAGGTTCTGCGGCACGTAGCCGATCGATCGGCGGCGCTCGCGGTTGGGCGGTCTGCCGAGCAGACCCACGACGCCCGAACTGACCGGCAGCAGCCCCAGCAGCATCCGCATCACCGTGGTCTTGCCGGCCCCGTTGGCCCCCAGCAGGCCCACGACCTCCCCACCCCGCACCCGCAGGGACACCTCGTCGACCGCGGTGAAGTCACCGAACCGGCGCGTGACGTGATCGGCGGACAGCACGATCGGGGCGCTCATGCCGGCACCGGGGTCAGTTGGCGTTGCAGGGACAGTGCGATGACGATGTCTTCGAGGTCCGGTTCGGTCGTCGTGCAGTCTGTCGGCAGCGCCTCGCCGACGGGCCAGTACTCGTGTCGCTGCCGGCCGCGCCGCCACGACCATTGCGGACGGACCGCGCGAGTGCCCGTCGTGACGGTGCCGGCGAACCCGGCCCGCACGTCGTCGTACGTGCCCTGCACCAGCACCTGACCGGCGTCCAGGATGACTAGGTGACCGGCCCGCTCGGCTTCGTCGAGATAGGTCGTCGACATCAGCACCGCAGCACCGTCGGCCGCGCACCGGGAGATCATCCGCCACAGGTCGATCCGACTCACCGGATCCACCCCGGTGCTGGGCTCGTCGAGCACCACCAGCGAAGGGTCGTGCACGATCGCCATACAGAAGCCGAGTTTGCGGCGCATCCCGCCGGACAGTTGCCGGGCGAGCCGGCCTGGGACGTCGGCCAGGCCCGCGTCGGTGAGCAATCGGGTACGCCGATCGGCCAGTTCGCTGCCCGCCATGCCGTAGACGCCGCCGGCGAAGTCCAGATTCTCGGCCACGCTCAGGTTGGCCCAGCTACCGGCCGAAGCCGGCAGATAGCCGATCTCGGCTTTGCCGGGTGCGGACACGGTCCCGGCCGTCGGGGTGACTTCCCGGACCACGGTGCGCAGCAACGTACTCTTCCCGGCGCCGTCCCCGCCGACGACCGCGACGACGGTACCTGCGGGCACCTCGACACTGACGTCCTGCAGGGCGAGCGTGTCACCGAACTGCACTGTCACATCGGCCAGTTCGGCGCTCATGAGGGCACCACCTCTGCGGTCTTGTCGTTCCCTTTGCGCTCCGGCGCCAGATCGCGGCGGAAGCGCAGGGTCGCGGCGCTGAAGACCAGGACCGCCATGACCGCGAGCACCAGGAACGGCACCCACAACGAGGAGATCGACGCACCCCGCAGCATGATGCCCTGGGAGATCATCGTGAAGTAGGTCAGCGGCAACAGGTAGCCGATCCATCGGACACCGGCCGCCATGGCGTCCAGCGGAAAGATCATGCCGGACAACAGGATCTGCGGCATCAGGACGAGGATCGCGGTCTGGATCGCCTGCCCGGAGGTCTGGGAGATGGTCGAGATGAAGACACCGATCCCCAGGACGACGAAGAGGAACAGCGCTGCGCCGAGCGCGAACAACAACACGTTGCCGTTGAACGGAACTCCGAACAACCAGACGCCCAGGACGGTCACGATGATCATGTCCAGCGCACCGAGGATGAAGTACGGCGTGATCTTGCCCAGGATGATCGTGCTGGGCTTGATCGGCATGACCGCGAGCTGTTCGAGGGTGCCGGCTTCGCGTTCGCGCACCAGCCCGATGCTGGTGACGATGGTGCCGATGAAGGTCAGGATGAGACCGATGATCGCCGGGATCATCACCCAGGAGGTTTTCAGCTCCGGGTTGAACAGCACGTGCACGGACACCTTGTCGCCCAGCAGGTTGAGGCGACCGACGGCCGACTGCGCGGCGAAGAGGTTGGAGCCGTCGACGTACACCTGCGGCTTGCCGCCGTCGGCGACGAACGCCACGTCAACCGAGTTGTCCCGCAGGAGGTTTCGTGCCTGCTCGGCGCCTCCGGACGATTCGGTTGTCTTGACCTCGAAGAAGTCCGGTAGCGAACCGGTTACCTGCTGGGATTGCGAGCCAAGGACCGCTGTCTGCACGGACGACACGTAGAAGTTGGCCGCGTAGCCGAAGACGACGAGCAGTAACAGCGGGAGGGCCACGATCAGTCCGACGGTCCGCTTGTCGCGGAACAGCTCCCGGAACTCCTTGCGAATCATCGCGTTCATGCTGACCACCGTATGGGCGTCTGTCGATTTATTCAACACCTGTTGATTAAAAGCCCGCCCGGGTTACCCTCCAGGGGTGAGCCATGAGTCGAGACGCCGCGGCCGGCCCGCCGCCAACGCGGTCGACGGACGCGAACGGATCGTGGCCGCGGCGCGGAACCAGTTCGCGGCCAAGGGTTTTCGTGCGACGACGCTGCGGTCGATTGCGAGCGAGGCAGGCGTCGACGTTGCGCTCATCGCGCATCACTTCGGCAGCAAGCTGGGCCTGTTCGCAGCCAGCCTGCAACTGCCCGAGAAGGCGCACACCTTGCTGCTGTCGTCCCTGGCCGGTCCCCCGCGCACGCAGGGGAAGCGATTGACGGCGGCGTACCTGTCCCTGTGGGAGGACCCGCAGACCGGACCACAGATACAGGCGATCACCCGCGCCGCCGTTGCCGACCCCGAGGCGTCCAGCGCTTTGCAGAGCACTCTGAGTGGTTTGGTCGCGCAGGCCGACGTCCACCAGTTACTCGAGGGTCGGCGTACCGGATTCTTCCTGGCGATGTCCCACCTGCTCGGCATCGCCATCATGCGCTACGTGGTGCAGCTGCCGGACATCGCCGGCGCCGACCTGGACGAGCTCGCCGCCCGGATCGCCCCTGCGGTCCAACGCCACCTGGATGCTTCCGACAAGCAGACCTCAGCCTCGTAGCGACTTGCGCAAATAGACCTGGTCCTCCTCGAACCCGGGCGGCGCGCTGACCGGCCGGAAGCCCGCCCGCTGGTACATCTTCAGGTTGCGAGTGTTGCCTCTCGCGGTGGCCAACGCGACGGCCCGGGTAGCGGCCGGGGCCGACGTTTCGGCGTACTCCAGCAACCGGCGGCCGATCCCCCGGCCGGACAGATCCGGAGCCACCATCAGCCGGGCGATGAACCAGGTATCGCCCTGCTCCTGGACCCGCACCGATCCGACCATCCGGCCCTCCGGACTGCGCGCCACATAGGTCTGCCAGTCGGCCAACGACTCCGTCAGCGACGAAACCGTCTCGTGCTGAGCGGGATTGCTTAGGGTGTTGTTGTTGATTCCCACCTGCAACCAGCAGGCGTGGGTGAGGGTCAGCAATTCACCGACGTCCGCCGGAGTGGCCAGCCGGATCTCCAGGTCGCCGGCGCTCATCGCGGCGGCAGCCGGCAGCAGGTCGGGCCGGCGTGCCGCGGTGCGGGTCAGCCGTTGTGCGTGGCGCCAGGCCGCGATCTTGGCGTGGTCACCGGACAGCAGCACCTCGGGCACGCGTCGGCCGTGCCAGTCGGCCGGTTTGGTGTAGACCGGGTACTCCAGCAGGCCATCCTCGTGCGACTCCTCGACCAAGGAGTCGGCGTTACCGATGACTCCGGGGATCAGCCGGGCGATCGCTTCGACCATCGCCAGGACCGCGACGTCGCCGCCATTGAGTACGTAATCGCCCAACGACAGGATGCGCACGTCGAAGTCGCGCGCGGCGTAGTCGTAGACCCGTTCGTCGATGCCTTCGTAGCGACCGCAGGCGAAGACCAGATGGGACTGGGCGGCAAGGTCGCGGGCCGTCGCCTGATCGAAGCGTTGACCACCGGGCCCGGGGACGATCAGGACCGGCCGCGAGTCCGACTGTGCCGCAACGTGATCCAGCGCCTCAGACCACGGCTGCGGCTTCATCACCATACCGGCTCCCCCACCGTACGGAGTGTCGTCCACGGTGCGGTGCCGGTCGTGGGTGAAGTCGCGCAGATCGTGCACTCGCAGATCGATCAACCCGTCACGGCGGGCCTTCCCGATCAGCGAAAGATCCAGCGGCGCAAGGTAATCGGGGAAGATGCTGATGACGTCGAGCTGCACGTCACTGCTCACCGAGTTCGAGCAGACCCTCCGGTGGGTCAATCACAACGATGCCCCGCTCGGTGTCGACCTCCGGGACGATCTCCTCGACGAAGGGAACGTACGCCGTGCCGCCAGCGGCCAGCGTGACCTCCAGCAGGTCCTGGACCGGGCGGGAAAGCAGGTCCGCGACAGTCCCGACGACCCGGCCCGCGGTGTCCTGGACGGACAGACCGACCAGGTCATCGGCGTACCACGCGTCGTCCTCGTCCTCGTCGGGCGCACCCAGCAAGCGGACGCCACGCAGTGCTTCGGCGGCCGTCCGGTCGAGGTGGCCCTCGAAGGACAGCAACTGAATCCCGTTGTGGTCGCGGGCCGTTCGGATCACCAGCGGCCCAGTACTGGCTGGTTCGGTGGTGAATGACTGCCCCGTCAGGAAGCGTTCCTCGGGTCGGTCGGTGTGCACCTGGACGGTCACCTCACCGCGCAGGCCGTGTGGTTTGCCGATCCGGGCGATCAGGACATCGTCAGCCACCAGCAACCCCCGGGCAGCATGACGCCCGGGCACGAACACGTCGTACCCGGGCGATCAGCATTGGACCGAGGCGATCCACGTCGGTCAGCGCACGCGGTCGGTGTCGACGATGTCGACCCGGACGTTCTTACCACCGGCGAGAGCGCCGACGACTGTACGCAGCGCCGAAGCGGTGCGACCGGAACGGCCGATCACGCGGCCGATGTCGTCCGGGTGCACCCGCACTTCGAGCAGTTCCCCGCGCCGGCCGTTCTTGGCCCGCACGACAACGTCCTCGTCGTGGTCGACGATGCCCTTGACCAGGTGCTCCAGAGCCTCTTCCAACAAGGTCAGGCCTCGGTGGTCTCAGGCGCGTCGGTGGCCAGTTCTTCCTCGACCTCGGCGCGCTCGGCAGCCTTGGGCTCCTCGACCGGCACGGCGACCTCGTCGGCGGCGTCCGCCTTCTCGGCCTTCTCCTCAGCCTTGGCCTCGGTCTTGGCAGCCTTCTTCTTGGCGGTGGTCGCACCGGAACCGTCCGAGGCGTTCTGCGAAGCGGCGAGCGCAGCTTCGTAGAGGGCCCGCTTGTCGGGGCGGGGAGCGGCGACCTTCAGAGTGCCCTCGGCACCCGGCTCGCCCTTGAACTTCTGCCAGTCACCGGTGATCTTCAGCAGGGTCTGGACCTGCTCGGTGGGCTGGGCGCCGACGCCGAGCCAGTACTGCGCGCGCTCGGAGTCGATCTCGATCAGGCTCGGCTCTTCCTTGGGGTGGTACTTGCCCAGTTCCTCGATCGCCCGACCGTCGCGCTTGGCGCGGGAGTCCATGACGACGACGCGGTACTGGGGGTTACGGATCTTGCCGAGCCGCTTCAAACGAATCTTGACAGCCACTGTCGTGGTTCCTGCTTCCTCATCTTGTGGCGCACGGCAAGACCGCGCAGATGAGTGCGGGGAACCGTACGTCGGGGGTAGGCGCACCGGCGGCCGCCGGGCGGGTACAGCGCACCAGTCTGCCAGAGGAAGCCGGGTCCCCGGAAATCCGCGGCGTCGCGCTCCTCATGTCATTACATCTGGTTATCGGAAAGGACTGCTGGCGTTATGCTGGGCGGGTGAGTCTGATCGGTTTCCCCAATCCCGTGAACGAGAAAGCGGCCCGCACCGTCGCCGCCGTCGTCGCGATCACCAGCATCGTCATCCTCTTCACCGGCTGGCTCTGGCTGCTCATCCCGCTCGCCTACGGTTTCTGGGCCCGCGTCCTGACCGGCCCGAAGCTCAGCCCGCTCGGTGCGTTGTCGATGAAGGTCATCGCGCCGCGCTTGGGCGAGCCGGTCTACACCCCCGGGCCACCTAAGCGGTTCGCCCAGGGCATCGGAGCCGTCCTCACCACGGTGGCGGCCATCACGGGCCTCGGTTTCGGGTGGACCGACTTCGCGCTGGTCCTGGTGGGCATCCTGGCTGTCTTCGCGACTCTGGAGTCGGTGTTCGGCTTCTGCGCCGGCTGTTTCGTCTTCGGCCAGCTGATGAAGATCGGCGTCATTCCCGCCGACGTGTGCGAGGAGTGCAACAACATCTGGGCACGCCGCGACCGCTTGGCCGCCGAGGCCGCGGAGTCAGCCAGCCACTGAGGTGGTGTGGGCGTTCGCCGCGGCGATAGCCACGCGTGCGGCCTCGTGTCGCAGATCCGCGGGCGCGACAATCTGCACCTGCCCCGCGTAGCCCAGGCACATCCCGATCACTGCCTGCCGGAACCGGTACGCACCGCTCACGTCGACCGAGCCTGCGTCGCGCCGGATCACGGACAGTTCATGGCCGGTGGCCAACTGCCCCTGCAACACCGTGCGTACGGCGTCCTCCAGCTCCGCGGGAATCCGCAGCACCGCGTGCGTCGGCTCAGGGCCGGTTTCGAACGCCGATCGCAGACTCTCCCAGACGGACGCCAGCGACGCTCCGTCGGGCAGCCGCGCCGGAGCGTCCAACACGGTGACCGCACGCACCCGCGCCAGGCGGTAGCTGCGGGGCTCGCCCTGGTGGTAGGCCACCAGGTACCACCGGTTGCCGTTCTCCACGACCCCCAACGGGTCGAGCACCCGTGAGACCGGTCGGTCGTCGCGCGGTGACTGGTAGCGGATCCGGACGCGTCGGCGGTCCGCGCAAGCCCGCCTCAGGCCCGGCAAGTGCGTGACGTCATCCGTCCCGGCGAACCAGCGCCGTCGGTCAACGTGCACCACCTCCCGCAGCCGGTTGACGTCGCCCAGCGTCGCGTTGACCGCGAGTTTGTCCAGCGCCGAACCCAATTGGCGACTCAGCCCCAGGTCGCCGAACGTATCCAGACCCAAATAGGCGAACAGCACCTGCGTCTCCATCGGGGTGAGATCGCTGACGTCAGCGCGGAAACCGTCGAGCATCGAGAAGCCCCCGGAGCGGCCACGATCGGCATAGACCGGCACCCCTGCAGCCGAGAGGGCCTCCATGTCCCGAAGGATCGTGCGCTCGGAAACCTCGAGCCGCTCGGCCAACTCCGTCGCCGTCACCCGGTCGCGGGTCCGCAGCAGCAACATGATCGACAACAGCCGGTCCGCTCTCATGGATTCAGGCTGTCACAAATACATGACACAAGATGTCATGTATCGCACTGCATCCTTCTGCTCGTCCACACACCGATGAAGGAGCACACCGTGAACACCACCGCCCTGCCCGATCTTCGTCCGCAGATTCTCGACGCCGCAGAGACCGTCAACGGACTGATCACGCTCGCCGCCACGGCCGATCTCGACCAGCCAACCCCGTGCGCGGACTTCACGCTGCGCGACCTGACCGGTCACCTGATCACGGTGGTCCGCCGGATCCGGACGGTCGTGACCGGTGGCGACTTCCGCGACCAACCGCACGTGACCGTCGTACCCGATGACCAGATCGCTTCGACGTACGCCGAGGGGCTGGCTGCCCTGCGCACGACGCTGACCGACGTCGACCTGAGCGCCATCGTGACGGCACCCTTCGGCACGGTCCCGGCCGCAGCGGCGCTGGGGTCATACGTCGGTGAGCTGACTACCCACGCCTGGGATCTGGCCGCAACGCTGCACCGGCGCGATCTGCTGCGGGAGGATCTGGCAGCCCTCACCCTGGCCACGGTTCAACAGCGGATCCCAGCGGATGGTCGCGAAGACCTGCCGTTCGGCGCCGTCGTTGCCGTTGCCGACGATGCGCCGGTGTTCGACCGGTTGGCCGGTTGGATGGGTCGCGACCCAGCCTGGTCGACGCCAGCGATCAGCGTTCACTGAGTCTTTGCTGAACGTACGCTGCTGATTTGCCCAACCAGGTGGTGCGTCGGGCTGGAATGGCGGTGCTTCATCCGTCACTCCCGAGGAGTTCCCATGTCCCTACGCACCACCACGCGCGTCGCCTGCGTCGGCGCGCTGGCCGTTGCCATCGGCGCCACGTCGATCGGCGTCGCCACCTCCACCAACGGCGACAAGAGCAGTGCCGCCCGACACGCCATCAACGGCGGTAGCGCCCGCAACGTCATCCTGCTGATCGGCGACGGGATGGGTGACTCCGAGATCACCATCGCGCGCAACTACCAGGTCGGCGCGAACGGCCGACTGGCGATGGACACGCTGCCGCTGACCGGCGCATACACGACGTACTCCGTCCAGCAGTCCGACCCGAGCAAGCCTGACTACGTGACCGATTCGGCTGCTTCGGGAACCGGTTGGGCCACCGGGCACAAGAGCTACAACGGCGCCATCTCTGTCCTGCCCGACGGCAAGCCCGTCCCGACGATCCTGGAGCTGGCTAAGAAGAACGGCTACCGCACCGGCAACGTCACGACCGCCGAGCTGCAGGACGCCACCCCGGCCGTGCTGGCCTCGCACGTCGTCCAGCGCGACTGCAAGGGTCCACAGTCGATGACCAAGTGCCCGGCCAACGACCTGAAGAACGGCGGCACCGGTTCGATCGCCGAGCAACTGGTCAACACGCGTGCTGACGTCACCTTCGGCGGTGGCAAGCAGTACTTCGACCAGACCGTGCAGGCCGGCAACTACCAGGGCCTGTCGGTGTGGCAGCAGGCGCAGACCCAGGGCTACCGGCTGATCAGCGACGCCGCCGGGCTGGCCGCTCTGCCGAACACCGTCAAGACCCCCGTCCTGGGTGCCTTCGCCCCGAACAACCTGGATCTGGAGTGGACCGGCCCGACCCCGACCACCGCCGGTACGCCGAGCACCACCTGTCAGCCCAACACCGCTCGCTCGTCGGCGCAGCCCCACCTCTCGCAGATGGCCGGTAAGGCCCTGAGCATCCTCGACCGGCAGAGCCAGGGCCAGCGCAAGGGCTTCTTCCTGCAGATCGAGGGCGCCTCCATCGACAAGCAGGACCACGCCGCCAACCCCTGCGGGCAGATCGGCGAAACGGTCGAATTCGACGCCTCGGTCAAGCTCGCCCTGGCCTACCAGCGCAAGCACCCCGACACCCTCGTCGTGGTCACCGCCGATCACGGTCACACCAGCCAGATCGTCGAAACCGGTTCCACCACAACGGGAGTCACGGCAACTCTGCGCACACACGACGACGCCGACATGACGATCAGCTACGCGACCGCCCCCTACGGCCAGTCCCAGCAGCACACCGGGACGCAGGTGCGGATCGCCGCCGGTGGTCCGCAGGCAGCCAACGTCCTGGGCGTGACCAACCAGACCGACCTGTTCCGGACAGTCAGTCGAGCGCTGCGGCTGCGGTGACCGATCGGCGTACCTGAATCATCGACGTACGCCGAACGCCCGGGTGAGTTGGCTACTCACCCGGGCGTTTTCGGCCTAATCCATCGGACTCGCCTGCGGAGCGTGCCGCTCGAGGAACCGATAGACCTCGGTGTCGTCAACTCCCGGGAAGACCCCCGGCGGCATCGCAGCCAGCAGGTGGGAGTGCACCCGCGCAGACGGCCAGGCCTGACCATCCCAGCGCTCCGACAACTGGGCCGGCGGTTGCGTGCAGCACGCCGGGTCGGGGCAGCGAGACACCGAGCGGTGCTGGGTCTCCCTGCCGCGGAACCATTTCACGTGCTGATAGGGCACGCCGACGTTCACCGAGAACAGCCCATCCGGGGTGCGATCGACCACGGCGGTGCACCAGTAGGTGCCCGACCGGGTGTCGGTGTAGGCCTTGAACGCCTGCGACAGGTCCGGCTGCTCGAAGACCCGGCGCGCCGTCCAGGACCGACATACCCGCTGCCCCTCGATCGCACCGGAGGGGTCGCTGGGGAACTGGATGCCGTCGTTCTCGTAAGCCTTAAAGATCACACCGTTCTGCGCGATCCGCATGAAGTGCACGGGCAACCCGAGATGCTTGGTCGCCAGGTTGGTGAAGCGGTGGGCGGCCGTTTCGTAGGACACCGCGAAGAAGTCCCGCAGGTCCTCAATGGCAATGTCCTTGTCCTGCATTGCCGTTCGCAGGTATTGCACGGTCTCCTTCTCCGGCATCAACAGCGCGGCCGCGAAGTAGTTGATCTCGACCCGCTGGCTGAGGAACTCTGCGTAGTCCGCGGGCACCCGGTGACCAAGCACCAGGTGGGCCAGGGCCTGCAACGCCAACGAACGCGAATCGTGCTGTCCTGCTTCGGGTTGCGGCAAGTAGATGCGCTGATTCTGCAGATCGGTCACGGTGCGTGTCGAGCTCGGCAGGTCCGACGTGTGCACGAGGGTGAAGCCCATGTGAGCAGCCAGTCGATCGACTGACGCCCGACTGATCGGCCCGCCGCCATGGTTGATCGAGCGCAGCATGTCCGCGGCGGCCTGCTCGATGTCGCCGAAGTAGTTGTCGGCGGCGCGCATCCGTTCGCGCAGTTCCAAGTTGGCCCGCCGCGCGTGCTCGGGCGTCGCCGCCTGGTCCGCCTGCGCGGCGGTCATCGCCTCGTGCATCCCGACCAGCGCCTCCAACGCCTCCTGGGGCAACCGGGGACCTATTTTTACCTTGGGCAGACCCAGCGACTCGTACGCCTCGCTGCGCTGGGCCCGCTCCAACTTGATCTCCAATGCGGCCCGCCGGGTCGGCGGCGCGGTCGCCAGCAGGTCCGGCACGCTGGTCCCCAGAGCATGGGCCAGGGCGGTCAGGACCGACAACCGAGGCTCGCGCTTGCCGGTCTCGATCAGGGACAGCGCGGACGGCGACATGCCCACGGCGTCGGCGACGTCGGTCAGCGTGCGCTGGGACTGCTGCCGCGCGTGCCGCAGCCGCCGACCGAGGGTCAGCGGATCCGGGGTCGCCCCACTGTCGGCGCTGGACACCGGCGTCTCATCCGGCGTGGTCAACCGCCCGGTCGGGGTGGATGCTGTCGACGTCATACGGACAGAATTGCCACTCTTGACCGCTGATGAACCGCCCTTGCCCCGAGAAATACTCGCCATACGACGACGATAGCGTAAAAAACGCGAATCTTTACTCGAAAACTCTGCCGGAATCGGCGGTTCGGCCATGCACAGTGTTACTCACGAAACGAAGCACCACCACCGAGGATGGGAAAGACAGGGAGCCATGAGCAACACCAACGCCCCGAGCATCGCCGACCAGGAAGCTGCACTGCAGAACGACTGGCACACCAACCCCCGCTGGTCCGGCGTCCGCCGCGACTACACCGCCGGCGACGTCATCAAGCTGCGCGGCACGGTCCAGGAGGAGTTCACCCTGGCCAAGCGCGGTTCGGAGCAGCTGTGGGACAAGCTGCACACCGAGGACTACATCAACGCTCTCGGCGCCCTCACCGGCAACCAGGCCGTGCAGCAGGTCAAGGCCGGCCTGAAGGCGATCTACCTGTCCGGTTGGCAGGTCGCCGGTGACGCGAACCTGTCCGGTCACACCTACCCCGACCAGTCGCTGTACCCGGCCAACTCCGTGCCGCAGGTCGTGCGCCGCATCAACAACGCGCTGCTGCGCGCCGACCAGATCGAGTTCTCCGAGGGCATCAAGACCGTCGACGAGTGGGTCGTGCCGATCGTTGCCGACGCCGAGGCCGGCTTCGGTGGCCCGCTGAACGCCTACGAGCTGATGAAGGCCATGATCGCCGCCGGCGCCTCCGGTGTGCACTGGGAGGACCAGCTGGCCTCGGAGAAGAAGTGCGGTCACCTTGGTGGCAAGGTGCTGATCCCGACCCAGCAGCACGTGCGTACCCTGAACGCCGCCCGCCTCGCCGCGGACGTCTCCGGTGTCCCGTCGGTTGTCATCGCGCGCACCGACGCCGAGGCCGCGACCCTGCTGACCACCGACGTGGACGAGCGTGACCGTCCGTTCCTGACCGGCGGGCGCACCAACGAAGGCTTCTACGAGGTCCGCAACGGCATCGAGCCGTGCATCGCCCGTGGTCTGGCCTACGCGGAGTACGCCGACCTGCTGTGGATGGAGACCGGCACCCCGGACCTGGAGCTGGCCAAGAAGTTCGCCGAGAGCATCAAGGCGCAGTTCCCCGACCAGCTGCTGGCCTACAACTGCTCGCCGTCCTTCAACTGGAAGAAGCACCTGGACGACGACACGATCGCCAAGTTCCAGCGTGAGCTCGGCGCGATGGGCTACAAGTTCCAGTTCATCACCCTGGCCGGCTTCCACGCGCTGAACTACTCGATGTTCGACCTGGCCCACGGTTACGCCCGTGAGCAGATGGCCGCCTACGTCAAGCTGCAGGAGGCGGAGTTCGCTTCCGAGGAGCGCGGCTACACCGCCACCAAGCACCAGCGCGAGGTCGGCACCGGCTACTTCGACCTGGTCTCCACCGCCCTGAACCCGGAGAGCTCCACCACGGCGCTCGCCAACTCGACCGAAGCGGCCCAGTTCCACTAAGCCGCAACGGTTCGGGGCGGCGTACACCCAGCGGTGACGCCGCCCCGACACGCACCACCCGGTCCCCCGCGGTCAACCTGGCTCCGGTCGCGGGGGCCCGGGTCACACCTTTCGACCCGCGAGCCAGGAAACCAACCCAACCCATCGCCATCAGGCATCAGCACACGGCCCTTGAGCCAGCAAGGAAGAGCTATGAACGGTCAGCGTCGGACCGCCACGATCCGTGGCGCGCTGCAACCCCGATTCGAGGAGATCCTCACTCCTGAAGCGCTGGAGTTCCTCGCCGTACTCGATGGTGCCTTCGCCGGGCGCCGCGCCGAACTGCTGCAGTTGCGGCGCGAGAAGGCGCGGGCGATCAACGCCGGTGCCAACCTCGACTTCTCCGAACTGACCGCTGCGATCCGCGACGACGAGTCCTGGAAGGTTGCCGAGCCCGCTCCCGGCCTGACCAACCGTCGCTGCGAGTTGGTGTCCCAGGTGACCCGGCGGATGGCCGTGCACGCGCTGTCCTCCGGCGCCAACGTCTGGGTCGCCGACCTGGAGGACTCGACCGCGCCGACGTTCGCCAACATCATCGGCGGCCAGGTCAACCTGAAAGACGCGATCGACGGCACGCTGTCCTACGTCGACTACGAGGACCGGGACGTCAAGCCCACCGGCGAGCGTCCGACCATCGTGCTGCGCCCCCGCGGCTGGCACCTGTGCGAGAAGCACCTGAGCGTTGACGGGCGTCCGCTGTCCGCCGCGTTGGTGGACTTCGGCCTCTACTTCTTCCACAACGCCCAGAAGCTGATCGACCAGGGCTTCGGACCGTACTTCTACCTGGCCAAGATCGAGTCGGCCGACGAGGCGCGGCTGTGGAACGACGTGTTCAACCTGGCCCAGGACGAATTGGGGATCGCCCGCGGCACCATCCGGGCGACCGCGCACATCGAGACCATGACCGCGGCCTTCCAGATGGACGAGATCCTCTACGAACTGCGTGAGCACAGCGCCGGTCTGAACGCCGGCCGCTGGGACTACATCTTCAGCTACGTGCGCACCTTCGCGCACCGTGGTGTGGAGTTCGTGCTCCCCGACCGCGATCGCATCTCGGCCAGTGCACCGTTCGTGCGGGCCTGCACCGACCTGATGATCGCGACCTGCCACAAACGCGGCGCGCACGCCATCGGCGGTCCGGCCAACGTCAACCCCTCCCGACAGGACGAGACCAGCCGGATGCGGGCCCTGGCCCAGGTGCAGACCGAGAAGGAGCGCGAGGCCGCGGAAGGGTACGACGGCTCCTGGGTTGCGCACCCGGCGCTCGTCGCGATCTGCCAGGAGGCGTACGACGCGGTGCTGGGTGACAAGCCCGACCAGCGCGACAAGATCCCGACGGTGAACATCACCGCGCAGGACCTGGTCTCCCTCGACGGCCTGGTGCAGACCATCACGTTGGAGGGTGTGCGCAGCAACATCTCGGTGGCGCTGCAGTACCTCGCCGCGTGGGTCGGTGGCCGGGGCGCCGTCGCGATCGACAACCACGTCGAGGACGCGGCGACCGTCGAGATCTCCCGAGCCCAGTTGTGGCAGTGGCTCTTCCACAACTCGCAGCTGGCCGAGGGCCCGGAGGTCAACCGGCAGTTGCTGGACCGGATCGTCACCGAAGAGGTCAACAAGTTGACCCGCAGCCTCCCGCAGACCGAGAAGGGCGCCTACGAGGCCGCTCGTGGTGTCCTGGAGGAAGTGGCCTTCGGTAGCTACCTGCCGGGCTTCTTCACGCCGTACGCCTACGTGCGCTACCTCACCGAGCGCCCGCTGCAGATGAGCGGAACGCTGGCCCCGGAGGATCTGCGCCAGTCGGAGAAGGTCTCCGTCCCCGCCTGATCCACCTGCTTCACCGTTGACGCCGTACCGGCACGGAGCGCCAGTTCCCGTGTCGGTGCGGCGTCACAAACGTTCGGGGTGCAGGTCCTGCGTTCCTACCGCAATCGCCTTGCAGCGCAACGCAATAGCCGTGGTACGTCGCGCATCGATCGGGCGATCAGTGTCGACCAGAACCGAAGGAGATGGCGCCGGCTGGTCGCTGATCCACGTCACGCAGGCCGGGTCGAAACCGGCAGCCCCCAGGTCATCGAGCGAGGGCAGCTGCGCTCCCCACAGTACCGCCCCCACCGGGGACGACGCCAAGACGCTGAGAAGGGCCGCCGCCTGCGGGATCACCTGCTGGTCGAGCAGCGGTACGCCGAGTTCCTGGGCCAGCCGGTAGGCGAACTCTGCCTCGAGGCCGGCGTCGACCAACACCGCAAGACGATGCGGTTGATGAGGTGCGTACGGCGACCCGGGCCATTCCTCGATCGTCAGGGCGTGCATGTCATGGTCCCGCCACGCCTGACCGTCCGGTCCGTCCAGCCGCAACATCCGCCGGACCGTGCCCTCCCGCCGGAATCCCAAGGAGCGCAGCAGTCCCGCCGACCGTTCGTTGCCGGGTCGGACATTCGCCTCGACCCGGTGCAAGCCCATCCCGTCGGGCATCGGCGTCAGGGCCAGCCCGACCACCAACCGCAGCCCTTCGCCGAAGAGACCATGCCCGGCGTACGGGTCATAGGCGTCGTACCCCAAGGTGCCCGAGTCGAACCGCCCGCGAACGACGTTGGTGACGTTGACCTTGCCCACGATGCCGTGCGACCCGGCGGGGTCCACCGCATGGATCAAGAAGGTCCGGTGCTCCGGCGACTGACGGGTCAGATGCCACTCCAGGTCGGCCGCATTCACCGGATTCCATTGCCCGATGCGTTGTTTCGACAGCCGCACCGCTTCTCGGTAGGCGGGCACATCCGCAGTGGTCGCCGGGGCAACGCGCACCCGACTTCCCTGCGCGGCCAACTGTGTCGTCGGCCCGGACCACCAACTCACCAGCTCCGCCCCCGCAGGATCACGTGCTGCGGATCGGCCAATATCCGCACGTCGCCTCGCGGATCCTCCTGGTAGAGGGTCAGATCCGCACTAGCACCCTCCTCGATCGCCGGGCGCATCAGCCACGCCCGCGCCTTCCAGGTGGCAGCGTCGAGCGCTTCGAGCGGGGTCAGGCCGGCCTGGGTCAACGCTTCGACTTCCTTGGCCACCAGCCCGTGGGGCAACTGGCCGCCCGCGTCGGTGCCGACGTAGATGTCCAGGCCGGCGTCGTGGGCGGCGGCGATCGTGTCGAAGCGCCGCTCGTAAAGGTCGCGCATGTGCGCCGCGTAGCCCGGGAACTTCGCCTCGCCGGCGTCAGCGAACTTCGGGAAGTTGGCGATGTTGACCAGCGTCGGCACGATCGCGATCTCCCGCTCAGCGAAGAGGGCGATCGTCTCGTCGGTCAGACCGGTCGCGTGCTCGACACAGTCGATCCACGCGTCGGCCAGATCCACCAAGGATTGCTCGCCGAAGCAGTGCGCCGTCACCCGGGCACCTTCCTCGTGCGCCGCCGCGATCGCCGCCGGGAGTACCTCTTTGGGGAAAGACGACGCGAGATCGCCGGCATCACGGTCGATCCAGTCCCCCACGAGCTTGACCCAGCCGTCCCCGCGGCGGGCCTCACGACGTACGTAATCGACCAGGTCCGCCGGCTCGATCTCGTGCGCGAAGTTGCGGATATAGCGGTGGGTGCGGGCGATGTGCCGCCCGGCCCGGATGATCCGCGGCAGGTCCTCGCGGTCGTCGATCCAGTGGGTGTCGTAGGGGCTACCCGCGTCACGTAGCAGTAGCGCACCTGCGGCGCGCTCGGCCAGGGCGTGCTCCTCCGCGCGCTCGGGCGGGACACCACCCTGGGCTTCCAGCCCGACGTGGCAGTGCGCGTCGACGAGGCCGGGTAGGACCCACCCGTTGATCGTGACCACTTCGCCTGCCGTCGGCGCCGAGAAGCTGATCCGCCCATCGATCACCCACAGGCCATCGCGCTCTTCCTCGGGGCCGAGCAGGACCGGTCCGGTGAGATGTAGGGACGGCAAGACAGAACCCATGAACGCGACCTTAGTCACACGGTCCTGTCACGCTGAGCGCACCTCGCCCTCGTTGTAGCGCGCCAGGAGGTCCGCAAAGGTGGCGACGTCCTGCGCGCTCCACTCGGCCAACCGATCTGCGACCAGGGCCTGCTGCGCCTGTTGCGCCCGGGCGGTCACCTGCCGACCTTCGGTTGTGAGTTCGAGCGGCTTCCCCTCCCGGCCACCGGCGCCGGTCCGTTGCACCAATCCCCGTCGGACCAGCGCCGTCAGTTGCCTGCTGGCGGTCGACTTGTCGATCCGCGCAACCTCGGCCAGATCCCCTGCCAACACGCCGGGGTTGTCCTGCACGATCCGCAGGAGGGTGAAGTCGACGTAGGTGAGGTCGGGATGCACCTCGCGTGCGTCAGCGCGAACCCGTCGGGAAAAGACGGTCAACTCGCCCAGGACCCGAGCCTCGTCATGCACCCGGTCCCGTCGCGACGTACGTGACCTGATTTGTTGTGACGTTCCCATAAGTTGTATATTACAACTCTATTAGTTGCACTTTACAACTCATTGCAGAGGAAGCCCGTGTCACAGACTGCCCAGACCCCACCCACGATGCGAACTGTGCTGTCGCACATCGCTGTTCCGCTGATCATGGGCGCGGTCATGGCCTTTGCCTATCTCGGCGGGTTCCACCACCCGTCGCCGAATCATCTGCGGATCGACGTGGTGGGCTCCGGTCCGGTCGCGACCGCTACGACCCAGAAGCTGCAGACCGCCTTCGGTGATGCCGCCGATCTCACGCTGGTCTCCTCGGAGAGCGACGCCACCGCCAGCATCGAGCACCGGGACATCGCCGGCGCGTTCGTGCTGTCCCCGACCAAACCGGCCCTGCTGGTGAGCACGGGAGCCTCCGACACCCAGGCCGTCACCGTTGAACGGATGTTCCAGCCGGTCGCGGCCGGAGCCGGACTCCCGCTGGATATCCGCGACGTCGTGCCGGTGGATCCCGATGCCGATCCCAGTGGACAGTCACTGTTCTTCTACCTGGTCGCCCTGACGGTCGGCGGATACGGCACGGCGATCGCGATCGGCGTTGCTGCTGCGAGCAAGCCGATGCGCACGCGGATCGGCCTTGGCGTGGGCGCTGCCGCCGTGAACACGCTCCTGGCGACGGGCATCGCGACGCTCGTCTTCCACGCCCTGCCCTCGCACCAGTGGCAGATCGGGCTGCTGGCGTTCGTCTACTGCCTCGCGGTAATGGCGTTCGGGATCGCGTTGCACTCCCTGATCGGCCGTTTCACCACCCTGGCCATGGTGACCCTCTTCGTCGGGCTCAACTTCACCACCAGCGGCGGCGTCTTCCCACCCGCGCTGCAACCGGGCTTCTTTGCTGCACTGCACCACATCTGGATCGGAGCCAGCCTCAATGAGGCCGGCCGGAATCTGACTTACTTCCCCGATCTGGGCATCGGCACCGACGTACTCAAGATCGTCGGCTGGGTCGTCGTGGGCGGCCTGCTGCTGACACTGGCCGCCCTACGCGAGCGGTCCGCACACCGGGCGGGTGCGGTCACAACCGCTCTGGGCGAGGCCGAGATGGTCGATGAGGAGACCGAGGAAGAACTGGTCGGCTGACCTCAGCAGGCCTTCAGCGCCGTCCCACCGTTGCGGTGCATCGCCGCGTTGCTGACGTAGCCCTTCTGCGCGGGCAGGTAGGACCAGTACGCGCTGCGGTAGCTACCGATCTTGACGGACTTGCCGAGTCGCTGACAGGTAGCGGTGACCTTGCTGTGGCCCTTGAGGAAGCGCACCTGCTTCGCCGCGGTGGTCGCACCCGAACGCACGCGAATCCCGCCGCCGGGGACGACCAGGGCCAGCGCGGCGGACGTGGGTGTGGGCTTGGTGGGCTTGGCCGGTTTGCTCGGCGCCGCGGGGGCGGGCGTTGCGGGCGTCCCTGCCCACAACACCGCCACCAACCGGGCGGCCGAGGTGCGCTCCCGGTTGTACCGACTCGGGTACGCCGATCGCTGGACACTCTGCGCGACCCGACCCGGGTCTGCGGTGGCCCACGACCCGTGGGGGTACCGCTTGACCATCGCGGACAGGAACTTGTGGGTGCTGTACGCCGGGCGGATGATCTGCGCCCGGGTGCCCCAGCCCATTGAGGGACGTTGCTGGAAAAGTCCGAGGCTGTCCCGATCGCCACCGAGGTAGTTGCGCAGGCCGGTCTCCGTGATCGCGGTCATCAGGGCGATCTTGCCGGCCTGCGAACTGAAGCCTTCGGCCTTCACCTCGGCGAGAATCTGCCGGGCGCACGCCACCTGATCGGCACTGACCCCCGACAAACCCGCGGAGTGGATGGTGGGCGACAGCTTCGCCGCGAAAGCCTTGTCGTCGGCGGTTGCACCACACGCTTTGACGCGTGGTGGACGCCAGGCGTCTGCGGTGGGAACCGCAGTGCTGGTGATACCGATGGCGGAAGCGAGGACGACTGCGAACTGGGCAGCGTGGCGGCGCATGGGCACCATTAAACCGGGACTTAGTCGTAGATGGGCACTTGTGGCCCAACAATAACTATGGCATCAGTGGCCACAGCGCTGACGAATGTCGGATTTACCGGCGTGTCGAGACCTGATCAGTCCTCTTCCCCCAGATACTCCTCGACTCCGGAAAGTTGGCGTTGTACGGCGAAAGTACCCTCAGCAAGAGGTTGGCTCCGGCGGTGAACAGACAACCCGGGACCTAGCGTCGGTGCCGTGTACCCTCCCTGCGGTTGCACTCCCTTCTGTGCGGTGGTCGCCCTACCGACTCGCCGGCCGGTCACCCCAGCCACAGGATGCCTCGAGTGGCCGCCCTGGCACGCGAGCTGCGCCTCGTGCGGCTGGCAGACCATTGCGGCCCGATCGACTGCAACCACGAGCGGATCAGATCTGGCCTGACCTCGGCGAGGGCGTCGCGCAGCAGGCCGGTAGGGTGAACAATGTGTGGTGAGGTCATCTGGTCGGAATCGCAGATACCACATGAATGAGCGACCCTGCGCATCCACCGCAACACAATCAAAAGTGACAACGTCCCTGGAATGAGCCAAATCTGGGGATCTTGCATGATCCACAGACACGAGGTGAAACCAGCCATCTCGGTGGCCGTTCCGGCCAAACGCGTCCGTGACGGACTCGATACGCGGGTAGATTTCGCCAGTGGGTTCAACGGAAGACATGAAGATGGTTACCTGACTCCTAATTTGACCAGCGATACCGGAGGCAAGGTCGGTCTCGAAGGGAAGTAACGCGCGATTATGAGCGATGGTGTCACGCAGAGACTCCAGCCGCTCTAGTAGAACAATGGTCTCCTTCTTATTGGGAACGCTGGAGCGAGTGGTTCCCAAAGCCTGTCGGCAATGGTGCGTGGGTCGAAGAAGTTGAGGTAGCTGAGACCTCTGGGTGGGACCGTGGTTACTCCGCGCCTATTGCGCTTCTTGATTTCAGTTTCTTGCCGTCCGGTTACCTGACCCGGCGTGGTCCCACTCAGAACGCGGTTTAACCAATTTGTTCCGGACGCCTTCGGTAGGCGTATTGCATGAGGGTGCGCAAGGAGGTCTCACAGGGCGGCAGCTGCATCAAGTGCGCTCATCTTTCGCACCCCGATGTAGCTCCGCTTGTGCACTCTATTGTCAACCGCACCTCACAGTGACTTAGCACTTCTGGCCCGCTTGCCACTGTTTCACCGGGGTGGCGGGGAACGGCCCGAGCAGGCGTATCGACCACTTGCGAGGGCTCTCTACAGGAGATCCTTGCCGACGCTGCCAAGTCCGGCCCACGGAGTCACGGAAGGTTACGTCCACCGAGAGGTCGGCTGAGTTCGCGGGGTCGGGAGCCTTGAAAATGACAGCGATTTGCGCGGAGCTGTGTGGCTTCACTGTGGGCTGCGCCACTAGAGGCGCATTGTCGCAGTACCTTTTGAGCGATCGGTCGAACAACATGGCACGCCATTCCAGGAGCAATTCGTCGCTGTCGTTGTGCAACTCAATTGTTACGCAAATGCATACCGTTGCAGTGCGGTAACGCTTAACAGTCTGGCCAGACGTTTCCTCTAGGATATGTTGCTCCTCGATGGCTCCTTCTTCGATCTGAGGAATGATAGAGGAAAAAACGTCGGTCTCCACGTTGGCGCCGAAAGTAGTCTGTTCCTTCACCTCGGCGTATACCAAGCGCGCCTGCGCCCGCGTGCGTTCCCGCGAATTAGCCACGTATGTTGCTAGCGCGATGATCGCAGTTGTAATCGCAATTCCGAATCCGATCCAGAGCGCCCACTGAGGCAGTGGGGCGGTCTGCTGTGTTGCAGTGAACAGTGCAGTCACTCAGGACCCTTTCATTTCGTAACTGACTTTCAGAGACCCAGGTTCCATCCCCCTGCCCCAACTCAGATACGCTCAACCCCGGGGTTGGTGGGCTAGAGCGGCCGTCTGCGGAGTTCTAGTTAATCCTTTTGCCCCAGGTATTTTTCGAACCCCTTCGGCAGCTTCAGATTGGCCAGGTCGGGCTCCTCCTGCGGCTCCCCGAAGGCCCCCTCCAACGCGCGGGTGCGAGCGTCGGCAGCCTTCTGCGCCGCCGCCTGCTCCTGCTGGGCCCGCTTGGCCGGGTTGCCGCTCTTGCCCTTCTTGGCCTGCTGCTTGCCACGCTTGGGAGCACCCCCACCGAGGCCGGGCATCCCTGGCATTCCGGGCATCCCGCCACCGCGGCGCATCTGGCGCATCATCTTCTGCGCCTGGGTGAAACGCTCCAGCAACTGGTTGACCTCGGAGACCGAGACACCGGAACCGCGCGCGATGCGGGCGCGGCGTGAGCCGTTGATCTGCTTGGGGTGGGTGCGCTCGAACGGAGTCATCGAGCGCACCATCGCCTCGACCCGGTCGAATTCGCGCTCGTCGAGAGAGTTGAGCTGATCCTTCATCCCGGCCATGCCGGGCATCATTCCCAGCAGCGCCTTGAAGTTGCCCATCTTCTTGATGGCGGCCATCTGCTGCAGGAAGTCATCGAAGGTGAAGTCCTCCTCCTCCATGAACTTGCGCGCCATCTCGGCGGCCTGGCGCTTGTCGAACGCCTTCTCGGCCTGCTCGATCAGCGTCAGCACGTCGCCCATGTCGAGGATGCGAGAGGCCATCCGGTCGGGGTGGAAGACCTCGATGTCCTTGACCTGCTCACCGGTGGAGCTGAACATGATCGGTCGCCCGGTGACCGATGCCACCGACAGGGCCGCACCACCACGCGCGTCACCGTCCAGCTTGGACAACACGACCCCGGTGAAGTCGACGCCTTCGGAGAAGGCCAGCGCGGTCTCGATCGCCGCCTGACCGATCATCGCGTCGATCACGAAGAGGACCTCATCAGGCTGGATCGCATCGCGGATGTCGCGGGCCTGCTGCATCAGGTTCTCGTCAACGGCCAGGCGACCGGCGGTGTCAACGATCACCACGTCGTACTGGCGGACCTTGGCCTGGGCCACACCAGCCTGCGCGACCCACACGGGATCGCCGTAGGAGCGGGTGCCCTCGACGTCGTCCGCCACGACGTCGTGTCCGCCGATGTTGCCCCGCTCCGGCGCGAAGACCGGCACCCCGGCGCGGTCACCGACGACCTCCAACTGGGTGACGGCGTTCGGTCGCTGCAGGTCAGCGGCCACCAGGACCGGGAAGTGCCCCTGGTCGCGCAGGAAGCGCGCCAGCTTGCCGGCGAACGTCGTCTTACCCGAACCCTGCAGACCGGCCAGCATGATGACGGTCGGCCCGGACTTGGCCAGCTGCAGATTGCGCGTCTGCCCGCCGAGGATCGCGATGAGTTCCTCGTTGACGATCTTGACGACCTGCTGCGCCGGGTTCAGCGCACCACTGACCTCAGCGCCCAACGCCCGCTCGCGCACCCGGCCGGTGAACTCACGCACGACCGGAGTGGCAACGTCGGCGTCGATCAGCGCCAGACGGATGTCGCGGATGGTGGCGTTGATGTCCGATTCGGACAACCGGCCCTTGCCGCGCAGGTTCTTGAACGTCGAGGTAAGACGATCCGACAGAGTGTTGAACACGAGGTTCAGGGTATCTTCCAGGCCCCGCCGGTCAGGAATCGCAAGGCGCCGGCCTCAGCCGGGTAGCGGTCCGTCGCAGGCGTCGATCAGCGCCGCGATCACCTGGGCGACCTGCGGCGGGGTGACCGGTTGGCCGCCTGCGGCGGTGACGTAGAAGGTGTCCAGGGTCTGCCCGGCGTACGTCGCGACATGGGCCGAGCGCACACCGAGCCCGAACCGGGCGAACGTCATACCGATGTCGCGCAGCAGTCCGGGCCGGTCCTGCGAGCGAACCTCGACGACCGTCGCTTCGGCGGATGCGCCCGGGATCACCGTCGCGCGCGTACCAACGGTCGCCGTCGCGGCGGTCCGTCGCCGCCGCTCCAGCGCCCGCAAAGGAGATCGGTCGCCGCGGGCCAACGCGGTCAGACCGCGCTGCAGACTCTGCGCCTGTGGAAGGTCACCGGCGGGTGCCTCGATCTCCCAGGTGTTCACCGCGACGCCGTCGATCGTGCGAACCCGCGCCGACCGCACCTGCACACCGGCCGCGGACAACAGCCCGGCGGAGTCAGCAAACAGCCCCAACCGATCGCGATCGGCGATCTCGATCCGGGCACCGGCCGCCGTGGCCACCACGTCCACGCTCGGCACGCCGTTGGCGAGGTCGCGCAGCACCTGCGGATCGAGTTCCTGATCGATGTCCGCCGGTTCGGCAGCGATGACGTGCCGGTCCCCCAGCGCGACCCGGGCGTGCTCGGTCAGCTGCTCGGTCAACGAGGCGCGCCACTGGGTCCAGGCGCGCGGACCCGCTGCGATCGCGTCGGCCTGGGTGAGGGCGCGCAGTAACTCCAGGATGTCGCGCCGCTCTTCGACGGAGGCGACCAGCGCACTCACGGTCTGCGGGTCGTGCGGATCCCGTCGGGTCGCCAGATCCACCAAGGAAAGGTGCTCGCGCACCAACAGTTCGATGACGTCGACATCGTCGCGGGAGAAACCCATCCGGCGCGCGATGTTGGCCGCGACCGGCGCGCCTTCGATGGCGTGATCGTGGACTCCAGAGATCTTGCCGATGTCGTGGAGCAAGGCACCCACCAACAGCAGGTCCGGTCGCTCCACGTCCACCCGCAGATCCGCCGCTTCGACGACCGTCTCGATCAGGTGCCGGTCGACGGTATGGCGGTGAATAGCGTTGCGCTGCGGTCGACTCCGCACCGCCCGCCACTCCGGGATCCACGTTCCGATGACCCCGCCGAGATCCAATGCCTCCCACACCTGGGTCAACCCGGGACCGGTTGCCAGCAGATCCACGAAGGCATCGCGGATCTCCGGCTCCCACGGAACGCTCGGTGGCTCCAGGCCGACGGTCAGGTTGGTCAAGGTGGCCGGAGCCAACGGGATCTCCCGCCGCGCCGCCGCGCGCGCCGCTCGCAGCAGCAGCAGCGGCGTCGGCCGGGTGGTGAAGTTGGGGCCCAGCACGATCTCCCCGTCGTGTTCGTAGAGCCCGTAACCCAGCGGGGACAGGACGGGGCGACGCGGGCCGATCCGCGGCGTACGGGCCCGTTGGGATTGCTGGGCCCGGCGGGCGGTGCCATCCAACGAGTAGCTGATCACCCGGGCGGACTGCACCACCTCGGTCAGCAGGGCATCCGGGTCCGGGTGCCCGAGCAGGGCAGCGACCGCGTCCTGGTCCTCGCGCCCGAGGCGATCGCGCCCACGACCGGTGGCGACGTGCAGGGCGTCGCGCACGTCCAACAACGTGTTGTACGCCGCGTCCACCTCCCCGTGCGGACGATCCGAGAGCCACGCGGCCGTCAGCGCCTTCAGCACAGTCATGTCGCGCAGACCGCCCCGGCCCTCCTTGAGGTCGGGTTCGATCGAGGTGCTGAGGTCGCCGTGCCGCTCATGGCGACGGCGGGTGGCCTCGATCAACTCCGGTAGCCGCTTGCGGGCGTTGGCCCGCCAGTCGTGGGCGATCATCTGCCGCACCCCGGAGACCAGCACGGGGTCACCGGCGACCCAGTCGATGTCGAGCATCCCGACCGCGGCGGCGAGATCACCGCTGGCCGTGCCACGACATTCGGCCATGGTGCGCACGCTGTGGTCGAGTCGGACACCGGCATCCCAGACGGGGTACCAGATCCGGTCCGCGAGCGCCGTGATGACCTCGGGGCGCAGCGACCTACCGTCGTGCAGCAGCACCAGGTCGTAATCGGACAGTGGACCGCCGTCGCCCCGGGCGAAACTGCCCACGGCCGCGAGGGCGACGCCGTCCTGCGAACCGGAGTGCAACGGTCGGATCGCTTCGTCCCAGAGACCGCCGAGCCACTGCCGGCCATAGGCGGCCAACCGGGCCCGACGTGCCTCGCCGGCACCCGGACGTGTGAAGTCCCGGGTACCGGCGAGGTCGAGACGCTCTGTCATGTGGTCCGCGTGGGTACTCATGACAGCCTCTCTTGGTGGTTGTCGGATAGGTGGGTGCGGGCCCCGCGTCAGAGCGCGGTGGGACCCTTCTCACCCGTCCGGACGCGGACTACCTCCTCGACGGGGACGATCCACACCTTGCCGTCACCGATCCGGCCGGTCTGGGCGGCCTTCACGATCACGTCGACCACGTTCGAGGCGTCAGCGTCGTCGACGATCACTTCCAGGCGAGTCTTGCTGACGAAGTCGACGTTGTACTCGGCGCCTCGGTAGACCTCGCTGTGACCGCGCTGGCGGCCGTAGCCGCTGGCCTCGCTCACGGTCATTCCGGCGATGCCGTAGGCCTCCAGGGCCTCTTTGACCTCGTCCAGCTTGAACGGCTTGATGATCGCGGTGACCAGTTTCATGCCTTCGCTCCTTCCTCGTGGGCGAACGTGGCGACGGTTCCGAAGGAGGTGGTCGCCAGGTCGTACGCAGTTTCTGCGTGCTCAGTCTGGTCGATACCTTGCGCTTCGTCGTCCTCGGAGATCCGCCAGCCCATGGCGTACTTCAGCACGACCGCGATGATCGCCGTCATGACCGCCGTGAAGGCCAGTGCCGAGCAGGCGATGATCAACTGCACGATCAACTGCTTCCACTGGCCGTAGAAGAGGCCGGTGCCACGGGCCAGGAAGCCCAGCGAGATGGTGCCCCAGAAGCCCGAGACCAGGTGGACGCCGACGACGTCCAGGGAGTCGTCGTACCCGAGCTTGTACTTCAAGCCGATGGCGTAGGCGGACAGCACACCGGCGATGGCGCCGACGGCGATTGAGCCCCACGGCGTGACGTTGCCACAGGCCGGGGTGATCGCGACCAGTCCGGCCACGATGCCCGAGGCGGCGCCTACCGAGGTGGCGTGACCGTCACGGAACTTCTCCACCAGCAGCCAGGCGATCATCGCGGCGCAGGTCGCGGTGGTCGTGTTGACCCACACCAGACCGGCCGACTCGTTGGCCGCCAGGGCCGAACCGGAGTTGAACCCGAACCAGCCGAACCACAGGATGCCCGCGCCCAGCATGACCAGCGGCACGTTGTGCGGACGCATTGCCACCTTGCCGAAGCCGAGGCGCTTGCCCAGGAAGAGACAGAGCACCAGACCGGCCATACCGGCGTTGATGTGGACGACGGTTCCACCCGCGAAGTCGATCGGTGCCACCGATGCGACACCATCGGTCGTGCCGAACAGCTTGGCCGCGATGCCGTCGGCGGACCCGCTGAGCAGGCCACCGCCCCAGACCATGTGGGCCAGCGGGAAGTAGACCAGCGTGACCCACAGGACCGAGAAGACCAGCCAGGTCGAGTACTTCACCCGGTCCGAAAGCGAACCGCTGATCAGTGCGACGGTGATCGCGGCGAACGTGAACTGGAAGCCCACGAACACCAGCGTGGGTACGCCGGTCGCGGTGTAGGCCAGCGACGCGTCCGCCCCCGGCGCGCCGGGCAGCAGATCCTTCAGTGCCCACAAGTCGAAGGGGTTGGCGAAGATGCCGCCAACGTTGTTGGGGCCGAAGGACATCGAGTAGCCCCACAGCACGTAGACGATGCCGATGACGCCGAAGGCGCCGAACGACATCATGATCATGTTCAAGACACCCTTGGATCGGTTCAGACCGCCGTAGAACAGGGCCAGACCGGGGATGGTCATGAACAGCACCAACGCGGCTGACGTCAGCATCCACGCGGTGTTACCGGTATCGAGTGTCGGCGTATCCGCCGCCACCAGTGATAGTGCGCTCATGGGAAGAACACTCGCAACGGCGCATTTCACCCGAACGTGTTGTGTGTTAACTCTGTGTTGCGAAGCCCCCGTTGCACACTGGTTGGGTGCTCGCACCGCGTCTGACCAGCCCCGTTGCGATGACCCGACCAGTTCTTGCGCCTGCTCGCCGGGTGCACGACATGGTCCGCCACCGGGCCGCGTTGGCCCTGCGCTCGAAGGTCGCCGGGGAGCACGCGACGCAGCGAGCCAGTGCGATCTGGGGCGCCGAAGGAGCGCGTTGGTTCACTCCTGAGGACCCGATCTGGCGGGTGCACCTGGACGCGTCGATGTTCCTCGGTGGCATCCGCGCTCTGCTGCTGCAGTCGCTGCACCCGCTGGCGATGGCCGGGGTCGACCAGCATTCGCGCTATCGGGACGACCCGTGGGGCCGGTTGCAGCAGACCAGCGGCTACCTCTCGACGACCACGTTCGGGACCATCCAGGACGCCGAGCGGTTGATCGCCCGCATCCGGGGTATGCATCGCCGGGTGCGCGGTACCGCTGACGACGGGCGCCCGTACGCCGCGAGCGACCCCCATCTGTTGACGTGGGTGCACGTGGCGGAGACCGAGAGCTTCCTGACCTGTTATCAGACGTACGGCGTGAGCCGCCTCTCGGCGTACGACGCGGATCGGTATGTGGCCCAGACGGGTTCGGTGGCGGCCCGGCTCGGCGTGATCGATCCGCCGCAGACCGTCACCGAACTGACCACGGCGCTGGAGCGCTTCACCGGCGAACTGGCCGGCACCCCGGCGGCGCGGGAGACGTTGCGCTTCATCGCGACCGAGCCACCCATGCCCCTGGCGGTCCGGCCCGGGTACCTCACCCTGGTCGCCGGTGCCCTCGGCACCCTGCCCGCCGATGCCCGCCGAATGCTGGGGGTCCGCCTGCTGCCCGGTGGCGCGGTGCCGTTGCGCGGCGCCGGTCAGGTGGGCGTCGGGTTGATCCGCTGGATGCTCTCGGATCCCCTAGTACGCACTGACCGGCGCCAGAGCGCCTGACCTCTTAATTCAGGACCGCGTCGACGAAGGCGGACGGGTCGAAGGGAGCCAGGTCGTCCGGGCCCTCCCCCAGGCCGACCAGCTTGACCGGTACGCCGAGTTCGCGCTGCACGAGGACCACGATGCCGCCCTTGGCGGTGCCATCGAGTTTGGTGAGTACGACGCCGGTCACCTCGACGGCTTCGCTGAAGATGCGCGCTTGCTGCATGCCGTTCTGGCCGGTGGTCGCGTCCAGCACCAACAGGCACTCGTCGATGGGGCTTTGCTTTTCCACCACGCGCTTGACCTTGCGCAACTCGTCCATCAGACCGACCTTGTTGTGCAGGCGGCCCGCGGTGTCGATCAGGACGACATCGGCGTGCTGATCGCTGCCGGCCTTCACCGCGTCGAACGCCACCGCTGCAGGGTCGGCGCCTTCCTTGTCGGAACGCACGGTCGGCACGCCGACCCGGGCACCCCAGGTCTGCAACTGGTCGGCGGCCGCGGCCCGGAAGGTGTCGGCCGCGCCGAGGACCGGTTTCTTGTCCTGAGCGACCAGCACCCGGGCGAGTTTGCCGACGGTGGTGGTCTTACCGGTGCCGTTCACGCCCACGACCATCAGCACGGCGGGGCGATCGCCCACCCGGGTCGCGGCGATCCGGCGGTCCATCGACGGGTCCACCAGGGTGAGCAGTTCGGCGTGCAGCCAATCGTGCAGTTGCTCGGCCGTCGGGGTGCCCTCCACCGCTACACGTGCGCGCAATCGGTCGACCAGTTCCGTGGTCGCCGAGGCGCCCAGGTCGGCGCCCAGGAGCACATCCTCGACCTCCTCCCAGTCGGCGTCGGACAGCTCACCCTTGGCCAGCAGACCCAACAGGGCCTTACCGATCGCCGAGTTGGAGCGGGCCAGACGGCCCCGCAGCCGGCCCATCCGACCGATCGCGGACTCCGGCTTCTCGATCGTCGGGGGCTGTGCGGCCTGATCGGCGCGCAGGTCAGCGACGGGCTGCTCCGTGACGGGCTGCTCCGGGGCCGGCTGCGCTGTGTCATCGGTGACCGCCTGGTCGGGAGCCTGCGCGACGGGCGCCGGTGCCCCGGACTCGGAGTCAACGTCAGCGTCAGCGTCAGCGTCGATGACGGCGTCAGCGTCGGCTGGAGCGCTCTCGGTCGGCGCCGACTCCACCGCAGCGTGCTGCTCGGGTTCGGCGACCTTGCTGAAGTCGATCGTGCTCGAGGGTGCCGCTTGATAGGTGTTCGCGCCGCGGCGTTGCGCGTCCTTGGCGGACGGCAATGTCGTGGTCGGCTCTGCCGTCTGCTGGGCGGGCGGCAGCGTCGGTGCCCCGGTCGAGCGACCGCTGCCGCGGCGCAGCAACGTCACGCCGGCGGTGAGTCCGAGCAGAACAAGGAGCGTGATGACGGTGAGGATCACCCAAAGACTGTCCACCCGCCCATCATGACAAATCGGCGCACCAAACCTGGTCTCGTGATCACCCGCTGACCGACGGCACACCCAGGACCCGGACCTGCGCGGAAAACACCAGGATGACCAGGCAGAATATGACCATGGTCTGGTTGATTCTCGCCCTGCTGCTCTGTGTCGCGCTGGCGGCCGCGGTGGTCGCGGTCGTGGCCATTCCCGCTCGCCGTGAAGGTCGGGAGATCCTGACCGACCGGGCCGAGGAACTCGTCTCCTCCGTGACGGCGAAGACCGAGAAGGTGCTGCGCCGGGACGGCTCGAGCACTGACGCCGACCTGGTCGAACCCGAGGTCACTGAGCACGGACGGCCGGTGCGCCGCCGCTCCTGAGTCACCGCGCGGCGTACGGTGCGATCGTGAACACCGACACTTCCGGCGTGGACCGCGAACGAATCCGTCGTATCGCCGAGGCGTTGGCGCCGTATCGACGCCGTGGTGCCCTGCCGGATTGGACCTTCCAGGTCTCCCGCGGCGGACAGGTGGTCTCCAGTCTCGGCGGCGGAGGGCAAACCGGAGCGCCGCGCGCGCTCGACAACGCGATCTACCGCATCTACTCCATGACCAAACCGATCACCTCGGTGGCCGCGATGATGCTCTACGAGCAGGGCAGTCTGGATCTGAACGCTCCGGTCTCGGCGTACATCCCCTCCTTCGCCGACGTACGGGTGTACGTCGGGGGGCCGGCCACCGCGCCCGTCACCCATCCGGCCGCGCGGCCGATGCTGGTCAAGCACCTGCTGACCCACACCTCGGGGCTGACCTACGGCTTCCATCGCACCCACGTGACCGACGAGATCTACCGGCTGGGCGGTTACGAGTTCAACCCGGCCGACAAGGACCTCGCGACCGCGTGCGACGCATTCGCCGCGATGCCGTTGCGCTTCGAGCCCGGCACCAGTTGGCTCTACAGCGTCGCGACCGATGTCCTGGGCCGGGTGGTCGAAGTGGCCTCCGGACGATCGCTGGACGCTTTCCTCGCCGATGAGATCCTCACGCCGTTGGGGATGACCGACACGGCGTTCCATGCGGTGGATCCGGCGCGACTGGCGACGCTGCACCTGCACACGCCCGACGGGGCACGCATCCTCGAGACGTTCGGACCGGACCCCGCCACGACACCGACGTTCCTGTCGGGCGGTGGCGGCCTCTACTCGACGATGGCCGACTATCAGCGGTTCGCCGATTTCCTGTTGGGCGGCGGCGCACTGAACGGCGTGCGGTTGCTCAGCTCGCGGACGATCGACTTCATGACGACCAACCACCTGCCCGGCGATGCCGACCTGGAGGAGTTCGGTATTCCGCTGTACGCCGAAACACCCTTCACGGGAGTGGGTTTCGGGCTTGGGTTCTCGGTCACGATGGACCCGGTACCGACTGGAATAGCCTCGTCCCCGGGTGAGTACGGCTGGGGCGGTTTGGCATCGACGTACTTCTGGATCGACCCGATCGAGAAGCTCACCGCGATCTTCATGACCCAGTTGATCCCGTCCTCCGCCCTGCCCATCCGGCCGTTGCTGAAGCAGATCACCTACGCCGCGTTGGTCGACTGATCCGCGCCCGGTTCCTTGCCGGATTCGCGGACGTCGGCTTATCCGGATAAGTAGACTCCGTGCACCATGCCTGGGATCCCCCAGGCACCGACAGGAGGCCCGCTATGGCCAGCAGGCCAACCATCGCCGACATCGCCCGCGAACTACAGATCTCCAAAGCGGCCGTCTCCTACGCGTTGAACGGGCAGCCGGGCGTCGGGGAGCAGACCCGCCAACGAGTGCTCGATGTCGCGCGCGATCTCGGCTGGCAGCCCAGTGCCAGCGCCCGTGCTCTCGGCGGGTTCCACACCAAGGTGATCGGCCTGGCGCTGGCTCGCCCGGTGCAGACCGTGGCCATCGAATCCTTCTTCATCCGGTTCCTGGTGGGCGTGGAAACCGCACTCACCAAACGGGACTGGAGCTTGCTGCTACGGATCATCGGAGACCACCCCGACCAGGAGGTCGAGGTCTACCGCAAGTGGTGGGGCGAAGGCCGTATCGATGGGGTGATCCTGGTCGACGAACGTCATCGCGATCCGCGGATAGCCGCGGTGGACGCGATCGGGCTACCCGCCGTCCTGTGCGGCGGCCCACGTCGTGACACCAGCATGCCGTGCTTGTGGACCGATCAGGCAGCGGACGCTGCGACGCTGGTCGAGTACCTTGCCGGCCTGGGCCACCGCCGCATCGCGCACATCGCCGGCCCTGCGGAGTTCGCCCACGAACGCAGTCGGCAGCGGGGCATGCAGCGAGCAGCAGCGCGCTGCGACGTGCAACTGCTCAGCATGGCGGTCGCCTACGACGCCGCGTCCGCCGTCGCCGCGACACACTCCGTGATGTCGGATCCGACGACCGCTCCGACCGCCATCGTCTACGCCAACGACGTGAATGCCGTGGCCGGCGAACGGGCCCTGGATGGCTCGGGATTCTCTGTGCCACAGGATGTTTCGGTTATTTCATGGGATGACTCCCCGTTGACCGAGATGGTCGCCACACCGATCACCGCCCTCGCCCGTGAGACCGAGGCCTACGGCGAGCAGGCGGCCACCGTCCTGCTGGATCGGATTGCCGGCGTCGACCACGGCCGGGTGCGTGTGACGCCTTCGCGCATGGTCATCCGCGAGAGCACCGGCCCGGCGCGCTCGCGTCGCTGAGTTCGCACTCCTTCCACTTACCCGGTTAACAATTCGATAACGGCCATTTGTTGGGACTGGCAACTTAACCGGGTAAGTGCTGTGATGTAGCTCTCACTGCGGCGACGGGGCCGTGGACTCAGCAGGAGGACTCTTGTGAAAGTACGTCTCATCACGGCGGCCGCAGTGTCGGCGGCGCTCGTCGGAATTGCCGGCTGTGGAAGCGGATCCAGCTCAGCTGGTGGCAGCGGCGGCAGCGGCACCACGCTGACCTACTGGGCGAGCAACCAGGGTGCATCGCTCCAGGACGACCAGAAGGTCTTGCAACCGGAGCTGGACAAGTTCCAGAAGCAGACCGGCATCAAGGTCAACCTGCAAGTCATCGGCTGGCCTGACCTGCAGAACAAGATCCTGGCCGCCACCACTTCCGGTAACGGGCCCGACGTGCTGAACATCGGCAACACCTGGGCGCCTTCGCTGCAAGCGACCGGTGCGTTCCTGCCGTTCGGTGACGCAGAGTTCAAGGCCATCGGCGGCAAGGACAAGTTCGTGCCCGCGTCCCTTGCCACCGGCGGAATGGCCGGCAAGGAGCCGACGTCGGTGCCGTTGTACTCCCTGGTCTACGGCCTCTACTACAACAAGAAGATGTTCGCCGACGCCGGTCTGAAGCCGCCGACGACCTGGGAGGAGTTGCAGGACGCGGCCAAGAAGCTCACCGACAAGAGCAAGGGCGTCTACGGCATGGCGATGGAGGGCGGTAGCTACACCGAGGGCGTGCACTTCGCCTTCATCTTCGGCCAGCAGCAGGACTCCAACCCCTTCACCACCGACGGCAAGGCGGACTTCACCTCGGCCGGCCAGGTCCAGGGCGTCAAGCAGTACGTCGACCTGATGGCCGACGGAGTGGTCAATCCGAGCAGCGCCCAGTACAAGAACGGTCCGGAAGCCCCCGGCGACTTCGCCAAGGGTAAGGCGGCGATGCTGATGAGCCAGAACAACGCCGACAACACGCTGGTCGCTGACGGCATGAAGTCCGATGAGTACGGCGTCGTGGCGATCCCCGCACCGGCGAACGCACCCAAGGACACCGCCAGCTTCGTGGCGGGCATCAACCTGTCCATCTTCAAGAACACCAAGAACAAGGACGCCGCCCTGAAGTTCGTGAACTTCATGACCAGCGAGGATGAGCAGAAGATCTTCGACAAGCCGTTCGCCGCCCTGCCGGTCCTGAAGGGTGTGACGCCGAACTTCACGGACAACGCGGAGGAGGCCAAGACCTTCCAGGAGATCCTGAACACCCGCGCGGTTCCGCTACCGCTGGTGCCCAACGAAGCCGCCTACGAGACCAACGTCGGTAACGCGGTGGTCCAGCTGACGGCACAAGCAGCCACCGGCAAGGCGCCGACCGACGATGACATCAAGGCGGCGCTGCAGAAGGCCCAGGACACGATGGCGGCCGCCGGCTGACATGTCAGTCTCCGCACCGCGAGCCGGCGGGCGGCGCCCCGCCCGCCGGCTCGCCCCCTATCTGCTGATCCTTCCGGCGGTCCTGCTCGAACTGCTGATCCACATCATTCCCATGCTCGTCGGAGTGTGGATGTCCTTCGTGGATCTGACGCAGTTCTACATCGCCAACTGGTCCGAGGCGCCGTATCACGGCCTGACGGCGTACCGGATCGCCCTTGACGTGTCGTCCCCCGTCGGCAAGGGGTTGGCCCACTCGTTCCTGATCACCGCGGCGTACACGCTTCTCGTGCTTGGGGTTTCGTGGTCGTTCGGAATGGCCGCTGCCCTGGTCGTCCATCGCAGTTTCCGCGGCAGGGGCTTCTTCCGGACGTTGTTCCTGGTGCCCTACGCCATGCCGATCTACGCCGGCATCATCACCTGGAGCTTCATGCTGCAGCGGGACAACGGCCTGGTGAACCACGTGCTGAAGTCGGTGGGCCTGGGCAACGGCGACACGTTCTGGCTGCTGGGTGGGAACGCCTTCTGGTCAGCCGTGGTCGTCGCCATCTGGCGCTCGTGGCCGTTTGCCTTCCTGATGCTGCTCGCCGGACTTCAGAACGTCTCCGAGGACCAGTACGACGCCGCGTCCGTTGATGGCGCCTCGATCTGGCAGCAGGTGCGCTACATCACGATGCCGTCGCTGCGGTCAGTGAATGTCGTGCTGATCCTGATGCTCTTCCTGTGGACCTTCAACGACTTCAACACGCCGTTCGTGTTGTTCGGTTCCCAACCGCCGAGCAGCGCCGACCTGGTGTCCATCCACATCTACGGTGCGTCCTTCATCAACTGGAACTTCGGGCTCGGTTCGGCCATGTCGGTGCTCCTGCTGCTGTTCCTCCTGCTGGTCACCGCCTGTTACCTGCTCTTCGTGAACCGGAGGTCCCGTCGTGCGTGAACCCCTGTCCTTCAGAGTCTTTCGGGTTGTCGTTCTGTTCCTGCTGGCCCTGTTCGTCCTCGTACCGCTGTGGGTGATGGTGACCGGCGCGATCAAACCACTGGGCGATGTGCAGGGCGAGTTCGAGTGGTGGCCCAGTCACCCGACCCTGCAGCCGTTCAAGGACATCTGGCAGACGGTGCCCCTGGCGAAATACTTCACCAACAGCCTGATCGTGTGCACCGTCGCCACGGTGTTCAGTGTGTTGATCGCGATCCTCGCCGGGTACGCCGTCTCTCGGTGGCGGTTCCGTGGCCGCAGCCTGTTCACCGGCACCATCCTGTCCACCCAGATGTTCCCGGGGATCTTGTTCCTGCTGCCGTTGTTCCTGATCTTCGTCAACCTCGACAAGGTGCTCGGGACGACGGTGTTCTACCAGACCCGGCTCGGCCTGATCGTCACCTATCTGACCTTCACACTGCCGTTCTCCATCTGGATGCTGGCCGGCTACTTCGACGGCATTCCCCGCGAGCTCGACGAGGCCGCCAAGGTCGACGGCGCGGGCACCATGCGGACGCTGTGGCAGGTGATCCTGCCGGCCGCTCGCCCCGGCGTGATCGCTGTGGCCGTCTATGCGTTCATGACCTCCTGGGGTGAGATCCTGTTCGCTTCGCAGATGACCAACACCGACACGCAGACCTTGTCGATCGGCCTGCAGAGCTACTCCACCTCGATCAACGTCTACTGGAACCAGGTGATGGCTGCCTCGCTGGTGGTCAGTGTGCCGATCGTCGTGGTGTTCCTGCTGCTGCAGCGCTACCTGGTGGCCGGGTTGACCTCTGGAGCGGTGAAGTGAGCACTTCGAGCCACCGATCCGTACCCCGCCCCTCGAGCTGCGTCCGCTCGCTGGACGGTCACCCCCAGGTCTGGCTGGGAGCCAACTTCTGGTCCCGCAGCGGCGGACCGTTCATGTGGCACTCCTACGACGCTGACCTGGTGCGGACCGAATTGCGGACGCTGCACGAACACGGTCTGGGAGTGACCCGGTCATTCCTGTTCTGGCCGCACGCGGTGCCGGAGCCCGGTGTGCTCGACGAGGACGTCCTGGACCGGTTCGCCGACTTCCTCGACGCCCACCACGAACTGGGGATGCAGACCATCCCGACGTTCCTGGTCGGGCACATGTCCGGGGAGAACTGGGACCCCGCGTGGCGCGCGGGCCGGGACGTCTACGGCGATGTCTGGATGGTGGCCCAACAGGCCTGGTACATCGAGGCGGTGACCCAGCGGTTCGCCGACCACCCCGCCGTCTGCGGGTGGCTGATCAGCAACGAGATGCCCAACTACGACCGCTCGGGCGACCGGGCGACCGTCTCCTCGTGGGCGCGGATCGTTGCGCACGCCGTACGTGCTGGAGGTGGACGTCAGCCCCTCTCCTTCGGCGACGGAGCCTGGGGCGTGGAGGTGACCGGCGCTGACAACGGATTCAGTGTCCGCGACCTCGCAGCGTTGAGTGACTTCGTCGGCCCGCACGTCTATCCGATGGGCGACGATCCCGTGCGCCAACACGTGAAAGCTGCGTTCATCTGCGAATTGACCACTGTCGCAGGCCTCCCCGTTGTGCTCGAGGAGTTCGGGGTGACCAGTGACTTCACCAGCGATGAGCACGCCGCGGACTACTACCGGCAGGTGCTGCACCTGTCGCTGCTGGCCGGAGCGACGGGCTGGTTGGCGTGGAACAACACCGACTTCGACAACCTCGGCGACCGCGACCCCTATCGGCACCAGCCGTTCGAGCAACACTTCGGGCTGACCGACGTCACCGGTCAGGCCAAACCCCAGTTGCTCGAAATGCACCGCTTCGAGCAGGTCCTCGAGGCGATCGACCTGCCCCGATGCCGACGAGCCCCGAGCCCGGTCGCACTGTTGGTCAGCGCCTACCTGGATGCCCCGGACAACTGGTTCGTGGACCCGGTCCACCGCACCGACGTGTTCCGTAACGCGGAGCAGGCCTACATCGCCCTACGCGAGGCCGGTCTTGCTCCTGCCGTCATCCGTGAGTCCGACGGTCTACCTGCGGAGCCGGCCGTGTGGATCCTGCCCTCGACCAAGGCCGTCACCACGCCCACCTGGCATCGCCTACGCGAACTGGCGCTTTCCGGCGCAACGGTTTTCGCGTCGTACGGGACGGGCGACGCTCAGGCTCAACGCGGTCCCTGGTGGACCGGGATGGAGCCGCTCTTCGGCGCGCGGCACACGCTGCGCTACGGACTGGTCGAGCCCATCGTCGACGACGAAGTCCTCGTGCGTTTCGACGAGGACTTCGGGGACATCGAGGCCGGAGAGACCATCACCATTCCCGTGGCCGGGTCACGTGACGGCCGAGCCATCCTGCCCGTCGAGTCCACTGAGGCGACCGTGGTTGCGCGCGATCAGCACGGTCGGCCGGTGCTCCTGCGGGCCACTCGTGGCGCGGGGCGGGCGGTGCTGTGCACCCTTCCACTGGAGTACTTCGCCGCCAGCCGCCCGCACGCCAACCCCGACCCGACGTGGCGCATCTATCAGGCGTTGGGGCGCGAGACGGGCGTGTTGTCGGCCGAATCAGTGAGTGAACCGCGGTTGATGACCGACCGCCTGATCCATCAGGACGGTCGCACGTTCGAGTGGTTCGTCAACGCCTCGGATGAGGCCGTCACCTACCACCCGAACCCGAATCTGACCACCCTGCAGGGCCACTCGGTGACCCCGCAACGCATCATCGCGCCGTACGGCGTAGACGTCCTGATCAATCCATCAACCGCAGGAGCCTCCTCGTGACCTACCCTCTCCCGGACCGCTTCATCTTCGGAGCAGCGACCGCGTCCTACCAGATCGAAGGCGCCGTCGCCGCAGACGGACGCACTCCGTCCATCTGGGACACATTCAGTCACACTGCGGGACGCACCTTCCACGGCGACACCGGCGATATCGCGTGCGACCACTATCACCGCTGGCGCGAGGATGTGGCGTTGCTGGATCAGCTGGGTGTGGACGCCTACCGGTTCTCGCTGGCCTGGCCGCGGATCCAGCCCGACGGCTCCGGTGACGGCAATGCCGCCGGTCTGGACTTCTACGACCAGTTGGTCGACGAACTACTGGACCGCGGCATCGCCCCGTTCGTGACGCTCTATCACTGGGATCTGCCGCAGGCCATCGAGGACGCCGGCGGCTGGCGAACTCGTTCCACCGCAGAACGTTTCGCGCAGTACACGCAGATCGCCCACGACCGCCTCGGGGACCGGGTGAAGGACTGGATCACGCTGAACGAGCCGTGGTGCTCCTCGATGCTGGGCTACAGCACCGGGCGGCATGCCCCGGGGGCGTGTGAGGGAGACGGCGCGCTTGCGGCGGCCTATCACCTCGCGCTGGGACACGGCCTGGCGACACAGGTACTGCGCGCGGACCCGACGGCCCGGGTCGGCGTCACCCTCAACCTCCAACCCGTCCAACCGGCGAGCGACAGCCCGCAGGACGTGCACGCTGCGGACCTGGCCCTGATGAACTCCAACCTGCTGTTCACCGACCCGATCCTGGCCGGTCGCTACCCGACGTTGGCACGCGAAACCTACTCAGCCATCAGCGATTTCAGCTGGCTGCGCGAGGAAGACCTGGCGGTCATCAGCGCTCCGCTGGACTTCCTCGGCGTCAACAACTACTTCCCCAGCCGCGTGGCGGCCGTCGAATACGACGAGGCCGATCCTGCGCGACGTACCGCTACCGACCTTGGCACGCACGATGTCATCGACCCGCGCGGCGAAACCACCCAGATGGGGTGGCCCGTCGAGGCCGACGGACTACGCCGGTTGCTGGTGTGGCTGCGGGACAGCTACCCCACGCTCCCGCCCGTCTACATCACCGAGAACGGTCGGGCGTGCGACGACGTGATCGCCCCGGATGGGAGTGTCGACGATCCGGATCGGGTGCGCTATCTGCAAGAGCACCTGGACGCGGTTGCGGCTGCGAGCCGTGAGGGGGTCGACGTGCGCGGCTACTTCTGCTGGTCGTTGCTGGACAACTTCGAGTGGGCGGAGGGCTACCAGATGCGGTTCGGGCTGGTCTACGTGGACTACCCGACGCAACGGCGGATCCCGAAGACCAGCTTCGGTTGGTATCGCGACCGGATCTTGGCGGAGCGAGCGGCTTCGGTTGCCTGATCAGGCTGGTTGAACGTCGCGGATTCGTTGCGACACAACGGTGGTCACCCCATCGCCACGCATCGACACACCGTAGAGCGCGTCGGCGACCTCCATCGTGCGCTTCTGGTGGGTGATCACGATCAACTGGCTGGAATCCCGCAGCTCCTCGAAGAGCGTGATCAACCGGCCCAGGTTCGCGTCGTCCAGCGCGGCTTCGACCTCGTCCATGATGTAGAAAGGGCTGGGCCGTGCCTTGAAGATCGACACCAGCAGAGCCACTGCCACCAAAGAGCGTTCGCCACCGGATAGCAGTGACAGTCGCTTGATCTTCTTGCCCGGCGGGCGTGCCTCGACCTCGATGCCGGTCGTGAGCATGTCGTCCGGGTCGGTCAGCACCAGCCGGCCGTCACCCCCGGGGAACAGCCGGGAGAAGACGCCCTCGAACTGCTCGGCGGTGTCGGCGAACGCATCCGCGAACGCCTGCTGGACGCGTTCGTCGACCTCGGCGACGATGTCCAGCAGGTCGGCCTTGGATTTCTTCAGGTCCTCCAACTGCTCGGTCAGGAACTTGTGCCGCTCTTCCAGCGCCGCGAACTCCTCCAGCGCCAAGGGGTTCACCCGACCCAGCTGGGACAGTCGCCGCTCGGCCGAGCGCAACCGCTGCTCCTGGGCCGCTCGCTCGAACGGGATCGGCTCGGGCAGTTCGTCGGCGTCCTCGTCGGGGCCGGGGATGTGCGGGATGAGCTGGTGCGGCCCGAATTCCTCGACCAGCACGTCGGGTTCGATGCCGAGCTCCTCGACCGCCCGGGTCTGCATCGCTTCGATCCGCAACCGCTGCTCGGCGCGTGCCACCTCGTCGCGGTGGACCGTGTCGGTGAGCTCGCGCAGCTGGTCACCGATCGCCGCCACCGCTGCACGCTGCTCCCGCAACGCCGCGTCGCGCACCGTGCGGGCCGCCTCGGCTTCCTCCCGCTGGATCTTCGCGACGGCCAGGACCGTGTCGACCAATCCCTTGGTCTGCCGGCACCCGTGTTGTACGGCGCGGGCCACGGTGGCCTGCGCCTCACGTCGCACCCGGGCCTGGCGAGCACGTTCGCGAGCGCGCAGTTCGGACTCCGCGGCGGCCTCGAGTCCGTCGATCCGCTCCTTGAGAGAGCGCGATTGCTCCTCACGGGTGCGCAGATTCAGCCGCTGGTCGGTCTCCGCGGACCGAGCGGCAGCGGCCTCGACCGCCAACCGGTCACGTTCGTCGGTGGTGGGCTCGGCCAGGTCGTCCCCGTCGGCCTGCGCGTCGGCGAGTCGTTGCTCCAGATCGGCCAACTCGCCGCGGTGCGCGGTCAACGCCTCCTGCGCTTGCGCCCGCGACTTCTCCAACCGGTCTCGTTCGGCCGTGACACCGCGAATGACCTGACCCAGACGACCCAGTTGCTCGGCGATCGCTGCCATCCGGGCGTCGGACTCCCCCAACCGGGCCAGCGCAGCCTCGGCGGCCTCGGTGTGCTCATCGAGTGCCGAGCGCAGACCAGTGCTGGCGAATCGCGCCCGCTCGGCACGGGCGACGGCCTCGTCCAGGGCCGTCTTCGTCTCGTCGACCGCAGCCTGGATCTCCAGGAGGCTGGGCGCACCAGCCGACCCGCCCCTGACGTATCTGCGGGCGAAGACGTCGCCATCGGGGGTCACGGCGATCAGCGAATCATCCTGCCGCACAACGGCCTTAGCCATATCCACCGAGTCCACGAGCACCACGTCATGCAGCAGCTGGTCGAGGACCGCCGCAACCTGCGGAGCAGCACTCACGGCCGCACGGGCGGCACGCGCGCCCTCGGGAAGGTGCGTCGGGGCAGCCACGGCGGGGGTCGGCGTACCGGAAACCACCAGCCCGGCACTGCCGGCCTCCTCACGCCGCAACAGACCAACGGCCCGGTCGGCGGTGTCCAGATCAGCCACGACGACTGCGTCCGCCGCCCAGCCGAGCGCGGCGGCGATGGCGGCCTCCGAACCGGAGTCGATGGTCAGCTGCTCCGACAACCGCCCCGCGATGCCGTCGGCCTCGTCGGCACTGAGCAGGTGAGCAGCTCCGTCGGTCCGGCGCAGACTCAACGACAGCGCGTCCAGCCGGGCCTGCAGGCTGGACCGGTCGCGGTCGGCGGTGCGCTCGGCATCGCGCGCTTCTTCCAGCGCGGCGGCGGACTCGACCCGCTTGGCTTCGGCTACCTCGTAGGCGGTATCCAGATCGGCCTCACCCTGCTCGTCGGCGGCGATGCCCGCCTCGAGCTCGGCGTACTCACGTTCGGCGTCGGCCAACCGCTGCGCGATGTCGGCCTCAGTGGCATCAAACCGGTCCAATTCGCTCTGGGCGGCGTCGATACGGCTGTGTCGGGCCGCGACCTGACCTTCGAGTTTGGCCAGGCCCTCGCGGCGGTCGGCGATGGCGCGAGCAACGCGCTGCAGCCGCTGCTGCTCCTCCTGATGCGCCTGCTCCAGATCGGTGCGACGCTGCACCGCCGTCTCCAAAGCGGCTGCGGCGCGGTCGATCTCGCCCGTGAGACGTTCGTGGTCCTCGCGCAGGCGGCCGGCCTGCTCGCGCAACTTCTCGGGATCGCGACCGGACGACTGTTGCTCACTGGCCTCGTGCTCGGCCAGCAGGCGAACCCGCTCACCGGCCAACGAACCGGTCGCGGCGACCCGCTCGACCAGGGCGTTCGCGGCGTACCAACGCGCCGCCGCTCGATCCACGGCCGGCGCCTGCTCGGCTGCTTCTGCTTCCAACGCATCGAGCCGTTCCTTGGCCGTGGCCAGTTGCCGCTCAACCGCCTGCTGACGTTGCAGAACCGCTTGCTCGTCGGCAACCTCCTGCTGCAACGTGTTGGTCAGCTGCACCAGGTCATCGGCCAACAGCCGCAGCCGCGCGTCGCGGACCTCCGCCTGGATCGTCGCCGCTCGGCGGGCCGTCTGCGCCTGACGACCCAGCGGTCCCAGTTGTCGGCGGATCTCGGCGGTCAGGTCGGTGGCGCGGGCCAGGTTGGCTTCCATCGCATCGAGTTTGCGCAGCGCCCGCTCTTTGCGCTTGCGGTGTTTGAGCACACCGGCGGCTTCCTCGATGAAACCGCGGCGTTGTTCCGGGGTGGCCCGCAACACCGCGTCGAGCTGCCCCTGACCCACGATCACGTGCATCTCGCGACCGATGCCGGAGTCGGACAGCAGTTCCTGGATGTCCAGCAAGCGGCAGGAGGTGCCGTTGATCGCGTAGTCCGAGCCGCCGCCCTTGAACATGGTCCGGGTGATCGTGACCTCGGTGTAGTCGATCGGCAGCGCGCCGTCGGAGTTGTCGATGGTCAGCGACACCTCGGCACGACCCAGGGCTGGACGCCCGGGGGTTCCGGCGAAGATGACGTCTTCCATCTTGCCACCGCGCAGGCTCTTGGCGCCCTGCTCACCCATGACCCACGCGAGGGCGTCGACGACATTCGACTTGCCCGAACCGTTCGGCCCCACGATGCAGGTGATGCCCGGTTCGAGGCGCATCGAAGTCGCCGAGGCGAACGACTTGAAACCCTTCAGGGTCAGGTTCTTGACGTACAACGACAGCCCGTCTCGTGCGGTGGCGACACTTCCTTCGGGTGAGCCTAATGCGGGCGGGGCGCTCTAGCAGGCACCGACCGGCCAAAAGCGATGCGGAGGCTGTCACCGGTTACCGGTACCGTTGTCGCCATGTCTGAAGCCCCCTCCCCCGTCACCTCGGGTGCACCACATGAGTATCCCGAGAAGATCGACGCCGCCGTCCTGAAAATCGCCGGCGTCGTCGTCCTTGGCGCCATCATGTCGATCCTCGACATCACCGTCGTCAACGTCGCGCTGCCCACCTTCCAGAAGGACCTGCAGGTCGCCGACTACTCCACCGTGGCGTGGACCGTCACCGCCTACACGCTCGCGCTGGCCACGGTCATCCCGCTGACCGGGTGGGCCGCTGACCGGTTCGGCACCAAACGCCTCTACATGATGGCGATCCTGCTGTTCACCCTGGGCTCGGTGCTGTGCGCCGCCGCCAACAGCATCGGCATGCTGATCGCGTTCCGGGTGGTCCAGGGCCTGGGCGGCGGCATGCTGATGCCGCTGGGTATGACGATCATGACCCGCGCCGCCGGACCGCAGCGGATGGGCCGCCTGATGGCGATCCTCGGTGTCCCGATGCTGCTTGGCCCGATCCTGGGCCCGATCATCGGTGGCTACCTGATCGAGCACGCCAGCTGGCACTGGATCTTCCTGATCAACGTGCCCCTCGGCCTGATCGCCCTGATCTACGCCTGGTTCATCCTGCCCAAGGACAACCCGACCCCGAGTGAGTCCTTCGACTTCATCGGCATGTTGCTGATGTCCCCCGGGTTGGCCCTGTTCCTGTACGGCGTGTCCTCCATCCCCGAGGCCGGCAGCGTTGCGTCGGCGAAGGTGCTGGTCCCTGGCCTGATCGGCCTGGCACTGGTGATCGCCTTCGTCTTCTACTCCTTCAAGCCGAAGCATCCGTTGCTGGACCTGCGGTTGTTCCAGAACTACAACCTGTCGATCTCCGTGATCACGATGTTCCTGTTCGCGGCGGCCTTCTTCGGTGGGCTTCTCCTCGTGCCGACCTACTTCCAGCAGGTGCGCGGTGAATCCGCGTTGCAGTCTGGTCTGCTGGTTGCTCCGCAGGGCCTGGGAGCGATGCTGACCATGCCGATCGCCGGCGCCCTGGCCGACAAGTTCCCCGTCGGGCGGATCGTGCCGGTCGGGATGGCGATCATCGTGGCGGGCATGTTCGGACTGACCCGGATCCAGGCCGACACCAGCTACGGCTATCTGATCGCGGTGCTGTTCATCATGGGTCTGGGCATGGGCGCCACGATGATGCCGCTGATGACCTCGGCGTTGCGGACACTCAGCGGGCACGAGGTGGCACGCGGTTCGACGCTGTTGAACATCACCCAGCAGATCGCCAGCTCGGTGGGTGTCGCGGTGATCTCGGTGGTCCTGACCAACCAGTACAAGGCCAGTCAGGCTGTCACCGCGGGTCAGGCGGCGCAGTTGGCGCAGGAGCAGGGCAAGCCGGTGCCGAGCGAGATCCAGCAGTACATCGCCAGCTTCGGCAAGACCGCTCAGGAGGCCATGACCAACTTCATGGCCCTGGTCCGCCACGACATGGCACACGCCTTCGCGGTCAGCTTCATGGTCGCGTTCGCGCTGTGTGCGCTCACCTTCGTGGTGTCACTCTTCCTGCCCAAGAAGCACGAGGAGAGCCACCTGCTGGACGACGAGGGTGTGCCGCCGGTCATGGTGCACTGACCCTCGGCGACCAACGACAACGCCCGCACCCGGTATTCCGGGTGCGGGCGTTGGTGTCACCAGCCGTCGACGCCGACGATCTGCGTCACGGGCGGCCGCTTGGCCGGTTTGAAGTCGGTGCCGATGGTGTAGGCCACTGGGATCAGCGCCGTCTGGGTCCACCCGTCCGGGATCCCGAGTGCCTCGGCGACGACCTGCTCACCGTCGTCCACCAGGTGCAGCGTGGTGTAGACCGAGCCGAGGCCGCGAGCGCGTAAGGCCAGCATCATCGACCAGGTGGCCGGGATGATCGAACCGAAGTAGGACGCCATCGCAGCGAGCGGCAGCGACTCCGGACGGCCCTGCTGGCAGGGAATCACCATCGCCGGGACACGCTCGAGGTTGTCGCGCAGATAGTCCGAACTGGATCGGACCCGACCGGTCTGGTCATCGGTCGGCGTGGCGGCCCGCGACGCGAAGTAGGACTGCGACACCCGCCGGTAGGTGTCCGCGATCAGTTGCCGCTGCTCCGCGTCCGTCACCACGACGAAGCGCCAACCCTGCCGGTTGCCACCTGTCGGCGCTTGCTGGGCCAGGTCGATGCACTCCAGCAGCACCTCGACGTCGACCGGCCGCTCGAGGTCGAGGCGCTTGCGGACCGCGCGCGTCGTCGACAGCAGTTCATCGGTCGCGGCCAGGTCAAAGGGCGTGCTCATCGTCAGTCCCTCGCCGTCAGGATCAGCGGACCGTCAGCTGTCACCGCAATGGTGTGCTCGCTGTGCGCACCGCGCGAGCCGTCCTTGCTGCGCAGCGTCCAGCCGTCCTTGTCGGTGTAGATCTGGTCGGTGCCCGCCATCAGCCAGGGCTCGATCGCGATGACCAGACCGGGCTGGAGTTTAAGGCCCCGTCCGGCCTTCCCGTCGTTGGGCACGTGCGGGTCGCCGTGCATCGTGCGGCCGACGCCGTGCCCGCCGAACTGGGTGTTGATCCGGTAGCCGGCGGACCGGCTGACCTCGGCGATAGCCGCCGATACGTCGCCCAACCGATTCCCGGCCTGAGCAGCCTCGATGCCAGCGGCCAGAGCGCGTTGGGTGGTGTCGATGATCTTCAGGTCGTCCTGCCGCGCGGTCCCCACGACGACTGACAGTGCCGAGTCGGCGACCCAGCCATCGACGGACGCAGCGAAGTCCACGGACAGCAAGTCACCGTCGCGCAACCGATAAGAGTGCGGAAGGCCATGCAGGACAGCGTCATTCACACTCGTGCACAAAACCTTGCCGAATGGCATCGCGCCGAAGCTGGGGTGGTAGTCGATGTAACACGACTCCGCACCCGCCTCCCGGATCATGTCGTGCGCGAGCGCGTCCAACTCCAGCAGGTTCACCCCGACACCGGCGGCCTCGCCCAGTGCGGTGATCACCGACGCGACGAAACGTCCCGCCGGCTTCATCTGCTCGATCTGGGCGGGCGACTTGAGTTCGATCATCGGGCCAACCATTCCGCGTAGGCGTCAAAGGAATACGGCCGACCCAGGAAGTCGGCCACCAGGTCGGCTGCGTCGTGCGAGCCACCGGGTGCGAGCACCGTGTCGCGATACCGGCTCGCGACGTGCTCGTCGAACAGATCGTGCGGGTCGAACGCGCTGAACATGTCCTTGGCGATCACCAGCGACCACATGTAGGTGTAGTAGCCCGAGCTGTATCCGTCCAAATGCCCGAAGGCGCAATGGAAGTGGGTGCCCGGGATGTACGGGAACACCGAGTAGCGCTGCTGTTGCTCGCGCAGGGTGGCGGTCACATCAGTCTGCGGGTCGGTGTAGAGGGCGTGCGACAGACCGGCGTAGAACATCTGCGTGCGCGCCTGATACCCCTTGCCGAAGTCTTCACCCTTCTTCATCCGCTCCACCAGCGCCGCCGGGATCGGCTGCCCGGCGTCGTTCTTGGCGAACGACGCCAGAACCGTTGGGTCCCAGGCCCATTCCTCCAGCATCTGGCTGGGCGCTTCGACGAAATCCCACTCGGTGGCGACCCCGGAGAAGCGGACGTAGCGCTGGTTGCCGCCGACCACGTGGTGGATCAGGTGACCGAACTCGTGGAAGAGCGTCACGACCTCGTCGTGTTCCATCAGGCCCCGGGTGAGGTTGCAGACCAGCACCCCCTCCGGCAGTTGCCGGCCGGTGACGCCGCTGACCAGGTCGAACTGCGCGGCGTGCTTGAACTTGCCGTCCCGGGGGTGCAGATCAAGGTAGATACGTCCGATCCGTTCGTCGTCCCGGACGACGTCGTACGCCGTGACGTCCGGGTGCCAGACCGGCGCATCGAGTACGGCGACCCAGGACAACCCGAACAACCGCGCCGTGACGTCGAGCAGGCCCTGGCGAACCGCCGCGAAATCGAAGTAGGTGCGCACCAACTGGGCGTCGACGTCGTAGGTCTCCTTGCGGACCAGCTCGCCGTAGTAGGCCAAGTCGACCGAGGTGATGTCCTGTGCCTCCGGCACGTCCTGCTGCATTCGGCGCAGTACGACGCCCTTGTCCCGCAGCGCGCTGTCCTGCGCCGCGGCGGCGATCTTGTCGATGAACTCGCGGATCGCCGTACCCGTCTTGATCATTTTGACCTCGGCGTCGAAGTCCGCCCAGGTGGCATAGCCAAGCAGGGTCGCACGCTCCTGGCGCAACGCGATGAGCCGCAGCAAGACCTCGTCGTTGACCGGCCAAGCCACGTTGAGCCGCTCGAGGGTCATCGCCTCGCGGGTTGCCCGGTTGGTGCAGAAGCTCATCAACGGCACGGAGTCCGGGTAGTCGGTGGTCACGGTGACCAGTCCGTTGTCGTCGGCCGGATGATCCTTCAGCCAGTCCTCGGGCAGTCCCGCCAGGTCTTCGGGGCGAACGCGGATCGTTCGCACGCCGTCTCGGATGTTGCGGCTGAACTCCTGGCTGGCGGCCAGTTCCAACTCGGCCAGTTCCTTCAGCCGGGCGCGAGTGGCTTCGTCGCGGTCGACGCCGGAGCGGTGGAAGTCCCGCCGGATCCGGCTGAGCAGTCGCGCGGAGTCGTGGTCCAAACCTTCGTCGGAAACTGCGCCGACGATGTCGGACAACTCGCGGTCCAAGCCAAGATCCGTGGAGAAGGCGTCGATGCGACGCATCGCGTCGTCACCCGCTTCCCGGACCGCCGCGTCAGGGTGGGTCTCGGAGTGCACCGAGGCCGCGGCCGATGCATTGCCCAGCGCGATCTGGATCTCGTTCCACGCATCGACGACCTGCGCGGCCGACGGGTCCTGCGCGGACTTGAGCTCCGCTACGGTCTGCGCGGCCCGGGCCAGGCTGTCGTCGCAGCGCTGCACCAGCCAGCGGCGAGCCTCCTGCGGTGCGGGCAGGGCAAGCGGGGACAACACAGGAGGAGCAGACGTCACGGGGTGACTCTAGTGCGGCCGGCGGGCCGGACCGAGCGCGGACGGGGCTGGCACGTGGGGCAGAAATGGGAGGAACGGTTCATGAACTGCTCCCGCACGATCAACGTCCCGCACCGCGCACAGGCCCGACCCTGCTGACCGTAGGCATGCAGGGACCGGTCGAAGTAGCCGCTGGCGCCGTTCACGTTGACGTAGAGCGCATCGAAACTCGTGCCGCCCTGCGCCAGCGCGGCATGCATCACCCCGGTCGCTGCGTCCAGCACCTCAGACACCTTCGCCGCCGGCAGTCGGTCGGTGGCCCGCAGCCCGTTCAGCCGCGCCGCCCACAACGCTTCATCGGCGTAGATGTTGCCGATGCCCGACACCAGGGACTGGTCCAACAGCGCCCGTTTGAGCTGGGTGCGCCGGCGCCGGATCGCCCGGACGGTAGCCGCGCGGTCGAAGCCGCTCTCCAACGGATCGGCCGCGATATGCGCCACGGGCTCGGGTACGGCCCGCCCGTCGACGTCGGAGGACACGACCGGCGTCAGTTGCAACCCGCCGAACGTGCGCTGGTCGACGAAGCGCAACTGCTGACCGTCGGAGAGGTCGAAGACCGCGTGGGCATGTTTCTCGACGGGGGCGTCCGGCGCTTCCACGAGCAGCTGCCCGCTCATGCCGAGATGAACGACGAGGGCCTCATCCCCTTCGTCGAGGGTCAGCCACAGATACTTCCCGCGCCGCTGCGCCGAGTCGACGTAGCGATCGGTGAGCCGGGCGGATAGGTCCGCCGCCCCGGCCAGGTGCCGCCGTGCCGTGCGTACGCCGCTCACCTGCGCCCGCGTGAACCGCCGGCCAACCACGTGGTCGGCGACGCCACGGCGTACGACCTCGACCTCGGGTAGTTCAGGCATCGGGTAGTTGAGGCACCGGTCGCTGCGACAGTTCCCGCCAGGCGATTTCCGCGACCTTCTGCTCGGCGGTCTTCTTGTTGCGCCCCACCCCGGAGCCGAACGTCTCCGCACCCACGAGCACGGTCGCGGTGAAGACCTTGTCGTGATCGGGCCCTTCCTCCGAGACGGAGTACCGCGGGGCGTCGACGTCGAACGCCACACACAATTCCTGCAGGGAGGTCTTCCAGTCCAGCCCGGGGCCGAGCTCGAGCGAACCCTCGAACAGGTCGCCGAAGGTCGTCAGGATGAACCGTTGGGCCGCTACCAACCCGCCGCACAGGTACACCGTCCCGATGACGGCTTCCATGGCGTCAGCCAGGATCGAATCCTTGTCCCGTCCGCCACTGCCCAACTCGCCCTTGCCGAGCAGGACATACGCCCCCAGACCAATGCTGCGGGCCACCTGGGCGCACGCCCGGGCGTTGACGATCGAGGCCTTGATCGGCGTCAGTTGACCCTCGGTCAGGTCGGGGTGCCGCCGGTACAACTCATCGGTGACCACCAGTCCGAGGACGGAGTCGCCCAGAAGTTCCTGGCGTTCGTTGTGCGGCAACACCGCGCTGCCCTGGCCCTTTTCGTAGGCGTAGGAGCGGTGCGTCACGGCACGTAAGAGCAGCGGTACGTCGATCGACGTACCGCTGAGCTCGTACAGAGTGCCGGCGAGTTCCTCGACCGGTCGGGCGGTCAGGTCCCGCCGCGCTCGCTGGGTGCTCACGCCCTGGTGGGCGTATCAGTCCTGGTGTTCGGTGCGCACCGCGGCCGAGTACTGCCGGCCGTTGTAAGCACCGCAGCTCGGGCAGGCCTGGTGGCCCTGCTTCGGCGAGCTGCACACCGGGCACGCCTGCACCGGGGTGGCGCTGGCTTTCCAGTTCGCTCGGCGCGAGCGGGTGTTGGAGCGCGACATCTTCCGCTTGGGGACAGCCACGTCAGTTCCTCTTCTCATCGTCGGGCGTGCTGGCCAATTGGCTCAACGCCGCCCATCTGGGGTCTAACACTTCATGGTGATGATTCGGGTCGTCGTTCAGGCGCGCTCCGCATTCGGAGCACAGACCCAGACAGTCTTCCCGGCACATCGGTTGCAGCGGCAGTGCGGGCACTACCGCGTCGCGCAGCATCGGTTCGAGATCGGCGAGGTCGCCATCGAGCTCGTAGATCTCTTCCTCGTCGTCCACTGGCGCCACCTCGTGGTGGTGCGCAGCACGGTCGGGGTAGGCGAACAGCTCCTGGAACGTGACATCGACGTCGTACGTCACGTCATCCAGGCACCGCACACACGCACCCACGGCCTCGGCCTGCACCGAGCCGGACACCAGCACCCCTTCCAGCACCGACTCGAGGCGCAGATCGAGCCGCATGGGCTCAGCTGCGGGCACCTCGATGACGGCGTTGCCCAGGGCATCCGGCGCCGGAACGCTCACCTGCTCGGTCACCATCTGACCGGGTCGTCGCGCGAGCTCCCGGGTGTCCAGCACCAGGGGGCGTTGCGGTTCGAAGGCCATCACATGTCCGAGAAGTAGAGCGATTTTCGGCGCGGTCGGACGGCGTTGAAGCCGACACAAACCGAAGATCAACTTTACCGGTGGGGGCGGGCAATCCCCAAACTCATCGCCCGAGGCGGTGCAGGAGGGGACGCAGCACGGGGCTCGGGACCATGGCGCTGACATCGGCCCCGTTGCTTGCGATCAGTCGGATCAAGGAGCTGGAGTAGTGCTGCATCGCCGGGTCACCGGGCAGGAACAGGGTCTCCACGCCGGCCATCTCGGCGTTCATCAGTGCCATCGGCCACTCGTACTCGAAGTCGGTAACCCCGCGTAGCCCCTTGAGCAGAATGCCCGCGTCGACGCTGCGGCAGACGTCGACGACCAGTTGCGGTTCGAACGCCTGCGCCCGCACGTTGGGCAGGTGCCCGGTCGACTCACTGATCAGCGCCACCCGCTCGTCGGGGGTGAAGGTGCCCTGCTTGGCCGGGTTGAACAGCACCGCGACGATCACCTCCTCGAAGATGGAGGCGGCACGGGTGATCACATCCAGGTGGCCCATCGTGATCGGGTCGTAGGACCCGGGGCACACGCAGCGGCGCGGATCTCCGGGCAGCAGATCGTTCACGAACCCGACCCTAGCGCCGCCGCACGGGCGAACCAGAGGGTTGTCTCGCCGTACTTGCGATCGTCCTGCCCGCTCAGCCCCGCCGGCCAGGTGGGTTCTGGGGATCGGCTGGACCGCTCCACCACGATGAGCGCGTCATCGGCCAGCCAGCCGTCGGTCAGGGCCTGCAGGACGCTGGCGAGCGCCGGCTCCCCCACCGCGTACGGCGGGTCGATCAGCACCAGGTCCGAGGCGTACGGCGCGCCACCGGCCAGTGCGCGTTCGACCGTGGCCGCGCGGACACTGACGTTCGTCAGGCCCAAGGCGGCGATGTTGGCCTTGATGACGGCCGCAGCCCGGCGGTCGGACTCGACCAGCAGCACCGGCGCCGCGCCACGGGAAGCAGCTTCCAGCCCGAGGGCGCCCGACCCGGCGTACAGATCGAGGGCCGCACCATCGAGGGCATCCAGGTGCTCGAGGCGACCGAACAGGGCTTCGCGGACCCGGTCGCTGGTGGGCCGGGTGCCGGCGCCAGCGGGGGTCTGCAGGCGTCGACCGCCCGCGGTGCCGGCGATGATGCGGGTCATCAGCCACGCTCCAGGAAGGCAGCGCGTTCCTCGTCGACCTGACCAGCGATGAGGGCGGCAAGCTGCGGGTGCTGTGCGAGGTCGGGGTCCTCGGCGATCAGCTGGGCGGCGTCGTCGCGGGCCAACTCGATCAACTCGACGTCCTTGCTGTTGGTCAGTCGCAGCAGTCGCAGGTGGGTCCCCCGGCCGGACTGGTCGGCGCCCAGGACGTCGCCCTCGCGGCGCAACTCCAGGTCGAGGTCGGCCAGGGCGAATCCGTCGGTGGTGTCGGCGACCTTGGCCAACCGGTCCAGCGTGGCCTCAGTATGGGAGTCGGTCACGAGCAGCGCCAGGCCGCCGCCGCTACCGCGCCCGACGCGGCCGCGCAGCTGGTGCAACTGGGAGATGCCGAAGCGGTCGGCGTCCAGGATCACCATCACGGTGGCGTTGGGTACGTCGACACCGACCTCGATGACCGTGGTGGAGACCAGCACGTCGATGTCGCCGGCGCTGAACGCGGCCATCACGGCGTCCTTGTCGGCAGCGCTCATCCGGCCGTGCATCATCTCGATCCGCAGTCCGGCCAGTGCGGGTTCCCGGCGCAGGGATGCGAGGGTCTCGACGACGCCACGGATCGGGCGCCCCGCCTCCTGGGGAGCGTCGGCGGCCAGCGCCCATTCGGGGCTTTCATCGTCGGTCGCCTGGTCCTCTTCACCGATCCGCGGGCACACGACGTACGCCTGGTGTCCGGCGGACACCTCCTCGGCGACCCGTTGCCAGGTGCGTTCCAGCCACCCCGGCTTGGCGGCGGGCACGAGGTGACTGGTGATCGGCGGACGGCCCGGCGGCAACTCGCGCAACTCACTGGTGTCCATATCGCCGAAGACCGTCATCGCGACGGTGCGCGGGATCGGGGTCGCGGTCATCACCAGGACGTGCGGCGGTGCGGCTCCCTTCATCCGCAACGCATCTCGCTGCTCCACCCCGAAGCGGTGTTGCTCGTCGACGACCACCAGTCCGAGGTCGGCGAATTCGACCTGGTCCTGGATGAGGGCGTGGGTGCCGACCACGATGCCGACCTCACCGGTCACGATGTCCAGCAGCGCCTTCTGCTTCTGGGCTTTGGTCATGCTGCCGGTCAACAGCGCCACCCGCGTCGCGTGCTCGGCACCGCCCAGCATCCCGCCCTGCGCAAGGTCGCCGAGCATCGCCTCGATGGACCGCACGTGCTGTTGGGCCAGGACTTCCGTGGGTGCCAACAGGGCGGCCTGCGCTCCGGCATCGACCATCGCCAGCATCGCCCGCAGCGCGACCAGCGTCTTGCCCGAGCCGACCTCGCCCTGCAGCAACCGGTGCATCGGGCGGTCGCGGGACAGCTCGGCCAGGATCGTGGCGGACACCTCGCGCTGACCGGTGGTGAGTTCGAACGGCAACCGCTGGTCGAAGCGCTCGAGCAGCCCGGCGGGCAGGGGACGTCGCGCCGTGGTTCGTAGGGCGTCGTACCGCGCGCGCCGCTGCGCCAACGCCACCTGCACGATCAGCGCCTCGTCGTAGCGCAGCCGCCGTCTGCCCCGCGCGGCGTGTGCATGATCGATCGGCAGATGCAGCGATTGGTACGCATCGAGTTGGCTCAGCAGATGGTGCCGGTCCAGCACCTCCTGGGGTACGGGATCCGGGATCCGCTGTGCCCGCAGGTCTTGCAGCACATGGCTGACAGCGCGGGTGATCCCGGCGTCGGTGACGTTGGGAACGTGCGAGTACACCGGCATGAGCGGTCCGGGGTAGAGATCGGGTGCGTCGAGGTCACCACGGGAGTACGACGGATGCGAGATCTGCAGGCCGCCCTGGTAACTGTCCAGCTTGCCGTAGAAGACCGCCGTGGTGCCCGGGGTCAGTGCCTGCTCGTGCCCGCGCGCGTTGAAAAACACCAGGCCGGCGCGCTGACCGTCAGCGTCCTCGATGACCGCTTGGTACATGCGCCGTTTCGGCTGACTGCGCATCCGCCGGGCGCCGCCACTGACCACGGTCGCGACCAGGACCACCTGCTCACCGACCTCGAACTCCGACAGCCGGCCCGCCTTGTTGATGTCCAGGTAGCGCCGCGGCAGGAAATCCAGGAGGTCCCTCACCGTGACCAGTTTTTCGCTCTTGGTCAGCTTGCCCGCGGACTTCCCGAGGACGTTGGCGAGTTTGGTGTCCCAACCGGTCACGGCGTCGACCTCACTCTGCGCCCACCGAGGCGGCGATCTCGGCACTGCCGCCGAGCAGGAGTTCGGTCTGCAGGTGCGGTGCGGATCGACGTACGTCGGCCAGCGCCTCCTGCAGCACCCGCCAGTCGGCGTCGGCGCCGCGGATGATCGTCACGATCTCGGTGTCGCGGTGACCAGCCGGCCCAGCGCGTCTCGCGTTGCGGCGGCCAGGTCTCCGTCTTCGGTGCGCACATCCACCACCTGGATGCCCGCGATCAACTCGGCACACTCCGCACCTGCCTCGGCGGGCGTGGTCCCCGGCGGGAAGTCGGACCAGGCCTGCAGCGCCAGCGCAGCAGTCACCGGACTGGCGGCGGGGACGACATGGCAGTCCGGGACCAGATCGCTCGCTGCCCGGGCAGCGGCCAGGCCGCCTGCGGTCGAGGCGACGACGACGCCACCGCCGAGCGCGCGCAGCGCATCGACCACCTCGCTGACCGACGGGTCGAGGCGCTGGTGTCGGACAACCTCAGCGCCGAGTGCAGCCGCAAACGTCGCCAGGTCGGGTGACTCGGTGACCAACACCAGACGCTGCCGGTCTGTCGTGTCAGCGGACTGATCGGCGAATCGGGTCACTTCTGGGTATCCGACGGTGCCAGCGCGCGCGGCGCGTTCGAGGGCGGCCGCGACCTCGTCGGTGTGCACATGCACCGAGCGCAACGAGTCGTCTCCCGCGATCACCACCGAGTCACCCAGCGCCACCAGGTCGGCTTGCAGGGCAGCGATGGAGTCGGCGGTGCTGTCCTCCAGGACCAGCATGACTTCGTAACCGGGACCGCCGTCGACCGGCAGGTCGCAGGCGCCCGCCACTGAGACGTTCGCGGCTGGGGCCCAGTTGTCACTCGGGGCGGCAAGACCTGCCCGGCCTTCGACGACGGCCACCAGCGCCGTGAGGAGCACCACGAAACCCGCCCCACCGGCATCGACGACTCCGGCGCGCTGCAGTGCGGGCAAGTCCTGTGGGGAATGCTCCAGGGCTGCTCGAGCCGCCTGCAGCGCTGCCGTGACGACGTCGGCCAGACAGCCGTCGGCTGCCTGCTGTGCGGCGCCCGCAGCGGCGTCGGCGACACTCAGGATCGTGCCCTCTTGCGGTTCGGCGACCGCACTGCGCGCATGCTCGGCTGCCAACCGCAATGCAGCAGAGACCTCCACGGGACCCCACGCCGCGTGATGTTCGGCGGCACCGGCTGCCACCCCTCGGGCGAGTTGACTGAGGATCACCCCGGAGTTGCCCCGCGCGGACAGGACCGCCGCGCGCGCGAACGCATCGGTGAGCTCGGCGATCCCCGCATCGGGCGACACCGCGAATCGCTCGGCCAACAGAGCTTGTTCGAATGTCAGTAACAGATTCGTGCCCGTATCGGCGTCCGGCACCGGGAAGACGTTGAGTGCGTCGATGGTGCTCGCGGCCGAGGCAAGACCGGCACGGGCGATCACTGCCCAACGACGCAGCGCAGTCGCATCAAGCGAACGCAACGGCTCTGCTCGCGCCATCGACTGCCCCTTCGCTGCCTCGTCAATCCCGTCCCGCACAATAGTGCGCGGCACCGACATCGTCGGGCTGCCCGGACTCGTTTTGGTCCTCCGGCATCGCCTCGGCTACCATTTCAGGGTTGCTCGCCACCATGTTGGTTGCGACTTCCGCGGGATCATCCCGCACACCGACCAAACTATTCGTAGGAGATAACTGTGGCTGCCACTTGCGACGTCTGCGGCAAGGGTCCGGGCTTCGGTCACTCCATCTCGCACTCGCACCGCCGCACCAAGCGCCGTTGGAACCCCAACATCCAGCGCATCCGCGCCCGTGTGGGTGAGAATGGCGCGACGCCGAAGCGACTGAACGTGTGCACCTCGTGCATCAAGGCGGGCAAGGTCACTCGCTGACCTCTTCCCGTACGACGAACGGCCGGCTCCCTCATGGGGCCGGCCGTTCTCGTTGGTCAGGCTAATCGCCGGGGTTCGTCACGTAGGTGTGGCCGGCGGGGCTGGTCCAGGTGCAGATGCCTTCGGGCGTCATGGTGACGTGCCAGCCGCCTTCGTGTTTGGCGCGGTGGTGGTGTCGGCATAGGCATTGCAGGTTGTGCGCGGCGGTGTCGCCGTCGGGGTAGCGGATGACGTGGTCGATGTCGGACAGGGTGGCGGGTCGGGTGCAGCCGGGGAACCGGCAGTGCTGGTCGCGGGTTTTGACGAATCGGGCCAGGCGGGCACCGGGACGGTACGACGGGTCCGCGGTTTCGACCACGGTGCCGGTGGTCGCGTCAGTCAACGCCCGGGTCAGCTTCACCCCCAACACTTGCGCCAACTCGATGATCACGGCGGCGGGGATGACCCCGACCCGGGGCAGCAACACATCCTCGATCCCACCAGCAACACCGATCCCACCAGCGGTGACTACTGGCTTCACTGCACTCGACTCGGCCCAGACCCCGTTGATCGGGACCTCATCGGGCGGTCCAGTATCTGGCGGGTCCTGACCGACCGACTGGCTGCGTGCGCGTGCTTCGGCGTTGAGGTCTGCGCGGTTGAGGTCTTCGAGTTCTTCGGCGATCAGGGCGCGTAGTTCCTGGTCGAGTTGATCCAACCCGTTGATCGGGGTCAGGCCGGGTTCGTGCCACTCGTAGTCCAGTGACGCTTCGTCGAACCCGTCGACCAGGTCATCCCAGTCCGGTTCCTCCAACGACAAGTTCTCTGACGGTGTGTCTGGTTCGGCGGTGGTGATGGGGATGGTGAACGTCAACTGGGTGTCTACCCCGACCCCGGACAGGACCAGGTCGGTCAGGGCATCGACCCGGCACTCCGGCAGGGTTTTGTTCGTGGTGGTGACCTGGTGCAGTTCCCGGGCCAGGTCATCGACCGCCGCCATCACCTTGGCGGCTTCCAGGGTGGGTAGGACCGCGGTCAGCTGGGATAGGCCGGGTTCGTGATGCGGGGACACCCACACCCCCACCTGTGAGCGGCGCCGTGCCTGGGCGGCCCGGTCAGCACCGACCGGGTCCAGCCGGGCCCGTAACCGGCGCGCTTTCGCCCGCAACCGCACCGCCGTCATCCCTTCGGGGTCGTCGGCCAGGATCGTGTCTTCGATCTGGCGGGCGACGTGGGCGGGGGCTTCGGTGCTGACCTGCGCGATGGCGCAGGCTTTACCCGGGTCCAAGGTCCCGGACCCGACCCGGTCCACCAACCGCGGACACCGCTGAACCGTGTCCAACGCTTCACCGAGGCGGGTGTTGCTGTGCCGATCCGACCAGCCCAACCGGGTCCCGGTTTCCAGAGCGAACCATTCATCCACGAACGAGCCCGGGTCGTGGCGGATCACCCGGTGAATCAGCAACGGATACGCACCCTGGATGGGGTTCGGGTCATCGCGGTGCTCGATCGCCGCCGCCTGCGTCAACCGGTGCGACTGGATCGCCCACGCACTGTTCTGCACGTGCTGTGCCGCGACAATGTCGCCCATCAAGTCCTCTTCGGACAACCCCGCATAATCACCCGAGACCCGGGCGTACGCGGCCTGCAACAACCCCGCCGCCGCCCGCAGAAGCTCCGCCACCGACGCGTCCGGGCCCACCGGTGACAAGGTCACCGGGGTGGGAGTTGTGGCGGTCAACGTCATACCCCGATTGTACTGATGTACGAACCCCGAAAACAGATATACACAACCCAAATCTTGTCGTCCCTGCGACGTGGCGACCGGCGTGACGTTGAACCGCTCGTCCCAAAATATGAGCAGTCCATCCATATTGCGAGACTAAGTGCTGGACTGGGTGACATGGCGACCTACACCCACGGCCACGCCGAGAGCGTGTTGCGCTCCCACCGCTCCCGCACTGCCGGAAACTCCGCGGGCTACCTGCTGCCCCGGCTGCACCAGGGCCAGTCGCTGCTCGACATCGGCTCCGGACCGGGCACCATCACCGCCGACCTCGCACGCATCGTCGCGCCCGGGCCGGTGACGGCGCTGGAGGCCAACGACGAAGCCATCGCCCTGACCAAGGCCGAATTGGACGGCCAAGGCGTCGACGCGACGTACGTTGTCGGTGACGTCCACGCCCTGGACCTGCCCAGCCGCACGTACGACGTGACCCACGCCCACCAGGTTCTGCAGCATCTGCCCGATCCGGTGGGTGCGCTACGCGAGATGGGTCGCGTCACCCGACCCGGTGGGGTGATCGCCGTACGGGACGCGGACTACGCGGCGTTCACCTGGTGGCCGCGCATCCCGGCCCTGGATGAGTGGCTGGATCTCTACCGCCGCATCGCCCGCCACAACGGCGCCGAACCCGATGCCGGCCGCCGCCTGCTGTCGTGGGCGCGGGCTGCCGATCTGCAGATCCTGCAGGTCACTTCGAGCAACTGGACGTACGCGACGCCCACCGACCGGCGGTGGTGGGGTGGCCTGTGGGCCGACCGCATCACCGGCTCGGCGATCGCGGATCAGGCGACGAGTCTCGGCTGGGCCAGCCAGAGTGACTTGGAACGGATCGCCGACGGCTGGCGCGAGTGGGCAGCCGACCCGGACGGATGGTTCATGGTGCCCAGCGGCGAACTGATCGCAGCCCCGTAACCTCCGCTACGCGTCTTCCTTCGTGCCCTACCTTCTGCGGCACTCCCGGGCGCCGCTGCACTACGGCCGCGTGCTCGCTACGCTCGCCCACAACCTCCGCTACGCGTCTTCCTTCGTGCCCTACCTTCTGGGGCACTCCCGGGCGCCGCTGCACTACGGCCGCGTGCTCGCTACGCTCGCCCACAACCTCCGCTACGCGTCTTCCTTCGTGCCCTCTTCAACCGGCACCAGGATCGGCCGGGTCACCGCCCACGCGATCATCAACAACCCGCAGACCAGGACGATCAGACCGGACCACAGATTGATGTTGAATCCACCGGTCTTGGATTTGTCCTCCGCGGTGTAGTTGAAAAGCCCCATCCCCGCCAGGACGACACCGTAGATCGTCAGCAGAGCGCCGATGATGTTGCGGACGTCGAACAGACCAGCAGATGTCTTCCGGCCGGTGGTTGCCGGGGCGTCGGTGTCGCTGTCACTCATGATCGCAAACCTCTCAGCGGAAGATGATGTTCAAAATGATGACCAGGACCAGGGAGATGCCGGCCATCTTGGTCGGCGACTGCCACCAGTGCGCCACGGATTGATCACCGAAGTCCTCCTTCGGCGTCAGGCTGTAGACCAGTCCACGCAACTCGGACTCCGGTTTGGGCTGGGTAAACATCGTGACCACGATGCTGACCAGGATGTCGACGACGAAGGCAGCACCGGCAGCCACGAAGCTCGCACCCTGACCGGAAAGGTTCAGCACTCCGGTCGAGAGCGGCCCGAGCGCATCCTTGGACAGAATCGCCACAATGATGGCCGCAGCCGTTCCGGAGACCAGACCAACCCAACCGGCGGTCGGAGTCATCCGTTTCCAGAACATACCGAGGATGAACGTCGCGAACAGCGGTGCGTTGAAGAAGCCGAACAACGTCTGCAGATAGTCCATGACGTTGCTGTAGTTTCGCGCGAACAGCGAGGTGAGGATGGCGATCGCCGTTGCCGCCACCGTCGCCCACCGGCCGACCTTCAGGTAGTAACCATCCGGCCGGTCCTTCTTGATGTAGGTCTGCCAGATGTCGTAGGACCACACCGTGTTGAAGGCCGAGATGTTCGCAGCCATACCCGCCATGAACGCCGCCAACATGCCCGCAATCGCCACTCCAAGAAGGCCGTTCGGCAGCAGGTCGCGCATCAAGTACAGCAGCGCGTCGTTGTAGGAACCGCCGGTATCCTTTCCCGCCTTCAGCCCGGAGAGCTCCGGCACGAGCACCCCGGCGATGATGCCCGGGATGATGATGATGAACGGGATGAACATCTTCGGGAACGACCCGATGACCGGGGCCATCCGTGCCGAGTTCATGTCCTTGCTGGCCATCGCCCGCTGGACCTCGACGAAGTTCGTCGTCCAGTAACCGAAGGACAACACGAAGCCCAGACCGAAGACGATGCCGATCACCGACCAGAAGGCACTGGTGAAGCCGGTAAGCGATTGCCCCGGCCACGAAGCGAGTTCGCCCTTCGTGCCCGCGGCCGCCATCTTGTCGGTCAGACCTGACCAGCCGCCAACCTTGTGCAGCGCGATCAACGTCAGCGGCAGCAGGGCCGCGACGATCACGAAGAACTGCAGCACCTCGTTGTAGATCGCCGCCGAAAGCCCACCGAGGGTGATGTAGGCCAGCACGATGGCCGCCGCGACGATCGTGGACACCGTCAGGTCCCACCCGAGCAGCGTGTGCACGATGGTCGCCAGCAGGAACAGGTTGACGCCGGCGATCAGCACCTGTGCGACAGCGAAACTGATCGCGTTGACCAGGTGCGCGGTCGAACCGAACCGGCGGTGCATGAACTCCGGCACACTGCGCACGCCGGAGCCGTAATAGAACGGCATCATCACCACGGCGAGGAACAGCATCGCCGGGACCGCGCCGATCCAGTAGTAGTGCATCGTCGGCATGCCGATCTGCGCACCGTTCGCCGACATACCCATGATCTCGACGGCACCGAGGTTGGCGGAGATGAACGCCAGACCGGTGATCCAGGCGGGCAGCGAACGGCCCGACAGGAAGAAGTCGATGGAACTGGAGACCTGCCTTCGAGCCATCAGACCGATGCCCAGGACGAACACGAAATACAGCGCGATCAGCAGGTAGTCGATGAACCCTGCATCCAGTTGCAGTGAAGACGATGCATCCGCTATCACGCTCAGCCCCTTTGCATTGCAGCTCAATCCAACATTCAGAAACTACTCCTGTTGGACCGTGAAGTGTTCCCAGCCACCGCCCTGCGTGTCACGACCGTCCACGGCAACCCCGGTCCCGTCGGCCACCGCACCGATCACCCGCCACCCGGTCGGCTCGTCGCCTGGAGCGAACGTAGCCAACAGGACGTGCTCCTCTCCCCCGCGCAGCACGCAGTCGGTGCCGCGGTCACCAACCGCGCCCAGCGCTGCGATATCGGGCGCCAACGCAGCGGTGTGTACGTCGATCCGCACCCCACTGGCCTGTGCGATCCGTCCCGCGTCGAGCAGCAGACCGTCGCTCACGTCCAGCATCGCGCTCGCCCCCGCCTCGAGCGCGCGCCGCCCATCGCCGTACGCCGGGTGCGGGCTTTGTTGGTAACCCACCAGTTCCGGGCCGTCAGCAGCCCGATCCTCCTGCAGCAGTAGCAATCCCGCCGCCGCTCGACCCAACGGTCCGGACACGGCCAGTACGTCACCCGGACGCGCCCCACAGCGCAGCACCGGTCGGGCGCCGTCGGGAAGTTCGCCAAGGGCCGTCGCACTGATGACACACACACCGGGTCCGGCCGAGGACAAGTCGCCACCGACGATCACCGCACCGGCACGTGCGGCTTCGCGGCCCAGCCCCACCGCAAGCTCCCGGACCCACGCCAACGGTGTCGCGGGATCAGCGACGAGCGTGACCACCAATGCGGTGGTGGTCCCGCCCATGGCTTCGATGTCAGCGGCGTTCTGCGCCACGCACTTTCGTCCGACGTGGTCCGGCGCGGACCAGTCGTCCCGCCAATCGCGGCCGAGCACCATGGCGTCCGTCGTCACCAGGGCCGCGCCCGAGCGCACCCGCAACCAGGCCGTGTCGTCGCCCGGACCGACCAGGACATCAGTCGACCGAGCACCACCGAGGGCGAGGCCGGCGTTGATCACCGACAAGATCTGGGCCTCGCTGTGACCCCTCAGAACAGCCTCATCTAGGGCCATGTGTCCTCTCCCGATGTACGACGCCGGCGGCAGCAAGAACCACTGGGCAGAGTAGCGTTCAGCCTATGCAGGCCTACATCCTGATCCAGACCGATGTGGGGAAGGCGACCTCGGTGACCGCGGCGCTTCGTGCCCTGCCCGGCGTGCTGACAGCCGAGGAAGTCATCGGGCCCTACGACCTCATAGCCAAGGTCGAGGCGGCCTCGGTCGAAATGCTCGGCGCCGAGGTCATCACGCAGATCCAGCAGGTGCCGGGGATCACCCGGACGCTGACGTGCAGCGTCGTGCGCTGATCCGACGCCTGGCTCCTGCGCTGGCCGCGTCGGTGCTGCTGGCCGGATGCGGTTCGGACACACCCAGCGCGAGCCCGGCGGACAACGCCGCAGATCCGTTGTGTGCCTCCGTGTCCGCCCACTGGCCGACCACGGTCGGTGGTAAGGACCGGGTGCGCATCGACGTCAGCGGCGATCAGTCCTCGGCCGATGTCGCAAAAACGGTTGCGGCGTGGGGTGATCCGGCGATCATCGCGCGGTGCGGAGTCGCCGCGCCCGGTCCATCGACCGATTGCATCGAGGCGGACAACATCGACTGGGTGATGAGTTCACTGTCCGACGGCAAACGCTTCGTCACCTACGGTCGGGTGCCGGCGATCGAGGTGCTGGTGCCCTCGTCGTACTCCCCCGAACCGCTGGTGCTGTCCGCCTTCGACGAGGCGGCAGCGCAGGTCCCGCAGAACTCGCACCGCTGCAGCTGAACGGGCTCAGCGCAAACCGGTGTTGCGCTGTGCCGCCAACTCGATCAGTTCGGTGATCAGCGCCGTGTAGTCGATGCCGGACTCCTGCCAGACCCGCGGGTACATCGAGGTGGGCGTGAAGCCGGGAAGGGTGTTGATCTCGTTCAGATAGAGATCACCGTGCGGGGTGAAGAACCAGTCGACGCGGGCCAGACCTTCGCAACCCGCCGCGTCGAACGCCTTGACCGACAACTCCCGCAACTGTTGCGTGATGCCCGCAGGCAGGTCCGCCGGACAGATCAGCCGGGCATCGTCGCCGAGGTACTTGGCCTCGAAGTCGTAGAACTCGTGCTGGCCACCGACGACCTCGATCTCACCGATCTGCGAAGCCCGAGCCGGGTCCGCGCCGTGCCCCTCCAGTACGCCGCACTCCACCTCCCGGCCGACGATCCCTTGCTCCACAAGCACTTTCGGGTCATGCTGGCGAGCTATCTCGATCGCGGCACGCAGGTCCTGCGGCGCATCCACCTTGACCACACCCTGGCTGGAGCCGGCTCGGGCCGGTTTGACGAAGACCGGGTAGTCCAGGGCCGATACGGCGTCCAGACTCGCCTCCGGGTCCCGGCGCCACTCCTTGTCGGTGATCACGACGTAGGGCCCCACCGGAAGGCCGGCGGCGGCGAAAACCACCTTCATCAATGCCTTGTCCATCATCACCGCGGAGGCGGCAACGCCGGAACCGACGTAGCGCACATCGATGAGTTCCAACATCCCCTGCACGGTGCCGTCCTCGCCAAACGGCCCGTGCAACAACGGGAACACCACGTCCACGCGGGCCAGTTCAGCCGGCAGTCCGCCGGCGTCGCGGACGACCACTTCCGCGCGCGCGTCACCGTCCGGGGCAATCGGCAGCAGCACCTGCTCGCGACCGTCCACTTGCGGAACCTGCGATGTTGTCAGCACCAGCGGCGCCGGATCATCAGCCATCCGCACCCACTGCCCCTGCGGCGTTATGCCGATGGGTACGACGTCGTACCGGTCCCGGTCGATGGCCCGCAGCACACTGGCCGCGGTCGAGCAGGACACCGCGTGCTCCGAGGACCGGCCGCCGAAAATGATCGCTACGGTGCGCTTTGCATTCATCGCGCCGAGCGTAACCGGTGCAGCGTCTGGGATCCTGGCGGCATGCCACAGCATCCCGACGATCTACGACCCGAAACCGTTCTCGTTGCTGGTGGACGGCCGGACAAGGTTCCGGGGGCTCCGCTCAGCCCGCCGGTCACCTTCACCTCGACCTACGTCGCGGGCGCTGATCCGAACTACGCCCGCGGGGGAAACCCGACGTGGACCGCGTTCGAGGACGTCCTCGGCCGCCTCGAGGCAGGCCGTGCCCTGGCGTTCAGCAGCGGGATGGGCGCCATCGCAGCGGCCATGGCACTCTGCCCGCCCGGCGGCACCATCGTGGCCGGTCGGCACGTCTACAACGCCACCGGCGGGCTGTTGGAGGAACTGGCGGCCGAAGGTCGCAGCAAGGTCGTGCGGGTGCCGATCGATGACACGCAAGCCGTGCTTGACGCCCTCCCCGGCGCGGACCTGCTGTGGTTGGAGTCCCCCAGCAACCCGATGATGGAGATCGCCGACCTGCCGGCATTGTGTGCCGCCGCGCGCACCGCGAACGTCGTGACCGTCTGCGACAACACGTTCATGACCCCGATCCTTCAACAACCCTTGGCGATGGGCGCCGACGTGGTCGTCCACTCGGTGACCAAGTTCCTCGCCGGGCATTCTGACGTGGTGATGGGCGCTGTGGTCACCGCCAACCCGGACCTGCACGCGAAACTCCTGACCCGGCGTACGTTGCACGGCGCGATCCCGGGGCCGATGGAGACCTGGTTGGCGCTACGCGGGATGCGGACCATGGCCGTGCGGATGAAACGCAGCGCGCACAGCGCGGCGATCCTGGCGCAGCGGTTGGGCGAGCACCCTGCGGTCAGCCGGGTGCGCTACCCGGGCGTCGGCGCGATGCTGTCGATCGAACTCACCGGAGGGCTGCCGGCGGCGTTGGCCCTCGAGAACGGGGTCAGCGTGTGGACCAACGCCACGAGCCTGGGCGGCGTCGAGTCCCTGCTGGAGCGTCGTCGTCGGCACCCGCTGGAGGTCGACACCGTCCCGGAGGACCTGGTGCGACTGGCGGTCGGCATCGAGCACGTCGAGGACCTGTGGGCCGACCTGGTGCAGGCGCTGTGAGCCTGCTCAGATCTCGTGCTTGCGGGTGCGACTCATGAACGCGCCCAGCACTTCTCGCGGATCACGGTCCTCGTAGAGCACCGAGACGATGTTCTCGACGATCGGTGCGTCCACGTCCGCCTCGCGCGCCAACTGCAGAATCGACCGACACGATTTGACGCCTTCGACGGTGGAATGACTGGTCGCCAGGACGTCCTGCACCGACCGACCGCGGCCCAGCTCGAAACCGAAGCTGCGGTTGCGCGAGAGCGGGCTGGTGCACGTCGCAACCAGGTCACCGACTCCGGCGAGCCCGAGGAACGTCTGCGAATCGGCACCCAATGCCACTCCGAGCCGGACGGTTTCGGCCAGGCCGCGGGTCAGCAGGCTGGCGACCGTGTTCTCGCCCATGCCCATCCCCGCCGCCATGCCCACCGCGATACCGATGACGTTCTTGGTGGCCCCAGCGATCTCGATTCCGATGACGTCCGCACCCAGATAGGGGCGGAAGTACGGTGCGGCGCAGGCCTCCGCGACCCGCGCCCGGGCCCGCGGGCTGGTCGAGGCGACCACAGCGGCCGCCGGTTGCCGGGCGGCGATCTCCTTGGCGAGGTTGGGTCCGGAGATGACCACCAGGCGGGCGTCCTCGACACCGGCAACCTGGCCGATCACCTGGGACATCCGCAAACCCGTGTCCTGCTCGATGCCCTTCATCAGGGAAACCAGCAGTGCGCCCTCCTCGAGGAACGGCAGCCAGGCGGCAAGCGCGGTTCGCACTTCCTGCGCCGGGATCGCCACGACGACGATCTCCGCACCCGCCAGCGCCTCCTGGGCGTCGTTGGTCGCATCAACCAGGTCCGGCAGCACCAGGTCCGGCAGATACGCGCTGTTGCGGCGAGTCGCCGCGATCTCTTCGGCAACTTCGAAGCGCCGGCACCACAACGAGACTTGCGTCCCCGCGTCCGCCATGATCGCGGCGAAGGCGGTGCCCCAACTTCCACTGCCCATTACGGCGGCCTTGGTCATCGGTGTCCTTCCACGGGGTGGATGCTACGGCGTCGGCCCGTGCATGACACCATCATGCCTGTGCGAGCGCAGCTCCTCTCAACCTGGCAACTTGTCGTGCCCGTGAAGTCCCGGCACGCCGCCAAATCACGCCTGGTGCCGCCGCGCGGGATCTCACGCAGCGATTTGGCGCTCGCCTTCGCCCTCGACACCCTGAGCGCGATCACCGATGTCATCTCTGCGGACCACCTGATCGTCGTAACCTCCGACGATCAGATCTGCGCGCAGTTGCGGACCCGTGAAGTACACGTCGTCGACGATCCGGGCCGCGGGCTCAATCCCGCCATCGAAGCCGGCATCGGGGCAGCGCTCGATCGCAACCCCACCGCACCGATCGGGATCCTGCTCGGTGACCTTCCGGCGCTGACCCCTGGCGACTTGCGCTCAGCGCTGGCGGCGTGCGCGGCCACCGAAGCAGCCGTCGTACCCGACTGGTCCGGTCAGGGGACGGTCCTGCTCACCCACCAGGAGGCCAGCCGCCTGGCGCCGCGCTTCGGACATGGTTCTGCGTTGCGGCACGGGCAGACCGCACGACGGCTCGATCTTGAACTACCCCGGTTGCGTATGGATGTCGATGATCTGGACTCGCTGCGACAGGTGGTGGCGCTCGGGCTGGGCCGCCACACCGCGGCCCTCCTGCAGGACACCGACCTCGAAACGGAGCAGCTGGCCTGATGCAAGCAACGGTGCACGAGTACGACGACCGCAACGGCCACGGATCGGTCCTGACCGATAACGGTCGGCTGCTGCCCTTCAGCGCGGAAGTGTTCCAGGCATCGTCGCTGCGCCTACTGCGGGTAGGTCAGCGCCTCAACATCGAGGTCGGGCCCGACGGCGTCAGCCGGCTGTGGCTGGGCGGCGTCGGCCCCGGGCAGACCATCCGTTGAGTCCGGAAGCACGCAACGGCCCAGATACCTGAGGTATCCGGGCCGTTGCGTGGTGGTGAGCGATCAGCGCTTGGCGGTGGTCTTCTTCGCCGTGGTCTTCTTCGCGGGCGTGGCCTTCTTGGCCGCGGTGGCCTTCTTGGCCGCAGTCGTCTTGGCCGGCGTGGCCTTCTTGGCTGCTGTGGTCTTCTTGGCCGCAGTCGTCTTGGCCGGCGTGGCCTTCTTGGCCGCGGTGGTCTTCTTGGCCGCAGTCGTCTTGGCCGGCGTGGCCTTCTTCGCTGCGGTGGTCTTCTTGGCCGCAGTCGTCTTGGCCGGCGTCGCCTTCTTCGCCGCGGTGGTCTTCTTCGCAGCCGTCTTGGCCGGGGCAGCGGCGGTGGTGCTCTGCCGACCGCTGGCGTTGCCGGTCTTGGGCAGCTTGCGGGGGTCCGCGACAACGGTCTTGAACGAGGTGCCCGGCTTGAACTTCGGCACGGTCGTCTTGCGGATCCGAACCGCCTGACCGGTCTTCGGGTTACGACCGGTACGAGCGGCCCGAGCGGCCTTCTCGAAGGTGCCGAATCCGGTGATCCCGACCTTCGTACCCTTTGCGACCTCTCGCACGATGACGTCGAAAACGGCTTCGACGGCGTCGCTGGCAGCCTTCTTGCTGCCGAGGCGCGATTCCAGCGCGTCGACGAGTTCAGCCTTGTTCACGATGATGCCCCTTTAATTCTGTGGATGCGGCACCTCGCCGATCCGGTGACAACTTCGCCAGGCCGAGGTCGGCTCTGACACCCCGACGGTATTCCGGAAAATGGCACGACTGCAACCCGACGCGCCAGGAATCTGACTGTCGCACAACATCTTTGGCGGGCTACTCCCGCTCCGGCGGACTATCTCCAAAGCGGTCCACCGGCAACTCATCGTGTCCTGTGAATCGCCGCTTTTAAGTCGAATCTCTTTTCAGCACAAGCACATTCGGGGCCCGCTCGAATCAGGAGACCGGTTCGACCGCCGGCTTCCAGGACGGTCGAGAGGCTTCGAACGAGGAGATTTCGTCCTCGTGCCGCAGGGTGAGGCTGATGTCGTCCAAACCCTCCAAAAGGCGCCACCGGATGTAGTCATCGACCTCGAAAGCGAAGACATACTCACCTGCGGTCACGGTGCGTTCGCGCAGATCGACCGTCACCTGCAGACCCGGTTCGTTGTCGAGCAGCTTCCACAGCAACTCGATGTCTTCCTGGCGCATCTGCCCGGTGAGCAGTCCGGCCTTGCCGGAGTTGCCCCGGAAGATGTCGGCGAAGCGGGAGGACAACACGACCCGGAAGCCGTAGTCCATCAACGCCCACACCGCGTGCTCCCGGGAGGAGCCGGTGCCGAAGTCGGGACCGGCAACCAGCACCGAACCGTCCCGGAAGGCAGGCTGGTTCAGCACGAACTGGTCATCGCCCCGCCAGGCCGCGAACAGGCCGTCCTCGAAACCGGTCCGGGTCACCCGCTTGAGGTAGACCGCCGGGATGATCTGGTCGGTGTCGACGTTGCTGCGTCGCAGCGGAACTCCGACACCGGTGTGCGTGGTGAAAGCTTCCATGTCGATCTCCTATCTCAGCGGGCGCCGGCCGGGACCGGACGAACCGGATCCGGTTGGTCGGCAGTCAGATCCGATGGCGCCGACAGACGTCCGCGGATCGCCGTCGCGGCCGCAACCAACGGGCTGACCAGGTGGGTGCGACCACCCTTGCCCTGACGGCCCTCGAAGTTGCGGTTCGAGGTGGAGGCGCTGCGCTCACCCGGGGTCAACTGATCGGGGTTCATCCCCAGACACATCGAGCACCCCGCCAGTCGCCACTCGGCGCCGGCTTCCTTGAACACTTCATCGAGACCCTCGGCCTCGGCTTGCAACCGGACCCGGGCCGAGCCGGGGACCACCAGCATCCGCACGCCGTCGGCGACCTTGTGGCCCTTGATCACCTCGGCGGCCGCACGCAGGTCTTCGATGCGGCCGTTGGTGCACGAGCCGAGGAAGACGGTGTCGACGGCGATGTCCCGCAACGGAGTCCCGGGCGTCAGGCCCATGTACTCGATGGCCCGCTCGGCCGCCGTACGTGCGTTCTCGTCGCCGAACTCGTCCGGGTACGGGACGGACTCGCCCAACGGCAGGCCCTGGCCGGGGTTGGTGCCCCAGGTGACGAACGGCGTCAGGTCGTCGGCAACCAGGTCGACCTCGGTGTCGAACACCGCGTCGTCATCGGTGGCCAGATCGCGCCACGCAGCGACCGCGGCGTCCCAATCAGCACCGCTCGGTGCGTACTGGCGACCCTTGAGGTATTCGAAGGTGGTGTCGTCCGGCGCGATCATTCCGGCGCGGGCACCTGCCTCGATCGACATGTTGCAGATGGTCATCCGCGCTTCCATCGACAGGTCCCGGATCGCCGAGCCGCGGTACTCCAGGACGTAGCCCTGACCGCCTCCGGTGCCGATCTTGGCGATCACGGCCAGGATGATGTCCTTGGCGGTGACCCCGTCGGGCAGCGTGCCCTCGACGTTGATCGCCATGGTGCGGAACGGCTTGAGCGGGAGCGTCTGGGTGGCCAGGACGTGCTCGACCTCGCTGGTGCCGATCCCGAAGGCCAACGCACCGAAGGCGCCGTGGGTGGAGGTGTGGCTGTCGCCGCAGACGATCGTCATACCCGGCTGGGTCAGTCCCAACTGGGGGCCGATGATGTGCACGATGCCCTGCTCCTTGTCCCCCATCGGGAACAGTCGGACCCCGAACTCCTCGCAGTTCGTGCGCAGGGTTTGCACCTGGGTCAGGCTCACCGGGTCGACGATCGGACCGGGCGTCGTCGGGACGTTGTGGTCCTCGGTCGCCACCGTCAGGTCCAGGCGACGAACGCCGCGTCCGGCCAGGCGCAGCCCGTCGAAGGCCTGCGGGCTGGTGACCTCGTGCAGGAGATGTAGGTCGATGTAGAGCAGGTCCGGCTCACCCTCTGCGCGTCGTACGACGTGCTCGTCCCAGACCTTCTCCGCCAGGGTGCGTCCCATAATTTCTCTCCCGTCGGGAATACTGTTGTGACGAGGTTCTCTCGCACATTCCGCCGATGAAGTTGCGTCTCGCCCAATGAGACGGCAATATCAAGGCATGGACAATTCTAGCGGCGTCGGCGTTCTGGACAAGGCCGCCATCGTGCTCTCTGCTCTTGAGGCCGGGCCATCAACGTTGGCCCAGCTGGTTGCGCACACCGGCTTGGCGCGCCCGACCGCCCATCGACTGGCGGTCGCACTGGAGCACCACCGCCTCGTGGCCCGCGATCTGCAGGGTCGGTTTGTCCTGGGACCGCGACTGGGCGAACTCGCCTCCGCCGCGGGCGAGGACCGGCTGCTGGCCGCTGCTGGTCCGGTGCTCGGCGCGTTGCGGGATCACACCAACGAAAGCGCCCAGCTCTTCCGCCGTCAGGGCGACCAACGCATCTGCGTGGCCGCCGCCGACCGGCCGATGGGTCTGCGCGACTCGATCCCGGTCGGTGCGACCCTGTCGATGCAGGCGGGGTCCGCTGCGCAGGTGCTGCTCGCTTGGGAGGAGCCGGACCGGTTGCACCGCGGCCTGCACGGCGCCAAATTCACCGCGACCATGCTGTCCGGGGTGCGCCGCCGCGGTTGGGCGCAGAGCGTCGGCGAGCGGGAGGCCGGCGTTGCGTCGGTCTCAGCGCCGGTGCGCTCCCCCAGTGGCCGCGTGATTGCCGCCGTCTCGATCTCCGGTCCGATCGAGCGCGTCTCACGCCAGCCCGGCCGACTGCACGCCGCGACCGTCGTCGCTGGTGCCAACAAGCTGACCGAGGTCCTCGCCCGCTCGGCGAACGCGAGCATCCAGACCCGGCGCAGCGAGTCGGCTTGAGCGACAACCCGTGACGTACGACGACCAGCCGGTCTATCCGGCCGTCGACTCCGGTGGCGGTCAGGTCAGGCGCCCGCTCCATCTGCGAGCGCCGTACGTTGCGCTGGTCTTTGTCGGCGGGGTGGCGGGCACGGCGGCCCGTGAGGGACTGAGCGTGGCCTTCCCCGGCCACGGCGGGTTTCCGGTGACGATCTTCCTGATCAACATCACCGGCGCGTTCGCGCTCGGGTTCCTGCTCGAACTGCTGGTGCGGCTCGGCAGCGACGAGGGCCCTCGGCGTACCGCCCGCCTGCTGCTGGGAACCGGATTCCTCGGCGGCTACACGACGTACAGCACGTTCGCGGTGGGCGCCGTGCAACTCCTGCAGAGCGGCCAACACGCAGCGGGTGGGAGCTACGCCTTGGCGACGGTGATCCTTGGCGAACTGTCGACCACCGCGGGCATCCTCCTGGGCGCCGCCCTCGGGCGCAGGCGCGTGCGATGAGTCCGGGGACCTTCATCGCCCTCATCGTCGCCGGCGGTGTCGGCGCGGTCTTGCGGTTCGTTCTCGACGGTGCCATCCGCTCCCGCTGGTCGTCGCCGTTCCCGATCGGCACCGGCGTGATCAACGTGAGCGGCTCGTTCATCCTCGGCCTGCTGACCGGGCTCGGACTGCGAATGGCCCTGGGACACAACTGGGTTCTGGTGCTGGGCACCGGGGCGATGGGCGGCTACACCACGTTCAGTACGGCGAGTTTCGAGACCGTGCGACTGGCCCAGGATCGTCGGTACGGACTGGCGTTGCTCAACGGCTTCGGCATCCTGGTGCTCGCCCTGCTGGCCGCGTGGGCGGGTCTGGAAATCGGCCGCTGAGTCGGGCACCTCACGCTAGTAGGGACATTGTCTTGGGCTCGCGCTCGGAGGAGGGTGGCTGCCATGAGCATCGACATCCCCGAGCCGATAGCCCAGCGGCTCGCCGACGAACAGATTGTCTGGTTGACCACGGTCGACGCCGACGGCGGACCAGTGTCGACACCGGTGTGGTTCCTCTGGCAGAACGAGCACTTCCTGGTGTTCAGCCAACCCGACACCGGCAAGATGCGGCACATTGCCGCCAACCCACGAGTTGCGTTGAACCTCAACTCATCTCCGTCCGGGGGTGACGTCGTCACGCTCAAGGCCCGGGCCCAGGTTGATCCCGGGGGCGCAACGGAGCAGGAGTTGACCGACTATCTGCGCAAGTACGCCGACGGAATCGCGAGCCTTGGTTCAACACCGGAGAAGTTCCAGGCGGAGTACTCCCAGTTGTTGCGCATCACGCCGGTGAAACTGCGCTCCTGGTGACAGCCGAGGCGCAGCAACGGCCGGAACCGGAGATCGACGAGGCCTTCGACCGCCTGGTCGATGAGGGTCAGGAGCGCCTTGAGCGGCCGATGCGCTCGTTGATCCCGACGGGTGTTCTCGGGGGTATCGACGTCGGGGTGGGCGTCCTGGCCTACTTCGTGGTCCTGCACGAGACCGACAACAAGCTGTTGGCCTCGCTGGCCTTCTCGATCGGCTTAGTCGCGCTCCTTCTCGCCCGCAGTGAGTTGTTCACGGAGAACTTCCTGGTCCCGGTGACCGCCGTTGCCGCACAACGTGATTCCTGGTGGCAGTTGATCCGTCTGTGGGTGGTCACCCTGGTCACCAACCTGGCGGGCGGCGCCTTGATCATCTGGATCATCGTCACGGCCCGCCCGGATCTGAAGCCAATCGCACGCGAGACCGGGGAGCACTACGCGCAGCTAAGTATTTCGCTGCGGACCTTCTTGCTGGCCGTCCTGGCGGGGGTGGTGATCACGCTGATGACCCGCATGCAGCACGCCACCGAGAGCGTCGGCGTCCAACTGGTGCCGGCGATACTGTTCGGAGCCCTCCTGGTCGGCGCGCAACTCTTCCACTGCGTCCTGGACGGAATTCTGATGCTGGGCGCTGTCTTCTCCGGCAGCGACATCTCACCGGGTCAATGGGGTGGTGCCGTGGCCTGGGCCGCCCTGGGCAACCTGGTGGGCGGTATCGGCCTGGTGACGGCGCTCCGACTGGTCCGGGCCGCGCCGCGCGTTGAGCAGGAGCGAAGCGAGAACTAGTTCGCGACATCCTTCGCGGCCACGATGTGCTCCGGCGTCAGACGCACGAGCAACTCACCGGGCACCCCGTTGCGATCGCCGTACTCCTGCGCCCGGTCGGCACCCATGCAGCGCCCGCCGATGCGAGCCGCCCATCGGCGTACCTGCTCCAGGTCGTCGATCAACTCCACGCTCCCGGTCACGGTGACGAACGAGAACGGTGCGACATCGTCCTGGACGGTGAGCACCGCCTGGCCTGTGCGCCGCAGGTTGCGCCCCTTCACCGTGTCAGACCCGGTGTTGAAGTAGATCGCGCCATCCTGCACGTCGTACCAGATGGGAGCCGCGTGCGGCCGCCCGTCGGCACGGGTAGTCGCCAGGACGCCCGGTCGCGCACGCCCTTGCGCCAACCAGGCCATCGCCTCGTCATCGGTCATCTGGTGATAGCCCATACCGACTGCAACATCGTGGCCGCTCTGAGCTGTTCCCGAACACACAAAAGGCCCTCTCACCAGATGTGACATCTGACGAGAGGGCCTTCTCAGGTGTAGCCCCGACGGGATTCGAACCCGCGCTACCGCCTTGAGAGGGCGGCGTGCTAGGCCACTACACAACGGGGCCGTGGCTTGCCGAAGACCTTACCTGTGGGGCAGGCTTTCCGGCGAATCGACTGGTCCGGTGGGACGAGCGCGATCAGCGCTGGGGTACCAGGACTCGAACCTAGACTAACTGAACCAGAATCAGTCGTGCTGCCAATTACACCATACCCCATGGGGGTATCACCGCCGCTCTGGGAGTGGGGTGAACCGAGGGGAAACGTTACCTGTTGACCGGCCCCTGACCCAAATCGGGCAGGCACCCAGGACTTTTGAAGCGCTACTCACGCATGGCGTGCTGCGAAGGGTGAGTTGCGCTGCAAAAGCAGCCGGGGAAGCTCCTCCAGCGAACGTACGACGCCCGCATGCACCGCGGGGCCACTCCCCCATCCGTCGGGTTGGTCGCCGCGCTTCAACCACACGGCGATGAGCCCGGCCGCTGCGGACCCGACCACGTCGACCTCATACTCATCGCCGACATACACCGTCCGCTCCGGCGCGGTCCCCAACTGCGCGCACGCATGATGGAAGACATCCGCCGCGGGCTTGCCGTAACCCAGGGTGTCGCGGGTGACGACCACGGGGAACGACAACCCCACCACTGCGAGCTTGTCGGCGGTCATCGCGGCCGAGGAGTTGGTCAGCGCGCCCACCGGCACCCCCGCCTCCCGGCAGAAGTCCAGGAAGGGGCGCACATCGTCGAAGACATGCTGCGCATCGTGGAAGACGGGCCGGAAGGTGTCCTCGAAGGCCTCCGGAGCGTCCGGGGGCACCGCGGGCAGCCCGAGCGATGTCGCCGCATGCTGCAGCCGCGAGTGCCGCATGGTGCGGAAGTCGATCTCGCCCCGGGTGAAGCGGGGAAAGTGTCGCCCGCCGTCCTGATAGAACGCCACCGCGACCTCATGCGCCTGCGCTGCGGACAACGCCGGCCAGACCGCCGAGACCCCCGCCTCGGCGCCGGTGATCATCGCTGAGCGGGTGTCCAGCACGGTGTCGTCGACGTCCAGCAGGACGCCGTCAACCGCCGTCACAGCACCTTCGGTCGCGCCTCTGCCCTCGGCTCCGGGCCTCGCTTCGCTCGTTTCCTCACCTCGGTCGGCGCTCACAGACTGGCGCGCAGGGTCCGCAACCGGGTCAGCGTCGGCTCCTTGCCGAGCAACTCCATCGACTCGAACAGCGGCGGCGAGACCTTCTGCCCCGAGACCGCGACGCGCAGCGGCCCGAAGGCCACCTTGGGCTTCAGACCGAGTCCGTCGATCAGCGCCTCACGCAGCGAGGACTCGATCTTCGGCGCCAGCCATTCGCGGCCAGTGCCGTCGGGTTTCGGCAGCGCACCGCTGATCGGCTCTAGCGCCGCGATCGCTGCGTCGAGCACCTCGCCGGCGTTGTCCGGCAGCGTCGCCCGGGCGTCCTCGGCGATCGGGACGGCGTCATTGGCCACGTAGAACGGCGCCACCAACGGGATGGCTTCCTTCAACGTCGTGATCCGCGTCTGCACCAGCGGGGTGATGTCCTTCAGCAGCGCCAACTGACCGATCGTGGCCGGCTTCGGCAGCGCCCCATTGTCCTGCAGGACCGGCAGCAGCCGCTGCGACAACTCCTCGGGAGACAGCGTGCGGATGTAGTGCCCGTTCAGCCAGTTGAGCTTGTCGAGATTGAACACCGAGCCCGCCTTATTGACCTTGGACCACTCGAAACGCTGCACGAACTCCTCGAAGGAGAAGACCTCCCGCTCGGAACCATCCGCTTCAATGATCGGCGGATATCCCTGCAGCGCAAGGAAATTGAGCAACGCCTCCGGCAGATAGCCCTCCTCTTGGAACCAGGTCAGACGGGCCCAGGGGCTCTTGCGCTTGGAGATCTTGGCCTTCTTCTCATCCCGCAACAACGGCATGTGCGCGAACGCGGGCGTGTCCAGACCCAGCCACGAATACAGCAGCAGCTGCTTGGGGGTGCTGGAGATCCATTCCTGCCCGCGCACGACGTGCGTGATACCCATCTCGTGATCGTCCACGACGACTGCCAGGTGGTAGGTGGGGAAACCGTCCGCCTTCAGGATCACCTGGTCGTCCGGGCGCGGCGCGCTGGTGTGGCCCATGATCAGGTCGTCCCACTCCAGCGGCGCGTCATCGGGGATATACATCCGCACGACCGGTGTCTCGCTGAAGCCCGGAAGCTCGGCGCGCTCCTCACGGGTCTTGCCGTAACACAGCCGGTCGTAGCCCGTGGGTTGCTTGGTGCGCTGCTGGATCTCCCGCATCTTGGCCAGGCGCTCGGCCGAGCACCAGCAGTAGTAGGCGTGTCCGTCGGCCAGGAGGCGATCGACGTACGGGCGATAGGTCGCGAGCCGCTCGGACTGGCGGTACGGCGCGTAGGGGCCCCCGACGTCGGGGCCCTCATCCCAGGTCAGCCCCAGCCAGTGCAGCGTGTCGTAGACCTGCTGCTCACTGCCCTCGACGAGCCGGGCCCGGTCGGTGTCCTCGATGCGCAGGATGAACTGGCCACCCTGCTGGCGGGCGTACGCGAGGTCGAACATGGCCATGTAGGCGGTGCCGACGTGCGGATCGCCGGTGGGTGACGGAGCGACCCGAAGCCGCGGCCCGGTGGGGGCAGAAGATGACGTAGTCATAGCGGCGCCATCCTAACGAGATCTGCGCCGCCCACCAGTGCTCAGCAACGCGTTTGCCAGGCTTTCCTGCAACCAGGTCAGGAAGTCGTAGAACAGCGCGAGGGTCTCGTCGATGTCGCTGAAGTCCGCACCGCCCTCCAGGAACCGCGTCGTCTGGTGGTGCAACCGTTCGGCGTCCTCCTCGGTGTGCAGGCCCAACCGGTCGGCCAGGACCAGCCGCGCATCGGTCAGCGCGATCATGAATTCCTGGGCCTGACCGAAGTCCAGTTCGAGTTTCTCGCGGGAGACGGCGCGCAGCGTGCCGATCGTGGTGTCGATCCGGGCGACCTTGCGTTGCCGCAGGCTGCGTTCGGTCATCGACCGGAACTCGGCCGCCGCCTCCGCGTCCTCGTGCCCGGTGGGCAGCAAACGATCCAGCGCCGGATCGCGGTCCTCCTCGGGCGCCGGGTCAGCGGACTCGAGATCCCCGATGAGGTCCGTGAGGGGGTCCCCCGTCGGAGCGACCTCGTCCCCGCCGAGCAGTTCGCGCACCTGGCCCAGCAGCCCCACGATGACGTCCCGCTCCTGTGGCGCGAGGGTGCCAACGATGCGCGATCCCTTGCGCTGGAAGGCGGTTGCCATCAGTCGTCCTTACGGAAGGTGGCCCACAGGGAGTACCCGTGCATCGCCTCGGTGTCGGTCTCCATCTTCTCGCGGGTCCCGCGAGACACCACCGCCCGGCCCTCGGTGTGCACCTGCATCATCAACTTCTCGGCCTCCTCCTTGGAGTAGCCGAAGTAGGTCTGGAACACCCAGGACACGTAGGACATCAGGTTGACCGGGTCGTTCCAGACGATCGTCACCCAGGGCACGTCGATCTGGGTGACGATGTCCGTCTGCTCGATCGGGGCCGTCTCGGTCATGGGCACCCACCTAGCCTAGAGCGGTCTGGTCGTGGTCCGGTCGGCCTACAGTGTTGCCTGTGAGCGCCACGCAGCCTGTCACCACCGCCTTGCTGACCGACCACTACGAGTTGACGATGCTGCAGGCGGCCCTGCAGTCCGGCACGGCCCACCGGCGCTGCGTCTTCGAACTCTTCGGCCGCCGACTGCCCGACGGTCGCCGCTACGGAGTGGTCGCCGGAATCGGCCGGGCGTTGGACGCCGTGGCCGCGTTCCGGTTCGGCGACGCCGAACTGACCGACCTCCGCGCCCGCTCTGTGGTCGACGACACCACCTTGGACTGGCTGGCCGACTACCGCTTCAGCGGAAACATCTGGGGGTACGCCGAGGGTGAGGCGTACTTCCCTGGCTCGCCGCTGATGGTGGTCGAGTCCAGCTTCGCCGAGGGCGTGCTGCTGGAGACCGTGCTGCTGTCGATCCTCAACCACGACAGTGCCATTGCCAGTGCTGCATCGCGAATGACGGCCGCCGCCGATGGCCGCCCGTGCATCGAGATGGGCTCACGCCGTACGCAGGAGTGGTCGGCGGTGGCCGCCGCCCGCGCGGCGTACATCGCCGGTTTCGTGGCCACCTCGAACCTGGAGGCGGGCCGCCGGTGGGGCGTGCCCACGACGGGAACCGCCGCCCATGCGTTCACCCTTCTGCACGACACCGAGGAGGAAGCGTTCGCGGCGCAGGTCGCGGCGCTGGGCACGGGCACCACGCTGCTGGTGGACACCTACGACGTGACCAAGGCGGTTGAGACCGCGATCAAGGTCGCCGGGCCAGGGCTCGGCGCAGTCCGGCTCGACTCCGGTGACCTGCTGGTCCAAGCCCGCGAAGTACGCGCCCAGTTGGATTCCCTGGGCGCCACCGGCACCAAGATCGTGGTGACCTCCGACCTGGACGAATTCGCGATCGCAGCACTGGCCGCCGGTCCGGTCGACTCGTACGGAGTGGGCACCTCGTTGGTCACCGGATCGGGCGCGCCCACGGTCGGACTGGTCTACAAACTGGTGGCTCATGAGGGCGCCGACGGTTCGATGTTGTCGGTCGCCAAAGCCAGTAAGGACAAGAAGTCGGTCGGTGGCCGCAAGTATGCGATGCGTCGCCGGTCCGCCTCCGGCGTCGCCCAGGCCGAGGTGCTCGGGATCGGTGAGCCGCCGGTCAACGACGGTGACGACCGCGACTTGCTCGTCCCGCTGATCGCGGCAGGCGAGCGGGTCTACGACGCCACCTTGCAGGACGCCCGCGAGCGCCACGAAGCCTCCCGCGCCGAGTTGCCGCCGACCGCGTTGCAGATGTCCCGCGGCGAACCCTGCATTCCCACGATCTACGAAGGGCAGTGAGATGGCGCGCGCACTGATCGTTGTCGACGTGCAGAACGACTTCTGCGAGGGCGGTTCCCTCGCCGTGACCGGGGGCGCCCAGGTGGCCGCGGACATCGCCGGCCTGCTCGCCGACCGGCCCGAGGACTGGGACGCGGTGGTCGCGACCGCCGACTGGCACATCGACCCGGGCAGCCACTGGTCGGACTCCCCCGACTTCGTCGACTCCTGGCCGGTGCACTGCCAAGTGGGTACGCCGGGTGCGGACTTCCACCCCAACATCGCTCCCGCCCTGGTTGGCGTGACGACCTTCCGCAAAGGTGAACACGACGCTGCCTACAGCGGATTCGAGGGACACAACGACGACGGCGCCGGCCTCGCGGACTGGTTGCGCGACCGCGGCATCGATGCGGTCGACGTTGTCGGGATCGCCACGGACTACTGCGTGCGGGCGACCGCGTTGGACGCGCTGCGCGAAGGTTTCGCCACCACGGTGCTGCGCGATCTCACCGCCGGTGTCGCCGCCGACAGCACCGACCGCGCGGTCGAGGAACTCCGCGCGGCCGGTGTGACGGTCTCCTGATCAGGCGGTCACCGTGATCGGGGTGCCGCCCGACACCAACTTCCAGTCGATGGTGTGGAAGGTCGGCGGGTCGATCTGCCCCTTGGCGGTCACGTAGTCGATCAACGCCTGGCGGATCTCGCCCTGCCGGTTGTAGACCACCGGAGCGGTCGTCACGCCCGGGAAGCCGCCACCGCCGGACTGGCGATAGTTGTTGATCGCGATCACGAACGGATCGGCGTCACCGATCGCCTGACCGCCGTACTGCAGGTTCTTGATCCGCGACCCCGGCGCCTGGGCGATGTCGATGTCGTAGGTGAGCCGTGCGTCGAGGCCGCCCATCACGTCGTAGTTGTAGTCCGGTGTGCCGTTCGGAGCCGTCGCCGTCACCGCGTTGGTCACCGCCGAGGACGGGAACGGTCCGGTGCCGGTCACCTGCTTGAAGTAGGTCGCCGACTGCTCCAGGTAGGCCTTCACCTGGGCGCCGGTGAACTTGATGCCCAGCAAAGTGTTGTCGTAGATGTACAACCCCGCGACATCGCGGACGGTGACGTCGCCCGCCGGGATGTCGGCGTCGCGGCTGAACGGCGCCGCGATCGACAGCACGGGAGTGTTCGCGTCGGCGGTCCCGACCAGGCCGGCCTTGACCGTCGTGGCCTGCACCAGGTTGATGAAGTCGACCGCTGCGGAGTCCTCCCAGCACGCCGTTGCACCGCTCATCTCCTGGGTGCAGACGCCGATCTTGGAGTTGACGTAGGCCAGCACCTTCTCGTGCGCCGAGCGCACCACGCGGGCAACCTGCGGATCCTCATCGACCGTGTTGGAGTTCAGCAGAGTCGAGGTGGCCGAGGCGACCGACCAACGGCCACGTGCCCAGGTCAGGTTCAGGTCCATCACCGTCACGCGGTTGCCCCAGTAGTAGGGCTCGGACAGCAGCACCTGCTTGCCGGTCTTCTCGTTGGTGACGTACCGCTGCGGGATCTCCACGTGGGCGTGGCCGACGAGAATCGCGTCGATGTCGGGCACCTGCTGGGCCAGCAGGGTGCTGGCGTTCTCCGGATAAGGCAACGCATCGCCGTACGACGATGAGGTGTCGGCGCCCGAGTGGCAGGACACGACAACGATGTCGGCGCCTAGCCGTTTCATCCGCGGCACAGCGATTTTCGCCTGCTCGACGATGCCGTTGAACTTCACCTTGCCGTCGACGTTGGCCTTGTCCCAGATCGCGACGCCGGGGGTCACCAGACCGAGGATGCCCACGGTCAGCAGGCGACCGCCCGCCCAGATGCGCTTGAACGTGAAGGGCGGGAACACGGACCGGCCGGTCTTCCAGTCGAGGGCGTTGGCGCCCAACAGCGGGTGGTTCAACTGGCGCTGGAAGGTGCGCAGGATGTCCAGGCCGTAGTTGAACTCGTGGTTACCCAGCGCCGCCGCGTCGTAGCCGATCGCGTTCATCGCGACAGCCATCGGGTGCTTGATGGTGCGGCTGATCGGGGTGATCTTGGCGTAGTAGTACGCCAGCGGGGTGCCTTGGATCGTGTCGCCCGCATCGAGGGTCAGACAGGTGTGCCGGCCGCGTTCGGCGCGGACCGCCTTGATCAGAGTCGCGGCCTTCGCCGCCCCGATGTCGTTGTGCGCCTTGTCGTCGTACTCGGCGTTCTTGAAGTAGTCCCAGTTGTAGACGTGCCCGTGCAGGTCGGTGGTGCCGAGCACGGTCAGTCTGAACGACTTGTTGTGGCCCCAGCCGTGGGCGTCGGCCTCAGGGGCGGTGATGCCGGCCAAGCCAGCACCCCCGACCACGGCAGCGGTGAGCATCTGGCGCCGCGTGGTGTGCGGCAGTTTGCGGGTTTCTGGTGAGTTCGTCACGTACGCCGACGGTAGGCGTTCGCGGGTGCCGTCGGGCCCCAGCGCGGCACCCGATCGCACCTTTTACCAAGTCTTTGCCTGGTGTTCGCCGGGGTGGGAATCGTGACGCACGATGTAGGTGCGCGCAGCCTTGTCGTGCAGCGCCTGGGAGAACTTGTCCCACAGCGGGAAGAGGTAGTTGAGCAACTGGAACAGGCTGCCGAAGAACGCGAGCACCGGTAGCGCTCCGACCAGGCTGCCGGCCTGTTTGACGACCCACCGGACCGCCGACGACGCAACGTCCGGCGCGCGGTCACTGTCCAGTCGGCGTACCCGGATCCCGGCGGCCATGTGACCGAGGGTCTGGCCGCGCCAGGCCACCAGAGAGATCTCGTAGACAGCGCTGATGATCAAGATGGCGGCGAACGGTTGCCACGGGATCCCCGGTGGATCGGCGACCGTCGCCGAACTGCCGGACGACGCCTGGTCCATGGTGTCCTGGAACCACGTCTGGTATTTGCTCAACCAGGCGTTGAAGCTGGACCAGGTGATCGCAACCGCGACGGCAGACACCAGCAGGTTGTCGATGATGTAACCAAGGGCACGCTTCCACCAGCCGGCGAGCACGGCGCCATCGGGGGTGAGCCGCTTCGGCGTGCCGGCCTGTGCGATCGGTGGGGCGTACGGAGCCCACTGGCCCTGCTGGGGTTGTCCGGGCTGCTGCGGGTAGCCCGGCGGCAGCTGCGCCGGGTCGGGTTGCGGCGGCGGGCTGCCGATGCTGGATTGGTCCAAGTTGGGCTTGATCTTCGGCATCGTGCGCCCGGACCAGGACACTCCGTCCCAGTAATGCAGCAGATTGGGGTCGTTCGGGTCGTCGTACCAGCCAGACGGCCGCACATCGTTCATGGGCCGATCTTCTCACCCGGCCAACGACACTCCTGCCGTGCCACACTGGCGCGGTGCTGACCGTGCGAGATGCAGAACGAGCCGACAGGGCACAAGCGATCGCAGCACTCACCCTGGCGTTCGCCGACGATCCGGTGCTGCGGTGGCTGGTCCCCCCGGAGCGGGATGCGCGCGTGCACGCAACGCTGATCGCCGAGGCCGGCCGGGTCCAGGTCGCTGACGTGGACGGTCGGATTGGCGGGACCTGTCTGTGGATCGACCAGCGGAACGCGCCGTCACCGTGGCGCGAACTCGCCGGACTGCCCCGATGGTTGTGGGCCCTTGGCCCGCGGATCGGTCGTGGAAGCCGGTTGATGTCGGCGTTCGCGCGTGCTCATCCGCCCCGGCCGTACCTCTATCTGGGCACCGTGGGTGCTGCGATCCGCGGGCAAGGGATCGGCAGCGCCCTCATCCGGAGTGGCCTGGAGGACTACTCCGGGACGGCCTACCTGGAGAGTTCCAAGGAAGAAAACCTCGCGATCTATGAGCGCTTCGGCTTTCGGGTGACCGAGCGCATCGATCTGCCCGACGGCGGTCCCCCGGTCTGGCCAATGGTGCGACCGGCCACGGCTTGAGCTCGACGCCAGTAGCCGTCAACTAGGACGTTCGAGCAGATCCCCTGGGCCCACGCCTAATTGACGTTCCAGATCGGCGGCGGTCGTGACCTGCAGGTGACGGGCGAACTTCGCACTGACCGCCGCCATGTGTTCGCGAGCGACCGACTCGGTGATGTGCAGGCGGCGCCCGATGCTGGCCCATTGCTCACCCCGAGCTCGGGCGGTCAGCACCTGCCGCTGCCGCTCCGTCAATTCCTTGATCTCCCCGGCCCGTTCCAGCACCTCGGCCAGACCGGTCAGGGATTGCGTGATCACGGTGTCCCCCGCGGCCACCCGGGTCAACGCGTCGAGCAGCGCCTCCGGTCGGTCGCTCTTGTGCACGACGCCGTTGGCCCCTGCCTGCAGGCACTGGGCCAGGACCAACAGGCGCCGTTCGTCGGTGTAGATGCAGACGGGGTACCCGCGGGTGGCCACCAGTCGGATGGCTTCGTCGCCCTGCAGCCGATGCCCCTCGGTGGGGGTGCTCAGGCGCAGATCCAGCAGTACGACGTCCGCATCGGGGTTCTCGGCCAGCAGCGCCTCGACCGAGGAAAAGGACCCGACGACCTGGACACTGTCCAACATCACCGGGATTCCCATCCGGATGGCGACGGAGTCATCCACTACGCAGATCTTCATGCCGGTGGTCGCAATCGCATCGGCTCCTCATCGGCACAGGCACCGGAGTAGATCAACGCGGTCCCGTGTCCCGGCGCCGAGTCAAGGACAACCTCGATGCCAGCGGCTCCTGCTTGCTCGAAAACCTGTGTGGCCAAACCGAATCCGAACGCGTCGGGGTCGGGATCGAAGCCCACTCCATCGTCCCTCACTGTCAACTCCCACGTGCCTGCGCGATGGTCGGCATGGATCACAACCTGGTGGGCACGAGCGTGCCGGCGCACGTTGTGCAGCGTCGTCGCGAGAGCAGAGCGCAGCACGGTGGCTGCCTCATCGGTTAGCTGCGCGTGTTGGCCAAGGGTCAGGACTGGCTCGATGGGCAGGTCACGGAAGCTGCCGATCACCTCACGTACGACGACCCCCAGGGTCTGGGGCGCCGTACCTTCTCCGGGCGGCGCGTCCAGATAGGACCGAAGCCGGACCGACTCCGCGAGCGCCTGCTCCCGGACGACTTCCCTTGTCTCCTCGGGCAATTCGTCGGAGGCGAGCAGTCGCAGAATGCCCGTCGTGTCGTGCACGAGCAACCGGTAACGCTCGGCCTCCAGTTGTGCTGCCGCACGCGCAGCGGCTTCCCGGTCGCGATCGGCCTGGCGGGCAAAACGACGCAGCACCATGGCGATCCACGCCGCAGCCAGGGCCAGCATCGGGTAGTTCAGCGCGTTGGCCAGCAGCGACCACACCGGCTGGCTGGAGTTAGCGGCGGTCACCACGAGATAGCACAACCCGATCGCGGTGGCGAGGATGGCGACCGTACGCGGCCGCGCCCAGGCACCCGTCGTGACGGCCACCATCAGCGCGTAGCCCGGCGCCCAGACCGACCACGTGCCCGTTTGGACGTTGGCGGGAAAGCTGTGCGCGATCACCGGCAGCGCGATGAAGGCAATGGTGACGTCGGCGATGCCCCAGAACCGAAGGTCGGGACGGCCGCGCCGAAGCAGGGACCACGCCAGCGGGATGGTGAATCCCACGGCGGTGGCGGTGACGATGAGGTAGAGATCGACGTGGGTGGCCAGTGCGACGCCTTCGGGCACCGCTGTCAGCATCGTGACCAGCACACACACCCGCAGGATCAGCGCCAGGCCCACGATGGCGCGCTCTACGTCGGCGGTTGCGCTGCCGGTCGACGTACGCAGATGGCGGATCACTGAGCGCAGACGCTGGACCGGATGCACACCGGAAGTCTGCTGCATGGCAACGCCGCTGGACACCCCCGGAAACTGAGGGTGCCCAGCGGCGCTCGGTCACTGCGATCACGTGTTGCGCAGCGCGGCCAGGAAACCGTTCCAGGAGTTCACCCTCGGGATGGCGTTGATCCGGCCGGTGTAGCCACCGTGCTCCGCGGCGAACTTCTGCACGTAGCAGGCCGTTCTCGGCCCGGGAATGCCGTTCACCAGGCCCTGGTAGCCGGCCTTCCGGATCTCGATCTGGATTCCCTTACGGGTGTTGGGACCCCACACCCCGTCGACCGGGCCACCGTAGACGCCGTCGTGCTTCAGTTCGGCCTGGATCGCCGCTTGGACGTCCTTGGACGGCTCCCACCAGGACCACGTCGGCGGCAGCGGGTTGCACGGGTTGGCCGGCGGAGGCGGCGTGCTGCCACCGGGGGCTCGCCAGTACCCCGCCGGCGCCTGCCGACCGGCCAGGGAATGCAGCTGCGCAGTCTGCTGGTGGTTCCAGTTCTCCTCGAACGCCTGGCCGTTGTACCAGATCGCGACGTGGCCGAGGCGCATGTTCGACGCCTTGGCGTAGACCATGATGTCGCCGTTCTGGTAGTTGCCGTCGGTGTGCCAGGTGAAGCCGTGCGAGGCAAGGAGTTGCGCCGAGCCGCCGCCACCGGGGGCCCAGGCCCAGGCGTCACCGCCCCAGCCCGTGCTGGGCAGTCCGTAGACGTCGATCCCGAAGTGGATGGCCAGACTGACGCACTGGCCGGTGCCGACCTTGGTCCCGAGGTGGGAGTTGACGTAGTCGGTGATGGCGGACGAACTGACCTGGGCCCGTACGGCGGCCACGTGAGTAGGTGCGGCAGCGGCCGGTTGGGAGGGGGCGAAGGTGGCAGCGAACAGGCCTGCACCCAAAGCGGGTACGGCGACTGCGACCTTCAGCCGGGTCGCGATGGCTGTGCTCATGATGACTCCTCTGGGGGTGATTCGCATCGGTTCGACCGGTGGTCCGGCCTGCTGACAGCCTTCGCCGAGCAGCACGACACCGGAACCGGCATTGCCGCGCCCACGGACTGCACCGCGCGTAACCGCCGGGCGAACCCCCGGTTTCCACGGGATCGCTTCTTAGGGTGGTGCTCATGCGGTTGCATGAGGTGCTTCACCACGAACACGCCCCCGGCGCTCTCGATGCGATCACCGATGTGTCAGGCGTGCGGGTCGGACACACCACCGTGAGCGCCGGCTCGCTGCAGACCGGCGTCACCGCTGTGCTGCCGCCGGCGTTGCCGACCCCGGCCGGACTCTTCGTCGGCAACGGGCACGGAAAGTTGGTGGGCGCCACCCAACTGACCGAGTTGGGCACTCTCGAGACGCCGATCCTGCTCACCGGGACTCTGTCGACCTTCCGGGTCGCCGACGCGTTGGTCAGTTGGCTGATGGAGCACGACCCCTCGCTGCGCTCGGTCAATCCGGTCGTGGGTGAATGCAACGACGGCTGGCTATCGGACATCCGGGCGCGGCCGGTCACCGCTGAGCATGTCTACGGCGCGCTGACGGACGCCTCCACAGGTCCGGTCGCCCAGGGCAACGTCGGTGCCGGCACCGGGATGTGCGCCCTCGGGTTCAAGGGCGGGATCGGGACTGCGTCCCGCCGCGCTGGGGACGTCACCGTCGGCGTGCTGGTCCAGTCCAATTTCGACGGCCGATTGCGGTTCGGTCCGCGGTACGTCGATCCACCAGCGCCCGAGCCCGTCGCCCGGGCGGGCAACTCGTGCATGATCCTCGTGGCAACGGATGCCGCACTGGACGCCCGGCAACTGTGCCGGGTCGCGCGGCGAGCGGTCTTCGGTCTGGCCCGGGTGGGCGCTGGATTCACCCACGGCAGCGGTGATTACGCGATCGCGTTCAGCACCGGCCCCGGACCGCAGATCGCCGACGCCGACCTCAGCCCGCTGTTCGCCGCAACGATGGAGGCCACTGAGGCCGCAGTGTTGAAGTCGCTGCTGGCCGCGGAAACGATGACCGGGTTCCGGGGGCGGACGGTGCGGGCACTGACGGACGCCCATCCGGACCTGATGGACGAATTGTCGATCCACACCGCCGCACTCTGACAAAACGGCAGCCCACCACCTGCGGTGGGCTCCTAGGCTGATCAGGTCAGCGATCGCCGTACGTCCGTCAGGAGCCACCCATGTCCGTCGCCAGCCCGAACACCGCAACGGTTGTCCCCCACTGGATCGACGGCGCGCAGTCCCCATCGCGCTCCGGGCGCACCGCGCCGGTCTACGACCCGGCCCTGGGTGTCGTCACCAAGCAGGTCGCGATGGCCGACCGCGCGGAGATCGACGCCGCCGTCGCCTCAGCCCGCGCCGCGTTCCCGGCGTGGCGTGACACCTCCTTGGCCAAGCGGCAGACGGTGTTGTTCAAGTTCCGCGAGTTGCTGGACGCCCGCAAGGGCGAACTGGCCGAGATCATCACCAGCGAGCACGGCAAGGTGCTCTCCGATGCGATGGGTGAGATCACCCGCGGGCTGGAGGTCGTGGAGTTCGCGACCGGTCTGGCCCACCACCTCAAAGGTGAGTACTCCGAGGGGGTTTCGACCGGCATCGACGTCTACTCGACCCGCCAGCCGCTGGGTGTCGTCGGGATCATCTCGCCGTTCAACTTCCCGGCGATGGTCCCGATGTGGTTCTTCCCGATCGCGATCGCCGCAGGCAACACGGTTGTCGTGAAGCCGAGCGAGAAGGACCCGTCGGCTGCCATCTGGATGGGTCAGCTGTGGAAGGAAGCGGGTCTGCCCGATGGTGTCTTCACCGTGCTGAACGGCGACAAGGAAGCCGTCGATGGATTGCTGGAACACCCTGACGTGCAGGCGATTTCGTTCGTCGGTTCCACCCCGATCGCGCAGTACGTCTACGAGCAGGGCGCGAAGTACGGCAAGCGGGTGCAGGCGCTGGGTGGCGCAAAGAACCACATGCTGGTGCTGCCGGACGCCGACCTGGACCTGACGGCAGACGCCGCCGTGAACGCTGGCTTCGGCTCGGCCGGCGAGCGCTGCATGGCGATCTCGGTCGTGGTCGCCGTGGAGCCGGTCGCCGATGCGCTGATCGAGAAGATCAAGGAGCGCGTCGCCACCCTGCGCACCGGGGACGGTCGCCGCGGTTGCGACATGGGGCCGCTGGTCACCGAGGCGCACCGCGACAAGGTCGCCTCCTACATCGAGGTCGCTGAGGCCGACGGTGCTGTCATCGCGATCGACGGCCGCGGCATCGAGGTCGACGGCGAGCCCGAAGGGTTCTGGCTCGGCCCGACCCTGATCGACCAGGTGCCGGTCACCTCACGGGTCTACACCGAGGAAATCTTCGGTCCGGTGCTGTCGGTGGTTCGGGTCGGCTCCTACGAGGAAGGTGTTGACCTGATCAACAACGGTGCCTTCGGCAACGGCACCGCCATCTTCACCAACGACGGCGGGGCGGCCCGGAGGTTCCAGAACGAGATCCAGGTCGGCATGGTCGGCATCAACGTGCCGATCCCGGTGCCGGTGGCCACGTTCAGCTTCGGCGGCTGGAAGGCCTCGATGTTCGGCGACACGAAGGCACACGGCGCCGAGGGCGTGAAGTTCTACACCCAGCTCAAGGCCGTCACCTCGCGCTGGCTGGACCCCAGCCACGGTGGCCTCAACCTGGGCTTCCCGCAGAACTGACCAGCTGCGTCGGGCGGGTGGATAATCAGCGCCATGTCCGCTGTGATCTCGACCGTGCCGGAGTTTCTTCGGGTAGCGGCTATCAGCGACCCGGAAGTACGGCGAAGGATGTGGGTTGAGCAATACGAGCAGTCATTCCCGGCCGTGTTCACGTCGTATTACGCGGGCTGGGGCTCCACGAGTCGCCGCGCCGACGCCGCTGACCGTGCGCCGCAGTGGGCGCTACGCGTCGCCGCCCGCGAGGACCGTCTTCGTTCCGCCGTCCAGCGGGCTCGCGAACAGTTGGAGGCCAAGGGATTTGGGCACGCCGAGTTCGACACCGTTCTGATGGTCGGTGTAGATACGTCGAACGGCTGGGCAACCGTGCTGGATGGACGCCCGACGCTGTTCCTGGCTCTAGAGATGATGAACGACGACATCGGTGATGAGGTAGTCGCGATCCACGAGGCGATGCACGCTGTCCAACTGGAGCTCCTTGGCCCGCAACGGCAGTGGTCGGGAAAGTTCATCTACGACTTCGCCGCGGAAGGACTAGCCGTCGCCGCCAGCCGAATCCTTCACCCTCGACTCAGCGACTCCGAGTACCTGTGGTTCGCGACGGGGCATGAGGATTGGATCTCCGACTGCGAACGCCAACGCACCGCGATCCGCTCGACCATCTGCAGCCTCGCGGACGCGGGCGAAGACGACGAGACAGTGAACGGCCTGCTGACGATGCATGAGCGCGACGACGGGTTACCCGCCCGATGCGGGTACTGGCTCGCAGACCAAATGACCCAAGACTGGTTGTCTACCGGCAAGACGTTGCTCGACATCGCCACGATGACCGCGCAGGAAGCATCTGCGAACGTCACCGCATGGCTGTCTGACGCCAGGCAAGCCCAACGGCCGTGACCGTTGCCCACGGGCGCACTAGGCCTTACCGAGGTCGCTCAGCCGACCAGCTGCAGCGCGTTCCAGATCTCGGCCCGCGCGGGGAAGGTGTTCAGGTCCATCCCCAGGAGCGTGCTGGCGGCGTCAACTCGCGACCGCACGGTGTGCCGGTGGACTCCGAGCGCCTTCGCCGTCGGATCCCAGGATCCATTGTGTTCCAGCCAGATTCGTAACGTCGTGCGCAACTCGTCATCCAACGGCTCCAGCAGTCTGCGAGCCACCTGATCGGCACCGGTGGTTTCCAGGTGGCCGAGCAGACCTGTCGCAGCGACGGATTCGAAGTCCACGAACGGGTGCTTGGCATCACACCGTCGCAGTGCGCTGCGGGCTTGGGCGGCGGCTTCCTCGAAATCCGCCCATCGGGCGGGTGCGGAGAACCCGGCGTGCGCACCATACGTGCGCAGCGCCGTACGCACATCACGCTGGCCCGAGGTGCCGATGACCACGGTGATTGCACCGTCGGCTTCGGCGAAGAACACCTGGCCCTCCTGCTCGTCGGCCAAGAGTTCCAGGGCGGCCAACACCGCGTCGGTGGAGCCGTCCGCCGCGACGACAGTCGCTACCCGGATCGGCTCCCCCGGGAGGTCACCCCACACCTGCGCTACGGTCCGGCGGGCGGCGTCCATCGCCCCTGAGCGCAGCAATTCCATTGCCCCGGAACGCAGTTGGCGACGCGACCGGTCCAGGGCCCGGCTCTGTTCGACGGCGATGCTGGCCAGTGCGATAACCGAGGTGATCAGGTCGGTGCCCGCGCGATCAAGGCCCGCACCGACCCCGACTGCAAGTACGCCGAGCGGCCGGCCCCGTTGACCGAGAGTCTGCAGCGTGATCGGCCCGGATCCTTCGTCCGACAGCCGCGCACCCGCCGGCCGTCCCCCGGCGAGCAATTCCCGAGCTGCTCGAAGCGCGACCTGTTCCAGTTCCACCGGCACGCTGCGATGTGTGGGCACCCGAACGCGGCTGCCGCCGGCGTCGAACAGCGCCACCCAGGTCCCCAGGTTGCGTTCGAGTTCGCGCAACACTGCCGCTAGCCCGTCGGGTCGCAGCGCTGCTCGGGCGACCGCGCGCTGCGCGGCCAGGGATCTCTCCAGGCGCTCCTGCCGATCGGCAGCGACCGCGTCGGACACCGACCGGATGATCTGCATGAACGGCGTGCGGGGTCCAATCTCGAACAACGGCAGGCCGATTCGCTCACATGCGGCGACCAGCACCGCCGGCACCTGATCGTGCACGATGCGCACCGCGAATCCCAGGGCGACCACTCCGCAATCGACCAGCCGAGTGACGTAGGCCTGTGCCCGACGCACACTGACCCGCTCCCCGAACTGAACACCGTCGGTCAGGAGCAGGCCACCGGGCTCCAACCAGGGTGTGGGATCGAGCAGGTCGGAGTTGTGCGCCCACGCCAGGGGTTGGTCCCACTGGGAGTCCTCGATCGGCGTACGGGCACGCATGACGAAGTCGGGAGTGGCCACCAGAGCGCGCAACGTCGTGGGCATCCATTGAGCATATGTCCAGGGCTCGCCACTCACTTCGACAAACTGTCGAACGGGGTGACGGCCCGACACGGCACAATGGGGAGCATGACCTACACCGCCGCAGCCGATCAGTTCATCGCCGGTTCCACCAACGCCGAGGTCAGCGAAGCCGACCGCAGCCGCGTCTTCCACTCCTGGTCCGCCCAGGGCGCGTTGAACCCGCTACCGATCGCCGGCGGCTCCGGCTGCATGCTCTGGGATTTCGACGGCAAGCAGTACCTCGACTTCTCCAGCCAATTGGTCAACGTCACCATCGGCTACCAGCACCCCAAGGTCGTCGCCGCCATCCAGCGGCAGGCGGACAAGTTGACGACGATCGCGCCGGCGCAGGCCAATGAGACCCGGGCGCACGCGGCCGAGCTGATCACCGACCTCGCCCCCGACGGTTTCAACAAGGTGTTCTTCACCAACGGCGGCGCCGATGCCATCGAGAACGCCATCCGGATGGCGCGCCTGTTCACCGGCCGCGACAAGATCATCTCGCGGTATCGCAGCTACCACGGCAACACCGGTGCGGCGATCGTCGCCACCGGGGACTGGCGGCGCATCCCCAATGAATACGCGCGCGGTCACGTGCACGTCTTCGGCCCGTACCTGTACCGCTCGGAGTTCTGGGCGACCTCTGAGCAGGAGGAGTGCGAGCGCGCGCTGCACCACCTCGAGCGGGTCATCCAGGCCGAAGGTCCGGAGTCGGTGGCTGCGATCCTGCTCGAGACGATCCCCGGCACTGCGGGCATCATGCCGCCGCCGCCGGGTTACCTGTCCGGCGCCCGGCAGATCGCCGACCGCTACGGCATCCTGCTGATCCTGGACGAGGTGATGGCCGGGTTCGGCCGCACCGGTGAGTGGCTCGCGCTGGACGCGTACGACGTACGCCCGGATCTGATCACCTTCGCCAAGGGCGTCAACTCCGGCTACGTGCCGCTGGGCGGCGTGATCATCTCCGACCCGATCGCGCACCACTTCGACGAGCGGGTCTTCCCCGGCGGCCTGACCTACTCCGGCCACCCGCTGGCGACCGCCAGTGCGATCGCCACGATCGAGGCGATGCGCGAGGAGAAGATCGTCGAGAACGCCGCCCAGATCGGTGCCGAGGTCATCGGCCCGCGGCTGCAGGAGATCGCCGCTCAGCGCGAGGTCGTGGGCGAAGTCCGCGGCAAGGGCGTCTTCTGGGCGATCGAGTTGGTGGCGGATCGTGAGACGAAGGAGCCGCTGGGAGCGCCGGAGATGGGCAAGATCAAGGCCGGCCTGCTGGAGCGCGGCCTGCTGCCCTTCATCAGCGACAACCGGATTCACGTGGTCCCGCCGGCGATCATCACCGCCGACGAGGCGAACCGCGGACTGGACATCATCGACGAGACCCTCGCCGCGTACCGCCCGTGACGCACTTCATCGACGGCCAGCTGGTCAACGCAGGCTCGCCGGCCACCGTCTTCGACCCCTCGGACGGCACCCCGGTCGCCGACATCACCCTCGCCGGCGCCCCTGAAGTCGAGCGCGCCGTCGAGGCGGCCCGTACGGCGTTCGGCGAGTGGTCGCGCGCGACCCCTGCCGAGCGATCGGGTGTGCTGGCGGCGTTCGCCCGGGCTCTCGAGGAACGGTCCGGTGAATTCGCGGCTCTGGAGTCGCGGCAGGCCGGTAAACCGATCCGGCTGACGACGGAGTTCGACGTCCCCGGAACCATCGACAACACGGCCTTCTTCGCCGGTGCGGCACGCAACCTGGAGGGCAAGGCGACCGGGGAGTATTCCGGTGCCCACACCTCCTCCATCCGCCGTGAGGCCGTCGGTGTGGTCGGCTCCATCGCGCCGTGGAACTACCCGCTGCAGATGGCGGCCTGGAAGATGCTGCCGGCGGTGGCTGCGGGCAACACGATCGTGCTCAAACCGGCCGAGATCACCCCGCTGACCACGGTGCTCTTTGCTCAGGTTGCCCACGAATCCGGCCTACCCGCAGGCGTTTTCAACGTCGTGACCGGCACCGGCCCGGACGCCGGCGCGACCCTGTTGCGGCACCCGGACGTCGATATGGTGTCCTTCACCGGCTCGACCCGGGTGGGTCGCACCGTCCTGGAGGCGGCCGCGACCACGGCCAAGCGGGTGCATCTGGAGCTCGGGGCAAGGCACCGTTCGTGGTGCTCGACGATGCCGACCTGGAAGCAGCGATCCACGGAGCGGTCGCCGGTTCGCTGATCAACAGCGGCCAGGACTGCACGGCCGCCACCCGGGCGATCGTGCACCGCAGCGTCTACGACGACTTCGTCGCGGGCGTCGCCGATCTGATGGGCAAGGTCGTACTCGGGCCGACCGCTGACGACGCGACTGATCTGGGACCGCTCATCTCGGCCGCGCACCGGGACAAGGTCGCCGCCATGGTCGACCGCGCACGCAGTTACGCCCGCGTGGTGACCGGCGGCGTGATCCCGGGCGGCGCACTTTCAGCAGGGCACTACTACTCCCCCACGCTGATCGCCGACGCCGACCCGGCCAGCGAGATCGTCAAGGACGAGATCTTCGGACCGGTCCTGACCGCAATGCCGTTCGACTCCGACGACGAAGCTATCGCCTTGGCCAACGACACGGTCTACGGCCTGGCAGCGTCGGTCTGGACCAAGGACGTCTACCGGGCGCTGCGGGGCACCGAGCAGATCCGGGCCGGCTGTGTGTGGGTCAACGACCACATCTCGATCATCAGCGAGATGCCGCACGGCGGGATGAAGCAATCCGGCTTCGGCAAAGACATGTCGACGTACTCCTTCGACGACTACACGGTCGTCAAGCACGTGATGTTCGACCGCACCGGCACCGCCCAACGCGACTGGCACCGCACAATCTTCCGCAACGTGTGATTCTCTGGCACTGTCTGCAACCCGCCGCGTCGCGAGTGCTGTCCTAGGCTCGCGACCATGAACAGCGGGGGTTCCGGCATCGACCTGGCACGCAGCTATTGGTTCGACATTGTGGGCCCACTGCTTGATCGGGCCATGCCGGAAATGCCGCGGGCCGCTGCACGTGTCGGGTCGGGATCCGACGTGCTGGGGTTGGACGATGAGATGTCCCGCGACCACGACTGGGGCCTACGGCTGCAGCTGTTCGTGCCGGAGCCATCGCGGACACGCGTGGCCGAGGTTCTGCTGGCGCAGCTCCCGGACGACTATCTCGACCACCCCACGAGACTGACGTTCAGCGGCCAGTCCGAACCTGTTCTTGCGCTGGACGTGTTGAGCGTGCATCGATTTGCCCAGAGCACGCTGGGCTTCAACCCGCTGCAGGGAACGACTGTGCCCGACTGGTTGTCACTGAGCGGCCAAGCCGTGCTGGAAATCACCGGTGGCGAGGTTTTCGAGGACACCAGCGGTGAGTTGAGTTCACTACGGAACTTCTTGACGTGGTACCCCGACGACCTCTGGCGCTACCTCATCGCATGCGACTGGCAGCGCATCGACCAGGAGCTGCCGCTGATGCAACGTGCTGGCCAGCGCGGTGATGACCTCGGATCCCGGGTGATCGCAGCCCGCTTGGTCGACGTGGGAATGCACTTGGGATTTCTACTCAACCGGAGATGGGCGCCGTATTCAAAGTGGCGAGGGACCCTGTTCGATGAACTGCCATTCGCATCAACGATCGGTCCCAGTCTGGACGCTGTGATGACCGCCGGCGACTGGCAGTCCCGCGGTCGGCACTTCGCCGCCGCCCTTGAAGTGTTGGCCAATCAACAGGACGACTGCGGCCTCCCAACCGCTGCGCCGGCGTGTGTTCCGTTCTGGGATCGGCCCTTCGTCTGTGTGAATCCGACAATGGTTCCCAATCTGCTGGGTTCCGTCCGTGACCCGTCGGTCCGACGGCTTGCGCCCGGACTTGGCAGCGCCGAACAGCGGTCGGACAACGTGGACCTCCTGGTGAATGCCGAAGCGCGGCGATACGTCGTCGGAATCCAACCCGGCGGGTGCTCACTATCGCGCAGCTAAGGCTGCCACCTCGATCAGAGAACATCCTGTACTACATCGTAAGACGGGCTTAGTCTTGAGACTGTGACGGAGCGGCTCCGGTGGGATTCAGAGTCAGCCGCCTACATCCAGCCCCGACCACAGCGATATCCAGGTGGGGCCGGTGTGGAGCCCGAATGGGCCGGCCACCGGTGCCGACCGCCGCTTGTACGAGCAAGGAGATGACGATGGCGCAGACGATTGATCCCAATCTCGCAGCCGACCTGCGACAGGAGTCGGAAGAGACCAAGGACGCCTCCTACCCGGAAAGGGCCGTAGGCACTCGCCCGAACCGCCACAAGGTGTACTCGGTGCGGTTGAGCGAACAGGAGGAAGCCGAGGTGCAGCGGGTCGCGGCGGCCAAACACCTGCCGCCCTCGACGTTGGTCCGTTCCTGGATTCTGGAGCGGTTGGATCAAGAACGGTCCGCCTGAGGACGCACAGCCAGAGGGGGTTGCCTGAGCGACCCCGGGCCGCCGTACTCAGATCACGCCGGTGTGGCTGAGCACGATCCGCAGACCGATCCCGATCAGGATCAGTCCGCCGAGGATCTCCGCAGGCTTGCCCAGCCAGGAGCCGACCGAGCGACCAAGACGCACCCCGATCAGCGAGATCACGAAGGTCACCACGCCGATCACCGTGAGCGCCAGCGGCAGGTTCACCGGCAGCACCGCGAAACTCACGCCGACCGCGAGCGCGTCGATGCTGGTGGCGACGGCCAGGATCAGCAGGCCGCGCAGATCCAGCGAGGGCTCGTCATCCTCTTCCTCGTCGTCCTGGAAGGCCTCCCAGAGCATCTTGCCGCCGATCAACGCCAGCAACCCGAAGGCGATCCAGTGGTCGACTCCACTGATCGCGTCGGCGAAACCCTTCCCCAGCAACCAGCCGAGCAGCGGCATCAGCGCCTGGAAGAGGCCGAACAGCCCGGCGATCAGCAGCGCGTGGCGCCACCGGAAGCGCCGCATGGTCACGCCCTGGGACAGCGACACCGCGAACGCGTCAGCCGATACCCCTACCGCGATGAGCAGGATCTCCAGGAGCGACATGTGAGCCGCTCAGCGCTTCAGGACGACACTGGCTTCCGAGGTGTGCACCAGGAAGGTGAAGGACTCCTGCAGGTAGAGCTGGATCCGCTCGGCGTCGTGCGACAAGTAGCCGATCGACAGGTCCTGACCCAGTTGCAAGGTGAAGTCGCCGCCACGATCGGTCACCAGCAGCGCGTCCTCGACGCCCGGCGCCCAGATGATCTTGCCGTCACCGAGGATGCGGGCGATGTGGTCGCGGATCGGGTACCCGTGGTCGGTTGTTTCGGCGACCTCGGTGTAGAGGTCGTCGTTGAGGACCAGGAAGTAGTCACCCTCCACACCCGCCAGGCGCAGGGCGTTGAGCGCGTGGGCGACCGCGGCCGGGAAGTCCTCGACCTTCGCCGGCAACGCCACCGCAGCGTTCGAACTCGCCGGGGCGATGCCCTCGATCCCCGCCGCTTCGGATCCGTGGAAGATCGCGTGATCCTCTGCCGTGGCGATGAGCGTCGCCGCGTCCTTGACCGGCTGCCAGTCCGAGTCCAGGGCGCCGCGATCCACGTCGTCCACCGCCGAGCGATCCACGAAGAACGGCACCCGCAGCTCCAAGGTCGGCAGCACGACCCGCTGCTGCGCGCTGACGCCGGCCACCGGAGCTTCGACCGGGCGGATGTGCCCGGTGCCCGCCGCCGAGTACTCCAGACCAGCAGCATCGGGTACGTCGACCACGCGCCGCCCAGCGATGCGTTCGGTGAACGTGCGGCGGGCTTCGTCATCGATCTCCTGCCAGGCAGCTGCGGAGATCGGGGCGAGTTCGCGGTGCAGGTTGTTCATGACTGACCTTCCGTAGTGACTGAAGCCGAAGTTACTTGAGGCTGCCGATACCCAGGGAACTGTCCGCGGCGGGCGGCGCCGACGGCTGGTCTTCGAGAAAATTCGCAGTCGGCACGAAATACAGGTTGCCGGTGAGGACCGTGGAGAAGTCCAGGATCCGGTCGTAGTTGCCCGGCGGATCGCCGATGAACATGTTCTGCAACATCCGCTCGATCACCTCCGGATCCTTGGCGTACCCGATGAAGTAGGTGCCGAACGACCCGTCGGCGATGTTGCCGAAGACCATGTTGTCGCGCACGATGTCGAGTTCGTTGCCGTCCTCGTCCTCGATGACGTTCAGCGCGATGTGCGAGTTCTTCGGCTTGACGGCGTCGGACATTTCGATGTCGTCGACCTTGGATCGGCCGATGACCCGCTCCTGCTCCTCGACACTGATCGCCTGCCAGGCGGCCATGTCGTGGACGTACTTCTGCACGATCACGTAGCTGCTGCCAGCAAAGGCAGGATCCTCATCCCCGACCGTCACCGCGTCGACGGCGTCCTGGTCATCCGGGTTCTCGGTCCCATCGACGAAGCCGAGCACGTCGCGCTGGTCGAAGTACTTGAACCCGTGCACCTCATCGACGACCGTCGCCAGACCGGCCAACCGCAGGCTGATCTGCCGGGCTAGTTCGAAGCACAGGTCCATCCGCCGGGCCCGCAGGTGGAACAGCAGGTCACCGGGCGTGGCGATCGCGGTGTGTTTGGACCCGGCCACCTCCTGGAACGGGTGCAACCCGGCAGGTCTTGGCTCGCCGTACAGGCCATCCCAGACGCGCGAACCGACGCCCGCAACGCAGGTCAGCTTGTCCTCCGGGGAGCGGAACGCCACCGAGCGCGTGAGCCCGGCCAGATCGGCCAGCAGGTCTCGGATCCCGTCGATCCCACCGTCGTCGACCGTCGCGACCAGGAAGATCGCGGCCGTTGCGGGCTCAGCAAGGACGTGTTGGGAGGCCACGGCCCGACTCTACCGCCGGGTCATCGGCGTCCGACGAACCAGCGTCGGATCAACTCGATCCGCTTGTCGACGTCCTGCGTGGAAGCCCGATCCAACGCGGGTCCGCCACCGGTGGACCGCAGTTCGGCGTGGATCAGCGCGTGTGCCGTGCCGGTCTTACGGGCGTACGCCGCGACCAGGGAGTTCAGTTCCTTGCGTTTGGCGGCCAGGGCGCGGTGCGCCGCCAGCGGCTCCGGTCCGTCGTGGTTACGTTTGCGGCTGGCTGCCTCCTGCCGGGACTGGCGCTGGCGCAACAGGTGGGCCACCTGGTCCGGTTCGAGCAGCCCGGGCAGGCCGAGGTAGGCCTCCTCCTCAGCGCTTCCGGCGTGAGCGGCGAGACCGAACTGTTGGGCGTCGAAGAGCACGTGATCGAACTCCGCCTGAGACTCCAACGCCTCGAAGGCGAATTCTCCACTGTCCGAGGCCTTTTCGCCGACATTGGCTTCGGCCATCTCCTCCTCGGACTCCGCCCACACGTCCTCCCCCGCCGCACGCGGACGGTCCAGAGCGTGGTCACGCTGCTCCTCCATCAACGCCGCCAGCCGCAGTACGGGCGGGACACTGGGCAGGAAGACCGACGCGACCTCACCCCGGCGGCGGGCGCGCACGAAGCGCCCGACCGCCTGCGCGAAGTACAGCGGGGTGGACGCGGAGGTGGCATAGACCCCGACGCACAGACGCGGGACGTCAACCCCTTCCGACACCATGCGTACGGCGACCATCCAGCGATCCTCGGACTGCGCGAACTGCTCGATGCGGCTCGACGATCCCGCGTCGTCGGAGAGCACCACGGTCGGCCGATCACCGGTGATGTCGGTCAAGATCCGCGAATAGGCCCGGGCCGCAGTCTGATTCGAGGCAATGACGAGCCCGCCTGCATCAGGTACGTGTCGTCGTACCTCGGTCAGTCGCTTGTCCGCCGCGCGCAGCACGGCAGGGATCCACTCCCCCGTCGGGTCCAGCGCGGTCCGCCATGCGGCAGCGGTCACGTCCTTGGTGACCGGCTCCCCGAGCCGGATGCTGACCTCGTCCCCGGCCTTGGTCCGCCAGCGCATGGACCCGCCGTACGCCATGAACAGCACGGGGCGCACGACGCCGTCGCGCAGGGCATCGCCATAGCCATAGGTGAAATCGCTGGCCGAGCGGCGGATGCCGTCGGCGCCCTCCTCGTAGCGCACGAACGGGATCGGGTGGGTGTCGGAGCGAAACGGGGTGCCGGTCAGGGCGATCCGCCGGTACGCCGGGTCGAACGCCTCGCGCAGACCGTCGCCCCACGACTTGTTCTCCCCGCCGTGATGGATCTCGTCCAGGATGACCAGGGTGCGCCGGCGGGCGGTGCGGATCCGGTGCAGGGCCGGGCGCATCGACACTCCGGCGTAGGTCACGGCCACCCCGTGGAAGCCCTTGGCGTGCTCCTCCTGGGCGTTGGTGAACCGCGGGTCGAGGTGAATCCCGGCGCGCGCGGCAGCATCGGCCCACTGGGTCTTGAGGTGCTCGGTGGGCGCCACCACCGTGATCTGCTCGATCTCACCCTCGCGCAGCAAGCGTGCCGCCAGGGTCAGCGCGAAGGTCGTCTTCCCCGCGCCCGGGGTCGCCACGGCCAGGTAATCGCGCGGGTTTTCGCCGAAGTACTCCTCCAGCGCGGTGTGCTGCCAGGCCCGCAGTTTGGCGGCGGTGCCCCAGGGCGCCCGGTCCGGGAAGGCCGGCGGCAGATGCGAGGCGGCCCAGGTGCTCATAGGCCGTCCAGCTTAAGGGAGCACGCCCAGCAGGTCCGCAACGCTGTCGATCACGACGTCCGCTCCGGCGTCGCTCAGGGCCTGCCCATCGGTTTCCCCGCTGCGCACCCCCACGACCAGGCCGGCCTGCGCCGCCCGTCCCGCGCCGATGTCGCGCACCGTATCCCCGACGGCCGCCACCGCAGCCGGGTCCGAGATACCGGTCAGCTGCATGGCCCGCTGGATCATCGCCGGCGAGGGCCGCCCTGCGTCCACATCGTCGACGCAGACCACCGCATCGAGCGTGGTCTCGTCCCAGCCGACGGCCGCGAGGACCTGCTCGACCACGGTCCGGTCGAATCCCGTGGTCAGCGCGACCTTGGTGCCGCGCGCGCGGAGGGCAGCAAAGAGATCGAGGACGCCCGGCATCGGGGTGGGCGGCTGCTTGACGTACGCCGAGTCAAGCCGAGCGCGGAAATCGGCAAACCCCGCCTCGATCACCTCCGGGTCGGCCTCGATACCACTGGCCGTCAGGAGCCCACGAATCGCCGCACGCTTGTCGGCGCCCATCCAACTCTCGATCTGCTCGGCAGTGGGATCAGCGCCCAGCGCCCGGACGGCATCCTCCAGAGCGACGTAGACCTGACCGCCCTCCTGCACGGTGGTGCCGGCGATGTCGAAGGCGACCAGAGCGATCGCGGGAGCGGTAGTCACAGTCGGCAAGCCTACGGCCCGGACTGCGGTGCCCGCACCGCTTCGCACGAGCCCAACATGTCCGGCAAGTGAACGAATAGCGCACTGTCGTAACGCAATTCATCCAGCCAGTGAACGCTGGCTGGGAAATCTCTGAACCGGTTGACGGCTCTCCGCGCAGGTGGCGCACTGGCAGCGTGATGACAGCCGATCTGGTCGTGGTGGGCGCGGGCATCGTCGGCCTGGCGCACGCCTACCACGCGGTCCGCAAGGGCTTACGCGTGGTGGTCGTCGACCGCGACGCACGCGCGGTCGGTGCCTCGATCCGCAACTTCGGGCACTGCTGCATCACCGTCCAGGACGGCGATGCGCTGCGGTATGCCCACCGCGGCCGCCAGCACTGGCTGGACGTAGCCGACGCCGCTGGCTTCTGGGCGCGCGAGGCTAGCACCTTGGTGGTGGCCCGCCATGACGACGAGTGGGCGGTGCTGCACGATCTTGCGGCCGCACGAGGTGCGCAATTGGTCCAACTGCTGGATCCGTCTGCCGTGCAACGACTTGCGCCGGTGCGTGGATCCATCGGAGGCGCCCTGTTGCCCGGTGACCTACGCGTGGACCCTCGGGGCGCCGTACCTGCCATCGCCCGTTACTTGGCTGATCAGGGGGTCGACTTCCACTGGTCGACCACCGTGCACGGGGTCGACGACGGCGTCCTACGCACCAACCGGGGAGTCTTCGAGGCGCGCGATGTCGTGGTAGCGGTCAACCACGACGTCGACCGGCTCTTCCCCGGCCTCGGGGCGCCGATCAAGCGGTGTTCCTTGCACATGCTGCAGATCCGCCCGCACCGCGACCTCACGATCCGCCCCGCCGTACTCACCGGCCACTCGATGCTGCGGTACGCGGGCTTCGCGGTCAGCTCCCGCCTGGCCGACGTTCGCGCCCGCATCGGCCGCGACGAACCCGAAGCGGCGGCGGCGGGCCTGAACCTGATGTTCACCCAACGCCCGGACGGCGACCTGGTCATCGGCGACACCCACTCCTACGACCAGGTGCCTGACGTGTTCGCCGTTGAATCGTGGGATGCCCTGATAATAAACAAGATTCGGGATCTGCTCGATATCGGCGACTTTGATGTGCGGTATCGCTGGCAGGGCGTCTACGCGTCAGCCACAGATCCATTCCTGGTCGCCGAACCGTCGCCGGGCGTTCACGTTGTGAGTGTCACATCGGGCATCGGCATGACCACCTCGTTCGGACTGGCGGCGGACGTCGTCGACCAGTTGTCGCCGACGCTTGTCGGCACCCCTCTTACAGAAGGTACGCAATGAACATCCCTCGTCGTTCTTGGATCGTGGCCGCGCCGGCCACCATCAGCTTGTGCGCGCTGGCCCTCAGCGGTTGTGCCAGCACCTCGGCGTCCGGCTCCGGCGGCACCGCCACCGGCTCGGGCTCGTCCGGCGTCACCGCCGCGAAGGCCACCTCGGCTGCCGACCTCGGCGGCATGGACGCGCTCGTGAAGGCGGCCAAGGCCGAAGGTCAGTTGAACGTGATCACGCTGCCGCGCGACTGGGCCAACTACGGCACGCTGATGGACGACTTCGCCAAGAAGTACGGCATCAAGATCACCGACGCCAACCCTGACGGATCGAGTGCGGACGAGATCACCGCGATCAAAACCCTCAAGAGCCAACCGACCGCACCCGATGTTGTCGACGTCGGTCAGGCGTTTGCCCTGAGCGGCACCCAGGAGAAGCTCTACGCGCCGTACAAGGTGGCGACGTGGGACAAGATCCCGGACTCGTTGAAGGACGCCGATGGCAACTGGTTCAACGACTACGGCGGTTACGTCTCGATCGGCTGCGACACCGCGAGGGTGACGTCCTGTCCTACCAGCCTGGCCGACTTGGACAAGCCGGAGTACAAGGACAAGGTCGCGCTCAACGGTGACCCGACCAAGGCCAACGCCGCCTTCAACGCGGTGTGGGCGGCGGCGCTGGCGAACGGTGGCTCCTTCGACAACATCCAGCCGGGCATCGACTTCTTCGGCAAACTCAAGAAGGACGGCGTCTACGTTCCGGTCCAGGCAACCGCAGCCACGATCCAGAGCGGTGAGACACCCATCGTCCTGGACTGGGACTACCTGAACGCAGCCAAGGCAGAAAAGGTCAGCACGTTCAAGACGGTTGTCCCGAGCGATGCGAAGCTGCCGGGCTACTACGCGCAGGCGATCAGCGCCTACGCACCACACCCGGCGGCTGCGCGTCTGTGGGAGGAGTACCTCTACAGCGCGGAGGGGCAGAACGGCTTCCTGGCCGGGTACGCGCGTCCGGCCGAGATGACCGCGATGACCCAGGACGCGTCGATCGACAAGGCAGCGGCCGCCAAGCTGCCAGCCGTCGACGGTACGCCGACCTTCCCGAGCCAGCACCAGATCACCAAGGCGAAGACGACCTTGACCCAGAACTGGTCAGCGGCTGTCAGCTGACGTGGCTGATTTCGACCTGACGGTGGCCGCGCCGGGCGTCCCGGACCTGGCGTCCGATGCGCCCGGCGCGGCCGCGCCACCTTCGCGCCGCCGGATGCGGGTGCCTGCGCTGTGGGGCATGCTGCCGTTCTTTGCGATGATCACGGTCTTCTTCATCCTGCCGACCGTGATCCTGCTCGTCACCGCCTTTCAGCCGGCGTCCGGCAGCGGCTTCACGCTGCACAACATGTCCACCTCGCTGCAGGGCGCCTACCGCACCGGCCTGATCAACTCCGTCAAGGTCTCGCTGATCGATGCCGTCCTCGCGGGTGTCCTGGGGCTCTTGCTGGCCCAGGCCATCGTGAGCAGCCGCAGCCGCCTGCTGAAGGAACTCACGGCGACTGCGGCAGCGGTGCTCACCAACTTCGGTGGGCTGCCCCTGGCCTTCCTGTTCGTCGCGGCCATCGGCAACGCCGGCGTCGTCACCACACTGTTGAGCGACCACCTCGGAGTTTCCCTGTCCGACCTGGGGTTTGACCTCTACGGCATCAGCGGTGTCGTCGTGGTCTATTTGTACTTCCTGGTGCCGCTGATGGTCCTGGTGATCATCCCGAGCCTGGAAGGCCTGCGTCCGCAGTGGCGTGAGGCAGCCCTGAATCTCGGGGCCAGCCGGTGGCAGTACTGGCGGCACGTCGCCACCCCGGTCCTCCTGCCCAGCTTCCTCGGCGCGCTCGCGCTGCTCTTCTGCAGTGCGATCTCTGCGTACGCGACCGCAGCAGCACTCACGAACGGCACACTCGCGTTGACGCCCCTGCAGATCGCCGCTGTCCTGTCCGGCAACGTGCTGGCCGACCAGGCGAACGTCGGGGCGGCGCTGGCGCTGGACCTGATGGTGTTGATCATTCCGTTGACCGCGCTGTATCTCTTCCTGCAACGGCGCACCGCCCGGTGGCTGCGATGAGCGCCGTCGATGCGAGCCGCGCGCGCTCCCTGCCCTGGGGTCGCTGGCTGGTCCTGCTGGTCGCGGCGGTCTACTTCATCGGGCCGCTCGCCGCGGCCTTCTGGTTCTCCATCCGCAACACCCACGGCGTCGACTTCGGGGCGTACACCGAAATTCCCTCCGCCCCAGGCTTGTTGGACGCCGTTCTCCTCTCGTTGGAGATCTCGGCCGTCGCGGTCCTCGTCACGCTGATCCTCATGGTCCCGACGATGCTGCTCCTGCACCTGCGACTACCCGGTTTGCGTCCTGTCGTCGAAGTGTTGTGTCTGCTGCCGCTGGTCGTGCCACCGATCGTCCTGGTGGTCGGCGTCGGCAAAGTCATCGCCTGGGGCAACACCACCGACACCAGCAGCGCCCGCTGGCAGGTGACCAACCAGTTGCTCAACAGTCACCCGCCGTTGATCCTTCCGCTGTTGTACGTCGTACTCGCGCTGCCCTTCACCTTTCGCGCTCTCGACGCCGGGATCCGCGCGGTCCCCCTCACGACGTACGTCGAAGCCGCACAAGGCCTGGGGGCGAGTTGGTGGGCGGTCTTGTGGCGGGTCGCTCTGCCGACGCTCCGCAGCAGCGTCGTGACCGCGGCACTCCTGGTCTTCGCCTTGGCGTTCGGCGAGTTCACCGTCGCCAGCATCCTTCAGTACCAACCGTTCACGGTCTGGTTGCTGCAGTTCAACAACACCGACGGCCGGCTCACGACCGCTCTGTCGCTGATCAGTCTGGGCTTCACGTGGGTCCTGCTGATCGGCTTCTCGGTCGTCACGTCCAGCCGGCAGAAAGGCGCCGCATCGTGAGTACCCTGCCCATCGCGGATGAACAGGTCGGCGTCGATGTCGACTTCCATGACGTACGACGGGTGTTCCCCGGCACGGTCGCTCTCGACGGGCTGAACCTGCACATACCCGGTGGACAGCTCCTGGCCCTCCTCGGTCCGTCCGGGTGTGGAAAGACCACTGCGCTGCGGCTGTTGGCGGGCTTCGACTCTCCTGACGCCGGCACGATCGCCGTCGGGGGGCGCGACGTGCGGGGTCTTCCCCCGAACCAGCGCGATATGGGCATGGTCTTCCAGGCCTACAGCCTGTTCCCGACCATGACAGCGCGCGACAACGTCGGCTTCGGCCTACGGATGCGCCGCCATGACTCGGGTAAACGCTCGGCGCGAGCGACCGAATTGCTCGAATTGGTGGGGCTTTCCGATCACGTCGACAAGTACCCGCATCAGTTGTCCGGCGGCCAGCAGCAACGCGTCGCCCTCGCGCGGGCCCTGGCCATCCGACCGCGGGTGCTGCTGCTGGACGAGCCGCTATCGGCGCTGGATGCCAAGGTCCGCGAGCAGTTGCGGGACGAGATCCGCCGGTTGCAGGTGGAGTTGGGCGTCACGACGTTGTTCGTCACGCACGACCAGGAGGAAGCGTTGTCGATGGCCGATCAGGTGGGCGTGATGCGCGCCGGCCGGTTGGAGCAGATCGCCGCGCCGCAACGGCTCTATGACGAGCCGGCGACGGCCTTTGTGGCGACCTTCGTGGGCACGATGAACCGTCTCGAGGCGATCATGGTCGATGGGTCTTCGGTGCGGATCGGTGACCAGACGTTGCCCATCCGCGGAGCCTCGCCGGGCGGCGCAGGAACGCCGGTGGAAGTGCTGGTGCGTCCGGAAGCACTGCGGATCCGCCCGGACGTCGAGGGTGTGTGGGAAGTCTTCGTGGCCACGTTCCGAGGCGCAACGACGCGTCTGCAACTTCGGCGCGGCGAGGAGTCCGCCTCGGCGGACGTACCCTCGGAGGTCGCCTCGTCGTACCCGCCCGGTGCCCGCTGCTCGATCAGCCTTCCTGACGGTCCGGCACTCGTGGCGCCGCCCCAGCCGTCAGCGCCTTAGCGCGCCGCGCGCTAGTCTTCCCCGTCCTGCGGCGCCCGCAGACCTTCGTAGATCTCTTTGCAGGTCGGGCAGATCGGGAACTTCTCCGGATCACGGTTCGGGATCCACTTCTTGCCGCACAGGGCCGTCACGGCTTCTCCCGACAGCGCCGACTCCAGGATCTTCTCTTTACGCACGTAGTGCGCGAAGCGCTCATGATCGCCGGGCTCCCAGGTTTGCTCCTCGACCTCCTCGCGCTCCAGCACGCTGGTGGTGGTGCGGGGTCCGTCCGGGGCGGGCTGCGGCGCGCCCGGTGCGGTGGGCTCGTCAAGCGGAGTGCTCATAGCTCAAGAGTAAGGGCTGCGACGTCGCATAATGAGGTGTGGATCCGTTGACCGGCAGGCTGTTGATCGCCGTACCGCGCGTGCGGCACGAGCAGTTGCCAGCCGTCGGTGCGGGCGACGACGGGCTGCTGCAGGTGGACCAGATCACCGAGGTCGACGAGGACAACGTCTTCGAGCGCTCGGTGGTGCTGATCCTGCACCACGACCACGAGGGCGCCCACGGGCTGATCCTGAACCGCCCGCTGGCCGCCGAAGTGGATGCGGTGCTGCCCGGCTGGCAGGACCACGTCACGGCCCCGGACACGATCTTCCAGGGTGGCCCGGTCTCGCTGGACACTGCGCTGGGCTTGGTGGCGATCCCCGGCGACGACGAATCCATCGGGATCAAGAGGCTTTTCGGCGATGTTGCCCTGGTTGACCTGGACGCCCCTCCCGCCGTGGTGATGCCGGAGGTCGGTGCGTTGCGGATCTTTGCGGGGTACGCCGGGTGGGAGCCTGACCAACTGGAGGACGAGATCCAGGCCGGTGCGTGGTACGTCGTGGACGCCCATACCGACGACGCCTTCACCACTCGTCCGCATGACTTGTGGGCCTGTGTGGCCCGGCGCCAGCGCAGCACCGTCGCCTTTGTGTCCAGTTTCCCAGGCGATCCGGCCCTGAACTGAAACAGCAGAAGGGCGGCCGACCCGGATTACGGGTCGGCCGCCCTTCTGCGACGCTTTGCGTTCGGTCAGTCGCGACCGGCGCGGCTGTAGCTGCGCTCGGAGCGCCCGCCGCGACGATCGCCGCGGTATTCGCCACGTCCCTGGCCGGGCCGGCGCGGGCCGCCACGGTAGCCGCGCGGACCACCCCGGTGGCCGCGGTCACGCTGCCCGGGCGGGGTCAACAGGTCTTCCAAGGTGGACTGGCTGACGAAGTCGCCCGAGGGGCGGCTGCCACCGGCGGCAGCGATGATGTCGTCGCCGGGGCGAGCCTTGGTCAGCTGGATGCCGACCCCGGCTTCGTCGAGCAGACGCTGCACGCCCTTGCGCTGGTGCGGCAGGGCCAGGGTGACCACGGTGCCGGCCTCGCCGGCGCGAGCGGTGCGACCGGCGCGGTGCAGGTAGTCCTTGTGGTCGGCCGGCGGGTCGATCTGCAGGACCAGGCTCACGTCGTCCACGTGGATACCGCGAGCGGCAACGTCCGTGGCCACCAGGACCGGGATGCGGCCGTCCTTGAAGGCACCCAGCACCTTGTTGCGCTGACCCTGGTTCAGACCGCCGTGCAAGGCGGCGGCGACGATGCCCTGCTCACGCAGTTCGGTGGCGACACGGTCGGCACCGAGCTTGGTGCGCACGAAGACGACGGTGCGACCGGTGCGGTTGGCGACCTCCGCGGTGACGACCTTCTTGTCGCGCGGCTCGATCAGCAACGCGTGGTGCTCCATCGTGGTCACCGATGCGGTGCCGTCGTCGGTGGAGTGGGTGACCGGGTCGGTCAAGTAGCGGTCGACGACCGTGTCGATGCCGCGGTCGAGAGTCGCCGAGAACAGCAACCGCTGACCGCCTTCGGGGACCAGGTCGAGGATCTCGGTGATGGCCTCCAGGAAGCCCATCTCGGCCATGTGGTCGGCCTCGTCCAGGATCGCGATCTGGACCGCGGACAGGTCGGCGGCACCGCGGGCGATCAGGTCGCTCAGGCGGCCGGGCGTGGCGATCAACAGGTCGACACCGCGGGCCAGCGCGCTCAGCTGCGGCTCGTAGGGCATCCCGCCGGCTACCAGCTTGTGGTGCAGGCCGGCCACGTGGACCAGCGGCTGCAACGCATCGCTGACCTGCATGGCCAGTTCGCGGGTCGGTACCAGGACGATCGCCCGCGGCTGGTGCGGACGCGCCTTGGAACCCATCAGACGGGTCAGGGTCGGCAGGCCGAAGGCCAGGGTCTTACCGGAACCGGTGCGACCGCGGCCCAGGACGTCGCGGCCCGCGAGTGCGTCCGGGATGGCCGCCTGCTGGATCGGGAAGGGCTCGGTGATGCCGTCGCGAGCGAGGCGCTCAACCAGCACCTCGGGTAGCCCGAGGGCGGCGAATCCGTTGTCTGACATGTCGATTGGTTCCTGAATGCGTGCTGCGGCGGCGGCGCGGGTAGTGGTGGTCTGCTGGGGGCGGGAGTGGGTACGGCGCTCCGGACGCTCGCCGTAGGAGCGGGTGTCGTCGCGGCGGTTGTCGTAACGACGATCGTCGCTGCGCTGCGGACGGTCACCGTAGGAGCGGTTGTCCCGACGGTTGTCGTAGGACCGGTTGTCGCGACGCTCACCGTACGAACGGTTGTCGCGACGCTCACCGTACGAACGGTTCTCGTCCCGACGGTTGTCGTAACGACGGTCATCGCTGCGCTGCGGACGGTCACCGTAGGACCGGTTGTCCCGACGCTCGCCGTACGAACGGTTGTCGCGACGCTCACCGTACGAACGGTTCTCGTCCCGGCGGTTGTCGTAACGACGATCGTCGCTGCGCTGCGGACGGTCACCGTAGGAGCGGTTGTCCCGACGGTCGCCGTACGAACGGTTCTCGTCCCGGCGGTTGTCGTAACGACGGTCATCGCTGCGCTGCGGACGGTCACCGTACGAACGGTTGTCCTCGCGACGCGGACGGCTCTCGCGCTCCGGGCGGCTCTTGGAATCCTTGGCGTATGCGTTGCTGCTCTTGCCCTTCTGGGCAGCGAGCTTCTGCTCGCGGGTCCAACGCGGCTTCTTGCCAGCCGTCTTGGCGGCAGGCGTAGTCGAATGACGTGACATGGGTGCGTTCCTTCACAGGTGGCAACTGGCGGGCGGTTCGTCCTGTCCGGATGACAGGCCGCCGGATCTCAGCGCTCACACAACGACCGGGAGGTGGCCCGGCGTAAGAAGACTGACCTCAAGAACGCAAGATCGGATGTCACCATCGTAGCGGGTAACCGGCGGTGCTCATGACCACCAGCGACGTGAGCGCGCTCACTACTCCCGTGCAGCGCGACTCACGGCCGCCGCGATGATCTTGCTCAGGTCCGGGTGGAAGACGCTGGGAATGATGTACGTCGGGTTCAACTGATCGTCCGGAACGACCGCGGCGAGGGCGATCGCCGCGGCCTGGAGCAGGCTCTCGGTGACCTTGCTGGCTGCCGCATCGAGCAGTCCCCGGAAGATGCCCGGGAAGACCAGAACATTGTTGATCTGGTTGGCGAAATCGCTGCGCCCGGTCGCGACCACCGCGGCGTACTGCGCGGCCTCGTCGGGAGCGACTTCTGGGACCGGATTGGCCAGCGCAAAGACGATGGCGTCATGACCCATGGTCGAAATGTCTTGACCGGTAAGGATGTTCGGCCCAGAGGCTCCGACGAAGACGTCCGCTCCGACCAGAGCCTCCTGCAGCGTGCCGCTGACTCCGCGGGGGTTGGTGTCCCGCGCGAGAGCCGCCAGCGACGGGTTCTCCCCCGCGACGATGTCGTCTCGGTCCCTGCTCACCACACCGTGGATGTCCGCGACGACCACGTCGCGCGCGCCGGCGTGCAGGAGCAGCCGGGTGATCGCCGTTCCGGCGGCACCAGCGCCGCATTGCACGATGCGCACGTCGGCGAGTTTCTTGTCGACGACCTTCAGCGCATTGGTCAGCGCGGCCAGGACGACGACCGCTGTGCCGTGCTGATCGTCGTGGAAGACCGGAATGTCCAATTCCTTGCGCAGCCGGTGCTCGATCTCGAAGCATCTCGGCGCCGAGATGTCCTCGAGGTTGATCCCCGCGAACACCGGCGCCAGCGCCTTCACCGTGCGCACGATTTCATCGGGATCCTTGGTGTCCAGGCAGATCGGGAACGCGTCGATGTCCGCGAACCGCTTGAACAGCGCGGCTTTTCCTTCCATGACCGGCATCGCGGCCAACGGGCCGATATCGCCCAGGCCCAGGACCGCCGTCCCGTCAGTCACCACGGCCACGGTGTTGCGCTTGATGGTCAGCCGGCGCGCGTTCTCCGGGTGAGCCGCAATGTCCATGCAGACCCGGGCGACACCCGGGGTGTAGACCAACGACAAGTCGTCACGATTGCGGATCGGTACCTTCGACTCGATCGAGAGCTTTCCGCCCAGGTGCGCCAGGAACGTGCGGTCGCTGACCTTGCCGATCTCGACACCGGCGATGTCGGCGATCATCCCGACAACGTGGTCGGCGTGCTGCGGATCCCGCGCCGCAATCGTGACGTCCACCGCCATGCGGTTGGTCTCGGAGGAGGTGACGTCCAGACCGGTGACCAGTCCGCCCGCCTCATCCACCGTGCTGGTCAGTTCGCTGACGGCGGTCGGCCGCGCGGGCAACGAGAGGCGAATGGTGATCGAGTTCGACACGGACGGCTGCACAGTCACGTACTTCATTGTGACCCCTACTGATGCGTAGACCAGAATCCGTGTGCCACGCTGCGCTCATGACGACTGAGGTGTCCGCAACGTTGCGTGTGACCGGGACCGCCACCAGTGGCGCCACGCCCGACCAGGTCGAGTTGCGGCTCGGGGTGGAGCACACCGCGCCCAGCGCGCCGGAGGCGCTCAACACTGCGGCGGCCACGGCGCAGCGCCTGGTCGCCGCCATCAAGGAGCGTGGCGTCGCCGACCACGACCTGCAGACCGCTGGCCTGTCCCTGGACCGGGGTTGGGATCCGAACAAGAACGTCCCGAGTGGGTACGTCGCGCGGCACCGTTTCGCGGTCCGCACCGGTCTGGACGCCTCGGCTGCGATCATCGCCGCTGCCGCCGATGCGGCAGGCGACGACCTGCGGGTTGAATCGGTCAACCTGGCCGTCAGCGACACCGATCCCCTACGCGCCCGCGCCCAGCGCGATGCGTTCGAAGATGCGCGGACCCAGGCAACCGAACTCGCACGCCTGGCCGGGCGTCAACTGGGTCCGGTCCTGGCCATTGACACTTCACCGTCCAGTGGCCCGATTCCGTTGCAGCCCAAGGCGATGCGCATGATGTCAGCAGAGTCTGGCAGCCCGATGATTGAGGGTGGGGAGTTCACGGTGACCGCGACGATCGTCGTGGTCTACGAACTCCTGTGAGCTGAGCAACTGGTGTGACGCGCCTGCGTGAAGTGGAGGTGGCGGGAATCGAACCCGCGTCCGCTAACGGCGAGACAGGACTTCTCCGGGTGCAGTGCGCTATGGATTTTCTCGGCCCCGCAGCTCGCACGCACACGTTCTGTGACAGGCCCAGTCGGGTAAGAGTCCCGCACCGCCCCCCGACGAGACGATGCAGCAAGTTTCCTAGCTGACGCCAGGCACTGAGTCGGAAACTAGCTCAGGCTGACGGACTTCGAGGCTCGCTCAGGCGGCGAGGGCGAAGTCGGTGCGCTTGGAGTTGGCACCTATTGGTTTTGCACGCATCGTTAACGAGATAAGCGTGCATCCTCGACCCGCTTCCCCTGCGACGGCGATCAACGTCGAAACCGATCACCCCCATGATGAAGCAGGCGCGTCACACTATTCAGTTGGCTCGTTGATCCTAACGCCCGACCGCAACCGGATATTTCGCCCGCCCGGGGATCAGCCGCCTCAGACGCCGAACGTCGGCCGCAGCGGATACGACGCATCCCCGGACTGCGGCACCTTCACGCCCAGCACCTGGTGCAACTGGATCCGGTTGGTCTCGAAGGACAGCGACGAGCCGGCCAGGTACAACCCCCAGATCTTGGCCGTGGGCTCACCCGCCTCGGCGACGCACGCGTCCCAGTTCTCCGAGAGGTTCACGCACCAGGCCCGGCAGGTGCGGGCGTAGTGCTCGCGCAAGTCCTCGACGTGCCTGATCTCCAACCCCTGGTCCTGCATGGCGGTGATGATCGTTCCGACCCCGGTGATCTCGCCATCGGGAAACACGTAGCGATCGATGAATCCACCCTTGGTCAGGGACGGCGCCTTGTTGTCAGGACGGGTGATGCTGTGGTTCAGCATTCGGCCCCCGTCACGCAGATGCTCCATCGCGAACTGGAAGTACGTCGGATAGTTGCGCACGCCGATGTGCTCGGTCAGCCCGATCGAGCTGAGCGCATCGAAACCCGTTTCGGCGACATCTCGGTAGTCGCTGTAGCGAATCTCAGCGCGGTCATCGAGGCCGAGCTCCTTGACCTTCTGCTGGCCCCAGGTCGCCTGTTCGCGCGACAGCGTCACGCCCAGCGCGGTCACGCCGTAATGCTCCACGGCGTGCCGCACCATGCCGCCCCAGCCGCAGCCGATGTCCAGCAGCCGCATCCCCGGAACCAGACCCAGCTTCTTGCAGACCAGGTCGTACTTGTGGAACTGCGCTTCCTCCAGCGTCGAGTCCTCGCCGGGATAGCAGGCGCAGGTGTAGGTCATGGAGTCCCCGAGCACCATCTCGTAGAACTCGTTGCTGACGTCGTAGTGGTGGTGGATCGCCTCGGAGTCCCGTTTGCGGGAGTGCCGCAGCCCCTCGACCGCCCGCCGCCATGGCGATGGCGCTTCCTGCGGTGGCGGGGGCGGCGGCTTCAACGCGCCCAGGCCGACCGCCGACAGTATCGCCGGGATCTCCCGCAGTGGCGGGGTCTTCGGCTCGAAACCGCTCCAGAAGACGTTCAGGAAGTCGTACGGATCGCCAAGGTCGACCCCGGACAACGTGAGGTCGCCGCTCACGTAGGCCCGGGCAAGACCCAGCTCGCCCGGGTGAGTGATCAAGTAGCGGATGCCCCGCTCGTTCTCGATGTGCACGGCGTACGGCGCATTCGGATTGCCACCGGAGGACCCGTCATACGCGGTCACTCTGAACGGTGCGTCCTGACCGATCAGCTTGGTGACGACGTCACCGATCGTCATCGTTCCGTTGCTTCGCGTCATGCTCACTTGCGCAACACCGCCTTCGTGTAGAGGTCCGGCAGTCGGCCGGAGGGGTCGTAACGCTTCTTGATCGCTTGGTAGGTCTCGCCGCCGTAGAGTTGCCAGAAGGTGTCTTCGTCGTAGTACGCGTCGCTGTACAGCGATTTGTGCCCGTCGAACTGTCCGACTGCCTGCTCGATGCGCCGGTTGACATCGCCGTCCTGCGCTCCGTCAATAATGGGCACCGTCGCCCAAAAACCAACATTGACATAGGTCTCGCCCGTACGCATCGGGTAGAGGGGCCACGGCTGCCCTTCCACGGTGTGATCTACAAGACGCATCGGGCACAGCCACACCGGACTGATCGGGACGTTCTGCGTGAACCAACGCAGGAACTCGGCGGTACGCGCGATCGGCACCTCGACGTCCTGGATGACGCGCTCTCGGGCCGGCTTGCCCCGCCACTGGTCAATCCGGGCCTTGACCCCGTGCGTGGTCTCGAACCGGATGATCTTGCTGTAGACGTCGCTGCGTTTGTACCGGTCCGGCCAGAGGCGACGAACCATGGGCCGCCCCAGGCCGAGCGCCCCGTCGCACCAGAACCAGTCGGTGTCCCAGCGCCAGATGTAATCCTCGGTGGTGAGGTAGTCGTCGGCGCGCTGCTGGATCGAGCGGTAATAGATCTGCTGGCCGGTGTAATCGCTGACGTACGGCGCGTGGTCGACAAAGCTGGCGACCACCAGGTAGGCCTCGTGCTGAGAGAAGACGACTCCGTCCAAAAAATCCACGGCCCGGCCGTCGTGTTCGCCGGTCTGGACGATCTGGTCCATGGTCGAGACACACGACTCCAGGTCATCGAAGCGGACGTGCTGCAGTCGCACGTACGGCTTCACCGGCATCAGCTTGATCCGCAGCCGGACCGAATAGCCAAGCGAACCGTAGGAATTCGGAAAAGCACGGAAGAGGTCGGCGTGCTCGCCATCGGGGGTCACGTGCAGGATCTCACCGGCACCGGTGAGGACATCCAGTTCGACAACGGACTCGTGGGGCAGGCCCATCCGGAAACTAGAGGACTCGATACCCAGTCCGGTGACCGCTCCGCCCAGAGTGATCGTGCGCAACTGCGGGACGACGTACGGCATGAATCCGAACGGGAGAGTCTCGGCGACGAGATCCTCGTAGGTGGTCATCCCCTGGACGTCCGCGGTCTGCTGCTGGGGGTCGATGGAGATGACGTGGTTGAGATCGGTGACATCCAGCCCCGGACTGGTGATGCGCTCCCGGTTGCGAAAGAGGTTCGAGGTCTTCTTGGCCAGCCGGACCGGCTGGTCCTTGGGCAACGCCGCCAACTGATCGCGTACCCGTTGCACAGCCGTCAGGTGCGCCTGTTGTCCGATCACACCGATCTCCTCCACCGCTACGCCGATTGCATAGCTACTCTACCTACCAGCTGCTGGCACCGCCGCCACCCATACCGCCACCGGAGAAGCCGCCGCCACCAAAGCCGCTGCCTCCGGACGAACCGGGCGTACTGACGAAGGTCCCGGCCGAAACGGTGCCGAAGGCATCGACGCCACTACCGATACTCTCAAACCCGTTGAAGCCTGGGTTGATCGGGATGTACCACATCGGCATGACGATCGGACGCCCTTGCGCTGCAGCTGCTTCCGCCACCTGGCCGAAGACCTTCGCCCACCGCTCCGCGATACCGAACACCACGGCGTACGGCAGGTACTTGCTGAAGATCTGGGAGGCTTCCTCGAACTTGATCTGCCCGGCCTCGGCCGTTTCCAGGTACTGCTTGAAGCCCATGGACTGCGCAGTGATCGCGCTGCCGAGCGCCGTACGTGATGCCATCCGTCGGCCCATGAACATCACGATCAATCCGGCAAGAACCAAACCGATCGGCAGTCCGATGGCCGCCAGCGCGAGGTTGGCAAGGAAGACGAAGGAGGCGATCGCGGCTCCGATCAGCAGCGCGCCGAGCATCTGCCAACGTGCCCGCACGGCCGCCGGGTTCTGCCGGAACCAGCCGCGCTGGATCGTCTCGGCGTACATCTCGCTCTTGGCACTGGACAGGGTGCTCGCGAAGTGATTCTTCAAGTCGGAGAGTTTGACCGGGGATCCCTGGCTGAATAGACCACGCAGGACCACCTGCTCGTACTGCAACAGGGGCTCGGTCTCCTGAGTCTGGGTTGCGGTCAACTCCCAGTCGCCGGCTGAGAACAGACCCTTCTGCTCGACCTCCCGCATCCGCAGGTAGCCGCGGGCCGCCAGGTCGACAACCGTGGCGCTGACATCGACGGTGTCCGCGGATTCGTCGATGACCGTGCCCATCAGACCGGGCCGCACGCCGGCCGGGGGGCTGAACTGCACGGCGATCGGCTGCTTGCCCCCGCGCACGATTTCACCCTCACCGTCGGTCGGGGTCAGACCAGGGGTCAGGCCGGCGTACCGCTCGTCACGACCACGCTTCCAGAACAACGCGCCCATGCCGCCCGCCGCCAGGACCGGCAGCGCGACACCACCAGCGACGCCGACTTTGGCCAGCGCAGCCTTCTGGTCGGGGGTCAGCCCGCTGCTGTCATCCTGATCCGCCGAACCGTCCCGCAGGATCGGGTTGGTGTTGGTGAAGGCAGCGGTCGGCATGGCGCTCACCACCGAAACCTCTTGATAGGCAGACAGGTTCGATGCAGAGAACGTCGCGTCACCACCGGCGCTGGCCTGGCACTGATTGGTGCTCTTCGAAGCGCCGTAGTAACAGGCTGCCTTGGTGCTGGCGGCCGGACCGGCCACCGTCACGCGCACCGAATCGATCGGGACCGCGACCTGGGCTCCGGTGACGTTCCAGTAGAACTCGGTCGTGCCGTTGTCCTGCCTGTTCACCACACCGTGCAGCGTGTAGGAGATCGTGTACTTCTGCGTCCCGGAGACCGTGGTGTTCGGATCGCCGATCCGCAGCACCGTGTTGGCCCCGGACTCCGTGCGCTGCACCTCGGTCGGAGCGCCGGTGGAACTACTCACCGACACGTCGTCCAGGTCATACGTGCGGTACTTGTCCGGCTGAGGGTCGTAACCCTGCCGGGTGATGATCCAGCGTTTGATGCCGTGGGCATCCTGGCCCGGCGCGAACTGCCAGGTCAGTTGCTCGGTGACGCGCGCAGTGCCGTCGGCCTTCACGTCGTACGTGCTGACCCAACTGATGATCCGCTCCCCCGTCGCGGCGGAAGCCATCGAGGCTGGTCCGAACACCAGCGCAGCAAGCATTCCGATGACGGCCAGTATTCGCACCCCACGCATGGCCTCACCCTAGTGCGCGGTCACCTCGGTTCAATCCCCAAACCAGACTCACTCGCGAAACAAATCCGACGCGCCTCATCGCCGACTCGGCTAGCGCCTCATCGACTACTTCGTCAGTCGCCGAAACCACCGAAGTCACCGAAACCGCCCCCACCATCGCCGCCGAACCAGCCACCGCCGTCGCCGGAGCCGCCATCGCCGCCGAACCAGCCACCACCGTCGCCCGAACCACTGTCGCCGAAACCACCGTCGCCACCGGGCCCGCCGTCGCCGGAACCCCCATCACCCCAACCGCCGTCGCCGGAGCCGAAGTCGCCGCCACCGTCATCCCCGAACATCGCGTCGCCCATGAAGTCGTCCATCGAGAACGCCAACATGCTGAAGGTCAACAGCGACACATCGTCCGCGACGAACCAGGTCGGCGTCGCAACATCGAAACCTTCCGCCTGTGCAGCGCGCGCCACATCGCCGAAGACCTTGGCCCAGTGATCGGCCAGGTTGAACACGATCGCGTAGGGCAGGTACTTGCTGAAGATGCCGGCGGCTTCCTCGAACCGGATCTGACTGGCCTCCGCTGTTTCCAGGTACCGGCGGAAACCCAGGGCCTGTACGGCGATCGCCGTGCCCTGCGCCGTGCGCGCACCCACCCGCCGAGCGCCGTACGCGATGACGGCACCCGAACCCAGCAACCCCACGGCCGCACCGATGCCGGCTGGGCCGAAGTGCTGGTTGCCAGTCAGGAAGAGAGCGATAAAGCCAAGGACGATCAGGATGGTCGACAACCCGCGCACTCCGGCCTGCGCCTCCTGCGGCGGCCGGCTGAACCAGCCCCGGTGCAGTGTCTCCCGCTCGAGTTCACCCATCGCCTTCGCGGACAGGCGACCGAACGTCGTACGCAGGGCCGACATCGCCACCGGCGACCCCTGCTCGAAGAGTCCGTCAAGGATGGTCTGCTCGTAATCCGCCAGCGGAGACGGGACGGCCGGCTCGGTGCGGGTGAACCACCAGTCGGCGGGCACCCCATCCGCGGCCGGGACCTGGCGCATCGTCAGGTAGCCACGTCCAGCCAGGTCAACGACGGTGGCACTGACTTCCCGCGGTCGGGCCCGCTGAGTGAGCAGCGTGCCCACCAGCCCAGCCGACGCCGGCGGCGGGTTGAACTGCACCGGGATCGGGGTGCCACCGGCGCGGGTGATCTGCGCGGTGTCGACATCGGTCGGGATCAGCCCGGGAGTGACTCCTGCGTACTGCTGCGATCCGCCGTCGGCACGCAGATACAGATACATCGCCGCGGCGCTGAGCGCGGGCAGCCCGATCGCCAGCAGCAGTGCGAGCACGGCGTCACTCATCGCCGCTCACCCGGGGCCGCGGGCTCCTCCACGTACCGTCGCAACCGGCTCCCGGCGGCGATGGTGGCCAGACCCAGCAGGCCGACCACCACTCCGAGCACCGGCGCTCCAGCGGTGGCGAGGGTCAGGCCGCACAACGCGACCATGCCGCCCCACAACAGGACGGGTGTCTTGGCCAGATCCCAACCGCGGCGCACCGCGATAGCCAACGCGGCGGCGCACGCCGCGAGCACGAGGATCATGACGGTCTCACCGATCGTCTGACCCGTTTGCTGACGGCCATCGCCGAGGTCGGCGATCAGCACCCAGACCGCACCTGCCACCAGCAAGGCGACCTGGAAGAACAGAAGGGCGGCGACCGGCCGGGTCGCACTCACCGGCTGGCGCTCGGACATGTCTTGACCCTAATGCACCGGTCATCGCGCCCCAGAACCGCGAGATCGGCGTACGCAGAACTTGGTCATGTGACCAACACCTCATGTTCGATAACGAATTTCTGCACCAAAGCCCTTGTGACATCTGGGGCTACCGGTGAGGATTGGAACAGGTATGCCGTAGCGCGCGTTATTGCGGATGGAGGCCGCACCCGCGGCTGTGAAACGTAGAGCGATCCACGGCGCAGCATCACCCGCCGGATCGTCCACGCGACGGACCACTAGACCTAACGGACCGACGTCGTTCCGTGCGCTCGCGCACGTTCGACTATGTGCAAGGAGCTACTTGATGGATTGGCGCGACCGCGCTGCGTGTCTGGATGAGGATCCTGAGCTGTTCTTCCCGATCGGGAACACCGGCCCAGCGATCGCCCAGATCGAAGAAGCGAAGAAAGTCTGTCGGCGATGCGTTGTCGTCGACACCTGTTTGAAGTGGGCCCTGGAGTCGGGTCAGGATGCGGGCGTGTGGGGTGGCATGTCCGAGGACGAGCGCCGCGCGCTCAAGCGGCGCAACGCCCGGGCCCGCCGGGCCGGCTGACCGGCCACTACCGCCGGATCGCCCGTAGGCGTGCGGTGAGCCGCACCCGCGTGCCGTGCGGCTCGACCCGCTCCCAGCGGATCGTGCCGCGCAGATCTTGCACCAGCGACAACACGATCTGGTTGCCCAGGCCGCCCTGGCCGGGCTCGAAACCGTCGGGCAACCCGGCGCCGTCATCCTGCACATCCATCGTCAGGATCTCCTCGTCCGGACCGGGCCGACGATCGACCCGTACGGTGACGGTGCCGCCGTCGTACTTGAACCCATGCTCGACGGCGTTCTGCACCAACTCGGCCAGCACCATCGCCAGCGACGTCGCGTCCTCGGGCGTCAGCGTGCCGAACTGCCCGATGACCTCCCCGCGCACCCGGGTCTCGGTGCGGTTGGCCAGGTCGATCGCCTGACGCACCGTGCGGCTGGCGACATCATCGAACGGCACCGTCTCCTGCAGCCCGAAGCTCAACGTCTCGTGCACCGTCGCAATCGTGCCCACCCGGCGTACGGCGTTCTCCAGCGCCGCGCGCGCACTCGGATCCGGAAGGCGCCGGGCCTCCAGGCGCAGCACGGCCGCGACCGTCTGCAGGTTGTTCTTCACCCGGTGATGGATCTCCCGGATGGTTGCGTCCTTGGTGAGCAGCTCCCGCTCGCGCCGGCGCAACTCGCTGACGTCGCGGACCAACAGGACCGCACCGATCCGTCGGCCGTTCTCGGTCAACGGGATCGAGCGCACCGCGACGTACGCCGAGCGGGACTGGATCTCGGTCTGCCAGAAGACTTTCCCGGACAACGTGACCATGAGTTCCTCGTCCACCGGACCCCGGTCGGGCAGTACCTCCCCCAGCGCGGCGGTGAGGCGCACGCCGACGATCGGACCGACGTACCGCAAGCGGTTCATCGCCGACACGGCGTTCGGGCTGGCGTAGCGCACGACGCCGTCGGCGTCCAGGCGCAGCACGCCATCCCCGACCCGTGGCGTGCCCCGGGAGGCGGTCGGGGCGTCCTGGGGGTGCGGGAACGCACCGGCGGCGACCATCCGAGCCAGAGCGTCCGCCGTCGCCAGATAGGTGACCTCGAGGCGGCTGGGGGTGCGCATCGCGGCCATGTTGGTGTGCCGGGAGAGTACGGCGATCGGTTCCCCCGACAGACGACCGGAATCATCTCCTCCCGGACCGGGACGTCATCGCGCCAGGTCGTGCTGCGCGAACGCATGATGGTCCGGGTCTCGAACGCCTCATCGACCGCCGCGCGCCGCACCTCCGGCAGCTGCGCGCCCACGAGGTCTTCCAGGAAGACGCCGACGCCCGTCGTGGGTCGCACATGCGCTCCGGCGATCCAGATGCCGTCCTCCCGGCGTAACCACAGCACCAAGTCAGCGAAGGACAGGTCGGCCAGCAACTGCCAGTCGCCGACCAACGAGTGCAGCCACTCCGCCTGCGAGGGTTCAAGCCCGGTCTGTTGTTCGTCGATGACCTCATGCAGGGACGGCACACCGAAAGCCTATGCGCCCTATCCGGTGTGCGAGTCCCCTACCGTCGCCACCGAACGCAGCGCGCGCAGCGCGACGAGTACCTGTGCCAGTGTGGGCGGCTCCGCAGAGCGGGGCGGCAGCACCGCCACGGCCCGCGCCGCGCGCTCGACTCCTGCCTGGTGGGTCGTGGCCCACTGGTCGACCCGATCCGGAGTCTGGTCGGTCGATCGCAGCACCACGTCGACGAACGAGTCCAGGACGCCGTAGAGGTCCTCGCGAAGCGCACTACGGGCCAAGGCATCGGACAAATCGTCACGCGGCAACGCCGATACGGCGTGCAGCAACCGGTCGATCTGCAGGCGCTCGGAACACGCGAAATAGGTGCGGGCCACCTCTGCCGGGTCGGTATCGGTGATCTGCGAGCGCCGGGCGATGTCGAGCAACGAGTAGGCGTCCAGCAGGGCGGCGATCTCGTCGGCCAGATCCTGCGGCACTCCGTCCTGGCGCAACCGGTCGGCGTTGGTCGCCCAGCGATCGTGCTCGCTACCGCGCAGGAAGTCCTGCGCCCGTGGCCGCAGCGCCGACACCACCGGGCGGAATCGTTCGATCTCCTGCGCGATGGACCCATCAGCAGGGCGGTTGTGGATGAACCAGCGAGTGGCCCGATCCAGCAGGCGCCGCACTTCCAGGTACATCCGCGTTTGTGTGTCCGTCGACACCACGTTGTCCGTGGCCTCGATCCGGGCCAACAGTTCGCGCATCCCGAAGACCTCGCGGACAATCACGAAAGCCCGTGCGATCTGGTCGGCCGTCGCCCCCGTTTCCTCCTGGGCGCGGAAGACGAACGTGATGCCACCGCGATTGACCAAGTCGTTGACCACGCAGGTCGTCACGATCTCCCGGCGCAGCGGGTGAGCGGCGATGGCCTGGTCGTAGCGCCGCATCGCCGCTGGGAAGTAGCCGCTCAAGGTCGCTTCGAACCACGGGTCGTCCGGCAGATTCGTTTGCAGCAGTTGCCGTTTCGCGTCCAGCTTCGCGTAGGCGACCAGCACCGAGAACTCCGGTGAACACAAGCCGTGACCGGCCCGGTCCCGCTGGTCCAGCGCCTCGTCCGAGGGTAGGAACTCCAACTCCCGGTCCAAACCCGGTACCGCGGCCATGAACCGGCGGTGCACCGGCAGCATGGCGTGCTCCTGCGCGCGGGCGTTGCCCAGCAGGACGTTCTGCTCGTAGTTGTCCCGCAGTACCTGGTGGGCGATCTCGTCGGTCATCGAGGCGAGCAGCTCATCGCGCTGACTCAGTTCCAACGACCCGTCGCGGACCAGCCCGGCAGCCGCGATCTTGATGTTGACCTCGTGGTCGGAGGTGTCGACACCGGCGGAGTTGTCGATGGCGTCGGTGTTCACCCGGACACCGTTCTGCGCCGCCTCGATCCGCGCGAGCTGGCTCAACCCGAGGTTGCCACCCTCCCCGATCACCTTGCAGCGCAACTGATCTGCGCTGATCCGGACAGCATCGTTGGTGCGGTCGCCGATCTGCGCGTCGGTCTCTAGGGAGGACCGGACGTAGGTGCCGATCCCACCGTTCCAGAGCAGATCGACCGGTGCGCGCAGGATGGCCCGGATCAGCTCGGCCGGGGTCAGGGCGGTGATGTCATCGCCCAGGCCGAGCGCGCGGCGTACCTGATCGCTGATCGGCACCGACTTGGCGGTCCGCGGATAGACCCCACCACCAGCTGAAATCAGTTGCCGGTCATAGGAATCCCAACTGGAGCGGGGCAATTCGAACAACCGGCGACGCTCGGCGTAGGAGGAGGCGGCATCCGGGTCGGGGTCCAGGAAGACATGGCGGTGATCGAAGGCCGCGACCAATCGCAGGTGCTCCGACAGCAGCATCCCGTTGCCGAAGACGTCACCGCTCATGTCGCCGATACCGGCGGCGGTGAACTCCTGGGTCTGGGTGTCGACTCCCATCTCACGGAAGTGTCGCTTCACCGACTCCCAGGCGCCGCGCGCGGTGATCCCCATCGCCTTGTGGTCGTAGCCGGCCGAACCACCGGATGCGAACGCGTCATCGAGCCAGAAGCCGTTCTCGCGTGCGATGCCGTTGGCGATGTCCGAGAAGGTCGCGGTGCCCTTGTCGGCCGCCACCACCAGGTAGGTATCGTCGTCGTCGTAGCGCACGACGTCACGAGGCGGGACCACGACGCCGCTGACCAGGTTGTCGGTCACCTCCAGGAGCGAGGCGATGAACTGCTGGTACGCCGCCACTCCCGCCGCGTTGAACGCGTCACGGTCACTGGGGTCGGGCAGGTGACGCGCCACGAAACCGCCTTTGGCGCCCGTGGGCACGATCAGCGCGTTCTTGACCATCTGCGCCTTGACCAGACCCAGGATCTCGGTGCGGAAGTCGTCGCGCCGGTCGCTCCAGCGCAACCCGCCCCGCGCCACTTTGCCGAATCGCAGGTGCACACCTTCCACGTCGGGACCGTGCACCCAGATCTCGAACATCGGGATCGGCTCAGGCAGATCCGGCACCCCATGGCAATCCAGCTTCAGCGCGATCACCCGCGAGTCGGGTCGGAAAGCGTTGGTGCGCAGGGTCGCTCGCACGACGCCACGGATCGCTCGCACGATGCGGTCATGGTCGAGGCTGGCGACATCGGTCAACGCGGCGTCGATGCGCTGCAGGGTGCGGTGCTGGTGGCTCGCCCGCTCATCGGCTTCCAGACGCAGCGCCGGATCGAACCGCTGCTCGAACAGCTCGCTCAGCAGCACCGCCAGGTCGGGATTGGCCAGCAGCGCGTCCTGGATGTAGCCGTAACTGAGGGAGAAGGCCGTCTGGCGCAGATAGCGGCCCACCGTGCGCAGCACCGCGACCTGTCGCCAGGTCAGGCCCGCGGATAGCACCAGTCCGCCGAGCCGGTCGCTGTCGGCGCGGCGGTCCCACACCGCGGCAAACGCATCCTCGAACCGGCCCCGCACGACCTTGACCTGGTCGGCGTCCTCGCCGCCCCACGCCGTCGGCGACTGTGACCGCAGACCGATGTCGTAGATCCACACCGCCGAACCGTCCGGCAGCCGCATCGAGTAGGGCCGCTCGTCAGTGACCTCGACTCCGAAGTCGGTGAACATACCCACGACGTCGGTCAGGATCAGCCGGTCCCGGCGAAAGATCTTGAACCGGCGCTCGCGCGGATCGCTACCGCTCTCGCGGTACAGCGCGAAGAGCGCGGGGTCCGGCCCGTCCAACGCCTCGATCCGTTGCAGGTCAGCCAGCCCCTGCGCCGCTGTGAAGTCTTCCTTGTAGGCCTCGGGGAACGCGTGCACGTAATCAGCGGTGATCCGGGCCGCCGCCTCGTCGCCGTACTGGTCACGCACCAGGGCCGCGAAATGCTGGCCCCAAGTCTGGACGCTGCGCAGCAGCCGATCATCGAAGTCCTGGTCGCTGATCGGCGCGGGCCGCTCCTGCCCGAGCCAGACCACGAAGTGCACGTAGGCAAGGTCAGCGTCGTTGAGCCGAATCTCGTGCTCGATGTGCCGCGGACGGTAGCTTTCCTGCAGCACCTTGGTCATCCGCAAGCGCAACGTGGTGTCGTAGGCGTCACGCGGCACGTAGACCACGACCGACACGAAGCGACCGAACTCGTCGTCGCGGCGCAGGACCCCGGCGCAGCGGCGCTCCTTCAACCGGGACACGACCTGCGCGACGTGCACCAAGTGCGGGACGTCTGCCTGCAGCACCTCATCACGCGGATAGGTCTCCAGCGTCTGCAGCACGTCTCGTCCGTCATGGCTGTCCGCGGCGTAACCCGTTGCCGCTAGGACCTGTTCGACCTTGTCGCGGGCGACGGGCACCCGACGCACGGTCTCGTTGTAGGCGCGGGCCGCGAACAAACCGATGAATCGTCGCTCGCCGATCACTGCACCTGCATCATCGAAGACCCGCACGCCGATGTAGTCGAGGTGCGCCGACCGGTGCACCGTGGACAGCGAGTTCGCCTTGGTGATCGTCAGCAACCGCGGGTCGTGCGCGGTACGCGCCGCCTCGGGTGTCAACGGTCGGAAGCTGTCCGGGTGGTCATCCCGCAGGACACCGAGGCCACTGCCCTCGACCGGCGCCAGGCCATCCATGCCGTCGCGCTGCGCCAACCGGTAATCGCGATACCCGATGAAGGTGAAGTTGTCGTCGGCGAGCCAGCGCAGCATCTCCACGCATTGCCGGATCTGGTCCTCATCGACCCGTGTTCCGACCTCCTCGGCCACGGAACCGGCAAGCTCCCAGCAGCGTTCTCGCATCTGCGGCCAGTCCTCGACGGCAGCGTGCAGATCGGCCATGACCTGGGCCAGCGTCTGCTGGAGTTCCTCGTCGTCGGCGACCGTGCGACCCCGGGCGAACTCGACGTGCAACCACGACTCCCGGATCGTCGCGTCGTCGCCGTCGTCGGCGGCGGCCGTGACCGATTCCAGTTCGCCACTGGCCGATCGACGTACGTCGAACTGCGGGTGGACCAGCAACCGCACCGAGCGCTGGGCGCGGCTGAGCGCCGCGAGCACCGTGTCGACGATGAACGGCATGTCGTCGGTGACGATCTGGGCGACCACCAGGCCCCGGCCCCACCCGTCGGAGTCCGGGTGCGGGGTGAAGACCTCGACGTTGGTCGTCCCGGGTCGGCGTTCGCGCGCGAGCGCCAGATGTGACCGCACGATGCCGGAAACGTCCGGTGGGCTGAGGGTTTGGAAGTCTTCGGCAGCGGTGTGCTCGAAGTAGCTCGATACCAGTTGTTCAGAAACCGACTGGTCGGAAGCCGACACGGTCGCGGAGTTCACCGCAGGCATAGCACGCACCTTCGCACGCTCGATCGCGACCGACCTCGTTGTCGGTCCCGATCAACGATAGGCGCCAGCTCACGCAGCGGCGCACCCGCCCCGCGTAGGCTGCGTGCCGTGGCCAAACACATCGAACATTCCTGGACCTTGCCGGCCGACCCTGCGACCGTCTTCACGATGTTGACCGACGAGTCGTTCCAGCACGCCACCGGCGATGCGACCGGTGCTGTGGCCGTCACGGCAGCCGTCACGCAGGACGGATCCGACACGGTGATCGACACCGTGCGGACCATGTCGACCGACGGTGCTCCCTCGGCGTTCAAAGCAATGGTCGGCGATCAGTTGGACGTCGTGATCCAGCAACGGTGGGGTGCGGCCGCAGCCGACGGTTCACGGACCGGCACCACCCGTATCGAGGTCCGCGACAAGCCGGTCAGCTTCGAGGGGCCGTGCTCTCTGAAGCCGGGCGGCGACGGGAGTGAGCTCAGTCTCTCCGGCGACGTGCGCTGCTCGATGCCGTTCGTCGGCGGGCGCATCGAAGGTGCCGTCGCGCCCGCCCTGCTGCACGGGTTCAAGGTCGAGGAGAAACAGGGCCGCGCCTACCTGGCTGGCTAGCCGGCCAGATCGGCCACGAGCGCGGCCAGCTCCGTCACGTCGTACCAGGACAGATCAAGATCGGTGTCGGCGTCGCGCTCGCCCGGCGGGTCGAGGCGGTGCAGGCTGGCGACCTGCCGCAACAGGATCGGGCCGGTGAAGCGCACTGCGGCCGGGGAATCCCCCGGTCCGCTCTGTTCGATCGCTTGCGTGAGCTCGCCACTGGGGACGTCTATTGCCGCAACCACATCGTCCCCCAGCGCGGCGGTGACGACCGCGGCTTCCTGGATCGCGGCGTACTCCAACTCTTCCTCATCGGGGTTGCCTCCGACGGCCGCTGCGAGGGCGGGAGAAGGGGCGTACGCGATCAGCGGTCCCTCGATGCGGCGCTCGTCGCGCAACGCGATCAGGCGGTCGAGGCTCGTCGGCAGATAGACACGTCCCGTGGTCACGCGGTCATCGTGCCACGGCGGTCAACCGCGCCGACCCAGCCGGCGGCGTCGGCTGCGGGGCGCGACGGCCCCGAACCGGGTTGCCAGATCGGCGATCGCACGTCGGGCCGGTGACGTCGGGGCGCACTCCCGAAGCACCCGACCGGCCAGCAACCCACCGTCCAGAGCGGCCCGGTCGTCCGGCACGAACGCCGTGGCCGTGACCGCTGCAAACCGGTCCAGGGAGTCGGCGATCACCGACTCCGCGTGTGATCCGACGGCGCTGGTGCGCACCTTGGTGACCACCACCTCGGCGTCGTTCTTACCGATCGCAGCAAGGTCGGCGAGGCCGCGGACCAGCCGTTGCAAACCGACCGGATCGCCGGCTCCGACGGCGATGATCCGATCGGCGGTTCGCAATGCGGCCAGGGTCGCTGCGTTGCGTCGCGGCGCACGGGTGTCGTAGCTGAGGTCCTCGTCCTCTTCCAGCGGCGCGGCCACATCGACCACGGTGACCGCGACCAGGCCACGAGCCACCTGCAAGACATGGGTGAAGCTCTCGTCGCGTACCTCTGGCCAGCGATCCGCCCGCGGCAAGCCGGTGAGCACGCGCAGATCGGGCAGGACGACGGGCGCGACAGCGGCCAACGACCGCACGTCCAACCGGCCCGCGTCGGCCAGCCGGGTCGCCGCTGCCACCCCGGGCGCCTCGTCGAGCAGGGCCAGGTGCTGGGCGACGCTGGCCGCATAGGTGTCGGCGTCGACCAAGAGGGTGGACACCCCGCCCGCAGCCAGCTCGGCGGCCAGATTGACCGCCAGCGTCGTTCGCCCGGGGGCGCCGGGCGGACCCCAGACGACCACGACGATGCCGTCCTCGCAGTCCTCCCCGGAACCGGCAGGCGGCGGGTCTTCCGGCACGTCGGCCTCAAGCGCCGGCTGCGCGCCGTCGGGCACCTCGGCCGCCCGCACCAGCGCCAGCAACTCCTGCGGGCCGGCCGACAAGGATGCGCTCGGCACCGCCCAGGCTGCCAGCGCATCGTGATCGTCCCAGGGCGAGACAACCCCGACCACGATGACGCCGTACTCGCGTAGCCGGGCGATGGCGGACCGATCAAGGCCCGGGAACCCGGCCGACACCACGGCCACCGACACGCGCGCGGCCTCGGCCACCGCCAGGAGGTCGCCGAGGTCGGCGCAGCGTCGGACCAGCGTGATGTCACTCGCGGCCGAGAGGTACTCAGCGACTGCGGCCTCCTGCGCCGGCCCGATCGCCGTGACGACTGTGAGGTCGTGGGTCATGGCGCAGATCCGGCGCTCACCGGGACCAGGTCGACCTTGCCGCCGCTGTTCATCGCCGCTAGCAGCGCCGCCACTTGATCCTGCGGAACCATCACCTGGACCGCAGGGTCGCCGGTGGCACCGCTCAGACCGTCACCGCTGCTGGGCACCGACGCCACCGAGACCCGTTCCAAGAGTCGCTGTGGTGCTTTGTACGAGGTGGTGCCGGTCGCGTCGGACTGGCGTTCGGAGACCCAGACATCAACACTCGACCCGCGCTGCAGGGTCGCCGCGGAGGCGCCGGTGACCGGCACGGCGATGGCCCGCACCTGCAGTGCTGCAGCGTCGCCGATCGCCGTACGGGGAATCAACTCACCCTCCCGCACCTCCCGCACCACGCGGCCGGCTCCGTCGGTCGGGATGGCGCTGAGGTAGGTCTGCGGGGAGTCCAATCGCACGTCGACAGCGGTCACGTCACCCGTGCCCAGTTGATCACCTGGCTCCAGCGTGTGGCTGGCCTGCAACACCGTCACGGAGTGATTGAAGTGCTGCAACGTCAGGGCACCGGTGATCATCGCCAGCAGAACCAGCAGAATCCCCGCAATCAACCGGCCGTCCCGCCACGAGGGCCGTTGCAACCGTCCCGCGCGAGGCGTCGGCAAAGCAGCGTCCCGATCCTCGGTCGTCGCTGCGCGCGCCCGTGTTGGTGTCAGCGACATGGTCGCTCCCTTCGCCGATTAGCCGCAGGGCCTCTTGTGTGGGGGCACCTGCCGGACCTCCCCAGCCCGCTTGCGACCGATCGTGGCACGCCGCGCCCGACGCGCTGGGCTATCCACAGGTAAGGAAGTGTTAAAGACGGGGTTCGGCCAGAATGGGGTCATGCCGGCCCGATTCCTCCAGATCAACGATGTTGCCGAGATCCTCAACATCTCCGTCCGCCAGGCCTACTCCTTGGTCACGACCGGTGAGCTGCCAGCGATCAAAGTGGGCCGCTCCTGGCGGATCGAGGCCGAGGAGTTGGAGGCGTACATCAAACGGGCGTACGCCGCGACCCGCCAGCAGGTCGCCGACGGGACCCTGGCCTCTGACCCGGAGTTCGACGAGTCGCAGAACTGACCGACCCAGCGAACCGCGTCGACACCCGTGTGACCCTTCCCGGTCACGAACGGCGGTGTCAGTCAGCGCGGCGGATGACCGATACCGCCGCGACGGGGATCATCCGACGACCTGTGATGGCATCCGGTCGTCGGACCGCGTCGGCGGGGTGTTCGGCGATGTCGAAGTGGTCCGCGCCCACCCAGTCGATCGACCCCGTGGTCAGACCGCCTGCAGTGTCATGGACGGTCACCGCGCTGCGATCACGGGCGATTCCGCGCAGCGCGGTCCCGATCCCGATCCGTCGCCCGCGGGAGACTTCCGACCGGTTGCGGTAATCAAGGCCGGAGATCCCGAGCACTGCGGCCGCCGGGATGAGCGCCGAGCGGCGCTGCTCCTCCATCAGTAGCCAGTCCGCGCCGAGGTCCAGCAGGACGCCGGTGACCCGTTGAGCGGCGGTGGCAACGGTCATCGACCGGCCGATGGATGTCGCGACCCGGTCGGTCCACGCGACGGCGGCTCGTTCGGCGCGCACCAGCTGCGGAAGCAGCGCATCCTGCTCCGCCCGCTGCTCGCGCAGCCACTGGGCCTCGAGGTCGTCGAACAAGTCCTCCCACCGCATGCCAGCAACCTACGGTCCCGACGATCCGCAGTGCGGTTATCCACATTCAGTCACTTTTAATGTCGTTTGATGCCTTTTAATGCGCTTGAATGTCTTTTATGAACGAAGGGCCGCACGCAGAGCGCACCTGGCTGGCCAGCGGCCTGGGCTGCGTTATCGCCGTCGCGTCGATCGCCGGAGCCTTCCCGTTGGGTGCCGCTGCGGCGCGCGGACTCGCAGTCGACGTCCGCGAGGTATCCGCTCCCATGACGCTGTTCCTGCACGTCCTGCTGACCTGCCTGGTGCCGCTCCTGCTCTGGTTGGCGGCAGCGTCCGCGGCGGCCAGCTGGGAGATCGTCCGCGCCGGTGGGGGCGGCCGGGCGGCTGCGGACCCGCGCCCCGGCGGCCGGCGCGCGGGTCGGCACCACGTCGCCGCCGTTCTGCTCGCGTTGACCGGAGCCGGTGCGCTGGGCACGGTGCCGACCACGACGGCCATGGCGAGCCCGCTACCGCCCGGAACCACCCGGTCCGCGCCCTTGGCCGTCGCCGAGCAGCCCAGCGCGATGGACGTGCCGATGCCCGTCGCGACCGCTCCTGCCGGCCCACCGAGCGCGCCAGCAGCTGCGGACATCCCCCAGCCCGGGTGGGTCACCCCGGCGCCGTCACCGGCCAGCCAACGATGCGCCGCTGGCGCCCGGCTGATCGCCGGCTGCCCTACCCGCACGGACTCAGATCAGGTCGTCGTCCACCGCGGTGACAGCCTTTGGTCGCTGATCTCCCGGCACCTGCACACCCACGATCCAGCCGTCATCGCAGCCGCCGTGCCGCACTGGTACGCCGCCAACCGGGCCGTCATCGGACCCGACCCCGACCTGCTCCTGGTCGGCCAACGCCTGCACATCCCAGACACCGCACCGACCGCGCACACCACCCAGGGGGAACGATGAGCACGACACCGCACGCCGCCCAGCCATACGACCAGTTCCCGCCGCTGCGCGTGGTGCCGGCACCCAGCGCCGAACCAGAACCGTTGGAGACGGCGACGGTCACCCAGCTGTTCGCCGACCAGGCCGCGCGCACCGGGCGCCGCGGATCGGCGTACGTGCAATCGTCGCTCGCGATCGACTTCCGGGAGTCCGGCGAGGACCCACTCTTCGGCCCGCAGGCAACCCACCGCAGTGAGCTACCCGAGCCGGGCGTCTGGGCCACGCAGATCATCGGCGCGGTCCTGGAGTGCACCACCGGCTTGCGCCCGGTCAGCCAGCTCGCCCGGTGGCTGGACACGGCGCCCCGGGAAATGGTCGCGCGGCGCTACACCCTCGCCCAACGCCGGGGCACCCGGCCGCTGGGCCGGTCCTCGGTCCTGCGCAGCCGCGCGTGCGAACCGGCCGACGGCGTCGCCGAGGTCTCCCTGGTGGTCCAGCACGAGGGCCGGGTACGTGCGGTAGCCGCACGCCTGTCCGGGGTGGACGGGCGCTGGCTGGTGACCGCCCTGCAGATCGGCTGACGTACGCCGCGTCAGGACTTGGTCGACGCCTTCGACTTCGCGGGGGCTTTCTTGTCCGTCTTCTTGTCCGAGCGAGCCTTGGCCCGGCGCTGCTGGCGGGACAACTTGCCCTCCTGCGCGACCGCGCGGCCCTCCTCGTCCATCGCGTACGACTCCGCTTCGCCGTCCTCGTTCGGAGCCACCATCGTCAGGTGCTCCTCCTTCGGCTCCGGCAACGAGGCCTCGACCTCAGCCGGGTCGATCTGCGCGTTGAACAGCAGCCGGACGGTTTCTTCCTTGATGGCGTCATTCATCGCATCGAAGAGCAGGAAGCCCTCACGCTGGTACTCCACCAGCGGGTCGCGCTGGGCGAACTGCCGCAGCCCGATGCCCTCCTTGAGGTAGTCCATCTCGTAGAGATGCTCACGCCACTGCTGGTCAAGGACGGTCAGGATGACCCGACGCTCGACCTCCCGGGTGACCTTCTCCCCCAGCGCTGCCTCGCGCGCGTCGTAGGCGTGCTGGGCGTCGGAGCGCAGTTCTTCGGCGAGATGCTCGGCGGTGATCCCCGCGCGGCCACCGACTTCCTCTTCCAACTCAGCCAGCGTGATCGAGACCGGGTAGAGGTCCTTCAACGCACTCCACAACGCGTCCAGGTCCCAGTCGTCGGAGAAGCCTTCGGCGGTGGCGCCCTCCACGTAGGCGTCGATGGTGTCGTTGATGAAACCGCGCACGGACTCCTCGAGTTCGACACCCTCGAGCACCTGACGCCGCTCGCGGTAGATCGTCTCGCGCTGCCGGTTCAGGACGTCGTCGTACTTCAGGACGTTCTTGCGGATCTCGAAGTTCTGGCTCTCGACCTGGGTCTGTGCGCTCTGGATCGAGCGGGACACCATCTTGGACTCCAGCGGGACGTCGTCGTCCATCCCGGCGCCGGCCATGAACCGGTCGACCAGACCGGCGTTGAACAGCCGCATCAGATCGTCCTGCAGCGACAGGTAGAACCGGCTCTCCCCCGGGTCACCCTGACGGCCGGCGCGACCGCGCAACTGGTTGTCGATACGGCGCGACTCGTGCCGCTCGGTGCCCAGCACGTACAGGCCGCCCAGCTCGGTGACTTCCTCGCTGGCTTTCTCCACGGCCTTCTCGGCCTTCTTCAGCGCCTCGTCCCACGCCGCCTGGTACTCATCCGGGGTGTCTTCCGGGTCCAGACCCTGCTTCTTCAACGCGGCGACCGCGATGAACTCCGGGTTGCCGCCGAGCATGATGTCGGTGCCTCGACCGGCCATGTTGGTGGCGACGGTCACCGCACCCTTGCGACCGGCGTCGGCGACGATGGACGCCTCCCGCTCGTGCTGCTTGGCGTTCAGCACCTCGTGCGGAATCCCCTTGCGGCGCAACTGCTCTGAGAGGTATTCGCTCTTGTTGACACTGGTCGTACCAACCAGCACCGGCTGGCCCTCGTGGTGCCGTTCGACGATGTCCTCGACGACTGCCGCGAACTTGGCTTCCTCGGTGCGGTAGATCAGGTCCGCCTGGTCCTTACGGATCATCGGCTTGTTGGTCGGGATCGTGACGACACCCAACTTGTAGATCTGGTAGAGCTCGGCCGCCTCGGTCTGGGCGGTACCGGTCATACCGGACAACTTGTCGTACATCCGGAAGTAGTTCTGCAGCGTGACGGTCGCCAGCGTCTGGTTCTCGTTCTTGATCTCGACGCCCTCTTTGGCCTCGATCGCCTGGTGCATGCCCTCGTTGTAGCGACGACCGGCGAGCATGCGGCCGGTGTGCTCATCGACGATCAGGATCTCGCCGTTCATGACGACGTAGTCCTTGTCCTTCTTGAACAGCTCCTTGGCCTTGATCGCGTTGTTGAGGTACCCGATCAACTGGGTGTTCGCGGCCTCGTAGAGGTTGTCGATGCCCAGCAGGTCCTCAACCTTTTCGATGCCGGGTTCGAGGATGCCGACGGTCTTCTTCTTCTCATCGACCTCGTAGTCGCCGCGACCGGGCTTGCCGTCCTTGTCCTTCTCCGCACGGTCCAGTCGCTGCACGATCTTGGAGAACTCGACGTACCACTTGGTCGCCGCGTCGGCCGGGCCGCTGATGATCAGCGGCGTGCGCGCCTCGTCGATCAGGATCGAGTCGACCTCATCCACGATGGCGTAACGGTGACCACGCTGGACCAGCTCGTCGGTCGACCAGGCCATGTTGTCGCGCAGGTAGTCGAAGCCGAACTCGTTGTTGGTGCCGTAGGTGATGTCCTTGGCGTATTCGACCCGCCGCTGGTCGGGGGTCATGCTGGCCAGGATCACGCCGGTCTCCAGACCGAGGGCGCGGTGCACGCGGCCCATCAACTCCGACTGGTACCCGGCCAGGTAGTCGTTGACGGTGACGACGTGCACGCCCTTGCCTTCCAGGGCGTTCAGGTAGCTCGGCAGGGTCGCCACCAGGGTCTTGCCCTCACCGGTGCGCATCTCAGCGACGTTGCCCAGGTGCAGCGCCGCGCCACCCATGATCTGCACGTCGAAGTGCCGCTTGCCGATGGTGCGCTTACTGGCCTCGCGGACCGCCGCGAAGGCCTCGGGCAGCAACGCGTCGAGGGTCTCCCCGTCGGCGAGCCGCTTCTTGAACTTGTCCGTCTCCTCGCGCAACTCCTCATCGGACAGCGCCTCGAAGTCCTCCTCGAGGAGGTTCACCTGGTTCGCGATCGCCTGCAACTTCTTGAGGGTGCGGCCTTCGCCGGCACGCAGCACCTTCTCGACAACCTTGGGCACAAGCTCTCCTGCAATGGGTGGACAGACCTACCAAGACTAACGGGCGTGGGCCGGATCACCGTTCCCAGCACATAACCGGGTGCGCTGGCGGTACGTCGCGTGGTTGCCTTCAGGGGTGGATGATGCCTATCTCGCCGCGACCGTCCCCCTCCTGCGCGGCGCGGGGGTGACGCTGCGCGCACACTCCTCGCGCGACGTACCGGCAATCGTGGCGATGTGCACCGACGAGCGGATGCGCCGGTTCGTGCCGTTACCCAGCCCGTACGCCGAGCCGCAGGCCATCGCGTTCCTGGACTCCGTGGCGGCGGGCTGGCGGGACGACTCGATCCTGGCCTGGGCGATCGACGTCGACGGGCAGTTCGCCGGGTCGGTGAATCTCAAACTGGTCGCCCCGGGGACCCGAGAGATCGGCTTCAGCCTGCACCCGGCGTACCGCGGGCAGGGTCTGATGACCCAGGCGGTGCGCACGGTGCTCGATTACGCGTACGACGGCCTCGGGCTGGGCACGGTCCTGTGGCGCGCCGCGGTCGGCAACTGGGCCTCGCGCCGGGTCGCGTGGGCCAACGGGTTCACCGTGGACGGCACCTGGCCGGCCAGTCACCCGGTGGGCGAGGGGGACGTGGCGGGCACCTGGCTCGGGCACCGGCACGCCACGGATCCTGGCGAGCCGAGGTTGCCCTGGTACGAGCCCGCGGTGCTGGAGGGCGACGGGATCCGGCTGCGGCCCTGGCGGGAGTCGGACGCTCCGGTGCAGACCGACGACGCAGAAACGGTGCGGTTCATGGGCCAGCCGATGCCCGGCCCGGGTTCGTTCGACGACTTTCTGACCAGCCAGCGGGAGCGGATGGCGGGCGGCGACGCGATCTTCTGGTGTATCGCGGACGTCGATGATCGCCCCCTAGGTGGCATCCGGCTGCTCAATCTCGCCCGCCGCGACCGGCTCGGGGGCGCGCGCGTCGCCTACTGGCTGCATCCCTCGGCGCGCGGTCGCGGTGTGCTCGGGAAGGCGCTGGAGTTACTCATCCCGCACGCGTTCGGCGACCTGGGGTTGCAGCGCCTCGAAGCGGGTGCCGACCAGGACAACGCCGCCTCGTTGCGGGTGCTGCGCCGCGTCGGTTTCCGGCAGATCGGCACCGAGAAGGACGCCCTGACGTACGGCGGCACGAGGGTCAGCAGCGCCGTCCAGTTCGAGCTGTCCGCTTCGGACGACCGTGCGGCACAACGGGTTTCGCCGCGGGTCGCTCCGGTGTTGGAGACGGCTCGCTTGCGGCTGCGGCCGTGGCGGATCGACGACGCACCGCGGCCGGGGCAGGAGCGGGACGAGATCAGCGAGCGGTTCATGCCCGCCAATGCCCAGCCCGGGCCGGCGCTGCCATGGGATCAGTGGTTCGCCCGGCGGCGGCGCTTCACCGACAGCGGCGAGATCGTCTGCTGGTGCATCGCCGACGCCGGCACCGACGAACCGCTCGGCGACATCCTGCTCTTCGGCTTCGACGAGAACGTCAAGGGCAACGCCGAACTGGGCTACTGGCTGCACACGAACGCCCGCGGTCACGGCTACGTCGACGAAGCGGTCGAAGAGGTCGTCCGCTGGGCGTTCGCCGAGGGCGGCTTCACCCGGCTGCACGCCGGCACCGATTCGGACAACATCGCTTCGCAGAACGTCCTGCGGCGCGCCGGCTTCGTGCAGTGGGGCAACGACCGTCAGAACTGGACGCGGATGGACGGCACCGCCTCCGACGGGACCTTCTTCGAGTTGCTGGCGAGCGACGATCGGCAGGCCCAGCGCGCCGTACCGCCGCCAACCTTGCGGACCGAGCGGGTCTTGTTGCGGCCGACCTCCGCCCGCGACGCGCAGCGGGCCCGGGAGGCCGCCGACGACGCGCAGACGCGCTTCTGGTTCAACCGGACCGGGCCCTTGCCGGACGTGCAGGAATACCGCGAGCGGATGGCCAGTCGGTCGCTGATCGATCGAGCTCGCTGGGGTATCTGGTGGGCGATCTGCGCGCCTGGGGAGGACTTGCTCCAGGGCGCTATCGGGATCCAGAACATCGAGAACGACGAGGCCGAGATCGGTTACTGGATGCACCCCGACGCGCGCGGCAAGGGCCTGATGAGCGCCGCGTTGGGCGAGATCACCCGCTGGGCATTCGCCGAGGGCGGTTTCCGGCACCTGGCGGTGCAGATCGCGGAGGGTAACGAGGCGTCGATCCGGGTTGCCCGGGCCGCGGGTTATCAACCGGTCGGTGCCTGGCACCGCCGCGAACTGCTCGGCGACGGCAGCACGGTGGACCTGCTGGCCTTCGACCGTGCGGCCGACAGCTGAGTCTCGCCACCTCGGCAGACCGCATTAGCCCGCGGTCGGCTAGCTCGCGTCGGCTGCGGTCTTGCGGGTTCGGGCGTAGAGCCAGGCGATCAACCCGGCGAAGACGATGACCCCCAACCAGTTGGCGACCGTGGCGAACCCATCGCCCACGATCGCCAACGGTTCGTCGTTGCCGGTGGCCGCCACGATCCCGGCGAAGACCACGCCGTACAGGCTCTCCCCCACGATCAGACCGGTCGCCATCAGGATGCCCAGTCGTTTGCGGAACTCCGCGTTCGGTCCCCGCGCGGCCCAGTTGTCGTAGATCCGGCCAAGGAAGGCACCGATCGGGATGATCAGGGTCAGCGCCATCGGCAGATACATCCCCATCCCGACGGCAAGCGGTGGCAGGCGCAGGTTCTTCGTGGTCTTACCCAGCACCTCATCGACCACGATCACCGCCGCACCGATCAGCACGCCGAGCCCGATCAGCGACCAGTTCAGGGACCCACCGAAGACGCCCTTGACCAGTGCGGAGATCAACGCCGCCTGCGGCGCGGCCAGCGCATCTGCTTTGGCCCCGGGAGCGCCCTGGAAACCGAAGGCGGTCTGCATCAGCTCCAGCACCGGCGGAATGATCAGCGACCCGAAGGCCACTCCGATGATCAACGCCACCTGCTGCTTCCAGGGCGTAGCCCCGACGAGCTGACCGGTCTTGAGGTCCTGCAGGTTGTCGTTCGAAATGGTCGCCACACCGAAGACCACCGCGGTCGTGAAGAGGGTGTAGGCGACCAGCGCCTCCAACTCGTTACCGCTCGCTCCGCCGTAGGTCACTTTGATCAGCAACGCGGCGGTGATCGCGACCAGGATCCCGACGCCGGAGATCGGGCTGTTCGACGAACCGATCAACCCGGCCATGTAGCCACACACCGCCGCGATCAGCAGCCCGGCCACCAAAACGAAGATGACACTCACCGCGATGATGCCGCCCGCGCTGCCTGCGAGAGCGGTGTCCTTGACGAAGTCCCACAGCAGCAGCCCGATCGGGATCAGGAAGAGCACCGAGACGGCGGCGACGATCTGGATCGGGATGTCCCGTTCGGTGATGTCCACCTCATGGCCCGTACGCCGCTCGCGGGACGAGGCGACCGCCTCCACCACCCCGCGCACGACCGGGCCGATCAGTTTCAGCAAGGTCCACACGGCAGCGACGGCGATCGCACCGGCACCGACGAACCGCACGTCGGAGGAGAAGACGCCGCTGACGGTGTCCATGATGTCGCCGGTGGCGGGGACCTTGCCGCTGGTCCGGATCGGCAGCAGGACGAAGAAGGAGATGATCAGGCCGACGAGCATCGCGATCCCAACGGTGATGCCGACCAGATGGCCGACGCCGATCAGCGCCAGGGAGAGGATGGCGCCGAACATCGTGCCGCCCGAGCCGACCCGGAAGGCCGTGGCCAACGAGTTGCTCACCACCTTCAGCGATGCCAACAGCGAGAAGGCCGCTGCGGAGACCGCACCCATAACGATGACCCGTAGACCGGCCCTGCTCTCCTCGGCGCCGCCGGTGCTGTCGCCGACCTTGAGCACTTCGGCGCCGGCGACACCCTCGGGGTAGGGCAGGTCGGAGCCGGTCACCAACGCACGCCGCAGCGGGATGGAGTACATCACCCCGAGCGTTCCGCCCACCGCGCAGACGGCCACGGTGATCCAGTACGGGAAGCCGGTCCACCAGCCGATCATGATCAGCCCGGGTAGCACGAAGATGATCGCTGACAGGGTTCCGGCTGCAGAGGCGATGGTCTGCACGATGTTGTTCTCGACGATCGAGTGATCGGCGAAATAGCGCAGGACCGCCATGGAGATCACGGCCGCGGGGATGGCGGTGGCGAAGGTCAGGCCGACCTTCAGACCCAGGTACACGTTGGCCGCGGTGAAGACCAGCGTGATGATGCCGCCGAGAATCACACTGCGGACGGTAAGTTCGCGAACCTGACCTGCTGCCTTGGGGGTTTCGGTGCTGGTGGTCACCTTCCTCACCCTATGACCGCGCATACGTGCACGCGCCCACCCCCAAACCGGGGTGGGCGCGTGCGCGGGTAGGTCAGCCGGCGACCAGCGAGTCGGCGTCCTGGTCCTGCGCCTCGGCGACCCCCTCGATGTCGAGGTGGATGACACCGTAGGACCAACCGCGTCGCCGGTAGAGCACGGACGGCTTGTCCGTGTCGGCGTCGTGGTAGAGGTAGAAATCGTGCCCGACGAGTTCCATCTCGCGAAGTGCCGCATCCACCGTCATCGGCTCTGAAGCGTGCACCTTCTCGCGCAGTTCGATCGGGCAACCCTCGTCGCCACCGACCTTGCGGATGTGCTCGGGCAGTTCGTCTGCGACGGGTTCTGGCGCAGCAGCGATCTCGTCCAACACAGCGGCCGCATCGCGCAGCGACTCGCCGCTCTTGCGACCGCGGTGGACGACCCGCTTGTCGTGGCGCCGACGCAACCGCTCGCCGAGCTTGGTCGTCGCGAGATCCAGGGCGGCGTATTCGTCGCCGGCTGCCGCTTCGGCACGGATGACCGATCGCTTGGCGTAGCACGTGATCTCGATGCGCTCGGCTTCCTTGGCCTGTCGCGGATTGGCCTCATGAGTGACGACGACGTCGCAGCGGGTGACGCGCGGGTCGAGTTGAGGAACCTTCGCAAGCTTGTCGGCGATGTGGCGACGGAAACGTTCGGGCACCGTGACGTGACGTCCGGTGATGGTGATCTCCATAGCGACCTCCTAGGGCCGTGGTGTCGGTGATTCGTCGCAGGCGGGCGGGGCCGCTGGTCGCCTCATCACCTCCCGGTCCGGGAGCGGTCGCACCCCTCCGTCGGCACCCGGCCGACGGTGAGGTTCTTCATGACCTGACGTTATCTCGCATCCTCGCGTGACGGAACCGTTATGCGGCGCGTCGCACCGGTTGCTCAGGCCTCGGACGGGTTCATCCCAGACAGCGGACCACGCTGCGCCGGAGCGCGCGAGTCGCTGCCGGTGCGTGGGGTCGCCGCGACGGTCACCGCGATCACCCGCGCAACCCCTGCCGCGCGCAGCGCCCGCGCCGACTCCGCGAGCGTGGCACCCGTGGTCACGACGTCATCGGCCAGCACGCACACCTGGCCGGACAGGAGGTTCGTGACGCCACGACGGACGCGCAGAGCACCACCCAGGTTGCGGGCGCGCTCGGTGCTGGACAAACCGGCCTGATCCCGTACCCGCCGCGCGTAACCGAGCGCGTCGATCACCGGTAGGCCCGGGTATCCCGCGACCGCAGTCAGCACCAGGTCACGCAACGGGTCCCGGCCCCGCGCACGCCGGGCGGCGGGACTGGACGGGGCGGGCACGACGTACACCGGTCGTCCTCCTGAAAGTCGTTCAGCCACAAGAGAATCCGCCCGTACGCCGGCCACCAGAGCCCGCTCGAGCCATGCACCCAGCAGCACCCGCAGGTCGGTCCGGCCGTGGTCCTTGTACGCGGGCAACAGGTTGCGCACAACACCGAGGTACGGCGTCCCGGACCAGGCGGGCGGGAACCCCGCCGGACACGGATCGGGCACGGACCGGAAGGGTGCGATCGCCGCTGCGTCGCGCACCTGCAGGGCACACAACCCACACAGCAGTACGCCGGGCTCGCCGCAGCCTGCGCACCGCCGGGGCATCGCCAGATCGGCCACCTCGGTGACCAGGGTCCGGACACCGAGTAGCCAGCCCACACCGGCCAGCGTGCCGCGTGCAGCGTGGATCGGCCGGGCCGGTTGTGGAAAACCTCAGGTGCCGGGAACCACGAGCCCGGTCAACCCGTTCACCGGGGACCAGGTCGCCCCTTCATGGATCAGCACCCGCCCTCCGGTCGTGACCAGGTAGACGTCACTCGGCCCGTCGCCGACTCCGCGGATGGCAGCCAGCGGCTGTTTCGGATCCTGGCCAAGATCGGCCAGCAGGCCCCCGATCGGCACCTGGATGGCGTGCACGGAGCCGTCACCGGCGTCATTGCGGGCCAGCACCCCGACGGTGCTGTCGTCCAACCAGGTGACGTCGCGGACGTCGCTCAAACCGTCACCGACGACCAACGGCGTCGACAACGCGCTCGGGTTCCCCGAGGGGTCCCGCACAATCGCGGACAACTCGACATGGGTGGCGCCGGATGCTGAGCGCACGACCATCGCGATCCGGTTGCCGTCTGCGGCGACCGCGATCGCGGTGATGGTCGCAGAGCCGAGCCAGGGCACGTCGACCGGCTGCGGCGCCGCCGACTGTGGTGGGTCGGAGGCAGACACGAACCACACCGTCGACCCGGCCCGGCCCGCAGAGGGGGTCAGCGGCGTACCGGCCACCCAGATCTCGGTCCGCCCGTGACTGGCGAAGCTGGGTCTGGTCAGTTCGGTGCCGAAGACCGGCCGGGTGAATTGCCGCGCGCCCACCCACCGCGACATCGTGGTGCCGTCGGCGGAGACGGCGGCGATCTGCCGCCCGTCGGCCGACGCGGCCACCTGGGTCCAGGTCTTCGGCACGGTCGGCAAGGTGACCATGTCGGCTCCCGATGCGGGGGTCCCGGATGTCGCGGGGTCGAACCAGCGCAACTGGTCACCGGACCGGCCGATCAGGTTGGGCCGGTTCACCTGAACCACGGTGTACCCCATGTCCTGCGGGGTGGTCGGATCCTGCGGCAGGTCCGGGGTCTCCAGTCGCGCGGCCCCGTCCACCGTGATGACGACCGAGCGCACGCCCCGAGTCAGCGACAGCGTCGCGAGCATCTGCGCCCACAGCGCGGTGCGCTGGGCCGGAGTGGCGCCCAGCGCAGCGGACGTCAGGTCGACCGTGGCAACACCGGTCGAGGTGTCCACCGGGACCGCGTCCACCCGCAGCAGCGTTCCCTGCGGCATCTGCGCGGTCACGATCGGGGCCAGATACGCCGGCGGCGGGCGCAGAACGGCGCGGGCGAGGGCGGTGGTCAGGCCGCCCAAGGGAAACCAGCGCACATCGGCGACCAGCGTCTTCGTGGCCGGGACCGCGTAGTACACCCGCTGCGCGGTGTAGCTGACGTCGAAGTCGTCCTCGCTGACCCACGCGCCGAATCCCTTGGGCAGTGAACTGATCCGCCACTGCCCGTCGATCTTGCGCATCGTGAAGGAGCCGGTCCGCGTCTGGGGATCCGCGGTGTCACGCAGCCGCCCGTCACTGTCCAGCAGCGCCGTCTGGCGGGCCGTCACCGAGACGGTCTGCGGGTCGGTCATGGAGTCGACGAAGTCGCGCTCGCCGGTGTTGATGGACAGTTCCGTCTTGGGGTCCCAGACGGCCGAGGCACCGCCGGTGAGGAACTCCCGAGCCACGGAGTAGTCATCCGTCGCGTAGGCGTTGGCCCGTAGGAACCCGCGCACGATGTCACGGGCGGAGGCGCCGGGCGCCGGACCCGGCGGCTTGACGTTGACCACGGGACCGGGCTCTGGCGCGATCGACGCTCGAGCCTGTACCGGGCTGCTGGCCGGAAGGCCGCTGCACGCGCTGAGAGCCCCGACCACCAGCATGGTCAGGAACGCGAGCAGGACGCGGGTACGCCGGGTCATGACTGACCGTCCGGGCCACCCCGAGGCGCGCTCACGACAGCGCTGCCGATGGTGAGGCTGTTGCCCGGCGGCATCACGCGACCGATCTCGGAGTCATCCGGCGCCAGCGGGAGCGGTGACCGCGCGATCGGAACACCCGCGCGAGTGGGCAGCGTCAGCCGGAAGCAGGCGCCGTTGCCGGACTCGCCCCACGCCTGCAACCAACCGTCGTGCATTCGGGCGTCCTCCAACGAGATCGCCAGCCCCAGCCCCGTGCCACCGGTGGTCCTGGCACGCGCCGGATCGGCACGCCAGAACCGGTTGAACACCCGGGCGGCATCCCCGGGCGCCAGGCCAACGCCGTGGTCGCGGACGGTGAGCGCAACCGCCGTGTCGTTGGCGGCCACCGCCACCTCGATCGGGCGTCCCTCAGCGTGCTCGATGGCGTTACTGACCAGGTTGCGCACGATGCGTTCGATCCGGCGCTTGTCCATCGGTGCAACTGCCGGTCGGCGGGCCTGCAACCGCAAACTGGTGTGCGCTCTGGCTGCGAGCGCGCTGGAGGCGTCCACGGCACTGGCCGCGATGTCGCGCAGGTCCGCCGGTTCCAGTTGCATCGCTGCTGCACCGGCGTCGAACCGGGAAATCTCCAGCAGGTCGGTCAGCAACCCCTCGAACCGGTCCAACTCGCGGCTCAGCAACTCCGCCGAGCGCGCGACGGGAGCGGTGAAGTCGTCACGGCTGGCATGGATCATGTCCACGGCCATCCGGATCGTCGTCAACGGGGTGCGCAACTCGTGCGAGACGTCGGAGGTGAACCGTTGCTGCAGGGTCGACAAGTCCTCCAACTGTCGGATCTGCCGCTGCAGGCTGTCCGCCATCGCGTTGAACGAGGTGGCCAGCCGGGCCAGATCGTCCTCACCGCCGGCCGGCATCCGTTCGTTCAGGGCGCCGGCACTGAGCCGTTCGGCGACGTGGGCCGCCGAACGCACCGGCGCCACAACCATCCGGGTGACCAGATACGCCAGTGCGGCGAGCGCCAGCACGAGCGCGATCCCACCGAAGACGAAGGTGTTGCGCACGATGGTCAGGGTCTGCGCCTCGACATCCATCGGGAAGATGAAGTACAGGTCGTAGGCGCCGGCATTCGGCACCTCCAACCGGCTTCCGATCAGGACCGCCGGCACCGAGCCGCGAGCGTCGGTGTCCGGGACGGTGATGATCTTGACCTGCTCGTGGTCGGGATCCTCCTTCAGCGCCAGGCGGATGTCCGGGGGGATCATGTCCGGGTCGGCGCCCTGGGTACTGACGTCGCCCAGGGACACGGCCGTGTTGCCCTCCGCCTGGATGATGACCACCCGTCGTGACGTGTCCGAGCCCGGCGACGCGACCTGCTGGGCGATCTGCCGGGCGGCGACCCGCAACGAGGTGAGGTCGGTGCGGTCACCGTTGGAGAAGGTGTTCTGGGCGATCTGCCGCTGCGATTGCGCTTCCTGCTGAGCGGAGTTGATCGCGTTGGTGACCAGACCATCGGCGATGCGTTGGTACATGTAGGAGCCGATCGCGACGGTGAACAAAGCGCCGACGATGGTGGTGATGGCCACGACGCGGAAGTGCACCGACCGGCGCCAGAATCTGGCCAACCGGCCGATGGGTGCGCTGATCAGCCGCCCGAGGGATCCCATGGGCCCAGCGGCAGGCTCAGGCGGGGGCGCCGGCCTTGTAGCCGACTCCCCGCACGGTCAGCACGATCTCGGGATGCTCCGGATCGCGCTCGATCTTGGCCCGCAGCCGTTGCACGTGCACGTTGACCAAGCGGGTGTCCCCGGCATGGCGGTAACCCCAGACCTTCTGCAACAACTCCTCGCGACTGAACACCTTCCACGGCTTGCGCGCGAGGGTCACGACCAGGTCGAACTCCAGGGGCGTCAGGGCGATCGCCTCCTCACCGCGGTGCACCGAGTGACCGGTGATGTCGATCGCCAGGTTGCCGATGCGCAACGTGTCGTCGACCCCTTCACGCTCGTCCGTGCGACGCAACCGGGCGTGCACGCGAGCAATGAGTTCCTGCGGTTTGAACGGTTTGGTGATGTAGTCATCGGCTCCGGCGTCGAGGCCGGCAACCACGTCCACGGTGTCCGTGCGGGCGGTCAGCATGACGATCGGCACCCCGGATTCGGCCCGCAACTGCTGGCAGACCTGCACCCCGTCCAGGCCGGGCAACATCACATCCAGAAGGACGACGTCGGGTTTGAAAGCCCGGAACGCCTCGAGCGCACCACTGCCGTCGGGGCAGTGCCCCACGTCCCAGCCCTCACCGCGCAGCACGATGCCCAGCATCTCGGCCAGCGACGGATCGTCATCGACCACCAGTACCCGTGCATTCATATCGGCTCAAGTGTCACATACGAAGGTGGGGTACGCCGATCGGCCAGCGATCGGCGTACCCCACGTGTTGAACAGGGTCACCGCCCTTTTGGAGCCGACTCCTCGAACCTCGGCATCCGGCCGCCGACTCCGCTGCGCTCCGCCGACAACCTCCGCCTCGCTCTTCGTCGTCGACTCAGGAATACCCATTGGAGCCGACTCCTCGAACCTCGGCATCCGGCCGCCGACTCCGCTGCGCTCCGCCGACAACCTCCGCCTCGCTCTTCGTCGTCGACTCAGGAATACCCATTGGAGCCGACTCCTCGAACCTCGGCATCCGGCCGCCGGCTCCGCTGCGCTCCGCCGACAACCTCCGCCTCGCTCTTCGTCGTCGACTCAGTACCGGTAGTGCTCCGGCTTGTACGGGCCCGCCACGTCCACGCCCAGGTACTCGGCCTGGGCCTTGGTCAGTTCGGTCAGGTTGACCCCGAGCGCACCCAGGTGCAGCCGGGCGACCTTCTCGTCCAGGTGCTTGGGCAGCACGTACACCTGCTTGTCGTAGTCACCGTTCTTGGTGAACAACTCGATCTGCGCGATGGTCTGGTTGGAGAAGCTGTTGGACATCACGAAGCTGGGGTGACCGGTGGCGTTGCCCAGGTTCATCAGCCGGCCCTCGGACAGCACGATGATGCTGTTGCCGTTCTCGAAGGTCCACTCGTGCACCTGCGGCTTGATCTCGGTCTTGGTGACACCCGGAACCTTCGCCAGACCGGCCATGTCGATCTCGTTGTCGAAATGGCCGATGTTGGAAACGATCGCCTTGTTCTTCATCTGCGTCATGTGCTCGGCGCGGATCACGTCGTAGCACCCGGTGGTGGTGACGTAGATGTCGGCGATGGGCAGGACGTCCTCCAGGCGCGCGACCTGGAAACCTTCCATGGCGGCCTGCAGGGCGCAGATCGGGTCGACCTCGGTGACGATGACGCGGGCGCCCTGACCGGCGAGGGACTGCGCGCAGCCCTTGCCGACGTCGCCGTAGCCGCACACCACGGCGACCTTGCCGCCGATCAGCACGTCGGTTGCCCGGTTCAGACCGTCGATCAGGCTGTGCCGGCAGCCGTACTTGTTGTCGAACTTGGACTTGGTGACCGAGTCGTTGACGTTGATCGCCGGGAAGAGCAGGTCACCGGTCTTGGCCAGTTCATACAGCCGGTGGACGCCGGTCGTGGTCTCCTCGGTGACACCGCGGATGCCCTCGGCGACCGTGGTCCACTTCTTCGGGTCCTGCGCGATCGTGCGGCGGACCAGTTCCTTGAAGACACCGAACTCCTCGGAGTCCTCCTCGGTGGTGGCCGGCACAGCTCCGGCGATCTCCCAGTCGCGGCCCTTGTGGACCAGCATCGTGGCGTCACCGCCGTCGTCCAGGATCATGTTCGGGCCCTGCTCGCCGGGCCAGGTCAGGATCTGCTCGGTGCAGTCCCAGTACTCCGGCAGGGTCTCGCCCTTCCAGGCGAAGACCGGGACACCCTGCGGGTCCTCGGGAGTCCCGTTCGGGCCGACGACGACGGCGGCCGCCGCCTCGTCCTGAGTGGAGAAGATGTTGCACGAGGCCCAGCGGACCTGCGCGCCGAGCGCCACGAGCGTCTCGATCAGAACGGCGGTCTGCACGGTCATGTGCAGCGAGCCGGCGATGCGGGCGCCCCGCAGCGGCTGCGCCGCGGCGTACTCCTCGCGCAGCGCCATCAGCCCGGGCATCTCGTGCTCGGCGAGGCGGATCTGGTGTCGGCCGGCTTCGGCGAGGGACAGGTCAGCGACTTTGAAGTCGAAAGAAGGCATGGGTAACTCCTGGTGATGGTTCGGTGGACTACCCGGCGCTGCCCTTCTGGGCTTCGCTACTGCGGCGGTCATCACCCGCGCCGGCGCACCGATTCTAGCGAGATCTCCGGCGGGCATCGTCAGCACGACCACCCCTCGGCCGAACCGAGCAGATATTTTCCAACAAACTCTTGTGACCTGGGTCACACAAGGGCCATTATCTGCCTAACCTACGATGACGTAGGTGTAGGTACAAGCACGAGTGACCACCGGGAGATCGCATGCACCACGTTCTTCGAAGGACCGCCACCGGCCTGGGCGGTGGGGCCCTGGCCGTTTCGGCCTTCGCCTTGGCGCCAAACGCTGCCCACGCCGCCCAACCGCTGGCCGCGGAGGCCACTGCCGCCTCGTCGACTGCGGTCGCCGCGACGACGACAGCACTGAAGTACGACTGCTACACCACCAAGGCCGGGATCAAGATCGGCCTGGGCACCTGGCCCGCGTCCGTGACCGTGACGGCACCGCTGACGGCCACCGTCGGTTCCGTCGTGACCGCACCGTCGGTCGGCGCAGCGATCACGGTCCCCTCAGGCACCACGTCAACGCTCCGGCTGCTCGGGATCAGTTCCCTGACCGGAAGCGCAACGGTGTGGTACTCGGCGACGGGTGCGGTCAAGAGCCCCGGAAACCGGACCACCACGGTCACCGTTCCGACGGTGAAGGTCCCCTCCTCCGGCTCGTTCCCGGTCAGCCTGAGCGGCGGACCGATCAGCGAAACGGCGGCGTCCTCGCCGGGCACTGCCACGTTCAACATCGGTGCGTTGGTCAGCACGCTGAAGACCAACACCGGCAAGAGCCTGCCGATCGTCTGCACGCCGTCCGCGGGTCAATCGCTGGTGGTTCTCAACGTCGCGATCAAGTAGATCCCGCCGCGCTCACCGGCCGGTTCCTGCCCTTCTGACGGGGTGCGAACCGGCCGGAAACCACCTCTTGTGATTTACGACACACCGTGCCATGGTTAATCCACCTACGTAACCGTAACCAGTTCTGGACGGTGTCCAGATACCGCAGGAGGCTTCATGAATTCCGCCGTACGCCGCGCCGCCGTTCTTGCTGGAGCGGGCGCCCTCGTGGCTTCCGCCTCGGCGCTTGTGACGCCGGCGGCCCACGCCGCCGGGACTGGGACCGGCCAGTACAACTGCACCTCGACGCTGAAGGGCGCGACCATCTCGGTCGGCACCTGGACCGCAGCCGTCGCCGCGTTCAGCCCGTCGTCAGTCGCCAAGGGCGCCACCATCTCCACTCCCCTGGTCACCGGTGTCATCAGCGCTCCGGCACAGGCCACGGCACTGTTGCAGGCCAAGGGCATCAGCGTCCTGCAGGGCACCACCACCGTGAAGTACTCGGCTACCGGTGCCGTCAAGAACCCGGGGGCGCGCAGCACGAACGTCGCCGCGCCGCTAGCAGTCGTCCCACCCTCGGGCAACGCGCTCGGCATCGCTCTGGTCGGCGGTCCGATCTCTGACACGGCAGCGAACTCCGCTGGCACCGTCACCTACGCGGTGACCTCGGTGGCCGGCACGTTCAAGACCAACAAGGGCACCACCCTGTCGATCAAGTGCACCCCGGTCGGCGGTTCGGTCACGATCGCAACGGTCGCGGTCAAGTAGGCCCCAGCACCACCGCGCACACCTCAGCGGCGTCGTTCCCCCGGGAGCGACGCCGCTGAGGTATCTACGCTGGTGCGCCGGCCTCCTGTTCCGCATGACCGTCGCACAACGCACCGGACTGCACCTGGGTGTGTACCTCCTGGCCTTGTTGATGCTGCTCGGGGTCACCCGGATCGTCGACGCCTCGACGTACCCGCCGCCTCCGTCCACCGTCACCCAGACCCCGTAGGCCGCCCGCGATCTGAACGGGCGAGAGCGCAACCCTCGCGGGGCACGACAATGGGCCTATGCAGTTCCCGCCCGATACCACCGCACCGGTCACCGCCGCCGATATCGACGCCGCCGCGGACCGCCTGCACTCGGTGGTCAGACCGACCGCCCTGGAGTTCAGCCCCCGCCTTTCGGCGCTGACCGGTGCCCGGGTCTATCTCAAACGCGAGGACCTGCAGTCGGTGCGCTCCTACAAGGTCCGCGGTGCGTTCAACCTGATGACCGGACTCGATGACGAGGCGCGGCGTACCGGTGTGGTGTGCGCGAGTGCGGGCAACCACGCGCAGGGCGTCGCGCTGGCGTGTCGCACCTTGGAGATCCCCGGCCGGATCTACCTGCCGCGCAACACTCCCCGCCAGAAACGCAACCGCATCGAGCACCATGGCGGTCCGTGGATCGAACTGCACCTGGTGGGAAGTACCTTCGACGAAGCCGCCGAGGCCGCTGCCGCCGATGCTGCCAGCAGCGGCCGAAGCCTGGTGCCGCCGTTCGACCACCCCCTGGTCATCGCCGGTCAGGGCACCATCGCCCGCGAAATCCTGGATCAACTCGGCGAACCACCGGCACTGGTCGTCGTGCCGATCGGTGGCGGTGGCCTGGCCGCGGGTGTCACCCAGTACCTGGCCGAACGACAGCCTGACGTCCGCGTTCTCGGTGTCGAGCCCGCCGGTGCTGCCTCCATGACGGCGGCGTTGGCCGCGGGCCAGCCGGTCACGATCGACGGGATCGACCCGTTCGTCGACGGCGCCGCGGTCCGCACCGTCGGCAGCCTCACCAGCGCCATCCTGGGCGATCACGGTGTCGAGGTCCGCACCGTGGCCGAGGGGCAGATCTGCACCGAGATGATCGAGCTCTACCAGAACGAAGGCATCATCACCGAGCCGGCCGGAGCGCTGGCCGCGGCGGCGGTGACCGATCCGGACGCGTCGCCGCTGCCGGTGCACCCCGGCGATGCGGTCGTCGTGGTGGTCTCCGGCGGCAACAACGACCTGTCGCGGTACGGCGAGGTCGTCGAGAGATCCCTGATCCATCAGGGCCTCAAGCACTACTTCCTGGTCAACTTCTCGCAGGAACCGGGCGCCCTTCGCCGCTTCCTCGACGAGGTCCTCGGACCGGACGAGGACATCGTGCTGTTCGAGTACGTGAAGCGGAACAACCGCGAGACCGGGCCGGCGCTGGTCGGGATCGAACTGGCCAGTGCCGCAGACATTTCCGACCTTCTTGACCGGATGGCGAGTACGCCCTTGGAGATCGAGCGACTCGATCCGGGGTCGGTCAGCTTCCGCTTCCTGACCTGACGTGTCCGATCGAATCGGCGCCGGCCTCCCCCGTGTCGAGCGCGGGTTCGAGGTAGATCAGCAACTCCATATCCGGCTGAGCTGATCTGGCCGCCGTTTCTGCGGCATCGATCGCAGCGGAGATCTCCCCGCCGGTGTCGCCGGTGTCGACCGCGACCTTGGCGGCGACCAGGAGTTCATCTGGACCCAGGTGCAGCGTCTTGAGGTGGATCACCCGATCGATCACGTCGACCGACTCGATGGCGTCGCGGATAGACCGCACCCGCTCCGGGGCAGCTCCCTCCCCGATCAGCAGGGACTTCATTTCGACGGCCAGCACCACGGCCACCGCCACCAACAGCAGGCCGATCATCGCCGTGCCAGCAGCGTCCCATCGCGCATCCTGGGTGATGATGGCCAGGCCCACACCGAACATCGCGAACAGCAGACCGATCAGCGCAGCGAAGTCTTCCAGGAGCACGACCGGCAGCTCCGGCGCCTTGGCGCCGCGCACATAACGCACCCACGACGCAGCGCCGCGGGTGTGGTTGGCCTCGCCGATCGCCGTACGGAAGGAGAAACCCTCCATACAGATCGCCACCACCAGGACCAACAACGGCACCCACCACCAGCGCTGATCAGTCCCGGGTCGCTCACCGTGGCCCGAAACCGCCTCGTGCCACTTGTGATACGCCTCGTAGAGCGCAAAGAGACCACCGATGGTGAACAGCACGATGGAGACGATGAAGGCGTAGACGTACCGCTCACGGCCGTAGCCGAACGGGTGGTCGACGTCGGCTGAGCGCTTGGCCTTCTTACCGCCCACCAGCAACAGCAACTGGTTGCCCGAGTCGGCGAAGGAGTGCACCGCCTCGGCCAGCATCGAGGACATGCCGGTCAGCAAGTAGGCGACCAGTTTGGTCAGCGCGATCCCCAGGTTCGCCGACAGCGCAGCGATGATGGCCTTGTTGCCTCCGCTACTGGACATGAGCGGCAGTCTAGAGCGGTGGCCGGGCGGTCAGTTACCGAAGTCCAGACCCAGGAGCGCGTTCTCGATCACCTCGGCCAGCGCCGGGTGGATCCAGTACTGGCCACGGGCCATCTGATGCACCCCGAGTCCGAAGGACATGGCCTGGATCAGCAACTGGATCAAGCTGCTGGCGTCCGGGCCCATCAGGTGGGCGCCGAGCAGTTCGCCGGTACGCCGATCGGCAACCAGTTTCACAAAGCCCGTGGTGTCCTCCATCGCCCAGCCGTACGCAACGTCGCCGTACTTCTGGCTCTTGGTGACCACGTCATGACCAGCCTCGCGGGCCTGGCGCTCGGTGAGGCCCACGCCTGCCAACTGCGGGTGGGTGAAAACGGCCGACGGCACGAACCGGTGGTCGATGCTGCGCAGTTCCCGCGGGTGGGCCAGGTTGTGCGCGACGACTCGCGCCTCGTGGTTGGCGACGTGTTTGAGCTGGTACGGCGAGCTGACGTCGCCCAGCGCCCAGACCCCTTCCGCGCTGGTCCGGCCAAATTCATCGACAATGACCCGACCGTCGGAGTGGGTAGCGACACCCGCTGCGGACAGGTCCAGATCCGGGGTGTTGGGGGCTCGCCCCGTCGCGACCAGCAGGATGTCACCGGTCACCGACTCCCCCGTGGTGAGTTCCGCGGTGACGCCGGCCGCGTCCTGCCGGGCGGCAATGACCTCGGCCGACAGGTGCAGATCCCATCGCTGCGCGGCCAGTTCCGTGAACGCGGTGGAAACCTCCTCGTCGGTCTGGCGCAGCAGAGCCGGGCCGCGCGTCACGATGCTGACATCGACGCCGAGCGCTGAGAACACGTGCGCGAACTCCGCCGCAATGTAGCCGCCGCCGAGAATCACCATGCGAGAAGGCAACTCGTCGATCCGCATGACGTTTTCGTTCGTGTAGTACGTGACACCAGAATCCCGCACCGGGTCGGGGATGATCGGACTCGAACCCGTCGCGATCACGATCTGGTCAGCGGTCAGGTGCTGCTCCTGCCCGTCGACGGTGACCGTCAGCGCGCGCGAACCGGTGAACCGGGCCGAACCCAGGTAGGCGGTCGTGTTGGGCCCGTTGACGCGGTAGTCCTTGCCGCCCTCGGAGATCGGGTCGATCCGGGCGAAGACCCGGTCGCGAATGTCCCGCCACCGGATCGCGTCGATGTGCGCATCGATCCCGTACGTCGCGGCGGACCTGATCTGCTCGGCCACTTCCGCGGCGTAGACGAACATCTTCGTGGGGATGCAGCCCACGTTGAGGCAGGTCCCGCCGAAGACGCCGCGCTCGATGATCGCGACCCGTTTCCCGTCGAAGTCGGGGGTGATGATCGAGTTGCCGGAACCGGAGCCGATAACGGCCAGATCGAAGTGCTCGCTAGTCACCCCGCCAGCGTAAGAGGCGCGCCTACAGCCCCTTCGCGCGCACCCGTTCGAGATAGTCCGCCAGATGCGGGGAGACGGCCGGGTCGATGCCAAGGCCCAGGGCGACGTACGTCGCGGCGAAGTCGGTGACGGCAACGTGCTCGGCCAGCCGGGCGATGGCCGGTCCGGGTGCGCTGCGGTGCTCGATGACGGTGGCGCCCGCGTCGCGCGCGGTCTCCAGCAGCGAGTCGGTGAGCGCATCGGCGACCTCACCCGGCTGCGCGTCGCGCAACATGACCACACCGAGCGCCGGTTGCTCGGGGCCGTCGAGGAAGGGGTCGGCGAAGATGTCCTTGGCCTGAGTCACTCCGGCGCCGCCACCGGCCGTGAAGGGACCGTCGAACAGGGAGACCACCTGTGAGGCAGTGTCCGGCAACTCGCCCCAGGTGGCCGGGATACGCGCCGTACGGGCCAGCATGGACACCGCGCGCAGGGCCGCCACCCCGGTGAGCGGTCCGTCACCGAGCACGACCGGCACGCTTTCGGCGACCGACAACGCCATGGACTTCGCGGGGTTCACGAACGACTCGGAGCTCGGGCGGCACGCCTCGGCCCACTCGTTGAGCCGGTCGGCGGCGACGGCGAGCGCTTCGTCGGGTACGTCGACCAGGCCCAGCCGGTCACCGGCCATCAGAACGGGCGTCAGCAACGACCACAGGGAGGTACGGCTCGAGGTGCGGCCGCGGCCCACGTCCACGTGGACGCCGCGGGCCTGACGACTGATGTCGGCGAGCACCGAATCCTGCGCGCCGACGGTGAGCAGGGAGGCGCCGCGCCGGGCGGCCTCGGCGGCCACCGCAACCGGTCCGTCGGCCGCTCCCGACAGGGACACCGCCACGACCAGATCCAGCGGGCCGACCCAGGCAGGTACCGGCACGTTGCGCCGGACGGTGACGGGCACCGGGGAGCCCTGTTCGGCCAGCGCCTGAAGGATGTCGGCCACCACCGCGCTGCCACCGAGGGCGCTGACCAGGACACTGCGCGGGCGCTCGCCGTACGCGACCTGATCGATCCCGGCCTCGTGCGCCAGCGCCATGGACTCACGGACCTGGGCACCGGCGGTGGCCAGCGCCCGCAGGGTGCCACGGGAGTCACGGGCCGCGATCTGTTCTGAATCGTCGATCCAGGCCTCTTCCAACCGGGGCATCAGCGAGCGCGCCTCAGACGGTGAAGACGCGGGCTTGGTCGGCCAGCAGCACCGGGATGCCGTCCTGGATCGGGTAGCCGCGGCGTTGGCCCGAACCCTCGCAATCCTCGGTGCACTGCAGTTCGGCGCTCCCGTCGGGTGCGCTGCCGTCGGCCAACTCGTGTTTGCCGACGGGGCAGCGCAGGATCTCACGCAGCCAGGGTTCGATGAGGTCGCTCACAACCAGCCAGCCTAATCAGTCCGCGGCGCGGATCAGCGGCAGGACGGCATCCCGGATGCCGCTCATCGTCGCGTCGTCGGCCGCTTCGACGTTCAGCCGGAGCAAGGGCTCGGTGTTGCTCGCGCGCAGGTTCAGCCACCACATGGGTTCGCCGTGGAAGGTGAGGGTCGTGCCGTCGAGCGTGTCGACGTCGACCTCTCCCCCGGTCTGCTCGACGGCCCACTGTCGCACCCGCTCGGTGGCGGTGGCCGCGTCGCTGACGGTCGAATTGATCTCCCCGGAGGCGACGTAGCGCTGGAACTGGCCGGCCAGCTCGGACAGCGGCTGGTCTGCCTCGCCGAGGGCAGCCAGCAGGTGCATCGCGGCCAGCATGCCGGTATCGGCGAACCAGAAATCGCGGAAGTAGTAGTGCGCCGAGTGCTCACCGCCGAAGATCGCGTTGTGCTTGGCCATCTCGGCCTTGATGAAGGAGTGCCCGACGCGGGTGCGGACCGGGGTGGCGCCGGCTTCGGCGACGATCTGCGGGACGGCGGCCGAGGAGATCAGGTTGTGCACGATGCTGATCTGGTCAGCCGGGACGCCGGCGGCGACGTCGCGGGCGATTTCCCGGGTCGCGACCAGTGCCGTGATGGCGGACGGGTTGACCGGCTCACCGCGCTCATCGACGGCGAAACAGCGATCCGCGTCGCCATCGAAGGCCAGCCCCACATCGGCTCCGTGCTCGACAACCGCTTTTTGCAGGTCGACCAGATTCGCCGGCTCCAGCGGATTGGCCTCGTGGTTGGGGAAGGTGCCGTCGAGTTCGAAGTAGAGCGGCACGATCTCGATCGGCAGCTGTGGCAATCCTGCGTCGGTGCCGAGCACGGCGGGCACGGTGTAGCCGCCCATTCCGTTGCCGGCGTCGACCACGACTTTGAGGGGACGGATGCCGCTGAGGTCGACCAGTCCGCGCAGGTAGGCCGCGTAGTCGGCGAGGAGGTCTTGGGTCGTCACGGTGCCCGCGGTGTCGACCACCGGCAATGGCTGGCCGTCGACCTGCTGCTGCGCCAGGTCCCGGATCTGCGCCAGTCCGGTCTCCAGGCTGATCGGCCGCGCACCGGCGCGGCACATCTTGATGCCGTTGTACTGCGCCGGATTGTGGCTCGCGGTGAACATCGCCCCCGGCCGGTCGAGGGCACCGCTGGCGTAGTACAGGCCATCGGTGGAGCACAGCCCGATCACCGTGACGTCGACCCCCTGACTGGCGGCCCCGCGCGCAAACGCCGCACTCAACGCCGGCGAGCTCGGTCGCATGTCATGGCCGACGACGATGCCGTCGGCGCCGTCGGGGATGGCCACAACGATGGCGAACGCGGCACCGAACGCCTCAGCGACCGATTCGTTGAGTTGCTCGGGGACGACGCCGCGCACGTCGTAGGCCTTGACGAAGGAGGCGAGTTCCACAGTGCGCGAGCCTAATCGTCGCCAGTCACGTCGCGCATTGCAGTCACCAAATCCGTCGCGGCCAGCCCGTCCGGTTCACCCGCGATGCCCTCGGCAGCGCCGAGTCGGTCGTCCACCGACCGCGCGGCGCTCACCTTGAATTTGGCGACCACCCGGGCGATGGCGATCTCGATACCCACCACGTTGCCGAGTTGTCCCGTCAGATAGTTCGCCGGGGCGTCCGCCATGCGCCACGGCTGCGGCCGCTGCGACTCCATCGCCTTGGTCAACTTCGCGACCGCGGCCCGCACCCAGCGTTCGTCGTCGTGCACGACAACCTCGCCGTAGACGTGCGCGATCAGGTAGTTCCAGGTAGGGACGACCCGATGGTGCTGCTCCTTGGACGGGTACCAGGTAGGTGACACGTAGTGCTGCGCCCCATTGAAGATCGCCAGGGACTCCCCCTCATGGCGACCGTTGTGCCACAACGGGTTTGCCCGTGCGACGTGTCCGATGAGACGACCGGATTCCACATCGCCCTCCAACAACAAGGGCACGTGATCGGCGGCCAACTGCCGGCCATCGCTGGTGACGAGCGCAGCAAGCGGCGCGTTTCGTAGCAACTCGACAACGGCGCCAGCATCGGCTGCCGCGTCATGTTCTGGGAGGTAGACCACGAGTTCGGCCTGCGCTGTAGCAGCGCCTAAACCAGGCGCAACGCGGGCCGTGCTGGACCAGACTGGCCCTCGTCGCCCGCCACTCGCCGTACGTCGGCAACGGCCGACGGTGAGGAGACCCTGCCCGCTTCCCGTACGGCGTCCGCCAGGGCCAACAGATCGTCGTCGCTGGGCTGCGGCTGCTGTTCCTCGACGGCCAATCGCACGACCGTCCAGCCGCGGGGCACCGTGAGCCGGGCTGCGTGGACAGCGCACAGGTCGTAGGTGTGCGGTTCGGCGTGGGTGGCGAGCGGGCCAACGACTGCGGTTCCCTCGGACTGCACGAAGGTCAGGGTCGCGACCGCCCCGGCGTTGCACGCCGTCCGATCGCACTGCCGCTTCAACCGCACCGCACATCCTTTCCCGAACCCGAGTCCCTGCGCGCCACAGTCCGATCCGCGACCGGGCGCTTCCCGATGCTAGGTCACGGATGGCACCCGGCCGTGGCGGCGCGCCTGACCCGCGCCGTCGACCACACACGCATCGATTCAGATCGCCCAACTGCATTAGAGTCGTTTCATGCAGCACAACCGGCACGGGCGGGGTATCCGCGGCCCCCTTGCCTGGCCCCCGGTGCCTGCGATGCGCCCGCGGGCGGCCCTCTTCGACGAGCTCGTGCTGGACGCGCTCGAACGCATTGAAGCGCGCTTGGGAAAACCACTGGGTCTGATCGAACTGGCCGTCGAAGACGTCCCGCCGAGCGACCCGGCGCCGTGGGAGACGCAGATCGCGCTGGCCCGCACGTTCCCGGCCGAACACGGCAATCCTGCGCGCGTGGTGCTCTACCGCCGACCGATCGAATCGCGTGCGGTCCGCGAGGAAGAACTCGCGGACCTGATCGATGAAGTGGTGACCGAACAGGTCGCCGATCTGATCGGCGTACCTCCTGAGGATCTGGGTCGCGAGTGACCGATCCCACGCAAGCCCCGTCGCTGGTCAGCTACGTCCCCGGCCTCGGTCGTCGCCCGGTCCTGGTCACCGGCGCATCGGGTGTGCTCGGGCGGGCGGTGGTCGCCGAACTGGCCGCTTCCCACACCCCGGTGCGCGCCATCAGCCGGCATCCGGACGCCCAGCAGCAGGCCGACGGTTGGCTGGCGGCCGACCTCGCTGCCGGGACCGGCCTCGAGCAGGCGCTGGCAGATGTTGCAGCGGTAATCCATTGCGCGACAGACCCATCCGATGCACAGCGGGTCGATGTTGACGGCACACGGAACCTCATCTCCGCCCTGGAGCAACACAATCCGGCCGCGCGCCTGGTCTACGTATCCATCGTCGGTGTCTTCGACAACCCGTTCCCCTACTATCGCGCCAAGGCGGACGCCGAGCGCCTGGTCTACGACGCACGGGTGCCGCACGTGGTTGCTCGCGGGACGCAGTTCCACTCGTTCGTCCACGACCTGCTGCGACCACGGGGCGGCGTGACCGTGGGTGTGTCCGGACTGCGCTTCGCTCCCGTCGACCAGGCCTGGTTCGCCGCCCGCCTGGTCGATCTCGCCCTGGCCGAGGATCCGCCGGAGTTGTCCCAGTACGCCGGGCCGGAGACATTCACCTTCCAGGAACTGGCGGCGCTGACCGCGCACGTCGAGGGCCGCCGTACCCCGTTCCGGCTGCCCGCGCCAGCGATCGGCGCCACCCTGCGGGCGTTCCGGGACGGCAGCAACCTGCCCGGGCCCACCGCGCTACGCGGTGGCGCGACGTACGCCGAGTGGCTGGCGACCCGATCAGGCGGCACCAAGCAGGCCCGCTGAGTAGTGCCTGACGGTCACGTCACCGGGGCTGCTCCGTGACCTCGACACCGGTGGGCTGCAGAGCAACGCGTCCCAGCCCGGTCGCCGCGATGACATCACCGCTACTGTCCGGACACCGCAGGAAGACGCCGGCGTTCACTGCGCCGTTCGTCACCTTCAACCACACCCCGCCGCCGAGTGGCAACGGCACCGAGGTGGGTCGATCACCCGCGACGGCCACGCTGCGCGTGGTGACTGCGCCGGCCGCATCCACCAGGGTCAGATCGACCTTCGCGGCTTTGCTGCCGCCGAGCACCAGGGTGGCCTGCGAGCCGTTGGACAGTGCGGGCACCACGAACGCGGAGCTGTCGTCGATCGCGGAAGTCGCTGGCGCCCACGCGAAGTCACTGGTCTTCGACGCCGTCAAGGCGGCCGCGGTGAGCGGCTGATCTGCGCTGACCCGCAGTTCGTACAGCCCGTCCGGCACTCCCTTCAAGCTGATCTCGTCACTGGACTGCGCTGCGACCGTCGCCACTTGGTCAGCGGCGACGGCACCGGTCGCGTCGATCGCCTGGACCCGAACGATCGCCGGTTGCGTGCCGGGCACGGCCACCCGCACCTGCGGCGCCGAACCCACGACCCCCACAGCCGGGATCACGACCGCCGTCGCGGGTGCGGCAGCCGGGCCGGTGAGTTCAAGACCGACGGGCGTCTCGCCTTTGGACCAGCTGTCGGTGGCCGCAACCGCAAGTGGGCCACCGGCCGTCGTCACCCGGATCGCCGCAGTCGCCAGAGCTGCGGGAAACGCGCCAAGGGTCACCACGCTGCGACTCTTGGCGGGCACCGAGACCGCCGGCACGCTCGCCGTGGCGTCGACGCCCGACCGGCCGACCACCTGCAGCCGGGCCACCACTGCCGTGTCGTTGGGGTTGGTCAGGACGACCCGCACGACCCGCCCGGGGTCGGATCCACCCGCGAACAACCACGCCTCGGTCGTCGGCGCAGAAGCACACGACAAGGTGGTCAGTCCACGCACCGTCGCGGTCTTCTCGAGACTGCTCTGAGTGCCGGTGAGCCCCGCCGCCAGCGCGCCCGAACCCGTCTCGAGCAACGCTCCGGCACCGCTGAGGGTCGTGGTCACGATCTTTCCCGACGAGCTCAGCGACGCCGGCGCCGCACCAGCGGAGGCGGGCAGCCGCTGGCCGACGACCGCGCCGCCAGAGGTACTGGTCTGCACCAGCTGCGTGGGCGCCGCGGCAACGGCAGCCGACACGTGCTGCGTCGGATCCGGTGCTGCGCTACCGGGCCGGTCGGGCCCGGGGCAGATGACCTGACTCTGCACCTGTGCGGCAGAGGGCGCCGGAAGCGTGGGTACGTCGCTCGCCCGGGTCGCCCGCACCGTGCCGTTGGCCGCCCCGGCAGCCAGGACCAGACCGCTGGCCGCCGCGACGGCAACCACCGCCCGCGCCACACCGGTCACCTTCATGACCGATCCCGCCGTCGGCCGAAGGGAATCGCGAAGTACACCGTGAGCGCCAACAGCAGACCTTGACCGGCCAGCCACCGACCGTCCGCCAGCCCCGGGTCGATACTCAACCGGCCGGTCGCATCCGCGGGCAAGCGGTAGGCAGGCCACTCACCACCGGACAACGGCGCCAGTCGAACACCGTCGAGGGTCACGGCGCCCTGGTCTGACCAGCCTCGTCCCTCCGAGAGGACCACCGTGCGCGCGCCTGACTCGCTGGACACCTCAGCCGTTGTGCGCGAATGCAGGCCCGTGACGTCCACCACGTCCACGGCCGTGGCGGGCGTGGCACCGGAGGCCAACACCACCCGGCTGACCCCCACACTGCGCGAGCCATCCTCGAGGGGCAGCACCCGCCACACGCTGTCTCCGTCACCGGCCTGGGTGACCGCCCCTGACACCTTGAGCGACGCGATTGCTGCGGACCCGTCATCAGCCACCATGACGTAGCCGACGCCGAGGTCGTGCAATTGCTGGGTGAGCGTGGCGCCCGGCGTGCCGCCCGCGAGCAGCGAGCGGACGACCGCTGCTGTCGGTGCACCACCCGCCAGCGAGGTGTGCAGATCCGTGGCCGGGCCGCCGACTTCTCGCCCGAGCAGCTCGAACGATCCCTCGTGCAGGATGAGCGCGCGCTCCGCGCGGGGGCCCTCCATCGCCGTACGCACATAGGCAGGCACCGTGTCTGCGGCCGCCACCACGGTGCGCTGCGGCGTACGCCAGATCTGGTAGCCGGCGACGCCCAACCCGGCGACGATCGCCAGCGCGCAGACCACGGCGAGCGAACGACGTAAGGCGGGAGCCACGACCCGGCCGTCGGCGCGAGACCAACCACGGACACCGAGCAGACCCGCCCCGAGCAGGGCTGCCGCGTAGAGATCCAGCGGGGTGCCCGCCCACGGGGTGCGCACGCCACCGGCGGTGTCGACCAGCGACAGGTGCGGCGCGAACAGCGCCGCCGCCAAGCCGCCGAGACCGAGCACGATGAGCGCAACGTGGCCGCGCGCGAACCCGGCGCGCAGCAGACCGAGCACACCGAGTACGACGACCGGCACCCCCAGCCAGGGCAGACCGCCGCCGGGTTGCAGCAGGGCCAGCCGCCACGGCGCGACCTGTGCCGGGTCAGCCAGTTGCCCCGGCCCGGCGAGCAGCATCCGCCAGTCCGTCGTCCAGGCCTGCCAACTCCAGCGACCCAACAACAGCCACGGAACGATCACCGCAGCCGCTGCATGCGCCCGGGCCGAGCCGGGCCCGATGACCACGATGCCGAGCGCCAACACCATCAGCGCGATCATCGACACCGGTGACACCGCACCCAGTGCCGCCAGCGCCAGGACCGCCGCGGCGGTCCAGACGACTCGCCGCCGCGCCGATCCGATGCGCAGGACGGCCGCGAGCGTCACCGGCAGCAGGATGTGCGCGATCGCCGGTCCGAGACGTCCCTCGCTCAAGGCCCCGGTCGCGATCGGCAGGAACGCCCACAACAGCGCCACCGCGCTGCGCGCCCAGGCTGAGCGGGTCGCGACCCGACCAGCCAGGTAGGCGGTCAGCCCGGACAACGGCACGGTCGCTATCAGCAGCCAGGACACCGTGACGGCCGAGGCAGCCGATGTCGTCACCCAGGGCAGCGCCTGGACCAACCAGGTCGGCACGGTCAGCAGCGCGAGCACGGGGGTCGGGACATTGGCATGGCCAAGGCCCGCGCCCTGCCAGGCATCGACGTACGTGTGCCAGACACCGGAGGCGTCAGTCGCGAACGGCAGCAGTTCGCCACCGGTCATCCCCCACCCCGTCCCGGTGATCACTCCGGCACCCAGGCTGTGCCGCCACCAGGCGAGGGCGGCCGCGATGGTGATCAGCCCGGCCCACGGCGCGGGACCGGCGAGGAACGACGTCTGGTTCAGGTCCTGCGGGAGTTCCTGTGCCTCGTCGCTCTCCTGCGTGTTCAGGCCACCGGTCACCGACAGGGCATCACCGGTGCGCTGACCCATCGAGGCCCAGCCGGCGGCGATCGCGGTGGCGGCGGGCACGAACAGTTGCCGCAGGGAGCGGTAGCTGACGCTGCGCTGGCGAAGGAATCGCAGCCGGGCGCCCAGGATCCGGGTCAGCCCGAAACCGGCGGTGGCCGTGGCGAATTCGTGACCGGCTGCACGGGGCCGTTTGCCGATCAGCAGTGCTGCGGCGAGCAGCACCCCGCCCAACACCCCCCACAGCCACAGGAACGGCAGACCGAGCCAGGAGCAGCGGGCCAGCGCAATCTGGCGGAACCGGCGCTGGATGCGCACTGGTCGGGTGTCTTCGCGGCCGGAGGCGGCGGTCTCGGTGAAGACGGTGGCCTGCGGCACGATCACCACCTGATGACCGGTCAGATGCGCCCGCCAACACAGATCCAACGCATCGCCGTCACCGTCGAAGGCCGGATCGAAGCCCCCGAGGCTGGTGTAGACGTCGCGGCGGATCAGCATCCCTGAGGTGCTCACGGAGATCACATCGCGGCGGGTGTCGTGCTGGCCCTGATCGGTCTCGTCGGCACCCAGCACCGGAACGACCCGACCACTGCGGGTGATGTCCAGACCGACGTGCAACAGCCTGCGGCTGTCATCGCCCGCCACGACCTTGCCGCCGGCGATACCGACCCGGGTCGATCGGGACACCACGGCCATCAGCATCTGCAGACTGTCCGGTGCCGGGCAGTCATCCTGGTGCAACAGCCAGAACCACTCACGGCGGTCCCGCGGTCGCACCGGCCGGCGCCGGGCCCGGGAGCGGCGCCGCTTGCCGACGACGACCTCCTCGCCGGGGTCGGGCAGGGCTTCGACGGCCTCGTCGATGACGTCGGCGAACGCGGCACCGGACGCGGCGGTGATGACCGGCAGATCGTCGTACACCGCGCGCACGTCGGAGGCGATCGGACCATCGAGCACGGCCCGCAGGCTTCGGTGGGGCGTGGCGTCCACCAGGACGAGGCGGTCCGGCCGACGGGTGAGGGCTGTCAATGCGGCGAACGTGCCCGTGAGGAGTTCGGGCCGGTCGTCGTGGACGACGAGAACTGCGGTGACCTGGACGGCCGTCGCCTCGGCGTCGTCGGTGTCGTCGGTGTCGGTCACAGTGGTCAGGGTGGTCATCAGAGCAGTGCCGGCGGCCGCCAGCGAGCGAGCGTCAGACCGCGCGCTTCTTCAACTTGCGGCGTTCGCGTTCGGACAGGCCACCCCAGATGCCGAAGCGCTCGTCATGCAACAGTGCGTATTCCAGGCATTCCGAGCGCACCTCGCAGCCCACGCACACCTTCTTGGCGTCGCGGGTCGAGCCGCCCTTCTCGGGGAAGAAGGCTTCAGGGTCGGTCTGAGCACACAGGGCGCGCTGCTGCCACGCCAGCTCGTCCTCCTCGATGGCAGAGGTCGAAGCAGCGATCGTCAGCTCACGCAACATGGCGTGCTGTTCGGGCAGGGTCAGGACGGTGGCCTCAGTCGAAATAGATCCGGTGATTGTCTGTTCGTGCATTGCCTGTTGGGTCATGGCGGGCTCCTCAGCGAATGACAGCAATGCAATTACACGCGTGTCATTCCCAAAGGTCAACCCCGGGAGGCCGGAAGATACGCGCTCGCACGATGGTGTAGGGCGTTTGCAACACTGTCGGCATGCGGATCACGGCCCTGTCCGGTGGCGTCGGTGGCGCCCGTTTCCTACGCGGAGTACTGCGCGCTCTCGAGCGCTCTGCCGAGCCGGTCGATCTGACGATCATCGGCAACACCGGTGACGACATCACGCTCTTCGGCCTTCGGGTGTGCCCGGACCTCGACACCGTGCTCTACACGCTGGGTGGCGGGATCCACGAGGAACAGGGCTGGGGCCGCGCGGACGAGACCTTCTCGGTGCAAGGTGAGCTGGCGGCGTACGGCGCCACGCCCCAATGGTTCGGGATGGGCGACAAGGACTTCGCGACCCACATCGTGCGCAGCCAGTGGCTGGGCCAGGGACAGAGCCTCTCGCAGGTCACCGCCCGGTTGGCCGATCGATGGGGCCTGCCCGCCCGCGGCGTGACCCTCCTGCCGATGACGGACACCCCCGTCGAAACCCACGTCGTCAGGGACGACGGCTCCGGCCCGCAGGCCGTGCACTTCCAGCAGTGGTGGGTCAAGGAGCACGCGGCAGTGCCCGCCGAGCGTTTCGTGGTGGCCGGGATGGATCGCGCGGCACCGGCGCCCGGCGTCCTGGACGCGATCCGGCAGGCGGACGTGATCCTGCTGCCGCCGAGTAACCCCGTGGTGTCGATCGGGATCGTCCTGTCGGTGCCCGGTGTGCGCGACGCTCTGCGCGGCACCAGCGCACCCGTCGTCGGCGTGAGCCCGCTGATCTCCGGACGACCCGTGCGCGGGTACGCCGATGCGTGCCTGTCCGCGATCGGCGTCGAGTCCACCTCGCGCGCGGTCGCGGGCCTGTACGCCGACTTCCTGTCCGGGTGGCTGGTCGATGAGGCTGAAGACCTCTCGGCGTACGCCGATCTGCCGGGTGTGCGCGTCCTGCCCCGTCCGGTGTTGATGAGTGATCTGGATGCGACCGCGGATATCGCCCGGGCCGCGATCGATCTCGCCGACGCCGCACCTGTCGCGCAGCCGTGACCATCACCCTGCTGCCGGTCACCGGCCTGCCGGAGATCGCTGCGGGTGACGACCTCGCCACGCTGATCGCGCAGGCCATCCACCTGCAGGACGGCGACATTGTCGTGATCACCAGCAAGGTGGTCTCCAAAGCCCTCGGACTGGGGGTACTCACCCACGACCGTCAGGCGCTGGTGCTGGAGCAATCCACCGCGGTGGTCGCCGAGCGAGCCACGGCAACCGGGGTCACCCGCATCGTCGCGTCATCGTCGGGGCCGGTGATGACCGGCGCAGGCATCGACGCGTCCAACAGCGAGGAGTTGCTGGTGCTGCCGCCCGACCCGGATGCCGCCGCCGACGACCTGCGCACGGCGTTGCAGGCGGCGACGGGGGTCCACCTGGCCGTCGTGCTGTCGGACACCTCGGGGCGCCCGTGGCGAGCCGGACTGTCGGACTTCGCGCTCGGCAGCAGCGGCCTGCAGCGATTGGACGACCTGCGCGGACTGGCCGACACCCACGGTCGCGATCTGGCCGTCACTGTGCGCAACCTGGCCGACGAAATCGCCTCTGCCGCAGACCTGGTCAAGGGCAAGATCGAGCGGGTGCCCGTGGCCGTCGTACGCGGATCCGCCTCGTTGCTCACCGATGAACCCCAGCCGTCGCTGGTGCGCACCGGACCCACGGACTGGTTCGCGCTGGGCCGGCACGAGGCGGTCCGCGCCGCGCTCGGGGTCACCCCTGGCTCCCCCGACGCCGAGGCGGTCGGCCTGCCCGCCGTGGGTGAGGAGCCGGTCGCCGAGCGGCTGCAGCGCGCCGTACGGGCAGCAGCCCACGGCCAGCCGCCGGTCGCCGTCCAGGTCGATGAGCAGAGCCTCGAACTCGCCGCGGACGACCCGGTGGCACTGGGCCGCGTGTGGGCCCGGATCGAGGTGGCGTTGGCCGGTGAGCGCCTGACCTGCAGCGCCCAGCAGCTCGGCCCGCAGCGGGTGCGGATCACCGTCCGCACCTAGAATCGGGCCCGTGCAACTCGGCAATGACGACTTCGTCCCGGTGATCCTGGGCACCAACCTCAACGCGTACAACATCTCCCGGTCTCTCCACGAGGCGTACGGCGTGCGCTCGCTGGCCCTGGGCCGGTTCGCAGTGCGGGAGACGGCGGACTCCACGATCGTGGAGGTGCGCGCCCGGGCCGACTTCGCCGATGCCGACGTCATCGTGTCCGTCCTGGACGACGTCGCGCGCGAGTTCCCCGGCCGGAAGCTGCTGCTGATCCCGACGATCGAGTTCTACACCAACGTCGTGCTGGATCGCCGTGGCGATCTGGACGAGCGGTACGTCGTGCCACTGCCTGGTCGCGAGGTCACCGACCGGTTGATGAACAAGACCGACTTCTACCGCACCTGCGCCGAGTTGGGTGTGCCGCACCCGGAGACGGTGATCGTCGGACCGGACACTCCGCTGGGCGACACGTTCGGCACGGACCTGCCGTTCCCCTATCCGGTGATCCTCAAACCGTCGAACACCGACATCTACCCGCGCTTGGATTTTGCCGGCAAACAGAAGGTCTACGTGGTGCAGAACGCCACGGAACTGCGGGACATTGCGGGCCGGATCTTCGTGGCCGGCTACGACGACGACCTGGTCGTGCAGGAGTACCTGGCCGGGGACGAAGCGGTCATGCGCGTGGCGAACACCTACTCCGACCAACACGGTTCGATGCGCTTCGCGGCCTGCGGCCAGGTCGTGCTCACCGAGTGGGATCCGGCCCTGGTGGGCAACAACAACGCGATCATCTCGGTGCGCGACGACGAGCTCGTGGAGTCGATGCAGCGCTTCCTGGACGGCGTCGGGTACGTCGGTCTGGCGAACTTCGACGTCATGCACGACCGGCGGACCGGGTTGCGCAAACTGCTCGAGGTGAACCTGCGGCCCGGTGCCACGTCGTACTACGCGATGGCCGGCGGGGGGAATCTGATCCGGCCGGTCGTCCAGGACCTGGTCTACAACCGGCCGGTGCCGTTCACGGTTGCGACGCAGGAGCGGCTCTGGCTGAACGTGCCCTACCCGGTGGTACGTCGGTTCGCACCGAAATCCCTTCGGGCGCAGTACAAGTCGGCCGCCAAGAACGGCAAGGTCCACACGTTGGACTACGTACCCGACCTCAGCGCCGCGCGACGCATCGACATCGCGCGGATTGACGCCCGGCACACGTTGGCTTATTTCAAGTACGCGAAGACGCGCTCGCAGTAAGGGATTCGCGCAGCACTCCTGCGGCGGCCACCGCCGCGTCGGGCGCGACATCGGTGGGCAGGTTCACGATCCGTGCAATGAGATCCTCGGTGCGCGCGAGCGCGGGATCCCCTGGTGTGTAGTGGTATTCGGCGGGGTTCGCAGCACCTGGGAAGAGTGCCGGTCGGTACCAGCGACCGGCGTAGTGCCCGGCCGCGGTGAGCTTCCGCACCGTCGGTTCGGCGTCCGTCGGATCCGCCACGAAGAACGGGAATCGCACCAACGGACTTGTCGCAGTGGCTGATTCGGGGATCTGCACGAGGTCAGCCAACTGCTCGCGGTAGATCGCCACCGCGGCTGCGCGGCGCTTCTCGGTCGCGTCCAGCCCGGGCAGCGCCTGCGCGATCTGGGCGATCACCGAGGCGCTAGGAGCCATCGGCGGATGACTGACTCCGCCGCGCGTCTCGACGGGCGCGATCGCCGGTTCGAGGATCCCGGTGGCGACCAAGGCCTTGCGCGCCCTGCCCGACAGCGGTGCAGGGAGTCGGTTGAGCACACCGTTCTGGGTCCGATAACTACGCACGGCGACCTCGAGGCGACCATCAACGACCGGCAGCGTCGCGAGGCGGCCGCTGATCCGGGCATGCAGGTCGCGATCGCTCAGCGCGGGGTTCACCCAGATCGCCCCGCCGAACCGGGTCGGCAGCATCTTCTCGATCCCGAAGGAGTGCACCGAGATGTCCGCCAGCGGCGTCCCGTCCTCGCCACGTGCCATCCGGGTGACGCAGTGGCAGGAGTCCTCGACCAGCAGCACCCCCTCGGCCCGCTGCCGCACCTGCCGGGCCCGCTCCTCGTCGATGATCCCGAAGGTGTGCTGCAGCACGACCGCACGCGCGCCGGGTGGCAACGTGTCGGGGTCGAGCGCCAGGGAGTCGGGATGCACCTCGCCGTACACCGGGGTCAGGCCGGCCACCAGGATCGGGTCGACCGCCGTCGCGCAGGTCAGCACCTGCGTCGCCACCGAGCCCGGACCATCGACCGCGATCTCCTCGAAGACCACCTGCATGCCGTGCCGGGCTTTGAAGACCAGGTGCCAATCCGCGGCCCGCGTCCCGGTCCGGTCGGCGAGCATTGCGAGTACGTCGTGCGCCTGGGACATGCGCCCAACCCTAACTGGGACCACAACGCGTCGAGAGGTGCCTTACGGTCACCTCACCAGGCGGGTAGGTGGGTTGGCAACGTCAACCGGGCGCCACGACGAGGAGCACCCAGGCCGCCGGCGGTCACGAGATATTGCACGCGGAAGCGATGCCCGGCGTACGGCGCCAGCAACTCCTGCATCCCGGCGTCGTCGACCGGTGCGCCGGTCAGCGCGAATCCGACGTCCTTGGCGACGTGATAGTCGCCGAAACTGACGGCATCAGGGTCCCCGATCGCGCGCTGCAGAGTCTCCGCGGCCGTCCACACGCCGATCCCCGGCACCGTGCGCAACCGGCGCCACGCGTCGGGCACCGGCAACGAGACGGCCTCCTCGAGCCGCTCTGCTACCCGCAGCGCCCGCATGATCGTGTCCGAGCGGGCCGCATCCACCCCGGCACGCAACCACTCCCACGACGGGATCCGGGCCCACCCGCTGACCGGCGGCGGCACCATGAGGTCGGTGCGCGGCCCGGGTGCCCGAGCGCCGTACCGCTGGACGAGTCGCCGGTAGGCACCGAAGGCCTGTTTGCCGGTCACCCGCTGCTCGATGATCGCCGGGATCAGCGCGTCCAGGACGCGATCGGTGCGTCCGATCCGCCAGTCGCGGTGCTGGCGGGCTGCCTCCCGCAGGACTGCGTGGTGAATCTCGAAACCGGACACATCGTCCACCTCGCCCAGCAGTCGCGGCGACTGGGCAATGGCCCACCCGGCGCCCGGGCCCCAAGCGGTGACCTCAACGCCCTCCGGCCGCACCAGAAAGCGCGTCGTCACCGGCCCTTCAGGAGTCTGCGAAGCCCGCCAGAGCCCGGTTGCATCGGCCCGCCAGGTCGGGTCACCGGCACCGCGACGCAAGCTGCCCAGGATCGAGCGCACCGGCACCGGCCGCCCGGGCCGGAAGGTGGTGGTGAGTGCGGTCACCGTCGCCGGAAGGTGAGCAGCGCCAGCCCGTACGACGCTCCGGAGTCGGCTGCCCGACGGGCCAACTGGCCCTCCACCAGACCCACGTCACCGATCAGACCCAACCCCTGCTCGTCGGCCCGGGCTATCACGCCGCGCAGATCGGCGACGGAGAACGAGCCCTCGTCGGCGGGACCCAGGCGGGTGGTGAGGCTGATGACGCCGCCGTGCCGCAGCGCCGCGCTGCCGTGCGCCAGGTCCAGGTCAATCGTCTCCGGTGTGGCGGAGTGTGGGTGCAGGCGGACCACCATGTCGACCGTGCCCGGGTCGAGGTCGGTGCCCACGACGTCCGGCCGCATCACGTTGAGCGACAACGGGGCGAAGCCCGCACGCGAGGCCCACCGGGTGAAAACCGAGCGGGGCCCGGCCGCGTCGACCACGACGGAGCGGTGTCGGCCGTCGTCGACGACGCGGACCAGGGCCGCCAGTGCCCCGAGGGCGGCCCACGCGGCGGTGTCGTCGATGGTGCGCGGCAGCCGCAACAGCCGTCCGGCGCGGCGAGCGGCTTTGGCCTGTCCCCCGTCCACCAGGAGTGCGGTGGGACGCACCCCGGCCAGATGGGATTTGTCCAGCGGCCCGCTGTTGCGCGGTAGCCGGGCCGCCGTATCCCGGGCGGCGGTGCGGGCTCGATCGAAGGCGTTGCGGACGACAGGTGCGGACGCGATCAGCGCGGCCGTCTTGGGGTTGGCCCTCACGCAACTGACACTAGACGACGGGACTGACAGGGGGCGGGAGATAACGCGACAGCAAACTGCGTTGATCCTCGCTCAGCGCGCGTTCCAGAGCCTCGGTCCCCGGCGGCAGCACCCGCAGCACCGGGCACTGATGCAGAGCGGCCAGATTCAGCAGTGCCGTGCTGGAGGCGCCGATCAGCAGATCCGCGGTGACCACCGCTGGGTCCAATTCGGCCGGTACGTCGATGGGCAAGGTGGCGTAGCCGGCGTAGCGTCCGGGGCCTCGGCCGGGTGCGGGCGAACCAGGAACTGCCGACCCGCCGCCTGTTGCTGCGCGGCGAGCGCTGCAATGTGCGCCGCGTAGCTGTCGGCGTCCACGAGCCCGAGGTCGACCCAGGGTTGGGTGAGCAGGATGGCGCGTCCGGGTGCGAACGAGCCGACCTCGATCGGCCCCAGAGCCCGCCGGAACTCGGCCGCGACCGGTTCGAAGACCGCCCAATCGTCCGCCTTGCGGTAGAGCGGCCATCGCACGGTCGTCAGCGTGCGGTTGCCCGTTGCGATCGCCGCCGCTCGCAGCGTCGAGCGAAGCTGTGAACCACCCTGACGCAGGTACGCCGCGCGCCGGGTCCGCCAGTCGCCGTACGTCCCGAGGCCCTCGTCGACGACCACGGTGGTGATCCGGCTCCGCGGGTCGGATCGCCGCAACGCGGCCAGGGGACGTAACCCGGGAGCCCCGACCGCGACGTACGTGACGGGTCCTTTGGGCGCCAAATCCGTTGTGCTGTCGATGAATTCGACATCCAACGGCAGCGCCTTGGTCACATCGTCCCGGCTGACGGTCGCGGACAGGAAGCTGCCGCCCTCCAGGTAACGAAGCTGCGTGTCCGGCGGCAGGGTGCGCAGATAGGAGGCAACGTAGACCAGATGCGTCCGGCTGCGGACGCCGGTCACCACGACGCTCATACGACCGGCGGCCGGCCCGCGCGCGTCAACCGGGCCACCGTCTTCCAGGACATCGGCCGGCGCTGCCCCGCCGGCGTGCGCACACCTTCGGCGAAGCCGCGGAACCACACCTTCAGCGACTCCTTGTCGTGCACCTGCAGCAACGTGATCGCCGTCCAGTTGCCCAGGTAGATCGGCACCAGCGGCCACGGCAGGTTGCGCCGCGCGACCCACACCCGGTTGCGGGCGTTGGTGCGGTAGTAGACCGCGTGCCGGGCGGCGTCGGTCGACGGGTGGTTCACGACGATGTCCGGCGCGTAGATGATCCGCCAGCCGGCGTCCACCAGCCGCCAGGCCAGATCGATGCCCTCGTGGGCGAAGAAGAACTGCCCGGGCCAGCCGCCGACCTGCTCGAACGCGCTGCGACGGATCATGAAGACCGCCTCCCAGAACCACGTCGCCTCGCCGGCTGCTCCCCCGTCGGACACGTCGAAGCGAGGCACCCAGCGGCGGGGCGCGGGTTTACCGGTCGGGTCCTCGCCGCGTGGCTGCGCAACTGCGATGTCGGGCTCGGCCAGGATCACCGCGGCCAGTCGGGCAAGAACATCGGGCGTGGGCAGGCTCGCGTCGTCGTCGTAGAAGTAGATCAACTCCCCGCGTGCCTCAGCGGCGCCGACGTTGCGACCCTCGGGTATGCCGACGTTCTCCGACAGGTGGACGGTGCGCACCCAGTCGGGCAATCCCGTTGGCTGCCAGCCGTTTCCGACCAGGACGACATCAAGATCGACGCCTTCCTGCGCCTGCAACGTCTCCAGTGCCCGGGCCAACTCCACCGGCCGGTCGCCCATGTGCAGCATGACGACACCGACCGTGGGCTTCTTCGTCATGCTGCCCAGGCTAATCACCAGATCGTCACGTTTGATCGTGCGCACCTCGATCCCATCGGGTACGTCGACCGGCAGCCCCGCGCGCTTGACCAGCAGCAGGATCGGCTCACCGGTGAGCTTGGCGACAACCTCCGCTCGGGTCCAGGCCGGCCAGAAGATCGCGGGGTCGTCGATGCCGGTACGCCGGGCCAGGGCGGGCGGGACCGGTGCACCGGCGATCTCCGCGTCGACCGCATGGTCTCGCGCAGGAAGGTCCCACACGACTGCGCGGCCGTCGGCGAGGTAGCTGGCTGCGCCACCGCGCCGGGTCCGCGCCTCGCGGGCCGTGACGACCAGCGGCTCAGATGCCGCCGCCACCGTCGACCACGATGACCTGACCGTTGAGGTTGGTGTCGTCGAAGAGCAGGGACTTGACCAACGGCGTGACGTTCGCCGGCTCGACCAGGCGACCGGTCGGCGTACGTCGGGTGATGGTCGACAGTTGCTCGGTGCCCAACACCGAACTCATCTCGGAGGCAAAGAAGCCCGGCGCGATCGAGTTGACCAGGAAGCGGCCGTGCATCTCCCGGGCCAGGGCTCGCATCGCCGAATCGAGGCCACCCTTGGTGGCCGAGTAGGCGACCAGACCGGAGTAGCCGCGCTGCGCGCAGATCGAGGTGACCATGATGATCCGGCCCCGGCCGACCTTGGCCATCGCGTGCCGCAGGAAGGCGCGGGTCAGCAGCAGTGGCGCGGTCAGGTTGGTGCCGATGATGTCGGCGATCCGCTCCGGCGAGGTGTGCACGTGCAGCGAATCCTGCCCGATGGCAGCGTTGTTGATCAGCGAGTCGATCGGACCGAGATGCTCGGCGGCTTCCTTGATGAAGGTGCGCACCGCCTTCTCGTCGGTGGCGTCGACCGAGCCGATGTGTACGTCGTCCGGACGCTCCGCTGCCAGTTGCTCCAGCTCGGGGGTGATGGTGCGGGCGAAGGTCGCGACCTTGGCGCCACCGTCCAGCGCGCCGCGCACCAGGTCAAGACCCAGTCCGCGCGAACCGCCAGAGATCAGAACGACGCGCGCCGCCGGGATGGGAGTGGATTCAGACATCGCTCTTCAGGCTTTCCTTGATCGGGATCTGCGGCAGCACGCGGATCCGCCGCGGCACGGAATAGTCAGGTAGACGCTCAGCACAGTAGGCGACCAACTCCTGGTCGCTGACCTGCGATCCGTCGGCCAGCACGACCTCGGCAACGACCATATTGCCGACCAGCGGCGCTTTGCGTCCGCGGACGGCGGCCCACGCCACGCCCGGGTGGCTCAGCAACACGTCGCGTACTTTGCCCGCCGAGGCTTTGGAACCGCCGACGTTGATCTCATCGGAGGCCAGGCGCCCGGTGATCAGCACCCGGTCGTCGGTGAGTTCGACGCGGTCGCCGGTGCGGATGACGGCGTCCATCCCGTCGGCGGCGTGTGATGAGGCGATCAGCAACTCCTCGCCGTCCACGGATAGGCGTGGGCGGCCCGGGGTGTCGCGGTCCAGCCAGGCGCGGGGGAAGCCGGCCTGCCCGTCGTGCACCGCGATCGCGGCGCCGGCCTCGGAGGAGGCGTAGATCCAGGAGATCCGGGCGTCGGGGTACAGCTCACGCAACTGGTCGAGGATCGCCTGGTCGACCGGTTCGCCGCCCAGGGTGACCTGCTCCAGCGGCAGCCGGGCCATGGTCTCGCCGGAGCGGAAGATCGCCTGCCGCCAGAAGGTGGGGGTCCCCGAAGCGGCGCTCACGCCGTACATCTCGGCCTTCGCCGGCCAGGAGTCCAACTCGGACGGTTCGACGAAGACGATGTCCTGCCCGGGCAGGCTCAGCGAGAGGGTGACCACTTGCCACCAGGCGTAGGCACCTGTGGCGTAGGGGCACAGCCAGGTGCGCGGCGGCTGCTGGCCGCTCACGGTCGTCAGTGAATCGAGCGTGTGCGCGACCTGCTTGGGCCGACCGGTGGAACCGCTGGTGAGCAACCAGATCCGGCCCGGTTCAGCCGGGCGCTCGGTGAGCGCGGGGGTGACGTCGTGCCCCTCGATGATGCTCAGACCGGCCTCACGCAGCTCGGTCTCCTGCTCGGCGCCGATCCGGGTGCGGGCCGCGATCAGCGTCTCCCGACCGGGGTCGAGCACGTGCGCCCAGACCGCGTGCGCCGCCTGCTCGTTGTTGGCGGTGAGGAACGCAGCCGCTTGCGGGAAACTCGCCGGCGCCGACCCGAGATCGGCCCAGGTGGTGACCGTGTCGCCGGCAACGACCCGGTTGGCGGCTCCTGCCGGTTGCGTCACGCGGTTTGCAGCTGGTCGACGAAGTCCAGTACGTCGGACACCGTCTCGATCGAGCGCAGGCCGGGGGCATCGAAGTTGAGCTCCTCGTCCAACTCGTCCTCGACCCGCAGCGCCAGCTCGGAGAAGTCCAGCGAGCGGAAGCCGATCTCGTCCAGCCGGGTCGAGTCATCGGCGGGAAGCTGTTTGCCCTGCGCCGAGAGCACCTCCCCCATCAGGGTGCGTACCTGGTCGCGCGAGAGCGTGGCCACTTCAACCTCCGTGGTTGTATTCGGGAATCACCGAGTAGTTTAGCGATGTGTTGCGAGCAGCTACGGACGATGACAAAGACCTGGCGCTGAAGTGGCGTAATCACCCGGTTGTCCGGGCGGTTTCGCTGCAGCAGCAGCCGATCAGCGAGGACGAACACACCCAGTACTGGGATTCGCTGAAGAACAACCGGCATCGCAAGGTCTACATCTACGAGTTGGCTGACACCCCGGCAGGCGTCGTCACGTTCTTCGACATCGATGACGGCTACGCGATGTGGGGCTACTACCTGGACAACGACGGCCTGGAAGCCCGCGGGCAGCTCCTGCCGGCGTGGATCAAGATCCAGCGGGAGGCTGTGAAGTTGGCCTTCGGCCCGACCGACCAGGGCGGCCTGGCGTTGGAAGTCCTCGAAGGTGAGGTCCTCGAGGCCAACGAAGCGGTTCGCTCGATGAACAAGCGCAATGGCTTTGAAGAGGTCGGGGTCGAGGACGTCGAGATCGACGGCCTGGTCACCGTGGTCCACCGCATCCGGCGCACCGTGCAGCCCGGCGACCGCTGATTCAGTCCCGCCGCAGCGTCCGGTAGAACGCCACCGAGCACCCGACACCGGCCGCGAGCACGATCCACGGCGCCGGTGTCATCTGCGTCCCGGACTGGGTGACGATCAGCCCTTCACCGTCGAGCACGGCACCGTCCCGATAGCCCGCGGCAACGGTGCCCGAGGGTACGAACCGCCGGTCCAAGGTGAGATTCGTGACGGCCCGCGACCCGTCATTGCTGACCCAGTCACCGGTCAGGATGCATTGGGTGAAGCGGCCGGTGCCCGAGCACGCCGTCTGCGATGCGGTGTACCTGCCCCAGAGCACCGGGATGCGCTGGTTCAGGACGTACGCCGCGACGAGGGCGAAGCAACCGGCGGCCAGTGCCGCAAGGACCGCCAACGCGACGCTGCGAGCGAACCGCACCCTGATCACCACCCGATCAGTCTCGCGCCGACGAATCGGTTACGCCAGCCGCTGCAGAGCCGCGGTCGCGCGCGGATTGTCCGGCTCGCCGTACGCCGACCACTCGTAGTGCAACGTTGTCCGGATCGGGACCATGACGACCCCCGGCGGGGTCGGTGTGCTGATCAGGCTGACCGCCAGGCACTCCCCCGCCGCCACCCAGCGCAGCGGGTTGAGGCTCGAATCCGACTGCACGGCATACGTTTTCGGATCGATGCCCGCCTCGTCGAACAGTCGGCGGACCAGCGCAACCCAGGAGGGCGCGAAGTCCTGTCGTGGTAGGTAGTGCACCTCGTGCGACGTCTCGGACAGGTCGACCGATTCACCATCGGCGAGCCGATGACCTTCGGGTACGGCGAGCCCCACCTCCTCCTGCTCCATCGCCACCCGCCCCGGCCCGGGCCCGAGGTCGGCGACCACGACGTCCAGCTCGCCGGACTGCAGCTTTGCGCGCAGCTCGCGTTCGCCGGCGCGTTGCACCTGCACGGGTGGCGGCAGCCGGGCCAACACGTGTTGCACCACGGCCAGTTCGTCGTCGACCACACCGACGCGCAGTACCTCACCGTCGCGGGCGGCAGCCGCACCCCGCTCGAGAGCAGTGAGCGCCTGCCGGGCGAACGGCTCGAAGCGCTGACCGGCCGCGGTGAGACGCATACCGTTGGCACCACGCTCGAATAGCGCTGCGCCCACGGCCTTTTCGAGACGCACGATCCGCGCGGACAGGGCCGGCTGGGAGACGTGCCGGGCGCGGGCGGCCGCGATCGTCGTACCCTCCTGGGCCACCGCCAGGAAGTCCGCGAGCAGATCGAAATCAACGTCCATCCCGGCCATCATCCACCCGCCGGGGTGGCCTACCCGGCCCTCAGGAGCGCCATGCTCTTGCGTCGTGGGGGACGAGGACGTTGTCGAGTATCAGTTGGCGCGGTCGGCGGTTCAGCGATGGATCCTGTGGGTGCTGCCCATCGGAGTTCTTGGCAGCATCCTGGTCATCGTGGGTCGGCTGATAGGTCAGCACCGTCTCGACGTGGGACAACTGGTGGTGCTCATCGTCGCCACCGCCTGTTGGTTGTACGCGCGTTTTGCCACCCGCCGGAGATCAGCACTGACAGCCGATACCGGGGCCATCCACCTGCCAACACCGATGCGCGACTTGTACTGGAATGACGTCGCCCATGTACAGGCGCCGACGCGCTGGTCCGATGTCGTCCGGGTCGTGATGAATGACGGCACCGAGAAACCGACCGGTTTCCCGCCGGAGTATGCCGAGCGGTTGGCCGCCGTGGGCAGGAAGCCGCTGCGCTGACCTGGGCCTATCGGCCCGGCGGATAGGCTGATCCAAAACCACAGTTGGACACTGCCGCACCCGTGACGAAGGCTAGGTACATGAGCACGCAACTCCCCGACATCACGATCGGCAAGCACTCCATCGGCCCGGACCACGCGCCGTACATCATCGCCGAGGTTTCCGGTAACCACGACGGTTCGCTGGACAAGGCGCTCGCCATCGTGCGGATGGTCGCCGACAGCGGCGCGCAGGCGATCAAGTTGCAGACCTACAAGCCGGAGACGATCACCATCGACTCCGACGCTCCCGACTTCCGCCTCTCCGACGGGCACGAGTTGTGGGGCGGGCGCACCCTGTGGGACCTCTACACCGAGGCGCACACGCCGTGGGAGTGGCACGAGCCGATCTTCACCCTCGCGAACGACCTGGGTCTGACCTGCTTCTCCAGCCCGTTCGACGCCACGGCGATCGATCTGCTGGAGTCGCTGGACACCCCGGCCTACAAGATCGCCAGCTCCGAGATCGTCGACCTGCCGCTGATCCGCCTCGCGGCCGGCAAGGGCAAGCCGATCATCATCTCCACCGGCATGGCCTCGATTAGTGAGATTGATGCCGCCGTCACCGCGGCCCGCGAGACCGGTAACGAGCAGATCATCGTGCTGTCCTGCACCGCCGACTACCCGGCCAACCCCGAAGAATCCAACCTGCGCGGCATCCCCGTCCTGCGGGACGCCTTCGACGCACACATCGGCCTGTCGGATCACACCCCCGGCATCGGCGCTCCCCTGGCCGCCGTCGCCCTCGGCGCCGTCGTCGTCGAGAAGCACGTCACGCTGGCGCGCGAAGGCGGCGGCGTTGACTCCTCCTTCTCCTTGGAGCCCGATGAGTTGCGGGCCCTGGTGCGCGAGTCAGAGGTGGCCTGGCAGTGCCTCGGGCAGGCGCGCATCGGCGCGAAAGCCGGTGAGCGCGAAGGACTCCGGTTCCGCCGCTCGCTCTACGTCGTCGAGGACGTCAAGGCCGGCGATGTCGTCACGGCGCAGAACGTGCGCTCCATCCGCCCCGCCCTCGGCCTGGCGCCCGACCTGTTCCGGGTCGTCGAGGGTCGCACCTTCGCCACGGACGTCAGCCGCGGCACGGCGTTGTCCTGGGATCTGATCTGATCGGGGCCCAACTAAGCTGACCCCCATGACCGAACAGGCTGAGTACACCGGCATCCAACAGGACTCCGTGTCCGGCGCAACCGTGATCGTCGGCGACATGATCGCGTGGTCCGACCTCGCGGAGATGATTGCACCGGACGCGACCGCCACGGTCATCCAGCGACTCGTCGCCGCGAGCGCACCGCAGACGGTGTTGCTGGCCGGCCCGCGTGCGGGGTTGCTGCTGCCGCACCTGCCCACGACAGCGCGGATCGACGTTCTGACGCGCTCCCTGGACGACATTCGGGCCCTGGAGATCCTCGGCGGGATGCACTCGCGGGTGTCCTACTACTGCGGCGGCCTGCTGGACTTCCAGCCCAGCCGCCACTACGACCTGATCGTCGCGTTGGGTGGTCCGCAGCGTCTGCTCAGCCCGGATCGGACCGGCCTGACGATCGGCGAGACGATCAACCGGCTCGGCGACGCGTTGAGCGAGGACGGCCGGTTGGTGACCGACCTCGCCAACGAGTTGGGCCTGACCGACCTGGTCCGCGCCGTACCCGACCCCCAGGCGCAGGAGAACGTCTCGTGGTGGATCGGTGCGGACGGCTTCAGCAAGCGGGCGACCTATGCCCGCGAGCGGGAGGGGCTCCTGGCCGGCGCCGGGCTGACCTGCCACTCGACGTACGCCGCCCTGCCGGACCTGGACGCGCACAATCTGTTGATCTCGCGTGACATTGCAACTGACCCCGATCGCGTCGAGGCCGTGCGGGCCGTCGCCGCCCAGGTCACCACCCAGGAACTGAGCGAGCTGCCGGTGCTGCGCGATGTGCATGCCACCCTCGACCGGGTCACGGCGGCCGGCCAACTGGATGACCTGGCGCCCGCGTGGCTGGTGGTCGCCGGCAAGGGCGCACCGGTCCAGGCCACCCTGCCCGACGTCGTGTACGTCGAGTCGGGGCCGGCGCGATGGACCCAGCGCCTGGTGCTGGAGGGCGACTCGGTCACCCGCTCGTGGAGCGATGGTCATCATGAGGCCGACCGCAGTGAAGTCGACCTGACGCGAACCTTGCGGGCCGAGTTCCCGGTCGGCGTCACGTTGGAGACGCACCTGCGGGCCGCGGCGGCCACCCGCCAGCAGTCCGCCGTGCGGCCGCTGGTCCGCCAGTACGCCGCGTGGCTCGAGGACGCGTCGGCCTGGCCGACCGATGTCGCCGCGCAGCGAGTCTTCGCCACCCCGGACAACATCCTGGTCAGCGACGACGGCCTGAGATTGCTGGACCAGACCTGGAGCCGGGCCGGGGTGGTGTCCGCCGGAGACACCCTCGTGCGGGGTCTGCGCACCTTCGCGACCCGCTTGCTCGCCACCGGAGGGGCGCACCCCTGGCGCGTGGGAGTGACCCCTGATGAGTTGACCGTCACGCTGGCCGCGATGGCCGGGTTCTCGGTGACGCCCGCCGACATCGGGCGGGTCGCTGCCTCCTCGGCGCACATCCGGGCCACGTTGATGGGCACTCCCAACGCGGCCGACGAACTGTTGGAGCTGGACCTGGAGAGCGGTCGGCACGCCCGCGACCTACCCGCTGCCGACCAAGCCGGTTATCGCGAATTGCTGACCCGGCTGCGCGCCGTGGCCAGCGAAATGCGGCAGAAGGACGGCCAGATCGCCTGGCTCGAAGGCACGTTGCGACACCGCGACCGCTACATCCGGCGCCTGGAGAAGACCATCGAGAACTACGAGACGACGTTGACCTATCGAGCCGTCGACCTGATGCGCGCGCCGCGGCGGATCGCCACGAACCGGGCCGTTTCGATGGCCAAGTCGACCGCTGACCAGGTGTTGCCGCCCGGCGCGATGAGCAAGGCACGCAACCTGGCCAAGCGGCTGGGCGACTAAGGACCGGTCAGGACACGACGCCCGGGGTCGACGGTTCCGCATCGGTGCGGACCGGCTCCGTGGCCGTCGACGGCTCCGGTTGCTCGGTCGTCTCCGCCGCGACCTCGACCACTGGCTCGTCCACGTCACTGACGAGGCCGTCGGAGGACTCGGCGTCGACCGGTGCGCGGTGCGCATTGACCCGGGCCCGGCGGGAACTGGCGCGGTTGATGTGCTTCTCGTCCAACGGCGGCGCCGGCGGCGGCGGGAGCGGATGAGTCAGTACATCGCCCCAGCCGAAGACGTCGATGATCTCGGTCTCCGGCAGCACGTGGTCCAGTCCGAGCTCATCGGCGGCGACGCCATATGCGTAGTCACGGGGGATCGAGAACTGGTGCATCTGGGGCCACATCCGACGCGGCTTGCTCGCACCACCCAGGATCGCGTGATCCGCCTCGAGTTCCATCGGGTCGCCGTAGACCCCGACCTCGTTGCCGGCGGTCGCTCCGTAGAGCACCGCGCTACTCATCCGATTGGAGACCACCCGCTTGTGTCGGCGCATCTCGTGTAGCTGCCGATAGAGGAAGGCAACATCGGTGTCCTGCCACAGATAGCCCCGCTGGCCGTGCGTGATCACCCGCACACCGGCCTCTTCGTACTCGCGGCGTACTTCCGGGTTGTCGTACTCGTTCCAGTGCAAACAGACCGTGATCGGCACGTCCCCCTCGGCCGCCTTGATCTCTTCGACGTATTCGGTGTGACTGCCGACGACTTGTTGCCCCTCCCAGCCGTGGAAGGGATAGACGATCGTGCCCTCGCGCTCCGGCTGACCGGCCAACCAGTCCTGCTGCTTCTCCAACTCCAGCAGATACAGCCAGGGCGCACCGACGGTGACGTAGTCACGCAACCCGTCGGCCCAGCCGCGGCGGGCGCACGCCTGCGACCACACGAACTTGGGGTAGCGCGGCGCGAACACGGTGCCGACGGCGAAACCGTCGTGCATGTTCCAGCCGTGCTGGAGGTAACCCCACATCCGGGGCGGTTCCTCCAGGCCGACGTACCGGGCCATGATGTGCGCATGCCCGTAGAAGTGGTTCGCGTGATGCATTACGCCCCCACGAACGTGCGCACCGAGTCGATCACCCGGTCCACGTCGGCGTCGGTGAGGTCGGGGAACATCGGCAGGCTGATCTCCTGGGCCGAGTACGCCTCGGCGATCGGGAACTGACCCTTGCGCCAGCCGAGGTCGGCGAAGATCGGTTGGGTGTGGACCGGGATGTAGTTGACCTGGACCCCGATTCCGTCCGCGTGCAGATGCTCGAACAGCTCCCGGCGACGGCCATCGAGGATCCGCAGCGGATACAGATGCCACACCGGCTCGGCCCCGGCCCGGTGGGCGGGGGTGCGCAGCACGTCGATGTCTGCGAGTGCGGCGTTGTAGCGGTCGGTGATCTCCTGCCGCCGCGCCTTGAACTGGGCGAGCCGGCCTAGCTGCGAGGACCCGAGGGCCGCCAGCACATCCGGCAACCGGTAGTTCAGGCCGAGACTGTGCACCTCGTAGTACCACGGACCTTCATCGGTTACCCGCAGCTTGGCCTCGTCGCGGGTGTACCCGATCCCTTTGAAATTCCTTGCCGCAGCGAGAAGTTCGTCACTGGGTGAGACGACCGCGCCGCCCTCGGCGGTGGTGAGGTTCTTGGTGGGGAAGAACGAGAAGGTGGTCAGGTCGGCCAGCGCTCCGACCGGCACACCGTCCAACGATCCGCCAACACTGTGCGCGGCGTCCTCGAGCAGCACCGCCCCTGCGTCGTGGGCCACCTTGGCCAGCGCGGGCGCATCGATCGGGTGGCCGCCGTAATCGACGCCGGCGATGACCTTGGTGCGATCGGTGACCGCGGCCGCGGCGGCGTCGGGGTCGAGGTTGCCGGTGTCCTCGCTGACGTCCGCGAAGACCACCCGGGCGCCCTGCCACATCGCGGTGGTCGCCGTGGCGAAGAAGGTCAACGGTGTGGTGATCACTTCGTCCCCGGGCCCGACCCCTGAAGCGGCGTACGCCGTGTGCAGGGCTGCCGTGCCGGACGTCACCGCAACCGCGGGGCCAGGCACGCCGGCCACGGCCGCGACGTCCTTCTCGAACTGCGCGACCGCCGGCCCGGTGGTCAACCAGTTTCCGCGCAGCACTTCAGCGACCGCGGCGATGTCGTTCTCGTCGATCGATTGCCGCCCGTACGGGAGCATCAGACTCCCGACTCCAGGACGCGGCGGATGTCCTCAGCGGAGTACCACAAGTCGTTCTTGTCCGAGGAGCAGTGGAATCCCTCGGGCACCGGCACGGCGTTCTCGATGGGCTTGTATCCCCAGGTCGCCAGCTCCGGCTCGAGGACGTAGTACTTGCCGTCCTGGACGATGACCGCCCGGCGGCCCTCCTCCGGGGAGATCATTTCCTCGTGCAGCTTCTCCCCGGGGCGCAGGCCGATGTCGTGCATCTTGGCGCCCGGTGCGATGGCTTGGGCCAGGTCCGTGACCTTGTGGGAGGGGATGTGCGGCACGACCAGCTCGCCGCCCTGCATCATCTCGAAGGTGTCCAGCACCATCTGGACGGCCTGCGGCAGCGTGATCAGGAACCGGGTGCAGCGCAGATCGGTGATCGGCAGCGACTCGCCCGCAGCGTGCAGCGCCCGGAACTTGGGGATGATCGATCCGCGTGAGCCCGTGACGTTGCCGTAGCGGACCACGGCGAACCGGGTCTCGTACGCGGCGGCGTAGTGGTTGCCCAGGATGAAGATCTTGTCGGCGGTCAGCTTGGTCGCGCCGTACAGGTTGATCGGGCTGGACGCCTTGTCGGTGGACAGCGCCACGACCTTCTTCACGCCCGCGTCGATGGACGCCTCGACGACGTTCTGGCTGCCCATCACGTTGGTCTTGACGAACTCGAACGGGTTGTACTCGCCGGTGTCGACCTGCTTCAACGCCGCAGCGTGCACCACGTAGTCGACCTGGTGCATGGCGCGCTCCAGCCGCGGCAGGTCGCGCACGTCACCGATGAACCACCGCAGACGCGGGTCGTCGCCGAACTGCTGACGGACCTCCCACTGCTTGAGCTCGTCGCGGGAGTAGATGACGATCCGCTTCGGCCCGACATCGTCGAGGAGCCGGGTGATCAAGGCCTTGCCGAAGGAACCGGTACCACCGGTGATCAGGATGGACGAACCCTGCAGGATGCTCACGCTTACGTACTCTTCTCACTCGCTGGAGGTGCTCGGTAGAGGCGGCCGACACGGCAGCCAGACCACCGTAGAGGCTAGCATTTGGCCGCCCCCGTTCCCGTCATCTGAAGGACGCCCATGAACCGCCCGCTTGTCGTGTTGCGGTGCGACGGCGGCGGCACGTATGGCGTGGGTCACGTCATGCGGCAACTGGCGCTCGCCGACGAGCTGCGCGCCCGTGGCGTGTCGGTGCAGGTCTGGGGCACGCTCACGGACACCCCCTGGCTGGTGGACCTGCTGGCTGACCGGCAGTTGGCCGTGCGTTCGGTGCCCGCCGACCCGCGGGCGCTGCGGGACGCCGCGCTCGACGCCGGCGCGTCGGCGCTGGTGCTCGACGGCTATCACCTGGACCCCACCACGGGCGCCACCCTGCGCGCCGCGGACCTCCCGGTGCTGGCCATGGTCGACTACTCCTTCGGCACCGAACAGGACGCCGACCTGTACGTCGATCAGAACCTCGGCGCCCAACCCCACTCCCCCCGGGCCCTGGCCGGGATCCAGTACGCGCTCTTCCGCGACGACGTCCTCGCCCTCCGCCGAAACACGGCCTCGCCCGCCGCGCCGTCGGCTGCGCACCGGGTCCTGGCGGTGTTCGGCGGCACCGACCCCTATGCGGCAGCGCCCGTCGTCGTTCCGGCGCTCATGGACACCGCCCTGCCGCTGCGGATCACTGCTGTCGCGGCCCGGGCAGAAATCGCCAGTGCGTTGCGATCGCTGCCGGTCAGGGACGGCCAGGAACTGCGGGTCGTGCCGTCAACGCCCCAGTTGGCGGCGTTGGCAGCCGACTCGGACCTGGTCGTCAGCGCATCCGGTTCCTCGGTCTGGGAGTTCCTCTGCCTCGGAATCCCGACCGCGCTGGTCTGCGTCGTGGACAACCAGCAAGCCGGCTACGACGAGGCGGTGCGCCGGGAGGTGGTCGCCGGGTTGGGCCACCTGGACTCCTTTGACCGGGCGGCCGCAGCGACGACGTTGCGCTCATTGCTGGACCAGACGGACCGCCGGACCGCGCTGGCCGCGCGCGGCCAGCAGTTGGTCGACGGCCGCGGCCGCCAGCGGGTCGCGGACGCGTTGTTGAGCCTGATCTGAGTCAGCTCACGGCGAACGAGGCCGCCTGTTGCTCCACCTGCTCCACCGAGACGGCAGGCAGGGACACCGAGGTCACGCGCGGGAACCCCCGAGCCGCCGAGTCCGCACAGGTGATGATCAGCTCTGCCGGTGCGTCGGAGAACGAGTTCCGCCAGGCCGCCGGGATCCGCACGTACCCGATCCGCGGATCGGCGAACGCCGCCGCCAGCTGCGACGGGTCGTCGAGGGCGACACCGACCACCCGGCAACGGCCCTGCTCTTGAAGCGCCAGCAGTGCGGCGGCGCCACCACCGGACCACGACGTCCACGCCGTCCACGGCAGCAGCAACGCGTCCACCGACTTGCTCTGCAACTCACGCAGCGTGTTGTAGACCGATGCTTCGACCTCGGCGGCGGCCCACCCGGCGGACGCGCTGTCCGGCAGCGCGGACAGCGGGGCGACCTGCGCCACCACCGACAGTCGCTCACTCAGGCCGTGCGCCAGGCTCTGGCCGATCCGGGCCGGGGCATCGCCGTACGTCACGTCGGTGTAGACGTGCGTGACCCCCGCCATCGCGGCCGCATCCAACACCCGGGCGACCTTGGCCAGGTCGATCCCGCCGCCGAGCCCGGCTGCATCCAACACCCACGGCCCTTGGCCGATCGGATTGGCCGTGGTGCCGGGCAGCGGTGAGGGCACCGCGCCACCGGCCTCGACGAAGCGATCCAGCAGGACCCGCCACGGAACTGCGAGCGGATCGGGCAATCCGCGCAGGGCCCGGGCCGCGACGGTGAAGTCGCGCAGCGTGTCGATGGTGCAGCGCAGCCGCTTGACCGGTCCGGTCAGGGGCGGGTTCACGGACAGATCCGCGGTGTGCCGCCGGATCCAGGGCGTGACGTGCTCTCGGTCGTACGGATCGGTGGCGATCCGGTGGGCCTGGCGCAGGAGGCCGGCGCTGAACACCTCGGCGCCGAGGCCGGTGATGTCGGTGACCGCGACGCGGATGTAGCGCTCCCCCGCCGCGTGCATGTCGTCGATCATCTGTTGCACGAACGACCCGTCCGGGACCACGTTGTCGCCGGTCAGTCGGACCACCAGGTCGTCGTCGGCCAGATCCCGTGTCGCGTCGTAGAACCGTCGGAGCGGGTCGTGCAGGGAACCGCGGAACACCGCGACCCCGATCTCACCCAGGGCGTCGGCGATGGCGTCGTCCTCGGGCTGATCGCTGGTCGCCACCACGACATCGAGTCCGGTGTTGCCGGCCCGTCGGGCCGCGAGCGCCACGACGGGCTGACCGGCGACCGTGAGTAACGCCTTGCCGGGCAGGCGGGACGAGGACAGTCGGGACTGCAGAAGAACGCGGGTGGCCACGGTTGATGAAACTATCGGATTGTGATCACGTTGCCTCGCAGCCGCACCCCGGACCCGACGACCGCGCCGCCGCTGCGTTGGGGTTTCAGTGCCCCCGGCGGCATCGCCGCCACGATGGCCGCCACCATGCACGCGAACTCCCGCCAACGGGTCGTGGCGGTCGCCTCCCGTTCGCAGGAACGGGCGGACGGTTTTGCGCGCGAGTTCGGCGTCGAGCGGGCGTACGACGATCTGGCCGCGATGTGCGCCGACCCGAGGGTGGACGCGGTCTACGTCGCGTCCCCGCACTCCAGCCATCTCGAGCAGGCGCTGATCGCGATCGAGGCAGGTAAGCACGTCCTGGTGGAGAAGGCCTTCACCGTCGACGCGGGGCAGGCCCGGCAACTCATCGAGGCCGCCGGCAACCACAACGTCACCTGTATGGAGGCGATGTGGACCCGGTTCCTACCGGGCCACGACGTCGTACGCCAGCTGCTCGCCGACGGTGCGTTGGGGCAGCTCGAAGCGGTGTACGCCGATCACGGTCAGTGGTTCGCCTACGACCCGCAGCATCGCCTGTTCAACCCGGATCTGGCTGGTGGGGCGCTCCTCGACCTGGGTATCTACCCGGTGTCGTTCGCCGCGTTCGCCCTCGGCACCGCGCTACTTATCCGGGCCAGTGGCCGCCCGGCACCGACCGGCGTCGACGGTCACGTGAGCATCGTGGCCACCCGGGACGCTGCGACGGCGGTCCTGGACACCACGCTGTTCGCCCGCACGCCCACCACGGCCTCCATCAGCGGCACGCAGGCCCGCCTGGAGTTCGCCGCCGACTTCTACACCCCCACCCCCATCACGCTGGTCACGCGGGACGGCGACACGACGACGATCGACCCCGGCCCGCTGCGCCGACATGAGGGATTGGTCTATGAGGCAACGCATTTCGCGCAACTGGTCGCCGATGACCGTCGCGAGTCGCCGTTGCTGCCGCTGGCCGAGACGGCCGCGATCATGGGTCTGCTCGACGACATCCGGGCGCAGCTGTGATCCCGCTGCTGCGCAACCTCGCGGCCGACAACGCCCGGCCACGGGTCACCTACTACAACGACGCCACCGGCGAACGCATCGAGTTGTCCGGCTCGACCGTGCTGCGCTGGGTCAACAAGGCGGCCAACTGGTTGCAGGACGAGATGGACGCAGGACCGGGCACGAGCGTGCACGTCGACCTCCCCGCCGACCACTGGCGAGCGGTCTACTGGATCCTGGCCACCTGGGCGGTGGGCGCAGTCCTCAGCGACGATCCGGACGCGGACATCCGGATCGGGTTGGACGACCCGACCGCGGACCTGTCCGAGCCCGAAGCTTCCCTCGCCCCCTCGGACATCACCAGCCAGCCGGACGCGTTCACGGCGTACGTCGATCCGGCACCGGAGGATCTGGCCGTCGACCTGGGCGGCGCGCAGGTGCCGTACGCCGCGTTGCTGGCGACCGCCCCCCGACAGACCCCCCGGGTGCTGGTCACCGGGGATCTGGCCCAGACGCTCCTGACGACGTACGCGCGTGACGGATCGGTGATCCTGCTGCGGAACGAGGATGTCGACAAGAGGGCGGCGCGGCTCCTGGCCGAAGGGCTGCCCTTGGCCTAGCCGACCGCCCGGCGCCGATCGGCCTCGTTCTGGATCGCCGTGCGCTCGGCTTCGCGCTTGAGCCGGCGTTTGATCTGGTCGTCGGTGCGCTTGAGCCGCCGGTCGGTCACTTCTTCGTCGGTGGGCAACTGGTAGTTGTCGCCCATCAACTCGGACAGGTACCGGTCCATGATTTCGTCCATCGGTCCGTCGCCGACGAGGTGCCCGCCGTTGAGGTAGAGCCCGCGGGTGCAGAACCGCAGCAGGTCCGGGCCGGAGTGCGAGACCAGGAAGAGCGTTCTGCCCTGATCCAGCAGGCTTTCCATCCGGTTGTAGCACTTCTCCCGGAAGGCCGCGTCGCCGACGGCCAGCACCTCATCGACCAGGATGATCGGTTCGTCCAGGCAGGTGATGACGGCGAATCCGAGCCGCACCTGCATACCGGAGCTGAAGTGCCGGTACGGGACGTCCAAACCAGCCCGCACCTGCGGACCGGCGAAGTCCACGATGTCGTCCCAGCGCTCCTCCACCTGCTCCTTGCTCATGCCGTGCAAGCCGGCCGTGAGGTAGATGTTCTCCCGAGCGCTGAGTTCGCCGACGAAGCCACCGGTGAGTTCGATCAGCGGCGCAACCCCCTCGTGCACCTTCGCCCGGCCCTCGTCGGGAAGCAGCGTGCCGGCGATCAACTTCAGCAGCGTGGACTTGCCACCACCGTTGCCGCCGACCAGACCGACGGCTTCACCGCGGCCGACTCGGAAGTTGAGATTGCGCAACGCCCAGAACGTATCCCGCTTGTGCGCGCTCTTGCCGGTGAAGACGATCTCCCGCAACGACAGGTTCCGTTTGCGCCCACGCAGGAACTCGATGCCCAAATCCTCGACCTCGATGACCGGCTCACCGGGCTTGGTCTTCCAGGTGACCGTCGACTCGACGGGCGGCAGGTCGTAGTCGTCGATGTGATGCTTGTGCTCGGGGTCGTAACCCGCGGGGTCGTTGGCCTTGCGGATCGGGCGCCAGCGCAGTTTGCCGTTCTCGCCCATGATCGGCTCACCGATCGGGCCGAGGGGTGGCGACTGATCGGTCATCTCAGATCTCCTTGAGAACCGGGGATTCGAGCCTACGGAAAACCCACATGCCGAAGAACAGCCAGAAGACCGTGATGCCCGTGCAGGTCGCCCAGGCGAAGTAGTCCGGCCGGATCTCGGTGCTGAGGAAGCCCAGGCGATACATGTCGTTGATGCCGGTCAGCGGGTTGAACTGCAGGATCAGTTTCGCCCAGGCGTGTTCCTTGTCCAGCATGCCGACGGAGTAGACGATCGGGGTCAGGTAGAAACCCATCCGCAGCATGATCCGCACGATCCGGATGAAGTCATCGACCAGCGCCGTCACCGGCGCCATGACCAGACCAAGACCGACGCACAGGAAGAACTCCAGGATCAACGCCGGTATCCACAGCACGAAGCGCCAGTTGAGGTGGATCTGATCACCGGTGACCGCGAAGAGCAGGATGAAGGCGATCAGGATGGGCAGCGACATCAGGTGCTCGATGCCCTTGGCGATGACGACCCGGATGACCCACAGTTCCCGCGGCAGGTTGGTCGAACGCACCAGCAAGCGCTCGGAGTAGAGCGCGCGCGCGGTCTCGTTGATCGAGTTGTTGAACCAGTTCCAGGCGAGCAGACCGGCCAACAGGAACACCACATACGGCGCGCCCTGGGAGCGGCTGTGCGCGATGTCGTGCGAACCGGTCGTTTTGATGCTGTAGATGACACCGAAGACGAACCAATAGACCAGCGTCATCGCCAACGGGTCGATCAGCGTCCACAGGTAGCCCAGGACACTGCGGGCGTACCGGACGCGCAGATCCCGCCGGACGAGTGTGCCGAGCACCTTGCGGTATTCGACGATCCTGCGGAGACGTTCGAGCATTGACGTGTGATCCTTACGTGGTCGGGCGTGCCGGGTCAGGCTACCCGTCAGTTGCTGGATGTCCCCTGGGTGGTTTCTGGTAGCCGTACCCGGCTGGTGAGGAATCCCCACCCCCAGGACAGATGCATGGTGGCCAGTACGCCGGGTAGCAGCGCCCGCACCTTCGGCGCCTGCCCGCGCGAGATGGCCAGGCCACCCACCCCAACAGCTCCGACGTAACCCAGTGGGATGACCCATAGCGGTCGCCAGACCAGACCGCCCAGCGTCCCGCCGGCGATCGCCACCAGGGCGGTGGGGGGCGCGAGGTAGCGCAGGTTGATCGAACCGCGATGCTCGCGGGCCACGACGCGCCGCCAGGTGCCGTACTGCTTGTACTGGGTTGCCAACGCCCGGAACGAACCGCGCGGCCGATAGGTGACCTTCAGGTCCGGGGTGAACCACACCAGCCCGTCGGCCTGCCGGATCCGGTAGTTCATCTCCCAGTCCTGGGCGCGGATGTAGCGCGGGTCATAACCGCCGACCCGGTCCAGCCAGATGCGATCGAACACCCCGAGGTACACCGTCTCGGCGGGTCCCGGTGCGCCACCTTGTTTGAACTTGACCCCGCCGACACCGATCTTGCTCTTCATCGCACACGCCACCGCACGCTCGAAGTCGCTGGTGCCCTCGGCGTCCATGATTCCGCCGACGTTCGCGGCCTGCTGCTGCGCCAACGTGCGCACGGCGGTGGTGAGGTAACCCGGCGAGAGAATTCCGTGCCCGTCGACCCGCGCGACCACGGGGTACTGCGACTTGGCGATCGCGGCGTTGAGGCCCTCCGGGGTCCGCCCTGAGGGGTTGTCAACCAGCACGATGCGTGGGTCCTGGGCGGCCAGCGCGGCCGCGACCTCATCGGTGCGGTCGTGCGACGGGCCGAGGGCCAGGATCACTTCGATCGGACCGGCGTACTCCTGGGCCAGGATCGCATCGACCGATTCCTTCAGGTGCCGTTCCTCGTTCAGAATCGGCATGATCACCGAAACTCCCAGCCCACTCTCGTCCAGCACCCGGCAAGGCTACCCGGACCAGCCAGGTTGGCCGGTTACCCTCGCCTGCGTGAGCGGATCCGACGACCAGAGAGCGCAACCGATCCCGGTGCGCCACCGACTGCCGTCTACGCAACCCCAGCAGGCCACCCGCACGATGCCGGTCCGGCCCGCTGGACCGAACCGGCCGGCACCGCAGCCGGCGACTGCACCTGCACCTGCACGTAGAAAGCTGCCCCGCAAGTACCTGTGGCGGCGCATCCTCGTGGCGATGGGCCTGGTCATCGCCCTGTGGCTGGGGCTGCTGGCGTGGGCGGGATTCAGCGCGTGGGGTGCGGTCGACAAGATCGCGGCCTTCCCCACCGGGGACCGCCCCGCGGCGGGGTCGGGCACCAACGTGTTGCTGGTCGGCTCCGACTCGCGGGCCGGCCTCAGCAGTGAGGAAGCTCACGACCTCGGCACCGGTGGCTCCAACGTGAGCGAAGGCAGCGCGCACACCGACTCGATCATGCTGCTGCACCTGCCCTCCTCCGGCCAGCCGACCCTGGTCAGCTTCCCCCGCGACAGCTACGTGCCGATCCCGGGCCACGGCCGCAACAAGATCAACGCCTCGTTCGCCTTCGGCGGCGCACCGTTGCTCATCGAGACCCTCGAGGACGCCACCGGCCTGCGGATCGACGGTTACATGGAGATCGGTTTCGGCGGGTTTGCGGGTGTCGTGAACGCCGTCGGTGGGGTGCGGATGTGCTTGCCCGAAGCGGTCAAGGACGACTACGCCCACATCGACCTGCCCGCCGGTTGCCAGACCCTCAACGGCAAGGACGCACTGGGCTACGTGCGCTCGCGGCACGCGTTCGCCGAGGGCGACCTGGCCCGGGCCAAGCACCAGCGCGAGTTCCTCGCCGCACTGATGAGCAAGATCGCCAGCCCGACCAACGTGCTGATGCCGTGGAAGCTGCACAGCATCGGTGTCTCCGGCGCGCAGGGGCTGGCCGTCGACAACGAGATGTCGCCCTGGATGGCGTTGAAGACGGTGTGGGCGCTGAAGGGGATCTCGTCCAACGGAACTTCCGTGCAGGTCCCGATTGCGGGCAACGCCAGCACTAATGTGGGTGACGTGCTGCTGTGGGACAAGACGAAGGCGCTGGCTCTGTTCGAGGCGCTGCGCAACGACACGGCGTTGCCGACCTCGGTGTCGCCGTGAAGCTGGGGATCCACCTCGGGTACTGGTCGGCCGGCCCGCCGGAGCACGCGCAGGAGATCGTCCGCGCGGCCGACGACCTGGGTTTCGATGCGATCTACAGTGCCGAGGCCTACGGCTCCGACGCACTGACCCCATTGGCCTGGTGGGGTGCATCGACCAAGCAGATCCGCCTGGGCACCAACGTGATCCAGTTGTCAGCCCGGACTCCGACCGCCACTGCCATGGCAGCGATGACCTTGGATCACCTCTCCGGTGGTCGGTTCATCCTCGGACTCGGCGTCTCCGGGCCGCAGGTCGTCGAGGGCTGGTACGGCCAGAGCTACCCCAAGCCGTTGGCCCGCACTCGCGAATACATCGACATCGTGCGGCGCACCATCGCCCGCGAGGTCGTCACCTCCGCCGGACCGCACTATCCGCTGCCGCTGACCGATGGTGGCACGGGCCTGGGCAAGCCGCTGCGTTCGACGTTGCACCCCTACCGCACCGATCTGCCGATCTTCCTGGGTGCCGAGGGCCCCAAGAACGTCGCGCTGGCCGCCGAGATCGCGGACGGCTGGCTGCCGCTGTTCTTCTCCCCGCGTAGCGACGACTTCTACCGGGCGGCGCTGGCCGAGGGCTTCGCGCAACCCGGGGCACGGCGTACGGCAACGGATTTCGAGGTGCATGCCTCGGTCCCGGTCGTCATCGCCGACGACGTGGACGGGGCGGCCGACCTCATCCGACGCAACCTGGCGCTGTACGTCGGCGGCATGGGGGCGCGCGGGCAGAACTTCCACCTGGACGTCTTCGTCCGGATGGGCTGGGAGGACGTCTGCGCGCAGGTGCAGGACCTCTACCTGGAGGGCCGCAAGGACGAAGCCGCCGCCGCCATCCCGATGGAGATGGTCGACGACGTCGCGCTCGTCGGCCCGGCGGCGCGGGTCCGCGAGCAGTTCAGCCGATGGGAGCCGACCGTGGTGACCTCACTGCTGGTGCAGGGGGTCACCTACTGGCCGGACCCGCTGCGAGGACTGCAGACCCTCGCGGAGGCATTGCGCTGAGGTAACGCCCGAGGCGCTGACCCGGTCGCTCGATCCAGCGGAACGTCCAGCCGCTGACCACCAGGATCGCCGTCAGCTGCACGGCGAAGACCAACCAGCGGCCCGGAGTTCCGGTGGGCAGACGCAGCACGTGGGTGGCCAGCCAGGCGGAGGCGAAGTAGACGACCATGTGCACCAGGTACACCGAGTAGCTGACCTGGCCGAGCCAGGTCACCGCGCGCGGCCAGCGACGATGCCGGGCAGCAAGGGCCACCGCGAACGTGACCCACGCGGCCACGTAGGCGACCACGAACGCCTGCCAGTTCGGGCTCAGGCTGGAACCAGTCCGGACCCCGCGGTCGAAGAGGAAGCCGCTCAGCGCAGCCGCCAGTGCAACGACCAGGACGACGGCGATGCCCGTACGTCGATCGAGGCGACCGTGCTGGGTCCGGTAGATCACGGTGCCGGCAAACATCGTCGCCAGAATCACGGCGCTTTCGAAGAACGGTGCTCGAGCGTTCAACGCCAGCGCGGCCAGGCCGGTCACAGCCAGGAGCACCGCCCCCTGGCGGCTGCGGCCGGTGCACACCAGCCCCAGACCGCCGATGACGGCGGCGCTCACGGCAGCGATCAGGAGTTGGGTGGCTGTAGTCCAGGTCGGACCCGTCAGCATCTGGGCACTGATAACACCGCCGCCGAGCACCGCAGCAGCCGCTGCGCTGAGCGCGGCCGGTGTGCTGGCACGACGCACTCCCAGCACGAAGAACGCGCTGATCAGGAAGTAGAACACCATCTCGTAGCTAAGGGTCCACATCACGGAGGTGAACCGGTGGGCCCCGGTGAATTCCGACATCAGGGTGAGATTGGCCAGGGTGTTCCAACCGGTGTGATCGAAGACCGACGGGTAGAGCGCGGACTGGTCATCCGGCATCAGCCAGCCCACCACGACCAGGACGATCAAGAGCGGATAGAGCCGGAAGATTCGACCGATCCAGAAGGCGCGTACGTCGCCGCTCCGCTCCAGCGACACCGGGACGATGTAACCGCTGACCAGGAAGAAGAGCATCACCCCGTAAATGCCCAGGTCGCAGTGCTGTCGTAGCCAGTCGCCACCGGGCACGAGCGCAAGCGTGCCGAAGTGCTGCACCACCACCAGCAGCGCAGCGATGGCGCGCAGTCCGTCGAGCCAGTCCAGGCGGGTGCGGTGAACCGCAGGGCTGGTGGCGGTGGGGGCAGTCAGGGTTGCAGAAGTCATCCCCCATGAGGCTGCTCACCGCGATTGGCCACCGGGTACACACGCCCTGAGCGGGCGCTGTGTGCTCAGCCCTTCAGTAGCTGCCGGAGTGGAGTCCAGCAGAGTAGTGCTGGACGACGGACCTGCTGACCCATTCGTCAACTCGCTACTGTCGGCGCAGGTGGTGTGCGGCGCCGGTACCGCGACGGACCGGAGCGGGCAACTCCCGTGGTCGCTTCCGGCACGGCGATCTCGACACCCGTGTTGGGACCCTTGACGTCGCCGTCCGAAGCTGTGGCGAGGGTCTACTAATCTGGGGTGGTTGTTCGAACGCCTGCGAGAGGGCCGAACGCGCACTCACGAGCGTGGTGGGAACTTGGTACTTGCTCGGGGTCACCACGCGGCGGATGGACAAGCTCGTCCGGACGTTGGGCATTACCGGCCTGTCAAGTGACCTCGGCAACTGTCGAGTGCCGCGGTCCAAGTACGGGTGCCCGCATCTAGAGGGGCAGCTCGACAGAACGCGGTCGGTTGGAGCACGGGGCGGTTAGTGGGGCGCCACGGCGAGAAGCCGAACGAGAGCGTCCGCGCACGGTTTCAGCCACTTGACCGGCCGCAGCATTCGGATCTTCATGCTCCCACACCCGAATCACGACCCACCCTGCTGCCACAAGAGCCTCATTCGTCTCAATGTCCCGTTCGCGATTGCGACGTACCTTTTCTGCCCAGAACTCCGCGTTCGCGATCGCGACGGTGTAGTGCTGGGGACACCCGTGCCAGAAACAGCCGTCGACGAAAACGGCGACCTTGGCCCCGAGAAAGACCAGGTCGGCGCGACGATTGAGCTCCTTCAACGGTCGGGCATCGACGCGGTAGCGCAAACCCGATGCGTACACGACTCTGCGAATTGCCAGCTCCGGTTTCGTGTCGCGCCACTGGTTCGCCTGCATGCTCCGCCGAACCTGGGCGCTCGAGGCCCAAGATCGCTTGGTCATAAGAGGATCACCCCCCTGCTGCCGCCGTGCCTATGCAGCGCGCCACCGCGACTCAGGGCCGACTCGGCCGCAGATACTCGTAGATCGCCTGCGCGATGGCCACTCCCAATGGGACCGGCACAGCATTGCCGATCTGCTTTGCGATCGCGGTCTTGGATCCGCACCATAGAAAATCGTCGGGGAATCCTTGAATTTTCGCGGCCTCGTAGTGGGTAATCGGTCGGTTGGCGATTGGATGAAGGTATCGACCTTTCTCCGGTTTGAAAAACTCCGTACGGATAGTCACCGACGGCGCGATCGGACTCATGCGGCCCATGACATCGGCGGCACCTGCATCGTGAGCGTCCCACGAGTCCGTGGAAAGGTACTCGAGAACGGCCCGGCGGCCGCTGCCGCGCTGGAAGGCCAAAACGCGGAATGCTTGGGCCTTGTCTCGCCCGGTGCGTTCGCGTACGAGTAGGCCGTTCCCGTCCTCAAGGTGGACGTGAAAAATGCAGTCCGGTACGGGCTTGCCACCCACCACCTTCCGGTAGACACCGAGCGGGTCAAGACCCCCGTCGGGGTCACGCCACGCTCCCACCTTCTCCAGGATGACATGGCTACCGTCCTCAAACCGACACACATATCGCCCTCTCAGATCCTTTCTATTACCGGCTGGCGGAATGGCCTCGTAGCGAGCTAGCGATATCGGCTCTGGGTTTCTGGTGAAGTGCAGCTCCGAGGTGCGGAACGGGCCCTCGAAATCGACGGGGACCCTCCGATCGGACTGCAGTTCGACGATTCGACATCGGCGATTGGCTGGCAGCTTCGTCCCGGACAGCATCATCTGGGAGGTCTGTCCGAAGAGAGCACCCACCGTGATCCATGCTGGCCGTGGGCCAGCGATCCGCAACCCGCCGGGCTGCGCTGGGTTGTCCACGCGAGCCTTCGAGTGTGTCGGCATCGGGTAGCGCATCCGAATAGGACGTAGATCGTCGACATCGGTACGCACGCCGATCACGATCGCCCGATGACGTACTTGCATCGCACCGTAGTCGGCGGCGTTTAGCAGATAAAGTCGCGCCCGCTGCCTTTTGGAGTCGCCAGCTGTAGTGTGAGGGGGTTCGCGAAGCTCGTAGTTCTTCAGGTCGCCGTTGCCGATTCGTGCCTGTAGGTCGGCAAACTCCGGTGAGCGCACGAATCGATCGACGTTCTCGATCACGAAGACCTTGGGCTGCACCTCGACGACGACCCGGATGAACTCCTGCCAGAGCTTATTTCGCTCGGCTCCAACGCCCTCTCTGTTGAGCCCGGAGAAACCCTGGCATGGCGGTCCGCCGACAACGACATCGACCTCGTCATGCAACCAGGAGGGCCTCCAGCCCACGATATCCCGACAGAAGATCTGAGGCGGCTGGAAGTACGCGTGCCTCGAGGACGCTTTCCCGAAGTTAACGGCGTAGGACGCAGCGGCATCCCTGTCCCACTCAACAGCGCCGACGCTGCGGAACACCGGCCAGCCGCCAGCACCCGGCCGGAACTGGTGGAATCCCTCGGTGAGTCCGCCGCATCCTGCGAAGAGGTCGAGGACCGTGATCGGCTCGGTGCTCGGCCCCGAGTCGGGTGGTACCTGTGCCACCTCAGGATCTTATCCGTGGCGGTCTCGCAAATTTCTGGGAGCCCCACCGAAGCAGGTGTCTTCGCCCGGCGCGTCGTCCGTGTGACCTCTCGGCAAATATCCGTGTTGATGGCCGCCACTGCTAGCGCGCGAGCCTCCGGCCTGGACGCTGGTTCAGGGTGCCGGCCCACCGCTGCCGACTTGCCCATCACCTAATACGGATTTCGGCTCGTGCCTGCTTGAGAACGCCCTCGAACAAACCTTGAACGTTGCGCCCGCCCAGAACGAGCTGGCGGTCAAGGAGCCGGTTCGAGGTCTCGCACGAGGTCTCACTGATCAGTGCGCAACCATGGCAGGCGGACAGGTTGAGACTTCCTGTGCCTTGTCGGTCACTCTCGATGCAAACGGGATCGTTGGAGCAGTAGTCAGCGTCGTCCAGGGCGGCGGTGAGCAGCGGCACCAGCTTCTCGGGTTGACCCAGTCTGACAAGGCCGCCCAGGGTCCCTTGTGCATCGCCGGCTGCGGTGTAGATCAGAACCCCGGCGGTCCGGTCGACACGATCCGAGTTGGAATAGATCCGCTCCTGAAGTGATGCGGAGGAGTAGCCGCTGGCGAAGGCGAGGCGTCGAATGAGAAGGTGCGCGACCGTATGCAGGGCAATGAATCTTGGTTCCGGTAGATCGAGGCGATGCGCCCAAGGCGTCACAGTTCGTCGCTCTGTCAGGAGCCGAGCGCGTGCTTGAACGGCGGGCTGGCTCTCCCACTCGCTGATCCGCTCCTCGTTAAAGCGGATGAAGATGCCTTCGCCATACATTTCGATAGCGGGGTACGCTGGCTGGCGCCTGGCGTCGAAACCTAGATCAGCCGAGACCATCGAAGCATCAGCGCTGCGACGCCTGAACCCTCTGAGCGCCCGCACCTCGCGGACGCGGCGAACTTGACCGATGCCAGCAATGAGGTCGGCAACTGCCTGGGAGGTTCCCTCTGATTGATCGATTCGCCAGCCGTCGACCACGAAGTCACCTTCGCTTGTATCGCGCGCGTGCTTGTCCAACTTATTCAAAAATGCCGCCCATTCGCCGTCCTTAAGGTTTAGAAGAACAGCGTCGTCCACGTCGTCGTCAGCTGCGGCGACGGCCAGAACCTTGTCCGGCGTGACACCGAGTTCGTTCGCGATCCAGCCGGCCACCATCTCGGCTTGCGGTCCACCGTTGTCAGCGACGACCTTCTCGAAGAACATGTGCCCGCGAATTGCGTCGGTCCCGCTGATTGACCTCGGCTTATCCTCTGGAATGTCGAGGGCTGAGATTCGCTCGGCGATGTAGTTGCCCGTAGCACCACGCTGAACTGCGACGAGGTTGTGCTCGCACGGGTCACCGTCCTTTTCATCCTCCCAAGGCTGTCGCCCCTCGCAACGGACGCCGTCACGCTTGAGCGACTCGGTAGCCACGAGGTCCGAGAGCGGCCGCGACCGGCCGCAGCCGCCGCAGGTGACTCGCAGCGACTTGAGACCCTCACCGTGCGTGGCGGTACGAACGAACCTGAGCTCCTTGTAGGCCCGACAGTGCCGGACGGTCTCGGTGACGCCGCTGTCGTGGCCGCGGTGCGCCCACTGAAACCATGGGATGTCCTGGATGTGGCTTCCCCGTTCGCAGACGGCGACATATCGCATCGGTACCAGCGCGCCCTTGCAATTGGCGCAGACGTTGGCCCACTTTCCCTTATCCTTCGCGGTCTTGCGCGAAAGGCGAGTGCAGCGTTCACAGAATCGCCATTCCGGGAAACGCCAGTACAGGAGGCCCTTGGTCGCTTCTCCCGCACGACCGGCGTGGGTTGGTGCCTCGAGCAAAACGCTGGGACCTAGTCGGTCCACGAGGCGCTCGCATTTAATCTCGGCGGCGTACTTCCTGTCCCACCAGGAAGTGTCGGGCGCGATGAGCGACGCACCGCGGATGTCTACAATCGCGCCGACGCCGAAGGGGATGACGGTCTCCGACAGCCTCAGGTCATGCTTGATCCGTTCCACGGAATCACTCCTCAAATGGCTCGCGTACGTCGATTGCGACACCCGGCTCGACCGACCGCATAGAGTCCGCCACGAGCCATCCCTCGCCGGATTGACCGAATCTCTTGAAGAGGGCCGCGTCGTCTGCGCCCTTGCGGTCGTAGAGAAGTCTCGCGCCGTCAAGTCGAGCGCGTTGGGCTCGGTTGTCCCATTCCCGCAGCAACTCCCACACCGCCGCGTCGGTGTTGGCCGTCTCGCTCGTGTCGGAGTCATTCACGATCGCCAAGAAGTGACTCACCAACGTCTCGATCTGCGCCTTCAGGTCGGCGTCGTTCAAGTCCATCCGGGAAGCGCCTGCGTTCTCAGTCAGCGATGAAATCGTGTGGCGCAGAAGCGTGACGAGCGCCCCCGCGAGGGAACGGTCGCGGGACGCCAACGACCATGGCGTCACACTAGTCGGCTCGACACTACGATAGAGCGCCTCGTGGTACCCCCTAAAGGTTTCGAAGTGCGATCGATCTCGAGCTCGGTTGGAGCGGAAAAGCGTGGTCACGATGCCGCGGACGGCACCTCGGCCGACTCGACTGGTCGCCTGGATGTACTCGGCCGTCGTCCTGGGCTGGCCCACCATCAGCATCAGCGCTAGCCGAGGGATGTCTATGCCGACCGACAGCATGTTGGATGAGAGCACCACGTCGATCGCGTCATCCGACTCATCTGCACGGCGCTTCAGTGCACGCAGGTCGTTCGGGAGCTCCTCGGGACCGCGGCGGCTTGTGAGCTCAAGGACCTTGTCAGCGCGCACCCGACGCAGGGATAGCCCAAGACGCTCGGCACGGGGCCTGAGTCGGCTGTTGACGTCATCGACCACCAGCGTGCCAGTGCGACCGAGCTCGCGCAGGCTGTTGTGGTACATCACTGCCGTCCAATAGGCGTCGCGGGTGGACGTGTCGTCCACGTCCGCTTCAAGGACCTCCGGGATCTCGAGGAGTGGCGCTGCCGCCGCGACGACAGCGGACATCTGGGACAGCGCTTGCGGCATCAGCCCCACGTAGAGGCGGCCCACGCCGCTGCTCACAGGCTGGGAGAAGAAGGTGCGGTCGCCGTCCAGTCCAGACGGCGGATAGAGCGCGACCTTGCGGCCGTAAAGACCCTTCACCTGCTCATCCGATGCTCGGATGGTCGCCGTCGAGGCGACGATCTTTGGGGTCGAGCCGCCTCGACTGAGCAGCAATTGAATCACCGCGTCGAAGACCGCGACGGTGGTGCCCAGCGGCCCCGACAGCAAATGAAGCTCGTCTTGGATAATCATGGAAGGCTGGCGATAGGTAGTGCCCAAGCCGAGGATCCTGCTGGCATCGGGGTTGAATTGCAGCCGGGCAAACTTGTCCACTGTGGCTAGCAGGATGGTCGGCGGCTGCTCGTAGATCAGCTCGTCGACGACCACTACTGGCAGCTCGTCGCTGAAGTGGCAGTCTCGGCTAGTGCAGTGCACCAGCACGTCACGACCGACGAGTCGGACACCATACTTCGACCTATCCTCCGACCTCGACGCCGGCAACAAGGCGATACCGCACCACGGGCAACTTTCGACCTGGAACTGGTTAGCCTCCTCGGGTCGCGCAGCTTTATAGAGACGCTCGAGATCGGCCTTGGCTTCGATCCGGCTTCCTGGTGTCACCTCGTTGCCGACCCAGAGACCAATGCTGAACGGAACCATATTGCGAACCCGTGCGTCACCGAATTCACCCGGCCGTCGCAAAAGTTCCATCGCGCAAACGAGGGACGCCGCCCTCTGGAACTGCTGGGCAGTTAGAAGGCGAAGCGTGTACCTCGTTATGACCGCGGTCCCACCGCCCGATACGCCGTACAGAAGACGACGACGGAAGATCTCGATCGCAGCAAGCCCCAGGTAAGCCTCGGTCTTGCCGCCACCGGTCGGGAACCAGATCAGGTCGACCAGTTTGCGATCAGCGTGAGTCTCGTCGATCGTCGAGGAGAGCGTCACGAGCAGGAAGCCGAGCTGGAAAGGGCGCCACCGGGGCTCGCCGCTCTCGCCACCCTGGTTCATCTCCGACTGACGCATCTGAAGGCGCATCGCGGCCATACCAAGCGCGAAGGACGTCCGGATATGACCCTGGTCTGGCTGGCGCAGGAGCGCGATCGACTCCCGCATCCGCGTGACGGCCCTCTCCGATCGATCGACGATACGCCGAGCCACGTTCTGGTCGGCCCCGAAGCCAACGACACGCTGGTCCTGCTCCGACACCCAGAGTCCGAAGGCGTCGACGAACGCCTCCAGTGACGCCAGGACAACATCCGGGTTTGCGTCGAGCTTTGCGAGGTGGGCGAGCTCGAGTGCACCGGCTTCCGGGGTATCGGCTTCAAGGGCGAGCGTCTCGACTGCAGGCACCACGAATGAGGGCACCGGATCGAGCCAGATGCGGGTGCACAGATCTTCCTCGAATGTCCAGTCTGCCGCCATGCCATGGCCGACCGCGTACACCTTGCGGTCGCGATATCGAAGCCTCAGCTCGGCGGCTTCGTCGTCCACGTCAAAGGATCGAGCGGGGTCGTACTCGAGAAATCGCCCGCCATCCTTCAGGGTGACGCTGAGCGCAACCTGGTAGAGCATTTTCGAGATATCGAAACGGTCGTCTCCACTAGACTCTTCCCTGACGCGAACGAATACCGTCGCGAGGTAGACGGAGCCATATGCGCGCCAACGAGACCCGACTTCGACCCCTACACCATTCACACTGATTTGGTGGGGGCCTCGACCGCGGCGCATTTCTAGGTCTTCCACGAAGAAGGGTCGACGCCGCCATCTCGGCGGGCCGTCTCCCTCGACTGCCTCGTAGGTCCCGCCGGCAAGATTGCATACCGCCGTCGCGCGATCAGTGACGAAAGAGATCGCCACGGAAGAGGGTCTCCACTCCTCTGAGACGGGCACCGCGGCGCCCCGTTCTTCGACCTCCCCAGGTGTTTCGACCTCAGCCTCGATGTCAAGGTCGTCCGCATGCTCGCTCTCGGAGCGGTCGATGGCCTCTTGCGGGAAGAGCATGCCGACGGCGTATCGCCGATTTGGCGGGTTCCAGACGACCTCCTCGTCGCCGCCCTCCGGGCCGACATAAGCTTTCCGCAGATGGTCTAACGCCGCTTGCTGGGAACTGGTCAGACTCACTTCGCGAACATCCGATCCTTCAAGAGTTGCTGCAGATTCCGCTTGTCGCGCTTCGATGTGATGATGTGCAGTGACACGCGGGCTCGTGTGAGGGCAACGTAGAGGGCAGCGTTCGCGGCTTCGTCGTACGTCTGGGGTAGGTCGAAGACGACGACGTGCTCCGCCTCCAGTCCTTTCGCGTACCTAGGACTCGTTACGACGAACCCCTCAGGGCTTGTCGTGGGCGGAGCGTCCGACGTTGTGCTAATTATCCAGACGTCGGACCGATGGGCGCCATCCGCAACGATCTGTTGTGCGACCCGATCCGCAGCGCCAATCTGGGCCTCGCCCAGCGGCGTACACCACTGAACCTTCTCGCCGTGAACAATCCCTGGATCACCCACATCCGCCCCGAGGTATTCCTGGACGACGTGCACGATCGCTTTGGTATTTCGAACGTTGAGGTCGAGATCGACGATGATCGCCTCGGAGGCGATCAGGTCGGCGACGTCTTTGTCGTACGCGCCGTCGACGTGCGCCTGGTTGTTCGGGTCAAGGAACATTCGCCATCGACCATCTGCACGTCCGCCAGCAATCAGCGTATCGATTCGGTCCATCGCGTCGGCGGTCATCATGTCCTGCGCCTCGTCGACGAGGACTACGTCGTATGCCCTTTCGTTCGGCAACTCGTGGAACGCAACTAGGTCAATGCTCCGACCCGCGATATGTGGCTTGAAGAAGCCCGTTAGAGCTGGCGAGTGGAAGGTGATGAGGACCGACCTTCCCTGGTCGGCCTCCTGCTTAGCTGCCTCAACGAGTACCAACGACTTGCCAGTTCCTGCACCCCCGAACACGAGCACGCGAGGGTTGCGGGCAAGTGCTGCCAGAACGCGCGACTGACCTGCGGTGGCACGACTCTGCTCTTCGAGGACGGCTCCCCGCCGGGCGTCGATCACGGGCATCCTGGTGAACTCTCCGAACAACCGCGACCGCAGGTCGCCCATCCGCGCGCGCTTCTGTCCGTTCGGTGCTATCCGTCCGTTTCGGACCACCCCGTCGAGCGCGCCTTGAAGGCCTGCGGCGCTCATATCGTCGCGTGCGAGCCAGTGCGTCGGGAGCCAACCGACCGCGCTCGGTGGGGAGTCGATGTCAGGGGTGATGACCACGGCCTCGTGAGCGAACCAGCCTGCGCCCTCTTCTCGCAGGATGTCCCGCAACGCGTAGGCCGCAGAACGGGCCTGTTCCATCGGGGAGCCCGACAACTTATGCCAGTCGCCTCGTCGGTCGATTGAATACCAGACGCCATCATGCCTTCGTACGCCGCCGCCCTTGACCTCGATCACTACGACGACGCCCCTCCACAGCACGACGAAATCCGCCTCGGCCTGCTGCTTGTAGGCGTGGGAGCGGAGATCAACAGAGTGGAAGGCGACGGCGTCAGGGTCACCCTCGACGTCACGCAACAGTCGCGCCACCGTGCGCTCGGCGTTGCTGGAAGCGCGACTTTCTATGTCCGCAAGTGCGGGTACCAGGATCACCCCTGCTGCTCCGTCCACAGCTGGGCGTAGTCGTGGTATCCGAGGAAATCATTCATGGCACCCCAGTTATCGGCAACATCGACAATGAGGCACTCTTCCTTGCCGCCATTTTTCGGGCCTCGCAGACCGCGGCCAGCCATCTGGATGTAGGCGCTCGGACTGAAGGTGGGGCGCGCGATGTAGAGAGCCCGCACACCGGGGGCGTCAAAACCTTGGATAAGGAGGTCGCAGTTGGCGAGGACCTTGATCTCACCTTTCTGGAATCGCTTGATGACATCGCGACGCTGTTGGCGGCCGGTCTGGCCGCTAACCGACTCGGCCTTGATACCCCGATATCGAAGAGAAGCAGCGAGGACCTGTGCAGATAGAACGCTCGGAGTGAACACGAGGATCGGCCACTCAGGATCCTGGTCCATGATGTGCTCGACGAGGATCTTCATACGGGCTTCACTTCGACCGAGACGCTCGTAGAGGACGCGATCGATCACGTGTGACGAGCGGATCCCCGCTTGTTCGCTGGCACTCAGGATCACGTCGACGCCGGGCAAGACTTCGTGCTTGACGCTAGCGAGGACACCTAGGCCCACCAAGTGCTTGTACGCGTCAGTTTCGAACGCGTACAGGCGGTTGTGCCCAAATCGGGCCGCAAGCTGCTGGGTTCTCTCCGTGTCACCGATGCTGCCCTTGAAGGGGGTCGCGGAAAGGCCCACGAGTGGCCGCTCCCAACTGCGTCCATCAACCCCCGAGCCACCGCAGGATTTGAGTGTAGCGCGTTGATCCGCCAGCCCGATGGGCCTCGTCTATGAACACGACCGTTGGTGTCTTGAGCCACTCATACTCCGGCAGGCTCATGATTGCGTCGATCTTGGCATCTGTCGCCACGATCACGCTGACCTCGGTGTCCGGCTCATGGACCTTGTTGTTCTCCCATAACCTGCCGATCGTTAACGGCCGCTCGTCGCCAAGGTACCGCCACACGGTCTCGAAGGTTTGGACGGCCTGCTCGCACAACTCGATGGACTGCGCGATCCACAGAATTGGCCCGCTGAGAACCTCGTCAACGAAGAGGCGAAGCACCGTCTGGGTGGCAACGCGTGTCTTGCCAGCTCCGGTGGGTAACTCGACCATCCCCTTCTGTGCAGGGCCCTGGTCGGACGGTTGCGTCAGCACGACGCGCAATTTTTCGCTGATCTGCTTCTGGAAGGTGTGAAGGTCGTTGAGTTTGACCGCACCCGGCACTACGAACTCTTGCGGACGGGACCGCGCTCGCTGGCCCGCGTACTCCGCGGTGAAGCCCATCTTGCGCACCCATGAGATCGCCGCAGGTGTGCCCGCCCAGGCGGTAGGGACGTCCGAGAATCCGAGCTCCCGGAAACGATCGGCGAGAATCCGGAGCGAGTCGGAGCCATAGACCACCAGCAACAGCTCTGCGACCGACGTGTTGTCGTCGACCAGTCCTTGCGCTTCGAGCGCCGACCACAGGCCCGTCGGCAGGGCATCTCGAAGATCATCAGATCCGATATACAGCTCGAGGCGTTCGGCATCGGAGTCAACCAATTTCGCTTGAACCCTCAGATCCTCGAGCTTGTGGTCGAGGCCCGCCTTGATGACGGCGGCCAGTTGCGGGTTGTCTAAGCGAAGCTCGAACGCTGCGTTGATGAACTTGAGGACCTGAACGTCATCGGCGTCGCCGCGAACCACGAGTTCGCTTCCGTCGAGGTACCAGTCGATCGGCTGGTCTTCGACCCCGTCTTCAGTAGTGACGCGTTTTGCGATCATCATCGCCCGCGCTAGCTTGACTCGGTTGAGCCGATCGGACCCGACCATGTTTCGGAGCCCGGGGTAGACATCCAGCACGGGCTCGCTGTTCTGTCGTCCCTCGATGATCTCGGAGAACGCGAAGCTGTCTTCAAAACGGCGGCAGCCCACCAACTGGATTAGCTCAGCGACCTGATCCTCGCGAGCCCGCAGGTAGGGACGCTGACGCGCTCGCAGGAAGGTCTCCTGCTCGTCGCTCGTCGCGATGTACACCGCATCCGGAGAGAACGGCTCGATAGTCCGGGCGATACGTGCTGGAATGGTGGAAGGCTTCGTGCCCTCGAATCCCACCTTCGTCGCCGCAACGATGAAATCGAGAAGAATTTCATCCTTCACGGCCGGAGGGAATAGCTTCCCTTGCAACATCTCGCGCATCAGATTTGGCGGAACTTCGCTTAACTCGTCGGGGAGGTCTAGGATCGCGGCGGCTTGTGATGGCCCTCGGAACAATGGCAGTAGCCCCTCGTAACGAATGAGTGAGGGCGCGACGACGGCCGCGGGTGGGCGAACGCCATGAGTCGATATCACCAGTCCTGCCGTCCGAACCGCCCACCTGAGCGGGGAGTCGACTTCGTAGGTGCGCCCCGTCGCAAGGTCTTCGCACCACCAGTTGTCATCACCTTGCGCCAGTAGTCCAGCCGTCCATGACTCTAGAACGCTGGCCGGAGCCTCGGCGTCTCGGAGCATGAACAGGAGAGAAAAGGGTCCGGGCCCCCTGGAATGGTCGAACTCGACCGTCTCCACCGGCCGTTCTCCGGGGCCTTTGTGCCGGTTCAGTTCGTCCAATACCCACAGCAGATACTCGTCGTAGAACGGTTCATCCTCAAGTGGATATTCCTTGATCGGGCGCCGAATAACACCAAGCTGGTAGGCGACGTCCATAGAACACCGATGCTTGTCCAGCAGCCGTGGGGCGAGTTCCGCTCCAAGTGCGACGTCCAAGTCGAACACTTGTTGGGGCCAGGCCCACCCCCCGTCGACCGTGGGCACCTTAACGGGCGCCTTCGCTGCCAGCATCACTCGGGCAGCTGCCTGAGGCGACAGGTCGAGGGTTGAGTCCCAGACCTTGGCCAGGTCATCCGGGTCGGGCACGCTGTCGAGCTTTGCGAGGCGGGCGGTGAGAATGGCCTCCGGGTCGAGGTCACGGAAGCCCCGCTCTTGAAGGATTCTTTCCACACTGTGCTGCTTGAGGAACGCGGGGGCGACGAATACAGCGTCCTCGATCTCAAGGTCTGACTCGCGATGGAGGAAGACCACGCGGTGATCCGCCAAGGCGCGCATGCCGCTGCTGGTAGGAATGACCTTGGCCTTGTTGATATCCGGGAGGCCGGGGGAACTGGCGACTACTCGCAAGGCGTCCGCCGCCGAGACCGGGTCGTTCCCATCCGCCCACTCGCGTAGCCAGGCGAGCAATCCGCGCGAGGGCAGGTGGGTCAACGCACGGCTCGGGTCGCGCGTGTCTGCGTCCGGACTTCGGCCGAGGATATAGAGGTCACGAAGGCGCGTGGAACGAGTGCCGGTCTGGTAGCAGAGCCAGTGAGGTACGTCCTCACCGGTGTTCGGCGACTTGATCCACGCGTAATGCACCGCTTTGTCGAAGGTGACACTGAAGTCGAGCGGCTTGAGGGCGTTCGCGGTGCGCAGGACGCCCCTAGCGTCGGGGATCAGTTCGCGTCGGGCGGCGATCTGCGGGACATGGACCGTCAGAAGTTCGTCTCCGAAGCTCAGGGCCTCGCGTCCTCTGGCTGGCATGAAGTCTAGGTGCCCCGCGGGATCTTCGGAGGTACTCAAGCGGGGCATGATGTCGACGAACATCTCTGCGACCGTGAGGAGAATCTCGCGGTTGTAGTCGTTCCGCAGGAGCGTCGTACGGTCGTCGTTGACGCTCCACGGCGCGTTGAATAGAGCCGATGCCGAAGTCTCGTCCTGCAGCGGGAAGTACGACCAGAACTGTCCTCGCCGCTGATTTCGCTGGTTGACCGGGACCGCCACGGTGACCTTCACCCGGGACCGAGAGACGGCCTCGCCAACTTGCCTACGCGCCGCAGTCGACGGCTCGTGCATTCGGCTCGCGACGATCCACTCGCTTGGGTCCTCACCCGTGGATTCGATGCTGAATCGTCCTTGTCCAAGATCACGCGAAGAGTGGTTGGCCGCATACCCGCCTCCACCGACGACCCTGAGCCGCACTTCTCGGACATCCTGAACAAACAAAAGGAACTCGGAATGGAAGTCTTCGATCTCGTCCCGGAGCCGGCGCAGATTTTTGGCGCAGGGAAGGCGGACGACTGTAGTTGCCCAAACCGCCATCTCCGCCAGAATCGGATCCTCGGCAGCAGCCCGGCTGAAGTCCGCGACGTTGGCTGTCCGCAGTATCGGCAATCTCCTAGCGGACGGCTTCACGTCGCGTAGTTCTTTCTGAGCCTCCGGCGTATTGAATTCGAAGGAGATCGAGCGACTGAATACCTGGGGGGCATCGGAAACCGCGAGGACCGACTTGAACCCGAGCCCGAACCTACCGATCTCATCACCACGCTTGGCACTCAGATAGGCCATCGAGATCGCTGTCAGACCACTGACCGAGAACGGCCGCCCGGCGTTTGCGCAATACAGGATTTCGTTCGCCGTGTCGAGCACGATCTCTACGCGTCCCGTGGCGACTCCGCTGTCCTCTGCGCCCACGATTGCATCGGCCGCATTCTGGACCAACTCGAGGAGCGTTCGATCCGCGTACCCACCGGTCCTGATCGATTCCTCGAGATTCGCATGCTCGTCGATCAAGTTAGGCTGTATTCGGTAAGAGTCGATAGCCCGCCGGAACTGGTCGTTCACCTCCCGCACGAGCTGGGCGTCAGGAATCCAAGCTTCGCGATCAAACGACACTGTGCAACTGCTCCTCAACCGAACCGGGGGCTATCCTCGCGTGCCAGGCAAAGGCTGGGCGGCGCACATCGGCAGTCCGATGCGGCGACAACCCGTGATGCTGCGCCGCTCCTCGCGCGGTCGTGTTTGCGATGTTAACGGCGGAAGGGTCTTTGTGGGGCAAATCACACGAAATATGGTCCGCCCGGGGGAATCGACGATTCGCAACCCGTCCGATTGCGCTTGCGGGCGAGCAACTCGCATCCGGAACTTCGAAGACAGTCAGGGCCACCGTTCGCAACGGTCCCCCTCCTCCGACACTTGCACGGGCACACAGATCACCTTCTGCAGGATCTCACTGTCGCGATGTTTGCCAACGATGGTCGTGACACAAAGAACCGCAGCGTAGATCCATCACGGCTGAGGCTGTGTGCTCAGCCCTTCAGCAGCTGGCGGGCCATCACGACCCGCTGGATCTGGTTGGTGCCTTCGTAGATCTGGGTGATCTTGGCGTCGCGCATCATCCGCTCCACCGGGTGGTCCTTGACGTAGCCGGCACCACCGAGCAGCTGCACCGCGTCGGTGGTGACCTCCATCGCCACGTCGGCCGCGAAGCACTTGGCCGCCGCACCGAAGAAGGTCAGGTCCGCGTCGCCGCGCTCGGACTTGGCGGCGGCGACGTAGACCATCTGTCGGGCGGTCTCCAGCTTCATGCCCATGTCAGCCAGCATGAACTGCAGTCCCTGGAACTCCGCGATGGCCTTGCCGAACTGCTTGCGCTCCTTGACGTAGGCGATCGCGTAGTCCAGCGCACCCTGCGCGACGCCGATCGCCTGCGCACCGATCGTGACACGGGTGTGGTCCAGCGTCCGCAGCGCGATCTTCAGACCCTCACCGGGCTCGCCGATCATCCGGTCCCCGGGGATGCGGACGTTGTCGAAGTGCAGCTCGCGGGTCGGAGAGCCCTTGATGCCCATCTTGCGCTCGGGGGCACCGAAGGTGAATCCTTCGTCGTCCTTCTCGACCACGAAGGCGGTGATGTTGCGACCGCGCGGACCGTCGGGGTCGGTCACCGCCATGACGGTGTAGAACTGCGAGACACCAGCGTTGGTGATCCACGACTTCTGACCGTTGAGGATGAAGTCGTCACCGTCAGCGGTGGCCTTGCACTTCATCCCGGCGGTGTCGGAGCCAGCTTCGCGCTCGGACAAGCCGTAGGAGAACATCGCCTCACCACGAGCCACCGGCGGCAGATACTTGGCCTTGACCTCTTCGGAGGCACCGAGAATGACCGGCATCGAACCCAACTTGTTCACCGCCGGGATCAGCGAGGACGACACGCAGGCCCGTGCGACCTCCTCGATCACGATGCAGGTGGCCAGCGCGTCGGCGCCGACCCCGTCGTACTCCTCCGGGATGTGCGGGGCGTGGAAGTCCGAGGCGACCAGAGCGTCCAGCGCCGCTTGGGGGAATTCGCTCTTCTCGTCCACCTCCGCCGCGTGCGGAGCGATCTTGTCCTCCGCGACGGCACGGACCGCGGCCCGCAGCTCCTCGTGCTCCTCGGAGGTCTTGAACAGGTCGAAGTCAGTGTTTCCGGTCACGCTCTGAATGCTACCCGCTTGGACGTCCTACTAAGCAACCGCTTAGTTAGGTGGTCACGAGCGGGATGACTTCCTCGCTGAACCGGCGCAACGCCGTATCGTCGTAGGCGGCGTCCGGGAAATAGCAGATCGCATAGTCCATTCCCACCGACTCGAGACCGCGCAACGTCTCAGCGATCTGCTCCGGCTCACCGACCAGTGGTTGCTCCCGCAGCGCCGCCGCGGCCGCTGCTGCTTTCTGGGACCCGAGGTACGGCGCGTACCGCTCCTCGACGCGTCGCACCGTGGCGTCGACCTCGGCGGGTGATCCGATCAGCACGTTGTAGTTGGACGACCGGGTGATCGAGCTGAAGTCGCGGCCAAGATCCTCGCAATGCTGTTGCAACACGGCTGATTTCGCCTCGAACTTGCCCGGCGTGCCGTCGAAGTTGGTGTAGTCGGCGTACTGCGCCGCGATCTTCAGCGTGACCTTCTCGCCCCCGCCGGCGATCCACATCGGGATCCGATTGGCCTCGCTGGTGGTCTGCACCGGCTGCGGATGACACAGGGCCCCGTCGACCTGGTAGTACGTGCCGTCGAGCGTCGCCGAACCGGTCGTCCACATCTGCCGGAAGATCTCGACTCCCTCCCGCAAACGCCCCAATCGCTCACCCGCAGAAGGGAACCCGTAGCCGTAGGCCCGCCACTCGTGCTCGTACCAGCCGCCGCCGATGCCCATCTCGACGCGACCGCCGCTGATCAGGTCGACAGTGGCGGCGACCTTCGCCAGATAAGTCGGTTCGCGGTACCCCATGCAGGTGCACATCTGGCCCAACCGCACCCGCGCCGTCGACGCGGCGAACGCGGCCATCAGGGTCCATGCCTCATGGGTGGCCTGATCGCTGGGCTGCGGCGTCGTGTGGAAGTGGTCGTAGACCCACAGCGACTCCCAGTTCGGGTCCGCGTCGATCGTCGAGGCCAGCCCCGACATCACGTCCCATTGCTGCGCCGGGTCGATCCCGACCAGATCGAAACGCCAGCCCTGGGGTACGAACGCACCAAACCGCATGTCAACTCCCGGCAATCTCTGATCGAAGCGACGCCCCCTTGGCGTGCGCCTGGTCCCGCAAGGTGGACTGGAAGTCCACCATCGCCGTACGCACCTGCGCCGCAAGCGAATCCGTGCCCGAGGCGATGATTCGGGCAGCGAGCAGGCCCGCGTTGCGGGCGCCACCGATCGACACGGTGGCCACCGGCACCCCCGCGGGCATCTGGACGATGGACAGCAACGAGTCCATCCCGTCCAAATACTTCAGCGGCACCGGTACGCCGATCACGGGCAGCGGGGTCACCGCGGCCAACATGCCGGGCAGGTGGGCGGCTCCCCCGGCTCCGGCGATGATGACGCGCAGGCCCCGGTCGGCGGCCCGCTGGCCGTACTCGATCATCTCGGTGGGCATCCGATGGGCTGAGACCACATCAGCCTCGAAGCCGATGCCGAACTCCGCGAGCGCATCGGCAGCCAGTTTCATCACCGGCCAGTCCGAGTCGCTGCCCATCACCACGCCAACGATGGCCTCACTCACGAACGGTTCCTTCCAGATAGTCCGCTGCGTGCCGTCCGCGCTCACGCAGGTCGGCCAGATCGGTACCGGTCAGGTTGACGTGACCGATCTTGCGACCAGGTCGGACGGCCTTGCCGTACAGGTGGATCTTCAACTCGGGATCGCGGGCCATCAGATGCCGGTAGGTCGGGTAGAGGTCCTCATCCTGGCCACCGAGCACATTCGTCATCACCGTCCACTGCTCGCGTGGCCGGGGCGAACCCAACGGCAGATCGAGCACCGCGCGCAGGTGCTGCTCGAACTGGCTGGTCACCGATCCGTCCATCGTCCAGTGGCCACTGTTGTGCGGGCGCATGGCGAGCTCGTTGACCACGAATCCACCCTCGGGCAGTTCAAAGATCTCCATCGCCATCACCCCGGTCACCCCGAGGTCGCCGGCAATCCGCAACGCGGCTTCGGTGGCGCGTGCGGCGAGATCGGGCACCAGCTGCGGGGCGGGGGCGAGCACCTCGGTGCAGATGCCGTCGGTCTGGACGGTGTGCACCACCGGCCAGGCGGCCGCCTGCCCCGAGGGGCTGCGTGCCACCAACACGGCGAGTTCGCGGAGGAAGTCGACGGCCTCCTCGGCGAGCAGGGGCTCGCCGTGCGCCAACCAATCGGCCGCCTCCTGCGGCGAGGACACCAGCAGGACACCTTTGCCGTCGTACCCGCCGGTCGGAGTCTTCAGCACCACCGGCCAGCCGTGCTCGGCGCCGAACGCGGCGAGTTGCTCCGCCGTGGACACCGACGCCCACGCCGGGCAGGGGATCGCCATGCTCGTGAGCCGCTCGCGCATCGCCAGCTTGTTCTGGGCGAACACCAACGCCTCCGGGGACGGATGCACAGGGACGCCCGTGGCCACCAGCGCGTGCAGGACGTCCTGGGGTACGTGCTCGTGGTCGAAGGTGATCACATCGCAGTCGCGGGCGAACTCCAGCACCGTGTCGACGTCGGTGTAGTCCCCTACCGGCGCTGAGGGAACCACCAACCCCGCTGCCGACTCAGGGGTCTCGCAGAGAACTGACAGGGTGATATCGAGATTGACCGCGACCGGTGCACACATCCGCGCCAACTGGCCACCGCCGATGATGCCAACCACTGGAAAGCCGCCTGGAGCCCGTCGCGGTGCCGTCACGCCGCCATCGTAGGGGTTTACCCTTGGACATCGTGCGTACCCGACTCATCGATGCCTTCCACCGACTCTGGCGAGAGTTGGCCAAGTTCGGAGTCATCGGCGCCATCTCGTTCGTGATCGACCTTGGTGGCTACAACCTGCTGATCGCCGGCCCGATGGCACACAAGGTGACGACCGCGAAGATCATCAGCGGGGCGGTGGCGACGGCCTTCGCCTGGGTGGGTAACCGGTTCTGGACCTTCCGGCACCGGCACAACCGCCCGGTGCATCACGAGGTGTTCTTGTTCTTCGCCGTCAACGGCGTCGCCCTGGCGATCTCTGCCGCGTGGGTTGCGTTCGCGCACTACGTCCTGCACGCACACGGCACCTTGATGCTCAACGTGCACGCGTTCATCGGTATCGGCCTGGGCACCATCTTCCGCTTCTGGGCCTACCGAAACGTGGTCTTCGCCAACGAAGACGTCGATGGGGATGGCCCGGAAGCGGTTCAGGAGCGCGATTCGGAAAGGAACAGCGCGAACACCGCTGGATGAGCCGAGCGCAGTTCCAACCGACCCCCGTTCGCTGCGGCGAGGTCGCGCGCCAGCGCCAGACCCAGCCCGGTGCCACCGGTACTGACCCGGCGTTCGAAGATCCGCGGCGCCAGCGCGGCGTCCACGCCGGGGCCATGATCGGACACCTCCACCACGACCGAGGGACCGTTGCTGCGGGCGCGGACCTCGACAGTGCCTGCTCCGTGGGTGAGTGCATTCTCCAACAGGGTCGACAGCACCTGGGCGAGGTCACCTCGGGCACACAACACCTGCAGCCCACGCTGGCCGGTCACCCGGACCGCCCGCCGCGCCCCGGTGAACGCCGGCTGCCACTCCCGCTGCAGGGCCGCGATCACCGAGTCCAACGACACCGTCTCTGCCGGTTCGTCGTCCTGGGTGCGGGTGCGGTGCAACAACTGCTCCACCACTTCGGTCAACCGCTCCACCTGCTCAATGGCGACGTGCGCCTCTTCGTGGATCAGCCCGATGTCGTCGGTCTCGGCGATCTCGTCCAACCGCATCATCAGCGCGGTCAGCGGTGTGCGCAGTTGGTGACTGGCGTCCGCCGCGAAGTCTCGTTCCGCGGCGATGCTGCGGGACAGGGAGGCTGCGCGATGCTCGAACACGGCAGCGATCCGGTCGAATTCCTCGACCCCACTGTTGAGCGGCGGCCCGATGCTGCCCACCCGGGTGTCCTCCGCTCGGCGTACCAACTCATTGACCGACGAGGTCACCCAGTCGATTCGTCGCACGGTCAGCCACGACGCGACGGCGAACGACAGCACGGCGACGACCAACACGACCACGCGCGTCGGCCAGTTGGGGGCCACGACAACCCCTGCCACCGTCGGCGGCAGTCCGGCGCAGGTGAGGGATAGCACTCCCTCACGGGTCAGCCGCCGACGCACGTCAACTCAGGTCCCCTCTGGCTGCTCGAACCGGAAGCCCACACCGCGCACCGTGGCGATGAACCGCGGATTCGTGGCGTCGTCACCGAGCTTGCGGCGCAACACCGAGACATGCATGTCGAGTGTCTTGGTCGACCCGTACCACGAGGTCTCCCAGATCTCCTGCATCAGTTGCTCGCGGGAGACCACCTTGCCCGCTTCACGCACCAGGACCCGCAACAGGTCGAACTCCTTGGCGGTCAACTGCAATTCTTCGTCGTCAATGAACGCCCGGCGACCTTCGGAGTCGATGCGCACGAAGGCCTGGTCGTCTTCCGTGATGGGTTGCCGCCGCAGCAGGGCACGGGCCCGCGCGAGCAGTTCAGCGAGCCGGAACGGTTTGGTCACGTAGTCGTCCGCACCGGCGTCCAAACCCACGACCGTGTCGACCTCGTCGGCACGCGCCGTCAGAATCAGCACCGGCACCGGGTTGCCCGCCGCGCGCAGTCGACGGCAGACCTCCAGACCGTCCAGTACCGGTAGCCCGAGGTCGAGGATCAGCAGATCGGGGTTGTCCTCGGCCCCTCGCAGGGCAGCCGCTCCGTCGGGGGTGACCACGACGTCATACCCCTCGCGACGCAGAGCGCGGGCCAGAGGTTCGGAAATCGTCGGATCGTCCTCCGCCAGCAGTACCCGTGTCATGTGGTGGATGCTAGTGCGACTCGCGCTTCAGCACCCACGGGATGACTTCACCCAACCCGGTGAGAAATACGGTGGGGTGCGGTACCGCCCGCGCGAGGTCCCCACCGCTGATCGCATCCGCGACTGCTTTGTCCACCAACAGCGTCCCCGGGTCGGCGGCTGCGGTCAGCCGGGCAGCGCGGTTGACGACCGTGCCGTACACGTCCCCGAGCCGGGCCAGGACCCGGCCCTTGGCCATGCCCACCCGCATCCGAGGGATGACGTCGTCCTCGGCCGCCAGATCCAACAGGTCGAATCCGATCGCCACTGCGCCCTCGACGGTGGTGTGGGAGAAGAGCACTTCATCACCCACCGTCTTGATCAACGCACCGCCGTGCGCCGCGACGATGTCGGAGGCCGTCCCCTCGAAACGGGAGACCAGCTGGGCCAGTTCGCGCTCGGACAGTTCGCGGACCAGTTGGGTGAAATTGACCAGGTCCGCGAAACCGATGGTCCGCACGACCCCCACGTGGCTCTCCGGTTCGGCGTCGGCGATCAGCCGGGAGATCGCGACCGCCATGTTGCGGCGCATCACGTAGTTCAGCAACGGCTCGAACGTGTCCATCATCTCCACGGTCCGCTCAGCGGCGAGGAACGCCGTGCGCGAATCGAAGCCTTCGTTCTCCCCGGCCACCATGTCGGTGATCAACTGCAAGGCCCACATGGCCAACCGGTCGGTGGTGCGACCCATCGCCCGCGCCAGACCCATGGCGGTCGTGGCATCGAGGGCGCCTTCGGCCATCGCCTCGTGCAACCGGCGCAGGGCCTGCGCGTCGACCTCGGTGAAGACCAGGTCTTCATCGCGAGGGCTGGCGAAACCGAGCGCACGCCAGATCAACCGGGTCGTCTCGGTGTCAGTGCCGACCGCATGCGCCACATCGGCACGACGCATGGTGCGCGGCGATCCCAGCAGCTCTGACTCCAGATGGTCGACGAACACCGCCGGGTCCGGCTGTTGGATCTTGAAGAACTCATCGTCGATCTCGACCGTGTCCCGGGGACGGACGTGCACGACGTCTCCTGCGGCGTGCGGCACCTGACCGCCGCCGGCTTCCTGCAGCACGATCCGGCCCATCTCGTCGACCGCGACCGCGCGGCCGATCTCCACCGGTCCGTCGCCGAGGCTGATCTGCACCTGTTGGCCGATCGTGACGCAGCTGGCCCGGTAGGTGTGGTCCAGGCTGCCGTCGACCCAGGCCGCCGAGGTGCTCGAGAGTTCTTCCAGGACCGTCGCGATGAGTTCCTCTCGGCTGACGACCGCGCCGCACAGCGACAGGGAGGTCGCTTCGGGCAGCGGCAACTCTTCACGGGATTGGTAGACGTTGATGCCCATCCCGATGATGACCAACGGCTCGGTGCCACCGACGACGTTGCACAAGATGCCGGCCACTTTGCGCCATTCGTCGTGCAGGGTCGCTCGGGCCAGCACGTCGTTGGGCCACTTCAGCCCCAGCTCCACGTCCGTCAGGCGCCGCAGGCTGCGGCGCAACGCCACCCCGACGAGCAGGGGCACCCAGCCCCAGCGGGCCGGATCCGATGGCAGCGGCATGCTGACCGACAGCGCGACCGAACTGCCGGGGGGTGCCTGCCACACCCGGTCCAACCGGCCACGACCCGCACTCTGGAAGTCGGCGGTGAGCGCGGTGAACGGCCGGGCGTCGCGCATCAACTCCTCGTTGGTGGAGCCGACCTCGTCGCGTACGTCGATCCCGGCCCACACCGTGCCGGCCAGACGTTCTCGTAATGCGTCGGCATCAAGATGGTGGCTCACGACACAAGGCTAGAGTCTTGACGCATGAGCGCTGTCGCCACACCCGATCCTTCGTCTGCGCCCGACCCGCATTCAACGGCGGGGCGATTGGCTGATTTGGAGCGCCACCTCGACGAAGCGGTGCACGCCGGTTCGGACCGGGCCGTCGAGAAGCAGCACGCCAAGGGCAAGTTAACCGCCCGCGAGCGCATCGACGCGCTGCTCGATGAGGGCTCGTTCACCGAGTTGGACGCGTTGGCCCGGCACCGATCCACCGCGTTCGGCCAGGACAAGAATCGCCCGTACGGCGATGGCGTGGTGACCGGGTACGGCACCATCGACGGGCGCACCGTGTGCGTCTTCTCCCAGGACTTCACGGTCTTCGGCGGCTCTCTGGGCGAGGTCTTCGGCGAGAAGATCGTCAAGGTCATGGATCTGGCACTGAAGATCGGCTGCCCCGTCGTCGGCATCAATGACTCCGGTGGCGCGCGCATCCAGGAAGGCGTTGTGGCCCTTGGTCTCTACGCCGAGATCTTCCGCCGCAACGTGCACTCCTCCGGCGTCATCCCGCAGATCTCCCTGGTCGTCGGACCGTGTGCTGGCGGGGCGGTCTACTCCCCCGCGATCACCGATTTCACGGTCATGGTCGATCAGACGTCGCACATGTTCGTGACCGGTCCCGACGTCATCAAGACCGTCACCGGTGAGGACGTGGGCATGGAGGAGTTGGGCGGGGCTCGCACGCACAACTCCCGCTCCGGCGTCGCGCACTACATGGCCAGCGACGAGCAGGACGCCATCGACTACGTCAAAGACCTGTTGTCCTACCTGCCGGCCAACAACATGGACGACCCGGTGCTCTACCCGACCGGCGAGATCGGTGAGCCGACGCCGGACGATCTGGCGCTGAACACCCTGATCCCGGACTCGGCCAACGTGCCCTACGACATCGTCACCGCCATCCGGGCCGTGTGCGATGACGGCGAATTCCTCCAGGTGCAAGAGCTCTTCGCACCCAACATCGTGTGCGGTTTCGGCCGCGTCGACGGCTCGCCCGTGGGCGTGATCGCCAACCAGCCGCTGCAGCTGGCGGGCACCCTCAACATCGACGCCTCGGAGAAGGCGGCCCGCTTCGTGCGCACCTGCGACGCCTTCAACGTGCCGATCCTCACCTTCGTCGACGTCCCCGGCTTCCTGCCCGGCACGGACCAGGAGTGGGGCGGGATCATCCGCCGGGGTGCGAAGCTGCTCTACGCGTACTGCGAGGCGACGGTGCCGCTGGTCACCGTGATCACCCGCAAGGCCTACGGCGGCGCCTACGACGTCATGGGGTCCAAGCACATCGGGGCCGACATCAATCTGGCGTGGCCGACGGCGCAGATCGCGGTCATGGGCGCGCAGGGTGCGGTCAACATCCTGCACCGACGCGAGTTGAAGAAGGTCGCGGAGAAGAACGGCGACGCGGCCGTGCAGACCCGGCGCCAGGAGTTGATCACCGAGTACGAAGACACGCTGGCCAATCCCTACATCGCCGCCGAACGCGGCTACGTCGACGCGGTGATCCAGCCCGCCCAGACCCGGATCGAGGTCACCAAGGCGCTGCGAGCGCTGCGGACCAAGCGGGAGAAGTTGCCGCCCAAGAAGCACGGGAACATTCCGCTGTGACCCTCAAGATCGTCTCGGGTAACCCGACACCGGAGGAACTGGCCGCCCTGGTGGCGGTGCTGGCCGCCTCCGGGGCGCCGGCAGCCAGGCCCAAACCACGGTCCCGGTGGAGCGGCCGGCACCCGTGGGGGACACGCTCGTGGCGGGGGCGCTAACGTCACAGGGTGACTGAGCCCACCCGCACTCCCACCCCTGTCGACGCTATCGCGGAGGACTACCACCGCGCCTACCTGGAGCTTTCTCCTACGGCGGCAACGACATTGGGCGTTCCCGGCCATGACGGAGAGTTGGACGACTACTCCCCCGCCGGCCTGGCAGCCAAGACCGATCTGGCCCGTACGACGCTGGCCCGGCTTACCGACGCCACTCCCGTCGACGACGTGGACCGGGTGACGATCGATGCGATGCGCGAACGCCTGGGTCTGCAGGTGGAGTTCGCCGAGGCCGGTCTGGACCGGATGGACCTGAACAACATCGCCTCACCGTTCCAGGAGATGCGCGACATCGTGGACCTGATGTCCACCGACACCGCCGAGCAGCGCGCCGACGTCGCCGACCGGTTGCGGGCGATGCCGACCGCACTGGACCAGTGGTTGGAGTCGCTGCATGCTGCGGCCGACGAGGGCCACGTCGCGGCAGTGCGGCAGGTGCGAGCCTGTATCTCCCAGGCGGCCGACAACACGGCCACGGATGGTTACTTCACAACCCTCGGATCGACGTACCCCGATCTTGCCGACGCGGCGAACGTTGCGGCGCAAGGCTATTCGCGCGCAGCGGAACGCTTGCGCGATGAGATCCTGCCGCTCGCACCCGAAGCCGACGCGGTCGGCAAGGACCGTTACCAACTCAGTTCGCGGCAATTCCTGGGCGCGACGATCGACCTCGCGGAGACCTACGCCTGGGGTCAGGAGGAGTTGGCGCGGATCGTCGCCGACATGGAGCAGACCGCCCAGCGGATCAAGCCCGGCGCCACCCCGCGCGAGGCGATGGACGTCCTTGACGCCGACCCGGACTACCAACTGCACGGCACCGACGAGTTGCAGCGCTGGATGCAGGGCAAGGCCGACCAGGCGATCACCGACCTGGCCGGAACCCATTTCGACATCCCGCAGCCGGTGCGCACGATCCAGTGCATGATCGCCCCGACCACCTCCGGCGGCATCTACTACACCGGCCCGAGCGAAGACTTCTCCCGACCCGGCCGGATGTGGTGGGCGGTGCCCAAGGGGGTCACCGATTTCGGGACGTGGCGTGAGTTGACGACGGTCTACCACGAGGGCGTGCCCGGCCATCACCTCCAGGTGGGCCAGACGATGTACCGGCACGCGCTGTTGAACTCGTGGCGGCGAATGGACGTGTGGGTGTCCGGTTCCGGTGAGGGCTGGGCGCTGTACGCCGAGCGGCTGATGGACGAGTTGGGCTACCTGTCCGACCCCGGCGACCGGATGGGAATGCTGGACGGGCAGTCGCTGCGCGCGGCCCGGGTCGTGCTCGACATCGGCGTGCACTGCGGTTTCGAGGCACCCGCCGAAGTCGGTGGCGGCGCCTGGGACTACGACAAGGCGTGGGCGTTCCTGAAGGCGCACGCAAACATGGCCGACGGTTTCCTGCGTTTTGAGCTGGATCGCTACCTCGGCTGGCCGGGCCAGGCGCCGTCGTACAAGATCGGCGAGCGCCTGTGGCGGCAGTTGCGCACGGATGTGCAAGCGGCGCAAGGCGATTCGTACGACGCCAAGGACTTCCACCGCAAGGCATTGGACGTCGGCTCGATCGGCCTGGATGCGCTGCGGACTGCGGTGCTGCGCGAATTCGACCTCGCCTGAGCCACCTGCCCAACCTGGGAATGTGCTGACAATCCGGCGGAAACCGGCCTGCGGGTCTGGCGACCGGCGCGACGTGGTCTTTACGCTTACGCGATTCACGGGTCGACGTAGCCCCGGACCCGTCGATCCGGAGGTTGCCACATGTCCGCCATCACCACCCACGGTCCCGAAGCAAGCACGGGCGGTCTGCACCGCACCGTTGGTTTCTGGGGACTGTCCTTCGTTTCACTCGGTTCCATCATCGGCTCAGGCTGGTTGCTCGGGGCGCTGACCGCTGCCACGATCGCCGGCGGTGGCGGTTCCTTGATCAGCTGGGTGATTGCGGCGGTCATGCTGATGGTGCTCGCCCTGATCCATGCCGACCTCGGCGCGGCGTACCCGGTTGCCGGAGGCACGTCGCGCTACCCGCACTATGCCTTCGGTGGTCTGGGTGGGTTCGCCGCCGGCTGGGTCACCTACCTGCAGGCGGTGGCCATCGCGCCGCTGGAGGTGGAGGCGTCGTTGAGCTACGTCAACTCGATCGATGCCGTCAAATCGCACGTCAAACTGGTCAACACCAACGGCACGTTGACGCTCGTCGGCATCCTGATCGGCATCGTGGCCATGATCGGCTTCATGCTGATCAACCTGGCCGGTGCGAAATGGATGTCGGACAGCAACACCGCGATCGTGCTGTGGAAGATCTTCGTGCCGCTGCTGACCATCGTCACGCTGCTGTTGGTCAGCTTCCACCCGGGAAACTTCACTGCCGGTGGTGGATTCGCGCCGTACGGCTTCCACGGGATCTTTGCCGCCCTGCCCGCCGGCGTCGTCTTCGCGCTGCAGGGTTTCGAACAAGCAACCCAGATGGCCGGCGAAGCGAAGAACCCGCAGAAGGATGTGGCCAAGGCGATCATCCTGGCCATGGTCGTCGGCGCCATCATCTACATCGGCCTCGAAGTGGCGTTCGTCGGAGCGCTCGACCCGGCGAAGATCGTGCACAACTGGCAGCACCCGATCGGGGTCGGCGACTACGGGCCGTACTACACCCTGGCCATCAACGCGGGTGTCGGTTGGCTGGCCACGATCCTGATCATCGACGCCGTCATCTCCCCTGGTGGCACCGGCCTGATCTACGTGGGGACCACTGCCCGCATCTCCTACGCGCTGGGTCTGCCGGACTCGTTGACCAAGGTCAACAAACGTGGCGTCCCGGTGTGGTCGGTCCTCGTGGCGACAGTGTTCGGCATCCTTTTCCTGATGCCGGCACCCAGTTGGCAGGAGTTGGTCGGCCTGATCACGGGCGCTACGGCACTGATGTACGCGTTCGCACCGATCTCGTTGGGCGCGCTGCGTCGTTCTGACCCCGACCGGGAGCACCCGTACCGCGTGCCCTGGCCAGCCGTCACCCTTCCCGTCGGGTTCGCGTTCGCCAACCTCATCATCTACTGGGGCACCTTCACCTCGACCTGGAAGCTGGCGATCGGTGTGGTGATCGGCGGCGCGATCTACCTGCTGGCGGCATTGGTCAACGCCAAGAACGTCGACCCCGACCGGGCCCGGTGGCGGTTCCTGATCTGGTTGGTGATCTGGCAGGTGGGGCTGATCCTGCTGGGTTGGGCGGGCAACTACGGCGGGAAGGGCTACCTGCCCGACGACTGGGACGCACTCGTGGTCGCAGCCTTCGCCGTCGCCATGTACTACTTCGCGGTGCTTCGGATGGCTTACCCCCGCGAAGAGGTCGAACCGGTTGTGGACGCCGACCTGTCCCACCCCACCGAATTGCGGACTTCGTCGGGTATCGCCTGACAATGGGGCGTGCACATCGCCGTACCGCTCCTGTTGCTGCTCACCGGAGCGGTGGCCATCGGCACGCTGGCCGAGCGCTTCCGCGTCTCTGCGCCATTGGTGCTGGTGGCCGTCGGCGCGGCACTGTCGTTCGTGCCGGGGATGCCGCGGATCGAGATCGAGCCTGAGTTCATCCTGCTGGGTCTGCTGCCGCCGTTGCTGTTCGCGGCCGCCTCCCAGACCTCCTTGGTCGACCTGCGGCGCGACCGCCGCCAGATCCTGAGCTTGTCGGTCCTGCTGGTGCTCGTCACGGCGTTCGGGGTGTCCCTCATCGCCTGGTGGCTGATGGGGATCCCGTACGCCGCGGCGCTGGCTCTGGGTGCCATCGTCGCCCCACCCGATGCGGTGGCCGCAACCGCCGTCGCCCGGCGAATGGGTCTGCCGCGGCGGGTCGTTGCCGTGCTGGAAGGGGAATCGCTCTTCAACGACGCGACCGCGCTGGTCACCGTCAACACGGCCAAGAGCATTCTGGTCAGCGGCAGTGTGACGGTGCTCGCGGTCACCGGCCAGTTGGCCCTGGCGGTCGTCGGCGGCATCGCGGTCGGTCTGCTCGCCTACCTGATCCTGGCCTGGATCCGCCGGCAGGTCACCGACACAACGGTGAGCGTGGCGATCTCGTATCTGACGCCGTGGCTGGCCTACCTGCCCGCCGAAGCCATCCACGCCTCAGGGGTTTTCGCGGTCGTCATCTGTGGTGTCCTGCTCGCGCACCAGGCACCGAGCATCCAGACCGCCGCCTCCCGGGTCTCCGAACGGCTGAACTGGCAGTCGTTGCAGTACGTCCTGGAGAGCGTCGTCTTCCTGCTGATCGGACTGGAGGTCCGCACGATCGTCGAGGACGTCCGCCTGAGCACCGTGGGCGTCGCGGTGCTGGTGCTGCTGACGGTGATGGTGCTGCGACCGCTCTACGTGATGACCGTCGGGTTTCTGACCTGGAGATTACGCCCGGACGATCCCGACAACTTGCGTCCGCGCGAGGCTGCGGTGGTGTCATGGGCGGGGATGCGTGGCGTGGTCACCCTGGCTGCGGCGTTCCTCCTGCCGGAGCAGACCCCGCAGCGCGAGGCGCTGATCTTCATCGCTCTCTTCGTCACCATCGGCACGCTGATCATCCACGGCTTCACCCTCAGCGCGGTGGCCCGCGCGCTGCACCTGCACGGACCTGACCCCCGCGAGGACGCGCTGCAACTGGCGCAGATCATCCAGGCCGCCACCCAGGCCGGCGACCAGCGTCTCGAGCAGGAGCTGGACGATCGGGTCCCCGAGAACGTCGTGGAGGCGCTGCGCCGGCAGAACGAGAACCGCGCCAACCTGGCGTGGGAGCAACTGGGCCGGCCCGACCACGAGACGGACACCCCCACCGAGGAGTACCGCCGGTTACGGCTGTCGATGCTGGACGCCGAACGCGCGAAGGTGCTGAAGATGCGCGACAACGCGCTCGCTGATCACGCGCTGCTGGCCACCGTGCTGGAGCAACTGGACATCGAGGAGTCGATGATCGGTTACGTCCACGGGACGCAGGACGATCTGCGTGACCGGATCCTGCTGACTCCGGAGCCGCGGCGCGGCGCGTGCGACCACCTGCGCGAGGCCCCTGTGGCAGTGGATCCGTTGACGCCACAGGGGTGCCCGGACTGCGAGCGCGAAGGCACGCAACCGGTGCATCTGCGCCTGTGCCTCACCTGCGGCAACGTCGGCTGCTGCGACTCCTCCATCGGCCAGCACGCGACGCGCCACTTCCACGACAGCGGCCACCCGGTGATGCGATCCTTCGAACCCGGGGAGGGCTGGATGTGGTGTTACGTTGACCGGTTGCCGGGCTGAGCCACCCGGCGACGCCGGACCAGCCAGTACAGCGCGTTGAGCACCATCAGCAGGACAACGAACAGCGAGATGGCGACCGCGGGTACGAAGTGCGCGGGCCGGTAGGAGAAACTCACCGTGGACTTGCCCGCGGGCACGGATATCGACTGGTACAGCTGGCTCTTGCTGTCCGCGACGTGGTGCGCGGTGCCGTTGATGGTGGCCGTCCATCCCGGGCTGGACAGCTGGCGGCGCACCAGCGTCGTTGCCTGCGGGCAGTCGAGGGTGACGTCGCTGAGCGTCTGCTGTTGCACGGTGCAGCCGGCGGTAGTCGTGTAGTACGGCGATGACTTCGCGTCGTACCAGATGTCGGCGGTGCCGTTGCTGAAGGCTTTGGTCAGGTCGTACTTCTGGGCGTCCGCGGGCGTGACGACACCGGGGCGGGTGACCAGGTATTTGACGCCGGCCTGTCGGTAGACCGCTTGCTTCTCGCCGTAACCGGCCAACAGGATGCGCTGGACCTTGACGCTCTGGTTGTGCACCACGAGCCGGTAGGGAATGTACTGGCCGCGCACGAAGGGCGACAGCGACGACCAATTGTCCGGTCGCAACTCGTTGATGACCAGATCGGCGTACTTCTGGGGCACCGGCAAGTCGTTGGCGTTGAGCTGCGCGATGCGCCAGTACGAGCCGTAGTTGGCTTCGATCGGACCTAGGGTGAAGAACCGCGAGGTCCCGAGGTTGGCCTGCAGGAATTCCACGGGCGCCAGGTCAACACCCTTGTTGGGGCTGGCTGACAGTTGCGGCACGGCGTACGTCCCAGCGGCATTGACGACCACGATGCCGGCTGCTGCCAGCGCCAGGACGTGTGCCCGCGCCGGTCGGGAGCGGACGAGCAGGAACAGGACCACCAGGCAGGCGCACGCCACGGTGGTCCAGGTCATCGCCGCGGCGGTCCAGCGATGGTTGACCAGGACGCCCTCGCGGGCCGCGAAGACCAGGGCAGTGACGGCGTACCCGACGGCCAGGACGGCGGCGAGCAGCACCGTCCAGCGGCGTACGGTCGCGTTGCGAAGATCGTCGATGCCGTACGCCGCGCAGATGGCCACGGCGAACTCGATCAGGATCAGGCCGTACTTGGCCACGAGGATGTTGCGTAACCCGGGAACCGCGTTGACGACATGCTGCGCCAGGGACAGACCGAACATGTTGAGCACCAGGATGGTGACCACCAGGACCAGGAAGGCCTGCATCATCCGCGACCGCCGACCCAACAGGCCCACCACGGCCGCGATGAGGGTGACCAGGGTCAGATAACCGGCCTGTCCGTGGGAGATCGCGTTGCCGGTCGCCCCCACCGCGTAGGGCAGCGCCAATGAGGTGATCTTGGCGCCCGGATACGCGAAGTCGTTGGCGTTGCCCTCGTGGTAGCCGGTGAAGCCGAAGCTCAGGAAATGAGTGAAGGCAACGATCGCCGGTAGCGCCAGCGCGACGCCGGCGACGACCGCAAGAACGGTCCACCCCGCGAACGGGCGACGTCGACCGGGCAGGGAGGTCAACCGCACGAAGGCCCAACCCGCCGTGAACAAGCCTTCCAACAGGGCGGTCTCGGGGAACCCGGCGAAGAGCATGAATGCGAACGCGAAGGCCAACACCCACAGGCCAAGAGCCGGTCGGCGGTGTTCGCGCACTGCGCGGCCGATCAGTTCAACTCCCCACAGCGCCATCGGCAGGAAGGCGATCGGGTTGAACGGGGCGTTGGTCATGACGGAGAACGCGCCGTTGAGTCCGAAGATGCAGGCACCGGCGGTGGCTGCCGTCCAGGACAGCCGCAGCGAACGCAGGAAACCCAGCATGGTGAACGCGGCGACGAACTCCAGGACCACGTGCATCAGGAAGGCGCCGCCGGGCAGGGCTTGCAACAGGATGAACGGCAGGAAGAGTGCCGCGGACTGCATCTCCCCGGCCAGCGGTTGGCCGAGTCCTTCGTAGAGGTTCCACAACGGGACCTGTCCGTCGAACCACGTCGTGGCCGCGAGGTGGCCGAGAGCCTGGACCGTCCACCCGTAGTTGGCGTCGATGGTGGTGGCGCCGTAGACCAGGCCGGGCTCGGGATCGCCCAGGCCCGAGTAGTACAGCATCGGGTTGTCGGTGCGGATGCGCAGCAGATAGCTGGCATTCGCCAGCAGCACGACCACGGTCACACACAGGACCGAGATGACTGCTGGGGAGCGCAGCCGGCCGGTCCGACCCTGCGGCGCCGTCACGTGGTCGGTCCGGAATGGGTCACCGACGGCAGCCGCAGATACGCCAACCGGGCGTTCTCCTGCCGCAGCCGCAGGATCCCGTTCAGGATCAGCCCGATGACGAAGCTCATGATGCCGACCATGACCAACCCGGTGGCCAGAATGGCGGTGGGCAGGCGGGGCACTTCGTGGGTCTGGGCGTAGGTGACCAGCAGCGGAATGCCCAGGATGATCGCGATGAGGACGAAGATCGAACCAATGGCGGAGAACAGCGCGAGCGGACGTTCGTACTGCAGCAGGCCGCCGATCAGTCGCAGGATCCGGAATCCGTCGTGATACGTGCGCAACTTGCTCTCACTGCCGTCCGGGCGGTCCTTGAACCCCACGGGGACCTCGACCTGCGGCACGCGCAGGTTGACGGCGTGGACGGTCAGTTCGGTTTCGATCTCGAACTCACGTGACAGGGCCGGGAACGACTTCACGAAGCGTCGGGAGAAAACCCGGTAACCAGAGAGCATGTCGGTGACCTGCTCGCCGAACAAGGCACCGATCAGTTTGTTGAACATCCGGTTACCCGCAGCGTGGCCCGGCCGGTACGCCGTGGCTTCCGGGTCGTCGGTCCGGGTGCCGAGCACGTGGTCGTACGGACCGGACAACAACGTCTTGATCATGGTCGGTGCGGCACTGGCGTCGTAGGTGTCGTCCCCGTCGATCAACAGGTAGACATCGGCTTCGATATCGGCGAACGCGCGGCGCACCACGTTGCCCTTACCGGGACGGGACTCGGTCCGCACCACGGCCCCGGCCGCAGCAGCGACCTCAGCCGTCCGGTCGGAGGATCGGTTGTCGTAGACGTACACCGTCATACCGGGGACGGCGGCCAACAGGTCCTTCACCACCGTGCCGACCGCGATCTCCTCGTTGTAACACGGGACGATTGCCGCGATCTGTAGACCGTCGAACGCCACTTCAGGACCTGCCGAAATCACCAGCGCACCTTAGCAACCCGAGACGGACAAACCGCCCACGCCGCGCTGCGCTCTAACCTGCCCTTCATGGACCTGGTGCTGGCCTCCGCTTCCCCTGCCCGGCTGAAGACCCTGCGCGCAGGGGGCATCGAACCGCGGGTCATCGTCTCCGCGGTCGACGAGCCGGCGACCCTGGCGCAGGCGGAGGGGGCGTACGGCGCTCTGGCGCCGATCGACGTACCCCTCCTGCTCGCCCGGGCCAAGGCGCAGGACGTCGCCCCGCAGGCTCCCCAGTCGCTGGTCCTGGGTTGTGACTCGGTCCTGGAGTTCGAGGGCGAGGTGCTCGGCAAACCGGCCGACGCAGCGCAGGCGACGACGAGGTGGCGGCGGATGCGCGGCCACAGCGGTGTCCTGCACACCGGGCACTGGCTGATCCTGGGGGACGCGGCCGTCGGCGCGACGGTCTCCACCACGGTGCACTTCGCGGAGTTGGACGACGACGAGATCGACTTCTACGTTGCGACGGGCGAGCCGCTGCAGGTGGCGGGCGCGTTCACCATCGATGGGATCGGCGGCGCGTTCATCAGCGGGATCGAGGGCGACCACCACAACGTGATCGGGGTCAGCCTGCCGGCGCTGCGCGACCTGACCGCGCAATTGGGTATTCCGTGGATCACATTGCTTGGCTAATGATCGCTAGCGTGGAGGAATGCCCACTCCGCTGACATCGGATCAACGCAACTCCTTCGCCGCCGCCTACCTCGGCTGGGCGATGGATGCGTTCGACTACTTCCTGGTCGTGCTCATCTACGCCGACATCGCCAAGGACTTCGACGTCCCGCTGACCAAGATGGCGCTCATCACGACCATGACGCTGATCATGCGGCCGGTCGGTGCGTTCGTCTTCGGGCTGTGGGCCGACCGCAAGGGCCGGCGGATCCCGCTGATGACCAACGTGGCCTTCTACAGCACGGTCGGCTTCCTGTGCGCGTTCGCGCCCAACTTCACCGTCCTGATCATCCTGCGGATGCTCTACGGCATCGGCATGGGTGGCGAGTGGGGTCTTGGCGCCGCGCTGGCCATGGAGAAGATCCCCGCCGAGCGGCGCGGCTTCTTCTCCGGCTTCCTGCAGAGCGGGTACTCGATGGGCTACCTGTTCGCCGCGCTCGCCTTCCTGCTGCTGAACACCTGGCTGGGGCTGAACTGGCGCTGGATGTTCGCCTTGTCGATCATCCCGGCGGCGATCTCCTTGTTGATCAGGGCCCGGGTCAAGGAGTCCGAGGTCTGGGAGCAGACCCGCGAACGCGTGAAGGCCACCCGGACGCGCACCCGGGACATCTTCGCCAACCCGGTGATCTGGAAGCGGTTCGTCTTCCTGGTGCTGCTGATGACCGCCTTCAACTGGATGAGCCACGGCACCCAGGACGTCTACCCGACGTTCCTGAAGGCCACCGACGACCACGGCGCCGGCCTGGCCAAGAGCACCGCGACCTGGATCGCCGTGATCTACAACATCGGCGCGATCATCGGTGGCCTGATCGCCGGCGCGCTCTCGGAGAAGTACGGCCGCAAGGCGATCATCATCGGTTGCGCGGTCCTCGCCCTGCCCATCGTGCCGATCTTCGCCTTCTCCACGACCGCAGGCATGTTGACCCTCGGCTCGTTCCTGATGCAGGTGATGGTGCAGGGCGCCTGGGGTGTCATCCCCGCACACCTGACCGAGTTGTCACCCGATGAGATCCGCGGGTTCTACCCCGGCGTCACCTATCAGCTCGGCAACTGCCTGGCCGCGTTCAACCTGCCGATCCAGGAGGCGCTGGCCAGTTCGCACGGCTACCCGTTCGCGCTGGCCGCAACGATCGTGCCGGTGCTGATCGCGGTCATCGTGCTGACCGCTGTGGGCAAGGAGAACAAGGGTGTCGCCTTCGGGCAGTCATCGGTCATTTCTGATCCGGCTCCCGCTCAAACTCCACGGTGATCTCCTCGAACCCCTTGTAGCGCTGGGCCCGGGCCCGACCGGCGTACATCGCCTGGTCGGCCCGAGTCAGCTCGACGTTGTCACTGAACGGGGTGAGCAGGGACCGGGGGTAGAGCCGCTTGCGCCACACCACGTTGATCTCCATGGCCAGGATCAGACTCATCGCCACCAAGTAGACGAAGGCCAACAGACCCAGGACGATCGCGAACACCCCGTCGACACTCGATGCCTTGGCCACGACCCCGGACACGTACGACGACCCGAACCCCTGCAGCACGCGCAACAGAATCGTGGCGACGATCGCCCCCGGCAGGACATGCCACGGCCGCACCTTGGACGACGCGCTGAGTTGGAAGATGAACATCATCGACGCGACGATCAACGGGAACGCGACGGTGTCGGCGATGAGCGCGCTGTGGTCACCGAGGAACGTCCAGCGGCTGATGATCACATTGGCCAGGCTCACGCCGAAGACGCCGATGCCCATCATCAGGATGATCAGAATCGACTTCCCTCGTGCGACAAAGGGATTGGGTCGGTTGTTGCGCGGCACCTGCCACACCTGGTTGGAGACGTACTGGATTGCCTGGGCCGCTCCGAGCGCACCGTAGAGAGCCACGATGACGCCGACGAGAATGGCCGTCCAACTGCCGCCCAGGCTCTGCGGAGTCTTCAACTGGTCACCGATGACCGGGAACTCGCTCAGCGCCGAGTCGATCAGCTCCTGCTGCAGATGCGGGTGGCCCTGCAGCACGATCGACAGGATCGTACTGGCCAGCAACAGCAACGGGAAGATCGAGACAAACGCGTAGTAGGTCACCAGCGCCGACAGATAGGTGCCGTAGTCGTCGAAGAACTTGTAGATCACACCGATCGGGAATCCGAGGACGGCGTGCCGCTGCTGGAAGGCGTCCACGCGCCGGGTCAGCGACATGCCCGAACGTTACCCTCACTAGCGTGAGTGAGCCGTGGTTCTGCGACCCCGATGATGTCAGCGCGGCCCTCGAGCGCGCCGGATACCTACCGGACGACGCCATTGCCACGACCGTCTTCCTCGCCGACCACTTGCAGCGGCCGCTGCTGCTGGAAGGGCCCGCGGGCGTCGGGAAGACCGCTCTCGCGGCGGCGCTCGCAACCGCCACGGGGTCCTCGCTCATTCGTCTGCAGTGTTACGAGGGTGTCGACGAGGCCCGGGCGCTGTACGAGTGGAACCACGCCGCGCAACTGCTGCGGATCACTGCGGCCGGCGACGACTCCAGCGTGTTCACCGAGGAGTTCCTGCTGCCCCGCCCGTTGCTGAAGGCGGTCCGCAACCCCTCACGCGCCGTACTGCTGATCGATGAGTTGGACAAGGCCGACGAGGAGATGGAGGGTCTGCTGCTGGAATTGCTGTCCGAGTTCCAGGTGACCATCCCGGAGTTGGGCACGATCAAGGCCAAGCACACCCCGTTGGTCATCCTGACCTCCAACGCCCAGCGGGAGTTGTCCGAGGCGCTGCGGCGCCGATGCCTCTACCTGCATCTGGACTACCCGACCCAGGACCGCGAGCGCGAGATCGTGCAGTTGCACGCACCCGGCCTGCCCGAGGCGCTCACCGCCTCGGTGGTGCGCACTGTTGCTGCGCTGCGCGACCTCGACCTGCGTAAAGCGCCCTCGATCTCGGAGACCGTCGACTGGGCGCGCACCCTGCTGGCCCTCGGCGCCGATGATCTCGATCCGGCTCTGGTCGAACGAACCCTCGGGGTGGTGCTCAAACACCAGACCGACATCGACACCGTGCGCGCGGCATGGCTGAAATAGCCGACCGGCTGGTCGAATTCAGCCACGCGCTGCGCGACCACGGAATACCCGTCGGCACCAGCGAGGGCATCGACGCGGCCCTGGCGGCGCGGGCTCTCGGGTTCGCCGAGCGCGAGCGCCTACGGGCCGGCCTGGCCAGTGCGCTGACCGGGTCACCGGACGAGCGGGCCATCTTCGATCCGCTCTTCGATGTGTACTTCCCGATCGCGGTCGGCGTCCGGCCCGTCGAGGACCGTGACCTGCTGGCGGACCTGAGGACCGCTCTGGCGCAGGGTGATTCACTTGAGCAACTGGCGATGGACGCGGTCACCCAGCACGGCCAGGTCGGCTCGGGTTGGTCGGCCCAGCAGACGCTGCAACAGCTGCGGCCCGAGCGGGCGATCGCCGGGGCGAGCAAAGGCGACGGCGGCATCGCCCAGGCGTACGAACGGGACGAACTGCGCGCCCAGGTCCGCCACTTCCGCGGGTTGATCGAGGCCGAGGCACGGCGCCGCAACGCCGAGATCCGAGGCGTCGAACAGATCAGCCGGTACGCCGTGGACAAGACCATACTCGAGCGTGACCTTCTCGGGCTGGGACCAGGCGACCTGGCAGCACTGAAAGCCGAACTGGTCCCGCTGGCAAAGAAACTCGCGGCCCGACTGAAAGCCAAGGAGACCGCGCGAGGCCCGATCGACGTACGCCGAACCATGCGTTCGTCGATGTCGACCGGTGGCGTGCCGATGGACCCGGTCTATCGCAAACGCAGCAAGCACCGGCCCGACCTGGTGGTACTGGCGGACCTGTCCGGCTCGGTCGGCGGCTTCTCGATGTTCACGCTGCTGCTGCTCAAGGCGCTGCACAGCCACTTCCGGCGGCTGCGGGTCCTGGGGTTCGTCAGTAGCGCCGCCGACATCACCGAGTTGATCACCGGCGACCTGTTGAACGGCTCCCTGACCTACTGGGCGCTGGAACGACCTGAGCTGACGCGGCGCGGGCGGTCCAGCAACTACGAACAGTCGCTACGCGACCTTCTGGCGGCCGACGGGCTGACCGCTCGCTCGACGCTGCTCATCCTCGGCGACGCACGCAGCAACCACGCCCGGCCGGATCTGGACACGCTGGAGGCGATCCGACGCAAGGTACGCCGGGTGTACTGGCTCAACCCCGAGGCGCGCACGAGGTGGGATACCGGCGACTCGGTCGCCTCGGCGTACGGGCAGATCGTTCCCATGCACGAGGTGCGCACGGCGGCAGGTCTCCGACACTTCGTCGAACAGGTCCTGTGACTCACTAGAGTCAGAGCCATGCCCTCCGTGTCCAAAGTCCTCATCGCTAACCGGGGCGAGATCGCCGTCCGGGTCGCCCGAGCCTGCAAGGACGCAGGCATCGCTTCCGTGGCGGTCTACGCCGATCCGGACCGGGACGCACTGCACGTGCGCGTCGCGGACGAGGCCTACGCACTGGGCGGTGCCACGCCCGGTGAGTCCTACCTGAAGCAGGACAAGTTGCTCGAGGTCGCGGCGCAGTCCGGCGCCGATGCGGTGCACCCCGGCTATGGCTTCCTGTCGGAGAACGCCGACTTCGCGCAGGCGGTCCTGGACGCCGGGTTGACGTGGATCGGGCCCCCGCCGGCGGCGATCGACTCGCTCGGCGACAAGGTCAAGGCGCGGCACATCGCGACGAAGGCCGGCGCTCCCCTGGTGCCCGGCACCAACGACCCGGTCGCCGACGCGGACGAGGTGGTCGCCTTCGCGCGCGAGCACGGTTTGCCGGTGGCGATCAAAGCGGCGTACGGCGGTGGCGGGCGCGGCCTGAAGGTGGCCCGCACGCTGGAGGAGATCCCCGAGCTCTACGACTCGGCGGTGCGCGAAGCGGTCACGGCATTCGGCCGCGGCGAATGCTTCGTCGAGCGGTTCCTGGACAAGCCGCGGCACGTGGAGACGCAGTGCCTCGCCGATGCGGCCGGCAACGTGGTGGTCGTGTCGACGCGGGACTGCTCGCTGCAGCGACGCAACCAGAAGTTGGTTGAGGAGGCTCCCGCGCCGTACCTGACGGATGCGCAACACGACGAACTGGTGCGTGCCTCGAAAGCCATTCTGCGCGAAGCGAATTACGTCGGAGCCGGGACCTGTGAGTTCTTGGTCGGGCAGGACGGCGTCATCTCCTTCCTGGAGGTCAACACCCGCCTGCAGGTCGAGCACCCGGTGTCCGAGGAGGTCACCGGGATCGACCTGGTCCGCGAGCAGTTCCGCATCGCCGCTGGCGGCACCGTGGACTACCCCGACCCGGTCCCGCACGCGCACTCCATCGAATTCCGCATCAACGGTGAGGACGCGGGTCGCGGATTCCTGCCTGCACCCGGCACGGTCACGCTCTTCGACGCACCGTCCGGACCCGGCGTGCGCGTCGACTCCGGGGTCGTCAGCGGCGACATCATCGGCGGCGCGTTCGACTCGATGCTGGCCAAGCTGATCGTGACCGGGGCAACCCGGCAGCAGGCGCTGGAGCGCTCCCGTCGGGCCTTGGACGAATTGGTCATCGAGGGCATGCCCACGGTGCTGCCGTTCCACCGCGTGGTCGTGCGAGACCCGGCGTTCGCGACCGACGATGACACGCCGTTCACCATCCACACCCGCTGGATCGAAACGGAATTCGACAACCAGATCCCTGCCTACTCAGGCGCGCTCGACGACGCTGACGAACCGCAGGAGCGGCAGAGCCTGGTGGTCGAGGTGGGCGGCAAGCGACTGGAAGTGAGTCTGCCCGCCGGTTTCTCCGGTGCCGCGGCGGCACCCGCTGGTCCCGCCAAGCGCAAGAAGCGCGCCGGTGGCGGCGGGACCAAGGTCTCCGGCGACGCGCTGACCGCGCCGATGCAGGGCACCATCGTCAAGGTCCTGGTCGCCGACGGCGATCAGGTCGCGGCCGGTGACACCGTCGTGGTGTTGGAGGCGATGAAGATGGAGCAGCCGATCACCGCGCACAAGGACGGCACGATCAGCGGGCTGTCGGCGAGTGTCGGCGAGACAGTCACCTCGGGCACGGTGCTGGCGACGATCAGCGACTGAGCTGCAGCTGCTCCGCGTCGAGCGCCGCCACGTCGGCAGCGTCCAGGTTCAGGATGCCCAGCACGAGGATCCCGATGGTGTGCCGCAGGTAGCCTTCGCGGGCAGCCGGCTGCAGCTTCATCGAGCTCACCACGATGCCCTCGAGCGAGGACACCAACGCCTTCGCGCGCATCTGCGGAGCCGAGATACCCATCCGCTCGATGATCGTCTCGACGATGAAGGCCATCATCTCGCGCCAGTGGTTGGCGGCGGGTGCGAGCGTCGGCTTGCGCAGTGACTCGAAGCTCAATTCACCCATCGCGATGACCAGCGTCGCGTCCTGGGTCCACCCGTGCAGCAGTTTGGTGCACGCGTTCACCACGAAAACCCGGTTCAGGATCTGCTCATCGGAGAAGCCCTCACCCATGGCTGCTACATCGCTGGTGAAGTGGGCTCCCACGTGCTCGGTGAGCGCGGTCAGCAGCGCCAATCGGGTGCGGTAGTACACCGAGCAGGTACCTTCGGGCAGTCCTGCCTCGCGGTCGACCGCCCGGTGGGTGAGTCCTCGCAAACCCTGCTCAGCCACGACCGCTGCCGCGGACTCCAAGAGGTGCAGCTGGCGGGCCGCAGTCCCCTCCGGACGGCTGCGGCGACCACGTGCGGCGCGACGGCGCTCAAGGGACTTCGACACGCGCTCAGCGTAGTCCCGGCATACGGTGGCGGTATGAGATGGGGCAATCTGCTGCCGCTGCTGGTGGTCATCGCACTCGCCGTGGCGTATGTCCGGTGGGTGCGACCGCGGATCCGGCAGGCGCGTTACGACCGGTGGGAACGCGAGGGTTTGCTGCCGGACCAGACGGGTGAGCGACGTCACGACGATTCGACTTGAGCACGATCTTTCTACATCTGTAGTGTCTTTCGCATGGCTGACATTACCTTCGCTGTCACGGCGTTCGCCATCATCGGTGGCGTCGCGGCCCTCGTGTCCATCGGCATCTACGCAACGGTGCTGACCCACTTCTTCGTGGCGAACCGCAAGGTCCGCCTCGCCAGCCACGAGGCCCTCGTGCCCTACTACCGCGACGGATGGCGGTACGGATTCGCCACTGCCTAAGGTGGCGTATGACCAACCCTGACCCGCACCCGCTCGAGGTACCCATCCACGCCGCGCCCTGCGCGGGCCGCAGCGAGTTGCTCACCGCGCGCGATGTCCCCCTCGGCGGGTTGCGGGCCATGACGGTACGTCGCACCATCCCCCAGCGCGCCCGGAGCCTGATCGGGGCATGGTGTTTCGCTGATCATTACGGCCCGGACGACATTTCACAGACCGGCGGAATGCAGGTCGCACCTCACCCGCACACCGGATTGGCCACGGTCAGTTGGCTTTTCGAGGGCCGGATCCAGCATCGTGACTCCGCTGGCAATGTGCAGGCGGTGCTGCCCGGCGAACTCAACTTGATGAACGCCGGCCGCGGGATCAGTCATTCGGAGATCTCCGATCCCGCCGGTCCGGCCACGTTGCACGGTGTGCAGTTGTGGGTCGCCCTCCCCGACCCGGATCGCTTCAGCGAGCCGACCTTGCACCATTTCGTGCCTCCGGTCAGCGAGTCCGATGGCGTCCGCCTCCGGGTTTTCCTGGGATCCGCCGCCGGGCAGTCCAGCCCGGTCCCGACGTACACCGCCCTGCTCGGCGCCCAACTCGATTTCGCTCCTGGCGCCCGGGTCGAGCTCGACCTGGAGCCCGACTTCGAGTACGGCGTCCTGGTCGATTCCGGGCACGTCACCGCCGCCGGCGAACCGGTGGCTCCGGCCGAGTTGCGCTACTTCCCACCCGGCGCAGCACGGATGTCCCTGGTTGCTGGTGCTGAGCCGGCCCGGGTGATCCTGCTGGGCGGCGAACCACTGGGCGAGTCGCTGGTCATGTGGTCGAACTTCGTCGGACGCGATCACGACGAGATCGCGTCGTTCCGGGAGGAGTGGCAACACCAGATCACCCGTGACGGCGCGCTGATCACCGACACGCAGGACAGCGCACCAGGACGATTCGGGCGAGCCGAAGGCGACCATCTGCCCCCGATCCCAGCCCCGACCATGCCCGGCACTCGGCTGAAGCCCCGCGGCTGACGCGCTATGTCAACGCCGACCCATGATCAAAACTGAGTCGACGGTCGACGAACACAAAAGGCATCATCTGATGATGCTCCTCGATCCTGACCTGGTTGGAGCTTCCAGTGACCTCAGCATCGGACGAAGCGACGGCCGACGCTGTGTCGGCACCCGCTACTCGCGCTTAGGCGCCGTGAAGCCGTGCCAGATGACCTCTACAAAACGCCGCTCGAGCCTCGACACAGCCTCGCGAGGTCGCGCGCTGGGTGGCCGCGGCGGCGTACTGGTCATGGTCAACCGCCCGACCCGATACGTCACGGTCTGCGCGTTGCCGGTGACGAAGTAACCGGGGATTTCCTTGGTGTAGTTGCATCGCTCGCAATCGGCCCCGGCGTTCGAGGCAGTCGTCCTGCCGCCCGCGGCAGCCGGTGCGATGTGGTCGATGTGCTTGACCGGTGACTCGCAGAACGGCGTCCGACAGCGTTGATCGCGAAGCTTGATGAACTCGCGCAACAACCCGCGGTAGGTGCGGGCGGTCGATTCCATCCCGATGAGTTCGTCGTGCCCGGGTGCGGTGAAGATCCGGCGCACGTCGGGGCCGTCCTTGTCGGGGCAGGCGCTGATCAAGTCGCGGGCCAGGTGGCCAGGGATCGTGCCGTATCCCTCCAGGAAGCCCGGCGCATCCTTGACGAGCGCCTCGATCGGGATCATCAGGTTGACTCGCACGTCGACCGGCGCACCTTCGCCTGCGGCTCGACCGGTGACGCGCGAAACGAGGGCATCGGCCATCGCCCGGTTGCGATCTGCGGCACGCGCCTTCGCCACGGCGGGGTCGGCTTGCAGGGCCTGGACGCAGGCAAGCCCCTCCCGCACCGGCAGCAGCGCAGTCAGACGCAGCATCGAGTCCGGCGCCGAACGCCAGCTGACGTGACGATCCTGCGCGGCAGCGATTGCGCGGACCTGAGCGAGATTGGGATCAAGACGGTTGACCACGCAGCGGGTCGCTTCGCGCAGTCCACGATCGCCGAGTCGGTGCCATCGATCGGAGATCTCCTCCGCGACCTGTGCGCGGGCGCCGGGATCGAGGCCGTCGGTCTCGCGGACCAGGATGGCCGCCTGCTCCTCGCCCAACTCGCCCGCACGCATCGCATCGAGGACCGACGGCATCTCTTGGGCGAGGACCTGGGCTTGGCGGACTAGCCGCGCCGCGGCCGCCGGATGCTTGCGGCGAGCGAACCCGACGGCCACGGCGGTAACCCGTGTCGCCCATCCTGCGGGCACCTTCGCTTCTGGCTGCAGCCGCTCCTGCGCCTCCGTCACCAAGTGGGCGGTCAGCTCGATCTGCCGGGCGCTGATCGCGTGCTTGAGGTACTCGAGCTCCTGGATGAGGACGTCGCCGATCCGAGCTGAATCACCTTGTCCTGCAGTCGAATTGATCCGCGACCGACACTCGCGCACGAGGGCAAGCGCGGCCTGTTCGGCCTCGTCCAGCACCTCGTTCTCGTCCATGTAAGAACCCTAGAAGAGGGGTCTGACAACATCAGGCTTACGCCCGCGGACCGCTAGGACTCCAGCGTGTGCAGTCGCCGAGCAGCCTCGGAAATCGAGCCGGTCATCGACGGGTACACCGAGAACGTCGACGCCAACTGGTCGACCGTCAGCCGGTTCTGCACCGCGATGCCGATCGGGAAGATCAACTCCGACGCCTGGGGTGCAACGACCACGCCCCCGACCACCGTGTTCGAACCGGGGCGGGCGAACAGCTTCACGAAACCATCGGTGATGTTGCGCATCTTGGCCCGCGGGTTGGTCGACAACGGCAGCGTCACCGTGCGGGCCTCGACCTTGCCCTCGTCGATATCCGCCATCGAGTAACCCACGGTCGCGATCTCCGGGTCGGTGAAGATGTTCGCGCACACACCACGCAGATTCAGCGGCGCGACGGCGTCACCCAGCGCGTGGAACATCGCGATCCGGCCCTGCATCGCCGCCACCGACGCCAACGGGTAGACCCCGGTGCAGTCCCCCGCTGCGTAGATCCCCGGCACGCTGGTGCGCGACACGCGGTCCACCACGATGTGTCCGGAAGCCGTCGTCTCGACACCGGCAGCTTGCAGTCCAATGCCCTCGGTCTGCGGGATGGCGCCGACCGCGAGCAACGCGTGCGAACCCTCGACCGTCCGGCCGTCGTCCAACGTCACCACGACGGAGTCGCCAACCCGCTGCGCGCCGACCGCGCGCGACTTGTTCAACACGTTCATCCCGCGCCGGCGGAAGACGTTCTCGATGACCGTCGCCGCGTCCGCGTCCTGCCCCGGTAGCACGCGGTCACGGGATGACACCAGCGTGACCTCGCAACCGAGCCCCAGATACGCGTGCGCCAACTCCGCACCGGTGACACCGGAGCCCACGACGATCAGGTGCTTGGGCAGTTCGGGCAGGTCATAGATCTGCTGCCACGTGAGGATCCGCTCACCATCAGGTACGGCGGTCGGCAGCTGGCGGGGCGTCGTACCCACGGCGACCAAGATCGTGTCCGCGCCGAACTCGCGCGACACACCGTTCGTGCCCTCGGCGTACACCCGGCCGCGGTCGACGATCTGGCCGACACCGTCGAAGACCTGGACGCCGGCGCTCTCGCACTGCGCCCGGATGTCCAGGCTCTGCGCCTTGGCCAGCCGCACGATGCGCTGGTTGATCTGCTGCACCTCGGCGTGCGCGTGCTGGTCCAACTCGGTGGTGTCGAAGCCGACGCCCAGCCGGCCGGCCGCCTCGAACCGGGACATGAAGTCCGACGTCGCAATCAGGGCCTTGCTCGGCACACAGTCGGTGAGGACGGCGGCGCCACCCATACCTTCTTTTTCGATCACGGTGACCATGGCGCCGAGTTGGGCGCCGACCAGCGCCGCCTCGTAGCCACCCGGGCCACCACCGATCACGACCACGGAGCGCTTTCGAGTCGTCACGGCCCTCATCCTTCCACGGCTGCCCTACTAACCTGACGGGGTGGCTGACACCCAGGAACCCTTCGAACTGGCCCAAGCGGCCGCCGACGTCATCGCCGACCGCACCGGAATCGCCGCGCACGACGTGGCGCTGGTGCTGGGATCCGGCTGGGGCAAGACGGCCGATCTGATCGGGCCCACGCTTGCAACGATCGACAACACCGACCTACCCGGCTTCAAACCGGCCGCCGTTGCCGGTCACATCGGCACCGTGCGCTCGGTCCAGATCGGCGAAACCGACCGTCGCGCCTTGGTTTTCGGCACCCGGACGCACTTCTACGAGGACCGCGGCGTGCGTGCGGTAGTCCACCCGGTCCGCACCGCGGCCGCTGCCGGCTGCAGGACGATCGTCCTCACCAACGGCTGCGGTGGGCTCAACAAGGACTGGGGCCCGGGGACACCGGTCCTGATCCGCGACCACATCAACCTGACGGCGGCCTCGCCGATCGAGGGTGCCAACTTCGTCGACCTCACCGATCTCTACGCACAAGAACTGCGTGACATCGCCCACACCGTCGACCCGCAGCTGCCCGAGGGCGTCTACGCGCAGTTCCGCGGTCCGCACTACGAAACCCCTGCCGAGGTGAAAATGGCCGGGATCATGGGTGCCGATCTGGTCGGGATGTCCACCACGCTGGAGGCGATCGCAGCCCGGCAGGCCGGGATGAAGGTCCTGGGCATCTCCCTGGTGACCAACCTCGCCGCCGGGGTCAGTGATCAGCCGCTGTCCCATCAAGAGGTGATCGAGGCCGGACAGGCCGCTGCCGCCAGATGTGGCGACCTGTTGGCGAACGTGATCAGGAAACTCCCGTGAGCCTGCGGGACCAGGCCGAGGCCTGGATCGCCGACGACCCCGACCCCGCCACCCGCGCCGAACTCACCGCGCTCCTGGACGACGAGGCCGAACTCGCCGACCGATTCAGCGGGCTACTCGACTTCGGGACGGCGGGCCTACGTGGTGCCCTCGGTGCCGGTCCCAACCGGATGAACCGCGTCGTCGTACGCCGAGTGGCAGCTGGCCTTGTCCGTTACCTCGGCGACGAGCCGGCTCTGGTCATCGGGTACGACGCTCGGCACAACTCGGATGTCTTCGCCCGGGACACCGCCGCAGTGACCGTTGCCGCCGGTGGTCACGCGATGTTGCTGCCCCGGCCGCTGCCGACACCGGTCCTGGCCTACGCGATCCGCGTCCTCGGTGCGGATGCCGGTGTGATGGTCACCGCGAGCCACAACCCGCCGCAGGACAACGGGTACAAGGTCTACCTCGGTGATGGCAGCCAGATCGTGCCGCCGGCCGACGAGGAGATCAAGGCACTCATCGCACCCCGCGCAGCCGACGTACCCGTCGCGGACGACGGGTGGCAGACGCTCGGCGACGACATCGTGGAGGCGTATCTGGAGGACGTCGTCCGGGTCGTCGCCGCTGACTCTGCGCGGGATCTGAAGGTGGTGCACACCGCCCTGCACGGCGTGGGCTCGCAGATCGTGCTCGACGCCTTCGAAGCAGCCGGGTTCCCCACGCCCATCCCGGTCGCAGCGCAGCAGCAACCCGACCCAGACTTCCCCACCGTCGCCTTCCCCAACCCCGAAGAGGCCGGCGCCATCGACCTGGCGTTGGAGACCGCTCGCCACGAGGACGCGGACCTAGTCATCGCCAACGATCCAGACGCGGACAGGTGCGCGGTCGCCGTACCTGACGTGGGCGGTTGGCGGATGCTGCGCGGCGATGAGGTCGGGGCGCTGCTTGGTTACCACCTACTCGCCCGCGGGGTTCCCGACAAAGGCGTTTTCGCCAACTCGATCGTCTCCTCCCGGTTGCTCGCGGCCATGGCCCAGGCGCACGGCGTACGTCATCAGGAGACCCTTACCGGGTTCAAGTGGATCAGTCGGGTGCCCGGCCTGGTCTACGGCTACGAGGAGGCCCTCGGCTACTGCGTCGACCCCGAGCGGGTCAAAGACAAGGACGGGGTCAGCGCCGCCCTGCTGGTCGCCGAACTCGCGGCCACCCTGAAGGCGCAGGGCCGCACGCTGATCGATGTGTTGCGGGAGTTGGATGTGCGGTACGGCGCGCACGTCACCGACAGCTTCTCGATCCGCGGCGCCGGCCTGCCCGCCTCGCTGCTGGCCCAGCCGCCCACCGAAGTCGCGGGCATCGCCGTGGCCGGGTTCGAGGACCTGTCCCAGGGCGGAGAGCTGCCTCCGACGGAGGGCGTGCGGATCCACCTGGCCGACCGGACCCGGATCATCATCCGACCCAGCGGGACCGAGCCGAAGCTGAAGGTTTATCTCGAAGCGATCGCGGGCGAGCGCGACACGGCCAGCCAGCAGCTCGCGACCGTGAACCGCGCGGTCCGCGACCTGCTCAGGTGAGGATCCCGATCACGATCAGCGCCACAGCTGCCGCCAGGGCGGCGATCGAGGGCCAGGCCGGACGGATCCGGACCTGCTCCTCCTGCCGCGCCAACTGACCTTGCCGCACGGCACGCTCGTAGTCCGCCTTGGCCTCCTGGATGGTCCGCGCCACGCTCGACGCCGAAGCCGTTGGGTCTTTCAAGTCCTCCGGCGAGACCCGGCCGAGGCCGAGGCCGCTCCCACCGCCGGTGCGGACCGCGCCGCGTGCGGTTGGCCGCTGCGTGGTGATCGCCCAGGACCCCCAGCCCCGGCCGTCCGCCGCGAAAATCTTGAGATTCCAACGGCTTTCGATCAGATCGATAACCGGCCAGGACAGATCCACGTCGCGCACGATGTTGTGCAGTCCGACCCCGCCGGTCGCCAGGATCAGGCATGGGCGCACGAAGACCGCCCAGAGGGCCAACGCGGCCGCCAGCAGGAAACAGGCCGAATGCGGATCGATACCACCGTGCCCGAAGGTGAAGATCACGCCGAGCAGAACGCAGACCCCGATCAGTCCCCAGCCAATGGCGAGGGAGGATCCCTGCCGCACCACTCGGCGTACGTTCATGAGCGTCAGTAGCCGGTGGAGGTCTCGCCGGCGAGCACCGCGCGGCTGCCGGAGACGCCCAACCGGGTCGCTCCCGCGGCGACCATGGCGTCCGCGGTCGCCCGGTCACGGATCCCACCGGAAGCCTTGACGCCCGCGCGGCCGGCGACGGTCTTGGCCATCAGTTCGACCGCGTGCACTGACGCGCCTCCCGCCGGGTGGAACCCGGTCGAGGTCTTCACGAAGTCGGCTCCTTCGGCGACTGCGGCCTCGCAGACGGCCACGATCGCCTCATCGGACAGCGCCGCGGACTCGATGATCACCTTGAGAACAGCATCGGGTACGGCGGCCCGGACTGCCGCGATATCGGCACCGACCGCTTCGTACTCCCCCGCGACGGCCGCACCCACGTCGATCACCATGTCGACTTCGTCGGCGCCCTGTGCCACCGCGAGCGCCGCCTCGGCCGCCTTGATGGAGGAATGGTGCTTACCGCTGGGGAAGCCGGCCACCACGGCAAGCTTCAGATCGTCGGGCAGCGTCAGGGGCAGCATGCTCGGCGAGACGCACACCGAGTAGGTGCCCAATTCCTCGGCCTCGTCGATCAGCGCCTGCACATCGGCGGCCGTCGCTTCGGGTTTGAGCAAGGTGTGGTCGATCAGGTCAGCCAGCATGGTCGCCAGCCTAGCTAGGCTGCGGCTATGAGCCAGGGCTGGACGCCGCCAGAGGGGACGCCACCGCAGGGTGGTTACGGCACGCCGCAATGGGGGCAGCAGGCGCCGATGATGCCCTACCAACCGATTCCGCTGAGCCCTAAACCTGGCGTGATCCCGTTGCGGCCGTTGAAACTCGGCGACATCTGGGAGGGCGCCGTCGCGACCATTCGGGGCAATCCGACCGCAACCATCGGCCTGTCGCTGGTGGTGACGCTGATCGCCGCGATCCCCTCGGTGCTCGCGGTTGCCCTGCTGTCGAGGGCCAGCCTCTACGGAGGGGTGGAAACCGACGCCCGCGGTCTCATCGCCCAGGCGGGCGGCTACGTACTGGACGGCCTTGCGGGGATCGTGCTTGCCGGGATGCTGGTCTTCGTCCTCGCCGAAGCAGTGTTGGGCCGGCGGTGCAGCATCGGCGCCGCCTGGCAGGGCATCCGTTCGCGCATCCTGCCCCTGATCGGACTCGCCCTCATCTTCGCGGTCACCACCGCGGTCGTCGGTGGCCTCCTGGTCGGGCTCATCGTCCTGCTGGCCAACACCCTCGATGCCGGGGTGGTCATCGCCATCGCCATTCCTCTGACCCTCGCGATCGGGGCCGGCGTGGTCTTCGTCTGGACCCGCTGGTCACTCGCTGCTCCCGCCGTCGTCTTGGAGCGCGCGGGTCCCATCGCCGCTCTCAAGCGGTCGTGGGCGTTGTCGCGCGGCCAGTTCTGGCGGATTCTCGGCATCGAGGTGCTGACCCGGATCGTGGTCGGATTCGTCAGCGGGCTGGCCACCACCCCTGTCGCGTTCCTCGCGTTCGGCCTCGGCGGCGCGGTCACCCTAACCGTGACGACCATCTGGTCGGCGATCATCGGCGGCGTCCTCGCACCGTTCTCCGCCAACGTGACCGGGTTGCTCTACATCGACCAGCGGATCCGCAAGGAAGCGCTCGATGTCACCCTCATGGCAGCCGCTTCGTGATTGATCCCGATCACGCGCGCGACCTGCTCCGGCAGGAGTTGGCGAATCCGGAGTACGCCCCGCAGCGCAACTGGCTGCAAGAGGCGAAGGATTGGTTCATCAACCACGTCCTGGATCCCATTCTGCGCCATGCCAATTCCGCGCCCGGCATCGTGATGACCATCCTGCTGGTGCTGCTGGTGATCGCCGTCGGATACTCGCTGACCCGGTTCCGCGCCCGCCGCGCTGCCCCGAGCGTGGCCGAGGATCTGGTGTTCACCGACGCCACCGCGACCGCCGCGCAGCTACGCACGAGCGCCGCCGAGGCCGCCGCCCGGGGCGACTACACCCGGGCCTACCTTGACTACTTCCGGGCCCTGGCCCGCAGTGGCCAGGAACGTGCGCTGGTGCCCGCGGATCCCGGCCTGACCGCGCACGAACTGGGCAGACCCCTGGCCGGCTGTTTCCCGGCCGAGTCAGGCGAGATCGAGAGGGCCGCAAGCGGATTCGACCTCTTCCGGTACGGCGAGGTGCCGGCTTCCGAGGCTGACGTCAACCGGATCCGGGGGCTGGATGAGCGTCTTCGGGCTGCGCGTCCTGTGGTGGTCGCATGAAGCGGCACCCCTGGGCGTTCTGGGGCGTCGTGGTGCTCCTGCTGCTCGTTGTCTCGGTCTTCCTCGCCAGCCGGCAGACCAGCAACGCCACCCTCTTCGACCCCGACAATCCCTATCCCGCTGGCGGGCAGGCGATCGCGCGGGTGCTCAGTCAGACCGGTGTCGACGTCACCCCGGTCCGCAGCATGACCGAACTGATGGAGACACCCTCCTCTGCCCAGGACACGATCCTGATCAGCGACCCGGACCTGCTCGACCCTGACCAGCTACAAGACATCGAGGACAGGTTCGCCTCGGCGTACCGGATCGTGTTGCTGGCACCCGGCGACCAGCCCATCCCCACCGGCAGAGGCAGCGGCTGCACCATCGACTGGCTCCAAGGGCTTCAATCTGCGGCCCGCGACACCGACGTCACCTACGAGGACACGACCGGTCACGCGTGCCTGGGTCGTGAGCAGGGCTACGCCGCAGTGCAACTGGACGGCAACGTGCTACTGCTGGGTGCCACCGGGGCGATCGCCAACGACAGCGTGCTCAAGGCGGATAACGCTGCCATCGGTCTTCGCGCGCTCGGCGGCTCCAAGCACCTGGTGTGGTTCAGCGGAGACGCTGGAAGCGCCACCGGACACGGTGGACTGCCGTGGCCGGACTGGTGGCGTCCGATGATCGCCGTGCTCGCCGCAGCGACCGTCGCCCTCATGCTCTGGCGCGGCCGTCGGCTGGGGCGCCTGGTCCGCGAGCCGTTACCGGTCGTCGTACCTGCACAGGAGACGACGAACGCACGCGGGCGGCTCTACCGCAAGGCCAAGGACACCGACCGCGCCGCGAGTGCGTTGCGGGAAGCCACCCGTACCCGCGTGTCGTCCTATCTCGGCACCCCGGACGTCGTCCGTGCGGCGGCGTCCCAGACCGGTCGGTCGGAGCAGGACATCGCGACCCTGTTGCTCGACGGGCCGGTCACCGACGAGACCGAACTGGTCCAACTCGCAAACGAACTCACCACCCTGGAAAGGCAGGTCCGACCGCAATGAACCAAGACCGGGCACGAGAGGCACTGTTGGCCGTCCGCGCACAGGTCGGGCAGGCCGTCGTCGGGCAGGAGTCCGTCGTCACCAGCCTGATCATCGCGCTGCTCGCCAAGGGGCACGTGCTGCTCGAGGGTGTCCCGGGCGTGGCCAAGACCCTGCTGGTGCGATCCATCGCCGCGGCGATCGATCTGGACACCAAACGCGTGCAGTTCACCCCCGACCTGATGCCCGGCGACATCACCGGATCCCTGGTATTCGACGCCGGCCGTTCACAATTCGCCTTCCGGCCCGGTCCGGTCTTCACCAATCTACTGCTGGCCGACGAGATCAACCGCACGCCACCCAAGACCCAGTCGGCGTTGCTGGAGGCCATGGAGGAGCGGCAGGTGACGGTCGATGGTGAGCCGCACGCGTTGCCGGATCCGTTCCTGGTGTGCGCGACGCAGAACCCGGTCGAGTACGAGGGCACCTACCCGTTGCCCGAGGCGCAACTGGACCGATTCCTGATGAAAGTTGTGGTCGATCTGCCGCCGCGCGATCAGGAGGTCACGGTACTGATGCGGCACGCCGAGGGTTTCGACCCGCGCGACCTGAGCGCCATCCAACCCGTGGCCACCGCCGAAGACCTTGCGGCGGGCTCCGTGGCCGTCCGCACCGTGCACGTCGCCCCGGAGATCGCCGCTTACATCGTGGACATCGCCCGTGCGACGCGCACCTCACCGTCCCTGTCGCTCGGCGTGAGCCCACGTGGTGCCACGGCGCTGCTGCTGACGTCACGTTGCTGGGCATGGTTGCAGGGCCGCGACTTCGTGACCCCTGACGATGTGAAGACGATGTCGTATTCGACTCTGGCGCACCGGCTTTCATTGCGTCCGGAGTCGGAGCTCGAGGGCGTGGGTGTGTCGGCGATCCTCGCCTCGGCGATCAACTCGGTCGCCGTCCCCCGCTGACCCGATGGCGATCACCGGGCGCACGGTCGGCCTCGTCCTGCTGGGCGTGGTCGCTGTCCTGCTGTGGCCGTCCTTCGCCACGGTGGGTTGGTGGCTGCTCGCGGTCGCGCTGCTGGTCCTGCTCGACCTGCTGCTCGCCCGGGCGCGGGTCGATGTCTCCCGGACCGATCCGCCCCAGATCCGGTTGGGCGAATCCGGCACGTACGTCGTGACCGTGCGTAACGTCTCCGGCCGGCGGGCCCGTGGGTTGTTGCGCGAGGCATGGCAGCCCTCCGCGGGCGCCACCGGTGAGCGGCACACCTTCGACCTGCCGCCCGGCGAGGGTGACCGATTCACCGTGACCCTGACGCCGACGCGCCGTGGTGATCGTCGAGCAGACCACTGCGCCAGTCGGATTCGCGGTCCACTGGGGCTGGCCGCCCGGCAACGATCCGTGCCGACCGGTCTGACCGTGCGCTGCCTGCCAGCCTTTCCGAGCCGCCGGGTACTGCCCAGCAAACTTCGCCAACTGCGCGAGATCGACGGCAACTCCGCGGTGCAGATCCGCGGCCAGGGTACCGAGTTCGACTCGCTGCGCGACTACGTCGACGGTGACGACGTGCGCAGCATCGACTGGCGGGCCACAGCCCGTCGCCAACACCCGGTCGTCCGCACGTGGCGGCCCGAACGCGATCGACGCGTCGTAGTCCTGGTGGACACCTCGCGCACCAGCGCGTCGCGCGTGCTCGACACCCCTCGCCTGGACCACAGCATGGACGCCGCGCTCCTACTGACCGCGTTGGCGTCTCGGGCCGGCGACCGCATCTCGATCGCCATGGGCGACCAGCAGGTCCGGGCCCGGATCACCGGCGTCACCGACCGCGCCGCGCTGATGCACGAGACCGTGACGACGATGGCCGGGATCGAACCCGCTCTGGTCGAGGCGAATTGGAGCCGTCTGGCGGGTGCGGTCCAGCAGTTGTCGCGCACCCGGGCACTCGTCGTACTGCTGACTGCGCTCGAACCGGCGGTCGTGCGCGAGAGCCTGCTACCTGTCCTCCCGGTGCTGACCGCGCACCACCGGGTGATCGTTGCGTCGGTGAGCGACCCGGCGGTGGCGGCGATGGCCGACGAACGTGGCGACGCCAAGGCGGTGTACGACGCGGCGGCCGCCGAGCGCACCCGGCAGTTGCGCCGGGCGACGGCCGAGTCCCTGCAGCGAGCCGGCGCCACCGTGCTGGATGAGCCACCCGGCGTCCTGCCGGTGGCGTTGGTCGATCACTACCTACAGCTCAAACGGGCTGGCCTGTGGTGAGTTCCCAGGAGCGCATGTCCCAGCCCAGGTCCTGCCGCGTGCGGATCGTGAATCCAGCACGGGTGATGAGGGATTCGACCTCCTCAGCCGAGCGCAGCCCGGAACCGTAGGCCGCCAGCAACTGCAGGTCGAGTTCGGCGTCATGGTCGTGCACCTGCTCATCGGTGTCTCGCAACCGCTCGGCGACGATCGCGGCGGCGCCGACCGAGTGGCACTGTTCCGCCAACTCGGCGAGCGCTGACAGCGCCTGCTCGTCGGTGAACTGCTCGAGCCACCAGCACGCCACGACGACCGCGCCGGGCGTCGGGCGACCACTGGTGCTGACCGGCAGCGCGGGGACGTCGCTGTGCAGCTGCGCCGCGACCGCCTGGGCGGCGGATCCGAGGACGGTGGCCGCCGGATAGTCCCAGTCGTGATGCTGCACCAGCGACGGCGCCGCCCACGCCGCGTCCTGGGTGAGCAGGTCCTGGGGCACCTCGGGACGGGGGCCGTGCTGACCATGCAGCGCGGCAGTCACGGATGCCACTGACAGATCGAGGTACTGCGCCCGCGGGTCGGCCACCTCGGCGTACTCCTCGGTCAGCACCTGACCCACGGGACCCAGCGACAGCACTCCCCCGGCGTTGACAGCAGGGTCCGCCCCGTCGGCGGCGAGGACCTCCTCGGCGACCAGGGCCCGCGCGAGCGCTCGCACGGCCGTCTCGTTCAGGCCCAGGTCCGCAGCGAGGGTGGCCGGGTCGGCCGGCGCCTTCTCCAGGCGCCCGATCAGGCCCTCGCGGATCGCAACCCGCAGTGCGATCTGCGGCGTCAGCGACAACAACCGCACCAGCCGAGCCGTCTCGGGGCTCTCCTCAGTCCGACGCCAGTAGCCACTGACTTCCAGGCAGTCGGCCGGCACGCCACGCTCCTTGAGGTACCGGCGGATCGGCTTGAGGCTGATCGCTTCTCCGGCGAACCAGCAGTAGACCGATCCCTCCCGCCACGGCATCGCAGTGACGGCATCTGCCAGCGCGGTGCTGTGGCCCGCGGCGACGCCCCGACGGTGCAGCCACGTGAGCGTCACCCCGTCCGGCACCGGCAGATCCTGCTCCTCGGCCGCGTCGGCGACCTCCACGAAGACCTGGCCACCGACACCGGCCGGCCACTCGTGCAGCAGCCGGCCGATCGCCGGCAGAGCCGTTTCGTCGCCACCCACCAGCAACCAATCGATCCCGGTTGGCAGCAGCGCGGAGTTCTTCGGGCCGGCGACGTGCACCAGGTCCCCGACCTTCGCGTTCAGCGACCACGCCGAGGCCAGGCCGCCATCGTGTTTCACGAAGTCCAGAGTCAGACGACCGGTGTCCGGATCCCATTCGCGGGGCGTGTAATCCTTGGCTGCCGACGCCATCGACCAGTCCAGGTGTCCTTCGACCTGACGCGGGGGTACGGCGTGCGGCTGGCCGGCGTCGGGCACGATGACCTTGAGGTGGTCATCGAATCCCTCGTTGCGCAACGCGGGTACCGCAATGCCCTCCTGTGTCGTGAACGCACCCAGTTGGTCACCACCGATCACGATGCGGCGCATGCGGGGTGTGACGTCGCTGACTTCCAGAACGCGCAACTCGCGCACGTTGATCGGATAGGTCTTCCATTCCCGACGGGTTCGCGGCATAAGGATTACCTTACCTAGCCCGCGACGGGTGCCTCCGCACTGAGGTCCTCGGCGGTGAGGTCGGCGCTTTCTCCAGCATGATCAGCGCGCCGACCGAGCGTGAAGACGTAGGCCAGGAAGGCGACCTCGGCGATCAGCCCGATCCCGACACGCGCCCAGGTCGGCAGACCACTGGGGGTGACGAACGCTTCGATCACTCCGGACACGCCGAGCACGATCACCAGGCCGAGGACAACGACCATCATGCTGCGGGCGGTCTGACCCAGCGAAGCCGAGCGCGATTGCCCACCGGGCGCAACCCACGACCAGAAAATCCGCAGCCCGGCACCAGCAGCGACGAAGACAGCGGTGAGTTCGAGCAAGCCGTGCGGCAGGATCAGCCCGAAGAAGACGTTGGCCTTACCGTTGGCGATCATCAATCCGGCCATGACACCGAGGTTCACCGTGTTCTGCCACAGCATGAGAATCACTGGGAAGCCCAGGATGCCGCCGCCGATGCACGCTGCAGCCACCCACACGTTGTTGGTCCAGACCCGGAAGGCGAAGTCGCGGGCGGCGTACTGGCTGTAATAGTCGGCGAAGTCGTGATCGACCAGTTGCTTGATCTCCTCCGGCGTCGCGATCTGAGCGCTGACGGCCGGGTCGCGGATGATCCAGATCGCGATGACCGCGGCTGCCGCGAAGCTGAGCGCCATGATGCCCAGCCACCACCAGCGCAGGCGATAGAGAACCAGCGGCAGGCTGACCACGAAGAACCGCGCGAAGTCCGACCAACTGGACGTTCGTGCCCCCAGCGCGCGGGTCCGGGCCCGGGTGAGCAACGTTGACAGGTACTGCACGACGGAAGGGTCGGGAGCGCTGGTGCGGATGACAGACAGGTGGCTGCCGACCCGCTGGTAGAGATCGAGCAACTCATCGGCCTCCGCGCCCGACAGCCGCCGGCGCTTGACCAGTTCGCCCAGACGCGTCCACTCGGCGTGGTGCGCCGCAACGTAGGCGTCCAGATCCATGCGCGTAACGGTAGCGTTCCGGTCATGGAGCAGGGGCTACGCGGCGCGGACGCGGGATCGCTGGTCAGCGGCGACGCAGTCCGGTTGGACATCCCGCCGGCCGGGCTCCCCGGTCGGGTTGTGGCCCGCCTGCTTGATCAAGTGATCTACTTCGCGATCCTCTTGGCGTTGCTGTTCGGTCTCGGCCGGATCGTCGGCGGCCTGGACGCCAACGCCGCGACGGTGCTGCTGCTGATGTACGCCTCGGTCGTGCTCTTCATCCCAGTCGGGATCGAGGTCGCCACGCACGGACGTTCGCTCGGCAAACTGTTGTTCAAACTTCGGGTGGTCCGCGACGACGGCGGCCCGATCACCTTCCGGCATTCGCTCGTGCGCGGGCTGGTGGCACTGATCGAGATCTTCTCCTTCTGGGGGCTGCCCGCACTGATCTCCGCCGCGCTGTCGACCCGCGGAAAGCGCCTGGGAGACATGGCTGCTGGGACGTACGTCGTGCGCGAAGAAACGTCGATCAAGCTCACCCCACCGCCGTTGGAGCCGGTCGCACTACAACCGTGGGCCAGCGGTACCGACATCCGGCCGCTGCCCGATGGGCTGGCATTGGCGATCCGCCAGTTCCTGCTGCGCGCCCACACCTTGCTGCCCGCAGCGCGCGCCTCGACCGCCGCCAATCTGATCGCCCAGGTGCAGCCCTACGTCGCACCGCCGCCACCGGCCGGTGCACCGGACGAGGCGGTGCTGGCAGCGATCCTGGCCGAGCGGCGCCGTCGTGATGAGCAGCGGTTGGCCCGGGAGGACGCCGTACGTTCTCGGCTCAGCGGTACCCAGGTTTGATGACGTCCTCGATCAACCGCAGACGCTGATCGAAGGGCAGGAAGGCCGACTTCATCGCGTTCAACGTCACCCACAGCAGGTCGGTCTTGCTCCAGCCCGCCTCGTCGACGAGCAGTTGCATCTCCTTGCTCATGGAGGTGTTGCTCATCAACCGGTTGTCGGTGTTCAACGTCACCCGGAACGTGAGGTCCTTCAGGAAGGTAATCGGGTGCGCTGCAATGGATTCGGCCGCGCCGGTCTGCACGTTGGAGGACGGGCACATCTCCAACGGGATCCGCCGGTCGCGCACGAACGCCGCCAACCGGCCCAGGTGTGGTCGACCATCGACATCCTGCTGGATGTCATCCACGATCCGCACCCCGTGACCGAGCCGCTCGGCCCCGCACCACTGGATCGCCTCCCAGATGCTGGGCAGCCCGAACGCCTCCCCGGCGTGGATCGTGAAGTGTGCGTTCTCGCGGCGCAGGTATTCGAACGCATCCAGGTGCCGCGTGGGTGGGTAGCCCGCCTCCGCGCCCGCGATGTCGAAACCACCGACGCCGTCATCGCGGTAGCGCACGGCCAGTTCGGCGATCTCCCGGCTCTTGGCCGCGTGCCGCATCGCCGTCAGCAGCGCGCGTACGACGATCGGCCGGCCCGCCACTGCAGCGTCCCGTTCACCGTCGCGGAAGCCGGCGTTGACCGCTTCGACGACCTCTTCCAGGCTCAGTCCCTGCTCGAGGTGTTGCTCGGGGGCATACCGGACCTCGGCGTAGACGACGCCATCATCGGACAGGTCACGGACACATTCGTAGGCCACCCGATGCAGGGCGTCGGCGGTCTGCATGACGCCGACGGTGTGCGCAAACGTCTCCAGATAGCGCACCAGCGACCCGGAATCGGCTGCGGCACGGAACCATTCGCCCAGTGCTACCGGATCGTCGGCGGGCAGTTCGGTGTAGCCGGTCTCCCGCGCCAGTTCCAGCACAGTAGCCGGCCGGACACCGCCGTCGAGATGGTCGTGCAGCAGGACTTTCGGCAGTGGGGCGGTGTCAAGCGTCACGGTTCACCGTTTCCGGAGTGAAGGCCGGCAGGCAGACGGCGATGTACGACGCACCGTCCGGACCGCAGGAGTATCGGATGCGCTCTCCTGCCGCAGTTTTCACCGACTGTCCCGCCCCGACGGCCAGTTGTCCGCCGTCGTGGTCGATCAGCACTGTGCCCGACAGGACGATCGTGAATTCGTCGAACTCCGGGGTCTGGAACGGTTCGCTCCAGCCGGCGGGGGCGGTCATGTGCGCCACGGAGACGCGGCTCTCGGCGTTGCTGGCCGCACCGATGTGTTCTTCGATGACCTTGCCGCCTGGCGCCGGGATGCGGACGGGCGAGGGGTACAACTCAGGCATAACGCTCCAGGATCAGGGGTGGTGGTGTGAAAGCAGAGTCTGCGGAGATGTCGAAGGATCCGTCCAACGCTTCCAATGCCCTTGCGAATCGGTCGGGTTCGTCCGTGTACAAGGTCAGGAGCGGTTGGCCCGACGTCACCGGGTCGCCCGGCTTGGCGTGGATCACGACACCGGCTCCGGCTTGGACCACGTCCTCCTTGCGTGCCCGGCCGGCACCCAGTCGCCAGGCGGCCACACCGACCGCCAGCGCATCCAGGCGGGTCAGCGTGCCCGAACTCGGCGCGGTGACGACGTGCGACTCCCGAGCGACCGGCAACGGCGCGTCCGGCGAGCCGCCCTGTGCCGCAATCATCCTGCGCCAGACGTCCATCGCCCGACCGTCAACCAGGGCAGGCGCCGGATCCTCATCGACACCGGCCGCCTGCAACATCTCCCGGGCCAACGCAACGGTCAGCTCGACCACGTCGGCCGGTCCTCCCCCGGCCAGCACCTCCACCGACTCGGCGACCTCCAGTGCGTTGCCGGCGGTCAGACCCAAGGGAGTCGACATGTCGGTCAGGAGCGCAACGGTTTTCACGCCGGCGTCCGTACCGAGGGCGACCATCGTCTGCGCCAGCTCGGCCGCGTCGGTCTGGGTCTTCATGAAGGCACCGGACCCGACCTTGACGTCCAGCACCAGCGCACCCGTGCCCTCGGCGATCTTCTTGCTCATGATCGACGAAGCAATCAGCGGGATCGACTCGACCGTGCCGGTGACGTCCCGCAGTGCGTAGAGCTTCTTGTCGGCCGGTGCGAGGCCGGAGCCTGCGGCACAGATGACCGCGCCCACGTCGGCCAGTTGGGCCATCATCTCCTCGTTGGACAGCGAAGCACGCCAGCCCGCAATGGATTCCAGCTTGTCCAGCGTGCCCCCGGTGTGCCCCAGGCCGCGGCCGGACAACTGCGGAACGGCCACTCCGAAGGCTGCCACCAGCGGCGCCAGGGGCAGCGTGATCTTGTCACCCACGCCACCCGTGGAGTGTTTGTCGGCGGTCGGTTTGCCCAACTGCGCGAAGGACATCCGCTCACCGGTCGCGATCATCGCGGCGGTCCACCGCGCGATCTCGGCACGGGTCATCCCCCGCAACAGGATCGCCATGGCCAGCGCCGACATCTGCTCGTCGGCCACCACACCACGGGTGTAGGCGTCGATCACCCAGTCGATCTGCCCGTCCGACAGCGTCCCGCCGTCGCGTTTGGTGCGGATGACGTCAACCGCGTCGAATCCCTCAGCCATGAGTTGATTCCCCGCGCACGGCCGCCAGGTCCTCGCCACCGAAGGCCTGCGGCAACACATCGGACATCGGCAGCACACCTTCGGGCGTGAGCAGCAAGCAGGATGCGCCGCCGTGCTCCCACAACAGTTGGCGGCACCGGCCGCACGGCATCAACGACACCCCGCGAGCGTCCACGCAGGACACGGCCACCAAGCGTCCGCCGCCGGTGGCGATCAACGAGGAGACCATGCCGCACTCGGCACACAGCCCCACGCCGTACGACGCGTTCTCCACGTTGCAGCCGCTCACGATCCGGCCGTCGTCGACCAGACCAGCCACCCCGACAGGGAATTGGGAGTACGGCGCGTAGGCGGTCCGCATCGCTTCGACGGCTCTGGCGGTGAGCGCGTCCCAGTCGACCGCGGTCATCCGGCTTCTCCCTTGTGGTAGATCTGCCCGTCGGCCTTGGGCATTCGCAATCGTTGCGAGGCCAGCGCCATCACCAACAAGGTGGTGACGTACGGCGTGGTCGAGGTCAACTGGGTCGGGATGGTGTCCGTGGTGAAGTAGATCGCGAGCAACGCCGCACCGATGACCACAGCGATCACCCCGCGCCAGTACCGGTGCCGGCGCACGATCTGCCACACACCGACCAGCAGGACGATGACGGCCAGCAGCAACAACAGCGCGTGCACCGTGGTGCCACCACCACGCAACTGGATGGCATCGGTGTAGCCGAACAGCAAGGCGCCGGCGGCCATTCCGAGCGGGTTCCAGTTACCGAAGATCATCGCGGCCAGACCGATGTATCCGCGGCCGCCGGTCTGTCCTTCGATGTAGTTGCTGGAAGCGACCATGGCCAGGAAGCCGCCACCGAGTCCGGCCAGACCACCGGAGATGAGCACCGCGATGAACTTGTAGAGATTCACCTTGACGCCCAGGGTCTCTGCCGCCCAGGGGTTTTCACCGCAGGAGCGCAGTCGAAGACCGAACCGCGTGCGCCACAGCAGGAAGACCGACGCGACGACCAGCACGATGGCGATGATGGTGAGCACCGACAGGTTGGTGATCAATCCGCCGATCATGCCGGCCAGGTCGGAGATGAAGAACCAGTGGTGCTTCTCGACCGTCGCCAGGAAGTTCGACCCGGGCAGCGTCACGGTCGGTAGGTCGGGCAGTCCCGGGGACTGCGTCGGGCCACCACCTTCCATCCGGCCGAAGACGCGGTCGGCCAGATACTTGGTCACGCCGAGACCGATGATGTTGATCGCGACACCGGAGACGATCTGGTCGACGGTGAAGACGACGGTGGCCAAAGCGTGCAGGGCACCACCGATCGCGCCACCGATGATGGCGCCGAGCACACCGGCCCAGGCACCCCAGTTCAACGCGAAGTACGCCGCGCTCCAGGTGCCCATGATCATCATGCCTTCGAGGCCGATGTTGACGATGCCGGCGCGCTCCGACCACAGACCGCCCAGACCGGCCATGGCGATGGGTACGGCGAGGCCCAGAGCCGCGCCGATGGCACCCGAGGAGTTCATGTCGTTGGCGCCGGTGACCACCCGCAGAACGGACATGATGAAGACTCCGCCGAGGATGACCAGTGGGATCGAGACCCACCGGTTGGACCACAGGGCGCGGGCCTGGCTCGAGACCGGCGGTGAGGTGGGCGCGGGCGCGGTGTCGATGCTCATGCCTGGGCCCCCACCGGTTCGCTCGGTGCGGCCAGGTCAGCCGCGACTTGTCGTTGCTCCATCCGCACCCCGAGTCGGCGCACCAACTCGTAGGCGATGACGACCGCCAGCACCATGATTCCTTGGATGATGTTGACCAGGGCCACGCTGACCCCGGCGTTGATCTGCAGGCTGTCGGCCTGGTTGGCCAGATACGCCCAGAGGAACGCACCGAACGCGACCCCGACGGGGTGGTTGCGCCCGATCAGGGCCACCGCGATTCCGGTGAAGCCCAGACCTGCCTGGCTGGTGGTGCCGTACTGGTAGTCGTTGCCGAACAGCGCTGGCAGACCGACCAATCCGGCGACCGCACCCGACAGCAACATCGCGATGATCGCCGTGCGCTTGACGTCGATACCGCTGGCCCGGGCCGCGTCGTCAGACTGTCCGGCGGCGCGCAGGTCGAAGCCGAAGCGAGTGCGCGAGACCACGAACCAGTAGGCGAGTCCGATGAGTACGGCGAGCAGGGACAGACCGTAGATGTTGCTGATGTTGGTCTGCAGGAAGGGCAGCGCCGGCACGTGCGAACTCTCCGGGATCGGTTTGGTCCCGGTGGAGTTGCTGCCCGCGTTGTCGGCCTGCACCTTGGTCAGCAGCCACGCCACCAGACCGGTGGCGATGGCGTTCAGCATGATCGTGGAGATGACTTCCGAGACGCCGCGGGCGGTTTTGAGCACCGCGGCGATGCCGGCCCACAGGGCGCCGACCAGCATCGCCAGCAGGATCGCCGCGATGACGTTGAGCCAGCCGGGCAGCCAGGCCTGACCGGCCAGCACCGCGGCCGCGAACGCCGCCACGCGGTACTGCCCGTCGACACCGATGTTGAACAGATTCATCCGGAAGCCGATGGCCACCGCGATACCCGAGAGGTAGAAGGCCGCCGTGTCGTTGAGCATCCGCGCCCAGGCTCCTTCGACGGGACTGGACAGGAACACCTTCCAGACCGGGCCGACCGGGTCACCGGACAACACCAGGATGATCGAGGTGACGATCACGGCGACGATGATCGCCAGCAGCGGTGCGGCGAGGTTCAGGCCCAGACGGCGCCAACGGTTCATCAGGCAGCTCCCTTGCTGGAATCAGCACCGGTCATGGCCGCACCCAGATCCTGGGGGGTGACCGTAGCGGGGTCGAACGTGCCGGATAGCCGGCCGCGCAGGATCACCCGGATCGTGTCGGACAGGCCCATCAACTCATCGAGGTCGGCCGAGATCAGCAGCACCGCCAGACCCTCGCGGCGAGCTTGTTTGATGTGGTCCCAGATCGCGGCCTGCGCGCCGACATCGACGCCACGGGTCGGATGGGCGGCGATCAACACCTTGGGCGAATGCGCCATCTCCCGGCCGATGATGAGCTTCTGCTGGTTACCGCCGGACAGCGACTCGGCGGTGACGTCGATCGAGGGGGTGCGCACGTCGTACTCGGTCACGATGCGCTCGGTGTCGGCACGGGCGGCACCCGCATCGATCAGCCAGCCCTTGGCCATCGGAGCCTCGGTCTGGTGACCGAGGATGCGGTTCTCCCACAGCGGGCTTTCCAGCAGCAGGCCGTGCCGGTGCCGGTCCTCGGGGATGTAACCCACCCCGGCCTCACGGATCGCCCGCGTGGACCAGCCGGCCAGGTCCTTGCCCAGCAGCGTCACGCTGCCGGAGGACGGCACATGGATGCCCATGATCGTCTCGACCAACTCTGCCTGGCCGTTGCCCTCGACGCCGGCGATGCCGAGCACCTCACCGGCGTGGATGACCAGGTCGACATCGGTCAGCAGCGGCGAACCGCCCTCTGCCGAGGGAAGATTCAGACCGGCGACGGACAGCACCACCTCGTCGGTGACGGTCGACTCCTCCGTCTGCGGGGTCGGCAGGGCCGAACCGACCATCAACTCCGCGAGTTCGCGTGAGGTGACCGACGTCGGGTCGACCGTTGCCACGGTGGTGCCGCGCCGGATGACCGTGATCGTGTCGGCGACCTGGCGGACCTCGTCGAGTTTGTGGGAGATGAAGATGATGGTGAAGCCCTGGGCCTTGAGCTGGCCGAGGTTGGCGAAGAGTTCGTCGACTTCCTGTGGCACCAGGACCGCGGTCGGCTCGTCCAGGATGATGATCTTGGCGCCGCGGTAGAGCACCTTGAGGATCTCGACCCGCTGACGCGCACCGACGCCGAGCCGGTCGACCATCACGTCCGGATTGACGTGCAGCCCGTACGCCGTGGAGATCCGTTGGATCTCGTCACGCGCACCAGTGCCGATGCCGTGCAGTTTCTCCGCGCCGAGGACGACGTTCTCGGTGACGGTGAAGTTGTCAGCCAGCTTGAAGTGCTGGAACACCATGCCGATGCCGTGCGCGATCGCGTCGGCGGGGCTGGCGAACTCCACCTGCTCACCGTTGACGGCGATGGTGCCCTCGTCCGGCTTCTGCACGCCGTACAGGATCTTCATCAGCGTCGACTTACCGGCGCCGTTCTCCCCGACGATGGCGTGGATCGTGCCGGCCTTGACGGTGATGTCGATGTCCTTGTTGGCGACGACACCGGGGAATCGCTTGGTGATGCCACGCAACTCGACCGCGGGTGGGGCTTCTGCGGAACTCATGGGGGTCTCCTCGGGGGTCGCACAACATGGGACCCGGTCGCACACTATCGCGCGACCGGGTCCCCTCAGCGTTGATCAGACAGTGCTGGGCACCTTGATCTCACCAGAGGTGATCTTGGCTTCGACCTCGGCCAACTTGTCCTTCAGGCCATCAATGTGACCACCGGTCGTGGACAGGTAGACACCCTTGTCCTTGAGGCCGTAGACCGTGTTGCCACCCTTGAACGTGCCGTCGTGCACCCGGGTCAGGAAGTTGAACACACCGACGTTCACGCCCTTGACCATGGACGTCAGGATGACATCGCGCACCGACGCGTCGGCGGTCAGTGCCTGGTCGGAGTCCACACCGATCGCCCAGTGACCCGCACCGGCGGCCTTGGCGGCCTGGAACACACCGTCACCGGACTTACCGGCTGCGGCGTACACCACGTCGGCGCCGTTCTGGAACATGCCGGTGGCGGCCGTCTTGCCCTTGGCCGGGTCGGCGAATCCGCTGAAGTCCGGCGGCTGGGTCAGGTAGGTGACGTCGATCTTGACGTTCGGGTTCACGTACTTGGCGCCCGCCTGGTAGCCGGCCTGGAACTTCTGGATCAGCGCGTTCTGGACACCACCGACGAAGCCGATGTGACCGGACTTGGAGGTGCTGGCGGCCGCGACACCGGCGAGGAAGGAGCCTTCCTGCTCGGTGAAGGTGATCTGGTCGATGTTGTCGCCCTTGGAAGCGTCCGAGGCGTCGTCGATGATCGCGAAGTCGACGTTCGGGAACTGCTTGGCGACCTTGCCGACCGCGGCGGCGTAGCTGAAGCCGACCGCGACGATGGCCTTGTTACCGTTCTGCGCCAGCTGCTGCAGGCGCTGCACCCGCGTGGCGTCGTTGTCGGTGGAGTTGGCGGTCACTTCGGTCGGGGTGATACCGAATTTCTTCTCGGCCTCGTCAAGACCCGCCGCGGCGGAGTCGTTGAAGGAGTGGTCACCACGACCACCCACGTCGTAGGCCATCCCCACCTTCAGGCTGCTGGCACCGGCGGTGCCGGTCCCCGTGCCGGTGGCGGTGCCCGACGGCGACGAGCCACTGGTGGAGTTGGAGCCACACGCGGCCATGCCGATCGCGAGGGCAGCGACAGCGGAAGTTGTCGCGATTTTCTTCAGGGTCTGCACAAGATCTCCTCCGTCAGGGCAGCAACATGATCGGACTTACCCTAACGGGCAGTTCAGCCCGGACACAGCCGATCGAGACGTTCAGCACAGCACTGGAACCGAACCGTTACCGCGGAGGCGCAGAAATCAGCAGGGCTGACCGGTGATCACGTAGCCGCCGCCGTAGAAGTTGCCGCCGCCCACGTGGTATCCCCAGACCTCCAGATCCGCCGCGTTGGTCACCGCGGACTGCAGGGTCGGATCACCACGGCCGGTGTCGAGGTTGCCGCCCCAGGCATAGACGGTGCCGTTCGAGGCCAGCGCCAGGTAGGTGCCGTCTGAGGCGAACACCTGCGTGATGGACTTGCCAGCCAGCGTGGTGAGCAACGAGGGACCACCCTGTTTGTTGCCGTTGATCGACATGAACTGGTACGTCGCACCACTGGTGGTCACATAGACGCCACCGGTGTAGCTGGTGCCCGAGCCGCCGACACCCCAGCCGTCGAAGGTCGCCACATTGGAGGCGTAGAGGACCCAGGCGGTGGAGTTGACCGCCGGGCCGCGCGCGTACAAGTCACCCGTGGCGGTGAGCGCCAGCAAAATAGCGCCCTGGGTGCTGTTGCCAGCGAAAGCTTGGATCTGCGTCACTGCGGAGGGGTTACCGGTGCCGCACGTCAGCGGTGTGCCGGTCGCGGCGGGCGCGGTCCAGGTGCAGACCTGACCAGCCTTGACCAGCGCGCCGCCCGCGCCGAACGCACTGAACCGGGTGATCGTGTTGCCCGCGGTTCCAGCCATCAGGCTCGCGGTCGGGGCCGTCGTACCGGTCGCGGTCGTCCAGTAATACAGCCCGTTCGTCGTCAGCGCGTACCCGTATCCCTGGGTGGCCTGGACATCGAGCACGGTTCCAGTGATCCCGTTGACCGCCAGAACGGTGGGTGCGGTCCCGCCGGAGGTGTAGAACTGGTACACGCTATTGCCGCTCGTCCGGACGGCGCCACCAGCAGCTGTGCTGCTCGTGCTGGTCCAGACGCTCACCTCTGTAGCGCCCGTGACGACACCCAACGTGTTCGGCGCTGTGGTCGTCCCCGTCAGGTTCTCGCCCCAGTACTTGACGCTGCCATCGGAGGTGACGATGGCGGTGTTGCGGCCGTTGTTGTCACCGGAGGTAGCACCGGTGGCTCCGGTCGTGATCGAGGGCACGGGGGTGGTACTGATGGTCGGGACCGCCGTACTGCCGCCCACTGACCGGGTGATCCCGACGACGCCGCCGGGTGCGGCAGTGACCGTGCCGGTGCAGGCCGCGGTGACCGTCGTGCCCGCGTTGGTGAAGGATGCCTGGATCGAGTACGCGCCTGCTGCGCCGGCGGCTTTGAACGCGGGGACACTGACCACGCCGTTCGCGCCGACCGCGACCGTTTGCGGGCTGGAACCGCTGATGAAGGACAGACCATCCGGCAAGGTGATCGTGACGCTCGAGCCGGCCGGAGCGACGTTCGGACCCACATAGGCGGTGAAGGTCACGGTGCCGGCCGGCACCGTCGCGCAGCGGGTCACCGTTCCAAAGCAGGTCGTGGCGACGATTTGCGGGTCGGACAACGGCGAAGCTGACGCCGGCAGGGCGGTTGCACCCACCAGGAGCACCGGGGCGCTCCACGCTGCGCCGCGGACCAGGGTGCGCCGGTCAACCTCGGGCACCGGCACGGTCCACTGAGGCATCCGACGATCGGTCACGATTCCCCTGGTGAATTACTCGTGCGCGTTCGCACTACCCGACAAGTGGGAGCAGCGTACAAGAATTCGGCACATTCTCGCTCATGCGCCCACGAGCCCTATGCGCAGTCCGTTCCCGCGATGATGAACCCGCCACCCCAGTAGTTGCCGGAGTGCAGACCCCACACCTCGAGATCCGTGGCGTTGTTGATCCCGGTCGCGGCAGGGGTCGTCCGGCCGCTGTTGTCGTTGTTGCCCGTCCAGGCGTAGACCTGCTTGTCGGCGGTCAGCGCCAGGTAGCCGCCGTCGGACGCGAAGACCTGCACGACGTTCTTACCGCCGAAGTACTGGGTGTAGTCCAGCGTGCTGAGCGTCGTACTGCCATGGCTGAAGAACTGGATGGCCTTGCCGTCCTGGGTGACCCAGACCCCGCCGGTGTAGCCGTTGTAGCCCCAGCTGTCGAAGGTCTTGACGTTGCTGGCGAAGTTCTTCCACGCGGTGGTGTTGCCTACCGCAGACCCGATCCCGTAGAGGTCGCCGCTACCGGTCAACGCCCAGGTGACCGTGGGCTCGGCGATCAGTCTGGTCACACTGGTCGGCGCGTTCGTGGCTGTCGAGAGGCTGAATCCCTGCGACCAGCTGCGGACCGTGCCGCCAATCAGCAACGAACCGCCGTAGGTGAGCGCACCTGAGGTGCCGGATCCGGCGCGGGTGCTGTAGGCGCTGAACGACGTGGCGCCGGCGGAGCCGGGCATCAACGTTGCGGTGGGTGTGCCGGCCACGTTGTCGGTCCAGTAGTACAGCCCGTTGGTGGTGAGCGCGTAGCCGTACCCATCGGTGCCCTGGACATCCAGCACGGTGCCGCTGATACCAGCGACCTTCGTCACCGACGTCGGACCGCCGACAGCGGAGCTGAACATCTGGTAGACCGACGTGCCGTCAGAGGCGACGCCTCCCGCGGTGTCATTGCTGGAGTTCACGCTGGTCCAGGTGCTGACCGACTTCACACCGGTCACGTTCGCTCCTGCGAACTGCAAGGTCAGGGGTGCCGCCGCGGTCCCGCCGAGACTGCGTCCCCAATAGGACACGGTTCCGGTCTGGGTCAGGATGGCGACGTTGGACCCGTTGGACGGTCCGGACGTGGTCGATCCCTGGTCACCGGAGATAGCGCCCGCCTGTCCGTTGGTCACGCCGGTGACCGCGGAGGTGATGGTCGCGGGGTCATTGGTTCCACCGACGCTGCGGTACAGCTCGTAGACCGGGCCAGCGTTCGCGGTGACCACACCGACACCCGTGTCGGAGACACCCTGGAACGTCGCGGTGATCGAGTAGGCGCCCGATGCGCCCGTCACCTTGAACGCCGGGACGCTCACCAAACCGTTCGCACCGACGGTCACCGTCTGGGTCTGGGCTGCGCCACTGACGAACGACAACCCAGCCGGCAACGTGATCGTGACGACCGAGCCGACCGGGGCAGGATTCGGACCGATGTACGCCGTGAACGTCACCGTCCCGGCCGGGACGGTACTGCATCGGACAACCGTTCCGAAGCCGGTGACGTTGACGATGTTCGGGTCGGACAACGGTGACGCGGCGGCCGGAAGGGCAGTCGCACCCACCAGCAGCACCGGGGCACTCCAGGCGGCCGTGCGGACGATCGTGCGGCGGTCGACTTGCGGAACCGACACGGTCCACGCGGGCAGGCGGCGGTCGGTCACGTCGCCCAGATTATCGAGGGCCAGTAGGTAAATCGAAATTCAGGCCACCGGTCAGCAGGACGGCGCCGGCCAGCACCTTGGCGGCGATCGCGATAGCCCGTTCGTCGACGACCAGGTTGCCCTGGTGCAGTTCGTACGTCGAACCGCCGGGTGTGCGGGTACCCAGCCTGGCCAGCGCGCCGGGAGTCTTCTGCAGCATCCAGGAGAAATCCTCCCCGCCCAGCGACTGCGGGGTGCCGACGGGTGCCTCCGATCCGACCAATGCTTCTGCGCTCGCGCGCAACGCCTCGATGCAGGTCTCGTCATTGACCACCGGAGGCACACCGCGCTCGTGATGCACCTCGGCATGCACCTGGTAGGGCGCAACGACCTCGTGCACGATTTGCTCGACCAGACCTTCAGCCTTGAGCCACGCTTGAGCGTCGAGCATGCGCAAGGTGCCACGCGCCGTACCGGAAGAAGGAATGACGTTCGGTGCGCTGCCCGCGTGCACCGCGCCCCAGACCAACGCCGCGCCGGCGCGCGGGTCGAGGCGACGGGACACGACGGCGGGTACGTCGGTGATGACTTTGGCCAGGGCGTAGGTGAGGTCGCCGGTCAGGTGCGGGCGGGAGGTGTGCCCGCCACGGCCACTCACCGTCACCGTGACGTCGTCGCAGGCGGCGGTGATCGGACCGGCCGCAAGACCGACGGTGCCCACGTCGATGCTGGGGTCGCAGTGCACCGCGAAGATACGGTCGACGTCGACGAGTTCGCCCTGCGCGACGACGGACTCGGCGCCACCGGGGAGCACCTCCTCGGCGGGCTGGAAAATAACCCGCACCGCGACGCCCGCCTCGACCAGCTGCGGCTCGACCGCGGCAAGGGCGAGAGTCGCACCGAGCACACCCGCGGTGTGCACGTCGTGTCCGCACGCGTGGCACATGCCCGGTTCGACCGACGCGAAGGGCAGGCCGGTCTGCTCCTGCACCGGCAACGCGTCCAGGTCCGCCCGCAGGCCGATCCGGATCCGGGGCTGCGGGGCGCCGAGTTCGGCGATCAGTCCGGTGCCGTCCAGGCGCCGGGTCCGTACGTCGCTGGCTTCGAGCCGCTGGCGGACCACCTCGGTGGTGCGGTGCTCCTGGTAACCGATCTCGGGATGGGCGTGCACATCACGCCGCAGGGCGATCAACTCGGGTTCGAGTGCGTCCACGCGGGCGTTGATGAGATCAGTCAGAGCGGTATCCACAGCGCGGTCCAGCGTAGTCAGCCACTCAGACCGCTCCCCGACCGGCTGCCAGCACGATCAGCAGGACCACCGCGAGAAAGCACACGACCACCAGCACGTAGTGGTTCGCGACGAACGCCAACACGCGGCGCACTAGAAGCTGTCGCGGGGCACGTAGGCGCCCCACACCTCGCGCAAGGCGTCCGCCACTTCGCCACCGGTTGCCCGCGCGGCGAGCGCATCGCGCATCGGCAGCAGCACGTTGTCCGCACCGGTCGCGGCCTTCTGCAGGGCGGCGAGGTGCTGCTGCACCAGGGCGTTGTCCCTGGACTCCCGCAGCTGCTCGAGCCGCTTGCCCTGCTCTGCCTCGATCGCCGGGTCGACCCGCAGCGGCTCGTAGGGCTCTTCGGTGTCGATCGTGAACTTGTTCTGGCCGACGACGACCCGCTCGCCCGAATCGATCTGCAACGCAGTGTCATACGCGGTCTTCTCGATCTCGGACTTCTGGAAGCCTTCCTCGATCGCCGGGACCGCTCCCCCGCGGTCTTCGACCTGCTTCATCAGGTCGAGCACCGCTTCTTCGAGATCGTCGGTGAGGGCCTCGACAACGTACGAACCGGCGAACGGGTCGACCGTCTTGGTCACATCGGTCTCGTAGGCGATGACCTGCTGGGTCCGCAGCGCGAGCCGAGCCGCCTTGGCCGTCGGCAGCGCGATCGCCTCGTCGTAGGAGTTGGTGTGCAACGACTGGGTCCCCCCGAACACAGCGCCCAACCCCTGCAGCGCCACCCGCACCAGGTTGACCTCAGGCTGCTGAGCGGTCAGCTGCACACCCGCGGTCTGGGTGTGGAAGCGCAGCATCTGCGACTTGGGGTTCTTGGCGCCGAAGTCGTCGCGCATGATGCGGGCCCAGATCCGCCGGGCCGCACGGAACTTGGCCACTTCCTCGAGCAGCGTCGTGCGGGCGACGAAGAAGAAGGACAGTCGCGGCGCGAAGTCGTCGACGTGCAGACCCGCCGTCTGCGCGGCTCGCACGTAGGCGATGGCGTTGGCGAGGGTGAAGGCGACCTCCTGCACGGGTGTCGCACCAGCCTCGGCCATGTGGTAGCCGCTGATGGAGATCGTGTTCCAGCGCGGAATCTCCTTGTGACAGTAGGCGAAGATGTCGCTGATCAGCCGCAACGACTGGGCCGGCGGGTAGATGTAGGTCCCGCGCGCGATGTACTCCTTGAGTACGTCGTTCTGGATCGTTCCGGTCAGCTTGTCGGCGGCGATGCCCTGCGCCTGCGCGGTCAACTGGTAGAGCAGCAGCAGCGTCGAGGCCGGCGCGTTGATGGTCATCGAGGTGCTGACCTGGTCCAGCGGCAGACCGTCGAAGAGCACCTGCATGTCGTCAAGGGAGTCGATCGCGACACCGACCTTGCCGACCTCGCCGTGAGCCAACGGCGCGTCGGAGTCGTAGCCCATCTGGGTCGGCAGGTCGAAGGCCACCGAGAGGCCACCCGTGCCATTGGCCACGAGTTCCTTGTAGCGAGCGTTGGATTCGGCGGCGGTTCCGAACCCGGCGTACTGCCGCATCGTCCACGGGCGGCCGGTGTACATCGTGGGGTAGACCCCGCGGGTGAAGGGGTACTGACCCGGCTCCCCCAGTGACGCGGCGTCGAAGCCGGCCGGTAGGTCGTCGTACACCGCCTGGATGGGCAGTCCGGATTCAGTCTCAGCCATGCTTTCAGCCTAGTCAGCCCAGCGCCTGGTTGAGCTCCATCACCAGAGCCGGCCCGCGGTAGATGTAACCGGTGTAGACCTGCACCAGATCGGCGCCTGCGTCCACCATGGCCAATGCGTCGTCGGCGCTGCCGATCCCGCCCACCCCGATGATCGGGGTCGCGGCATGCCGCGCGACGTACTCGACCACCGCCCGCGAGCGCCGGGTCAGTGGCGCGCCGGACAGCCCACCGGTCTCTTTGGCCAGCGGCAGGTCAGGATCGGCCAGGCCGTCGCGGGCGATCGTGGTGTTGGTCGCGATGATTCCGCTGACGTCCGCGTTCGCGGCCACCTCCAGAACGTCGTCGATCGCGCTGTCGGTCAGATCGGGGGCGATCTTCACGAAGACCGGGGTCGGGCGGGCCCCCGTGGCCGCCGCCAACCGCTTTGTCTCCGTGACGATCTCGGCCAGCAACTCCGCTAACGGTTCTTTGTCCTGTAACGAGCGCAGGCCCGGGGTGTTGGGGCTGGACACGTTGACCGCGAAGTAGTCCGCGACCGCGTCCAACGCCCGCACCGAGGTCAGATAGTCGCCGACTGCCTCCTGCACCGGCGTCACCTTGGTCTTGCCGATGCTGACCCCTACCGGTACGCCGACCGGTCCCGTTTCGCGCAACCGATCAGCCAACGCCTGGGCACCCAGGTTGTTGAAGCCCATCCGATTGATGATGGCCTGGCTGTCGCGAAGCCGGAACAACCGTGGTTTGTCGTTGCCCGGTTGTGGGTGTGCGGTCACGGTGCCGAGTTCGACGTGGCTGAAGCCGAGTGCGGGCCAGGCGAGCGCTGCGACGCCGTTCTTGTCCACTCCGGCAGCGAGTCCGACCCGCCCCGGGAAGCTCAGCCCGGCCACCGTCACCGACTGGGTCGGCACCTTCAGCGCGGCGGCGAGAGCGGCGCGACGCCGCGGTCCCAGGGTGGCCAGGCGGTGCAGTGTCTGCTCGTGGGCGACCTCGGCATCGCCGCCGCCGACCCGGAACAGCGCAGGCCGCAGCAGGTGGCGATAGCCGAGATCGAGGGTGGTGCGGCGGGGGTTCACGTCAGATTGGCGCGGCCGGTCTCGACGAGCTGCTCGACGATCTTCTTCACGTCCTGCGCCCGGGCCCGGCTGGTCACCAGGACGGCGTCGTCAGTGTCGACGACCACGATGTCGTCAACGCCCATCGCGACGACCGTGCGGCCCGATCGTGGCGCGACCACACCGGTCGCGTCCTGCATGACGACGAGCTCGCGGCGACCGAGGACCTTGACCCCGGGCGCATCGGCGTTGTCGGCCAACAACCCCGCCAGAGAGGCGAAATCCCCCACGTCGTCCCAGGAGAAGTCGCCGGGAATCACCGCAACCTGACCGTCAACGGCTGCGGGCTCGGCGATCGCGTTGTCGATGGCCAGCTTGGTCAGGCGCGGCCACAACTCGTTGATCCGGATCGGTTTCTCCGCGATCTGCCGCAGATACTTGGCCATCAGCGGCTGGTAGTGCTCCAGCATGCTCATCAACGTCGCGGCCTGCACCACGAACATGCCGGCGTTCCAACGGAAGCGCCCGGACCGGAAGTACTCCTCGGCGGTCAACGGATCCGGCTTCTCGACGAAGGCCGTGACCCCGTGGGCGCGTGGCGCGCCAGCGACGTCGAGAGGTTCGCCGGTCTCGATGTAGCCGAACTGGGTGGCGGCGTGCGTCGGCTCGATGCCGATGGTGACCAGTTTGCCGGTGCGTGCCACCGCGACCGCTTCGGTCACGCAGGCCCGGAACGCATCCTCGTCGATGATCACCTGGTCGGCGGCGAAAGACCCGATGATGGCGCCGGGGTGACGCGCCTCCAGGATCGCCGCGGCGAGGCCGATCGCCGGCATCGATTCACGACGAGAGGGTTCGACCAGGACGTCGTCCTCGCCCAACTCCGGCAGTTGCTCGCGCACTGCGTCGACGTGCTGCCAGCCCGTGACGACCAGGAAACGGTCGTCACACAGCGGACCGAGGCGGTCGAAGGTCGATTGCAACATCGAGCGGCCCGAACCGGTCAGGTCGTGCAGGAACTTCGGAGACGCCTCGCGCGACAACGGCCACAACCGCGTCCCAGAGCCACCGGCAGGGATGACCCCCCAAAAACCATCGATGCTCACGCGGCCAACCGTAGCCGAGAGCGTTCACGAGGCGCTCACTACCGCGTCATGTGGCTGACCCCCTGCTGGCCACCTGGATCGCGCAGCCTGTAGGCCGTGAAGGTTGCGATCGTCACCGAATCCTTCCTACCGACCCTGAACGGGGTCACGACCAGCGTTTGCCGGATCTTGGACGAGTTCTCCCGCCTGGGTCACCAAGCGGTTGTCATCGCTCCGCGTCCCGCGCCCGCCGCCTATCGCGGCCACCGGATCCATCAGGTCCGCGGCGTCACGCTGCGGTCCTTCCGGGTCGGTGTCCCGCCGACCTCGCTCGAGCCGGTGCTGAAGTCCTTCGCACCCGACGTACTGCATGCGGCGTCCCCGTTCGGGTTGGGCGCTCGTGGCCTCGGCGCAGCCCGCAACCTCGGTATCCCCACTGTGGCGATCTACCAGACCGACATGCCTGGCTATCTCGCGCAGTACGGCGGCCGGCCGGTGGCATCGCTGTCCTGGCGGTGGGTGCGCCACCTGCATTCGCTGGCCGATCTCACCCTCGCCCCGAGCACGGCGACGATCGAGGAGTTGCGGTCACGCGGCGTACCCCGGGTGGCCGCCTGGGGACGAGGGGTCGACTCCGACCTGTTCCACCCTGCCCTTCGCTCCCACCCGGACGTGGTTGCCCTGCGGGAATGCCTTGCGCCGCAAGGCCAGACCATCGTCGGGTACGTCGGTCGGCTGGCTCCCGAGAAGGAAGTGCACCGCCTCGAGGTGCTGGCTGCCGACCCGTCGGTGTCGCTGGTCATCGTCGGCGACGGGCCCAGCCGGGCTCGGTTGGAGCGGTTGCTGCCCCAGGCGCATTTCCTGGGCTACCGCACCGGGGCGGACCTGGCGCAGGCGTACGCCGCGCTGGACGTCTTCGTGCACACCGGCACCAAGGAGACGTTCGGGCAGACGCTGCAGGAGGCGATGGCGTCGGGTCTGCCAGTGGTCGCCCCCGCCGTGGGTGGACCACTCGACGTACTGCAGGCAGGTCACACCGGTTGCTTCTACGACCCGGGGTCACCGGATGATCTGCAACGGGTGGTCATGGACCTGGCCGGTGATCCCAGCTATCGCGATGCGCTGGGATCCGCTGCGCGGCAGGTGGCCGAGCGACGCAGCTGGTCGCGGACCGTCGACCAACTGCTGGCCTACTACGAGCACGTCCAGGCTCCCCGGTTCGCGGTCGCCGCCTGACGCGCCTTTCATACCGGCGGAAATCGCCACTCCGGCGGTCGCAACCGGCCGAGGCGACCGGGATAGTGAGGATTTCCGCCGGTGTGATGCGAGTTCAGCTGGCCAGGTGCAGCCCCTGGGCCACCGCATGCATGATCTGCTCCTGCACGACCAGCCACTGCTCGGTCACCTGCTTGTAGCTGACCCGGATCACGTAATAGCCCAGCAGCATCAGCCGCCGGTCGTGCTCGATGTCGGCGTCGCGCTGGGCGCCGACGTGATGGCCGCCGTCGATCTGGAGCACAAGTCGATCGCCGATCAGGAAGTCCACCGGGCGGCCTTCGAGGTGGGCCTGGGCCATGATCGGCAGTCGGAGGAACCGGAGCCGCCAGCGGACCAGCGTTTCCAGGCCGGAATCCGAGAACGGGGTCAACGCATCGAGCAGGGCGCGGGCGGTCGGTCGCAACCGCAGCCGAGCCATCGCCGGCTTGTTGACCAGGTGTTTGTTCGCGGCCGCCTCCCAGATCACCAGGGCCCGCTCGAAAGGTTGGCAGTCCGCGACCGCAGCCAGGACATTCTCGATCGAGTCGACGAGTTGGTCCGGGTGTCGCGGCACCGGCGGCCTCGCCCAGTGGACCAAGGCCCGATCGCGGACCACCGAACCCGAACCCTCCCGGGCGGCAAGGTGCAGGAGCGGGTCGCCGAAGTCCCATAGGCCGAGTCGCGCCGCCTGTGTCACGCAGGACAACACGGTGCCGGTGATGGCAGCGGTCATCAGGTGCGGGTCGGCCCCGGGCCGAGCGACCCAACCCCGGCAGACTCGGACCAGGTCGCCGGAAGCGATGGCGCGGTTGATGGCGTGCCGGCTCAGACCGGCCGCGGTGAGTACGCGGACCGGGACCACCTCGGGGAGGTGAACCAATCCGCGGATCTTCAGCGTGTCAGCGTGCATCCGCCCAGGTTGCTCCGCTACCCGAGTGCCGTGCAGCAGCCGCTGGGGATAAACGTCTCGTCTCACAACAGCGGAAATCCTCACTGCCGCGGTCGCGTTCGATTGAAGCAACCGGGATTGTGAGAATTTCCGCCGATCTGACGCGACGTGGGCCGGTCAGGCGTGCTTCTTGGCCTTGCGGAAGTCCTTGTTCAGCTGGGAGATGACGTCCAGCGGGATCTCCTTCGGGCACGCGGCCGCGCATTCACCGATGTTGGTGCAGCCGCCGAAGCCTTCGAAGTCGTGCTGGTTGACCATGCTGACCACCCGCGCGTCACGCTCGGCCTGGCCCTGCGGCAGCTCACCGAGGTGGGTGACCTTGGCGCCCATGAAGAGCATGCCGGAGGCGTTCGGACAGGCGGCAACGCACGCGCCGCAGCCGATGCAGGTCGCGGCGTCGAACGCCCGGTCGGCGGCTTCCTTGCGGACCGGGAGGTTGTTGGCCTCCGTCGCAGCGCCGGTGTTGACCGAGATGTAACCGCCGGACTGGATGATCCGGTCGAACGACGAGCGGTCGACGACCAGATCGCGCAGCACCGGGAACGGCGCCGCCCGCCACGGCTCGATGGTGATCTCGTCGCCGTCCTTGAAGGAGCGCATGTGCAACTGGCAGGTCGTGGTGACCTCGGGCCCGTGCGCCATGCCGTTGATCATCAGCGAGCACATGCCGCAGATGCCTTCGCGGCAGTCGGAGTCGAAAGCCACCGGCTCCTTCGCATCGCCCTGCAGGTCCTCGTTGAGGACATCCAGCATCTCCAGGAACGACATGTCCTCGGAAACGTCGGTGACGTGGTGGGTTTCGAAGCGGCCAGCGTCCTGCGGACCGTCCTGACGCCAGATCTTGAGGGTGAGGTTCACTTGTAGCTCCGCTGCTTCAGCTCGATGAAGTTGTAGACCAGGTCTTCCTTGTGCAGCACCGGCTTGCCGCCGTCGCCACCCCACTGCCACGCCGCGACGTACGCGAACTCATCGTCGTGCCGCAACGCCTCGCCGTCCTCGGTCTGGGACTCAGCCCGGAAGTGACCGCCACACGACTCGCGACGATGCAGGGCGTCGATGCACATCAGCTCACCCAGTTCCAGGAAGTCGGCGACGCGGCCGGCCTTCTCCAGCGACTGGTTGAGCGTCTCGGCCGAGCCGAGGACCTTGACGTTGCGCCAGAACTCGTCGCGCAACCCGCGGATCAGATCGATGGCCTTGAGCAGGCCCTCTTCGTTGCGCTCCATCCCGCAGTACTCCCACATGATGTGGCCGAGTTCTTTGTGGAAGGAGTCGACGGTGCGCTCACCGTTGATCGACAACAGCTTCTCGATCCGGCCCTTGACGTGGGCGACGGCTTCGAGTACCTCCGGGGCGTCCTCGGCCACCGGCTCGAACGGACCCTCCGCCAAGTAGTTGCGGATGGTGTTCGGCAGGACGAAGTACCCGTCCGCGAGGCACTGCATCAGTGACGACGCACCCAGCCGGTTCGCGCCGTGATCGGAGAAGTTCGCCTCACCGGTCGCATAGAGCCCGGTGATCGTGGTCTCCAGGTCGTAGTCGACCCACAGCCCGCCCATCGTGTAGTGCACCGCCGGGTAGATGCGCATCGGCACCTCACGCGGGTCCTCCCCGGTGATCCGCTGGTACATGTCGAAGAGGTTGCCGTACTTCGCGTCGATGGCCTCACGGCTCATCCGGGACAGCGCGTCGGAGAAGTCCAGGTAGACCCCGCGCCGGAAGTCCCCGACCAGCGGTCCGACCCCACGGCCCTCGTCGCACATGTACTTCGCCTGGCGCGAGGCGATGTCTCGCGGCACCAGGTTGCCGAAGGAGGGGTAGATCCGCTCCAGGTAGTAGTCGCGGTCTTCTTCGGCGATGTCGCGTGGGTCCTTGTCGCAGTCCTCGCGACGCTTGGGCACCCAGATCCGGCCGTCGTTGCGCAGCGACTCACTCATCAAGGTCAGCTTGGACTGGTGGTCGCCGCTGACCGGGATGCACGTCGGGTGGATCTGCGTGTAGCACGGGTTGCCGAAGTAGGCGCCCTTGCGGTGCGCCCGCCAGGTGGCCGTGACGTTGCAGCCCATCGCGTTGGTCGACAGGAAGTAGACGTTGCCGTAGCCGCCGGATGCCAGCACCACGGCGTCGGCCAGGTGCGTCTCGATCTCGCCGGTGACCATGTCGCGAGCCACGATCCCGCGAGCGCGGCCGTCCACGACGATCAGTTCGAGCATCTCGTGCCGGGTGAACTCGGTGACCGTGCCGGCGGCCACCTGCCGCTCCTGCGCCTGGTAGGCGCCGATCAGCAACTGCTGGCCCGTCTGACCGCGGGCGTAGAACGTACGGGCGACCTGGACACCACCGAAGGACCGGTTGTCCAGCAAGCCGCCGTAGTCGCGGGCGAACGGCACACCCTGCGCGACGCACTGGTCGATGATGTTGGTGCTGACCTCGGCCAGCCGGTAGACGTTGGTCTCGCGGGAGCGGTAGTCGCCACCCTTCACCGTGTCGTAGAAGAGGCGGTAGGTGGAGTCACCGTCGTCGTTGTAGTTCTTCGCCGCGTTGATGCCGCCCTGCGCAGCGATCGAGTGCGCCCGCCGGGAACTGTCCTGGTAGCAGAAGGTCTTGACGTTGTAGCCGGCTTCACCCAAGGTCGCCGCCGCCGCACTGCCCGCCAGGCCGGTGCCGACAATGATGACCGACAGCTTGCGACGGTTCGCCGGGTTGACCAGCTTGTTCTCGAATTTGGCTGTGGTCCAACGCTGTTCGATCGGGCCGTCGGGACACTTGGTGTCGGCAATGGGATCACCGACCGAATAGATGTCGGGGAAGGTATCAGTCATGGCGGGCAGTCCTTAGTCGATGACGCCGAACAGGATGAACAGGGGCGGCAGGATGAATCCCACCGAGATCACCAGGCCGAGTACGGCGGCCGCGGTCTTGGCGATCCGCCGTGCCGTGGGTGTCGGTGTGAAGCCGAGCGTCTGCGACGCGCTCCAGATGCCGTGGTTGAGGTGCATGCCCAGCGCCACCATGGCCGCCAGGTAGATCAGCGTCAGCCACCACACGTTGAAGCTGGAAACGACCAGCTGGTAAGGGTTTTGGGTGATACCGGCCGCCTGGCCGCCGCTGCCGACGTTCAGCTTGAGAATCGTGAACTCCAGCAGGTGCCAGATGATGAACAGCAGCAGGAAGATGCCACCCCAGCGCATCCATTTGCTCGAGATCGACGCAGCGACCCGCTTCTTGACCGAATAGCGTTGCGGCCGGGCGGCATTCGAGCGCTTCCAGAGTTGCGCCGCACAGTAGACGTGCGCGATCACCGAAACCAGAAGCACGGCCTCGATCACGTAGAGCAGACCGTGGTACGGCAGCATCGGCTCACCGATGGTCCGCAGGTGTTCGGCGTATTCGTTGTACGCCGTCTCACCCGCGAACAACTTCAGGTTGCCGTACATGTGCAGCAGAACGAACAGAACGAAGATCACACCGGTGACGGCCATAACCGTCTTCAGGAAGATCGTGCTGCCGGTCTTCCCCGTGCGCTTCACAGGAACGGTTGATGTGGCCACAAATCATGATTCTACGGACGGCGCAACCCTTTCGCGGGTCAGGCAGTCCTAACCCAACGGAAACGGGCGAACCGACTCCCAGCTGCCACCCTCGTCCTGCTCGTAGAGGTCGAACTCGCTGGCCACGAAACTCTGCCGGTAGTCGCCGAACTCCGCGGCCACCTCATCCAGCGCGGCGTCACTCACGTCGTGAGCGAGCGTCACGTGCGGGTGATACGGGAAGTCCAAGGGCCGCTCCACCGGACCCCGCCGGATCGCGGCCTGCAACCGAGCCAACTCGGCGACGCCCTCACTGACCTGCACGAAAACCACCGAAGAGATCGGCCGGAACGTACCGGTGCCTTCGAGTACGACGCGGAACGGCTGGGAGCCGCGCGCCACCTGGGCCAGGTGGCCGGCGAACTGCACCAGATCCAGTCCGGCGACATTGGTCGGCGGCAACAAGGTGATGTGGGTCGGGATGGCGTGCGCGAGTGGATCGCCCGCGCGGGCCCGCGCATCGGCGATGAGCCGACCGCCGGGTTCCGGAATCGCCAGTGCGACGCCAATGGTGCGCACGGACTATCGCGCCGGCAGGAAGCCGACGGCGTCGTATGCCCGCGCGAGCACTCCGCCTGCCACCTCCCGCGCCCGGTCAGCCCCCTTGGCCAAGATTGCGTCCAACTCGCCAGGGTCGGCGAGCAATTCCTCCACCCGTGCTTTGAACGGCGCTTGGACCTCGACGACCAGGTCCGCGACCTCGCCCTTGAGCGCGCCGTACCGGTTGGGTCCCTCGAACCGGGCGACGATGTCCGCCACGGGCTCGCCGGACAGCGCGGCATGGATCCGCAGCAGGTTGGCGATACCCGGTTTGGTCTCGGGAGCCCAACGAACTTCGTTGTCGGTGTCGGTCACGGCGGCCTTGATCTTCTTGATGTTGGCTTTTGGCTCGTCCAACATCATCAGGTTGCCCGACTGGTTGTCCGCCGATTTGCTCATTTTGGCCAGCGGATCCGCCAGCGACATGATCTTGGCCGTCTCGGAGGGGATGTGCGGTTCGGGGATCACGAACGTGTCGCCGTACCGCGTGTTGAACCGCCCGGCCAGGTCCCGGGTCAGCTCCAGGTGCTGGCGCTGGTCCTCGCCGACCGGCACGGCGGTCGCGTCGTAGAGCAGGATGTCGGCGGCCATCAGGATCGGGTAGGTGAACAGGCCGACGTTGGTGGCCTCCGAACCTCGTTTGCTGGACTTGTCCTTGAACTGGGTCATCCGCGCGGCCTCGCCGAAGCCGGTGATGCACGACAGGACCCAGGCCAACTGGGAGTGCTCGGGGACGTGCGACTGCACGAACACCGTCGACTTCTCGGGGTCGATCCCGCCGGCGAGATACTGCGCGGCGGTGACCCGGGTGCGCTGGCGCATCTGCGCGGGGTCCGGCGACACGGTGAGCGCGTGCTGATCGACGACGCAGAAGAACGCGTCGAACTCTTCCTGCATGGCCACCCAGTTCACCTGCGCTCCCAGATAGTTCCCCAGGTGCAAAGAGTCGTGAGTTGGCTGCATTCCGGACAGGATGCGCGGTCGCGCGTCCTGTCCCGGCAGCCTCGATGCAGAAGTAGGCATGTCGACCATCTTCGCAGCCCAGGCGCCCTATCCTGAACCCAGGAAGGAGCTGACCATGCTTGCTCGACAGCGACAGGAGCACATCCTGCGCAAAATAGCCGAGGACGGCGGAGTGCGGGTTTCGCACATCGTGGCCGAACTCGGCGTCAGCGACATGACCATCCGCCGGGACATCGAAGCGCTGGCCGAGCGGGGCCTGGTCGCCAAGGTGCACGGCGGTGCGATCCCCGTGGGTGAACGCACGATCGACGAACCGGGGTTTCACATCCGTTCGGAGATGAACCCCGACCACAAGTCCGACATCGCCCGGACGGCAGCGAGTCTGATCAAGGCCGGCTCGTCGGTGGCGGTGTCCGCCGGCACGACGGCCTACGCGGTCGCGGTGGCCCTGCGACCGATCAAGCGGTTGACCGTCGTCACCAACTCACCGCGAGTGGAGCAGGCGCTCTACGACCCGTCCCGGGACGACCAGTTGCTGGTCCTGACCGGCGGTGTCCGGACACCGTCCGATGCGCTCGCCGGCCCGGTCGCGAACGCCATGCTGGCGACCACCCACGTCGATTCGCTGATCCTCGGAGTGCACGGCATCGACCTCAACGCAGGGCTCACGACGCCGAATCTTCAAGAGGCACAGACCAATCGGGCCCTGATTCGATCGGCGAAACACGTCATCGTCGTGGCCGATCACACCAAGTGGGGCGTGGTCGGCCTGTCCACGATTGCGACGCTGGACGACATCGACACCCTGGTCACCGACGCCAACCTCGATGAGGAAGCGCGCCGCGAAATCACCCGGCACGGAGTCAATCTGATCATCGCGCAGACCGACGACGTCGACAGCCCGCTGGTCAGCCTGGCCCGCTGAGTTACTGCTGCCCGGTGGAGGGCGCGGTGCCGGCGACCTCGATCGCCCGGATGATCGGCGGGAGGGTTTCATCGACGTACGCCGACATGGCGGCGACGACCTCACCCGGCCTGCCGTAGGGGTCAGGGACGGTGCATTCGTCGTCGGACCGCGAGGGCCCGCGGCCGCGCAGCGCGACCGCACGCGCCACCACACCGGCCAACCCGCTGCCGTCCGCATGCACCGGTGCGTCAGCGGCGAGCGCATCAGCCAACTCCCGCAACGTGAAGGTGCGCCGCATCGCCCGGGGGGCCATCCGCAGCACCTTGCGCTGGTGCTCCCGCGAGGCCGTGATGACCAGGTCCGCTCCCTCGGCCAGGGCGGGCTGCAGCTGCCGTGATGCGAATCCCATTGCGTTGACGCCGCGTTCGAGCAGCTGCGCTTTGACCCGCGGCTCGATGTCGTCCCCGACCAGGGCCATCGTGCCCGCACTGGAAACCGATACCCCCGGCAGCGCCGCGGCCAGCAGTCGCTCGACGTAGGGTGACCGGCACACGTTGCCGGTGCACACCACCAGAATCCCGCTCACACCGGACTCAGAAACTGGTGCACCAGCGGCACCACGTCGGCGATGCTGTCCACGACCCGGGTCGGGACGTACGGGAACCGTTGCACCGCATCGGCGTTCGTGGATCCGCTCAGGACCAGGATGGTGCGCAGACCCGCTTCGAGACCACTGACGACATCGGTGTCCATCCGGTCCCCGATCATGACGGTGTGCTCGGAGTGCGCGTCGATGCGGTTGAGCGCGGTGCGCATCATCAGCGGGTTGGGTTTGCCGACGTAGTACGGCTCGACACCGGTCGCCTTGGTGATCAGCGCAGCGATCGCACCCGTGGCCGGGATCGATCCCTCAGTGGAGGGACCGGTCGCGTCCGGGTTGGTCGCGATGAAGCGAGAACCGTTCTCGATCAAGCGAATTGCCCGGGTGATCGCCTCGAACGAATAGGTCCGGGTCTCCCCCAGGACCACGTAATCGGGATCGCGATCAGACATCACGTAACCGATTTCGTGGACGGCGGTGGTCAGACCCGCTTCGCCGATCACGTAGGCCGTGCCGTCCGATCGCTGGTTGCCGAGGAACTGCGCCGTCGCCAGAGCCGAGGTCCAGATCGCTTCAACGGGCAGTTCGATACCGCTGGCGCGCAGTCGGGCCTGCAGGTCCCGCGGGGTGAAGATCGAGTTGTTGGTGAGCACCAGATAGCGGCGGTCCGTTTGTTGCAGCGCGGCCAGGAACTCCGCCGCACCCGGGATCGCGTGCTGCTCACGCACGAGCACACCGTCCATATCGGTGAGCCAGCAATCGACCGGTTTGGGTTCCGTCATGGTTTCAGTCTGCCTTGTGATCGATGATCAGTGCTGCGTGGTCACTCCACCGCTCGGCGTAGGTGGCGGCCCTGCCCACGCTGACCGCGCTGACCCGATCGGCGATCATCGGCGAGTGAATGGCGTAGTCGATGCGCCAGCCGGCGTCGTTGTCGAAGGCCTTGCCCCGCCACGACCACCAGGTGTACGGACCCTCGATGTCGCCCTCGGCGCGTCGCGTCACATCGACCCACCCATCGGCGAACCACTTACTCAGATAAGCCTGTTCGTCGGGTAGGAAGCCCGCCTTGCCGCGGTTGCCCTTCCAGTTCTTCAAGTCCTGCTGGGTGTGGCAGATGTTCAGGTCGCCGGTCAGGACGACCTGCTCGTGTTTGACCTGGTGCAGCCGAGTCGTGATGGCCTCCAGGAAGGCGTACTTCTCATCCTGCCGCGGCGTCCCCGCTTCGCCGGTGTGCACGTACGCGCTGATCACCCGGACCGGGCCCATCGGCGTTTCGATGACCGCCTCGATCCAACGACCCTGATCCTCGAAGCCGGGTAGACCGGTCGACGTCGCCGTGAGGGCGTACGGCGTGAGGACAGCCACCCCCGCGCGCCCGGCGGCACTGGCGGGGGCGTGCGCAAGGTGCCACTCGGCGTACGGCGATCCAGCCAGTTGGGCGGTCAACTGGGCTGGCGCGGCCCGGACCTCCTGCAGGGTCAGGACGTCGGGTTGCTGCCCGGTCAGCCAGTCCAGACCGCCTCGGCGGGCGGCGGCGCGGATGCCGTTGACGTTCGCACTGATCAGTCGCACGCGCCCAGTCTGCCTGGTCGCTCAGACGAAGCGCTTGGCGTATCCGAGCTGGTAGCGCAGATCACGAGTGCGGTCGCGGATGTACCGGGCCGGGTTGCCGCCCACCAGGGTGTACGGCGCCACGTCCTTGGTCACGACCGATCCTGCGGCCACCACCGCGCCCTCGCCGATCACGACCCCGGGCAGCACGATGGCGTGGCTGGCGATCCAGGCGTAGTCGCCGATCCGCACGGGTGCCCCCACCTCGGCGAAGTCCGGCGAATCGACGTCGTGCTGGCGGGTGTAGATCGTGACGTGACTGCCCAGGTTGACGTTGTCTCCGATGGTCAAGCCACTGCGACCGTCAAGGAAGGCGGTGTCCCCGATCGTGCAGTGCTGCCCGATCGTGATCAGATCCGGCGCGTAGAACTCGGCCCGCCAATGGATGCTGGAGGTTTTCGGCAACTGCATACCGGCCAGGCGGTAACAACCCGACCGCACGCGGTGCGACGGCAGATAACCCAGGTCGGCCAGCAGCCGCAGCCGCAGATCGCTCCACACGTCGCGACGCCAGCGCACCGCGGACACCGCACGGGCCGGCGCGATCCGCTTGGCTGTGTCCCGCAGTGTCCCGACCACCGGGCTAGCCTATGGCCGATGAGTCCACGGATCGGCGCCTATGTGCTCACCGGGGACACCAGTTGGCTGGCCAAGTCGTTGCGCAGCTACTACCCGCTGTTGTCCGCGTTGGTCATCCCCTGGCCGCAGGACGGGCGGGGCTGGCGGGGCCAGGAGCTGCCGCTGGCCGAGGTCCGGTCCCAGGTCGAGGCGGTCGACGACCGCCGCCTGCTACGGCTGGTCCCCGGCCGGTGGACCGACCGGGATCATCCGCTGGACGTGGAGACCGCCCAGCGCCAGGCGGCCGTCGATGCGCTGAGCGAGGAGGTGGACTGGATCCTGCAGCTCGACAACGACGAGTACCTACCGGACCCCGACCGGCTGCTGGAGGCGCTGGCGTACGCCGAGGAGCGCGACCTGCGGGCCGTTGAATGGCCCGCCCGGGTTCTGTACCGACGCACGCGAAGCGCCGTATTCCAGGTCGCCACGGTCACGGGGCAACCCAGTTATGAGTATCCGGGACCGATCGCCGTGCGCCCCAACACCCGCCTGGTCAGCGCCCGGCGGGTCGACGAACCGTTCCTGCGCCCGGTGGTCGAGGGGGACGATGCATCCCTGCAGGTGGCCCGGCCGGCGGTCAGCGGTGAGGATCGCTCGTTCCTGGTCACGCCGCAAGCAGCGATCGTCCACAACAGCTGGGCCCGATCCCCCGAGCAGGTCTGGTCCAAGCTCACCGGCTGGGGTCATGCCTCGGGCCTGCGAGGCGTCGTTTATTTCGCTGCGGTGTGGTGGCCCGCGCCGGTGACCTGGCGACTCCTGCGCAACTTCCATCCGTTCGCGCGGGCACTGTGGCCCCGGCTCGCGCGGTTGCCGAGCACGCCGGAGATCGACTAGCCGGCGCGGGACAGATCGCCCAGTTGGACCATCCGGGCGAATCCCGGACTGGCGGCGACCACCGCGTTGAACGACCCCACCGCCGCCACCTCACCGTTGTCCAGATAGACCACCCGGTCGACGTTGCGGACCGTCGAGAGGCGATGCGCAACGACGATGATCGTCATCGAGCCCTCGAGATCGTTGATCGTGCGGGCGATCCGGTGCTCGGTTTCGTTGTCCAGCGCCGAGGTCGCCTCGTCCAGCACCAGGAACGTCGGCTGGCGGTAGAGCGCGCGGGCGATCCCGACCCGTTGCCGCTGACCGCCGGACAGCAGCGACCCGCGCTCACCGACCTGCGAATCCAGGCCGTTCGGTAGCCCCTGCACCAGGTCGCTCAGTTCGGCGTCCCGGATCGCGGCCGCCAGCCGCGTCCGGTCGATCTGCGCCGGGTCCTGGTCGAAGGCGATGTTCTCGGCCAGCGTGCCGGTGAACAGGAAGACGTCCTGGGGGACGTATCCGATCGCGTTGCGCCACTGCTGCGGCGCGGTGGCCAGATTCACCCCGTCCAGGCTGATCCGTCCGCTGGTCGGGGTGTGCAGCCCGAGGATGAGGTCGACCAGGGTGCTCTTGCCAGCCCCGCTGCTGCCCACGAACGCGGTGGACGAACCCGGTTCGAAGGTGAGGTCGACTCCGCGGACCGCGTCCGTAGCCGCGTCGGGGAAGCGGAAGGTGACCTGCTCCAACGCCAGGGTGCCCTCCTGCAACGACCCGGGTGCCGGTTCGGTGACACCGTCGCGTGGCACGTAGGCGTCGTAGCGGTCCAGGTCCCGCACCATCGCATCCAACGCGGGCATGCCGACGCGCACGTTGCTCAGACTGCCGAGCAGCGCCGAGACCGCGGGGATGGTCCGGAACCCGGCGGCCACGAACACCGCCAACAGTCCCACCGATCCACGGTTGCCCTGGCTCTGGGACAAACTCGACAGCGCCAGCAGCACACCGACACCGAGGATGAAGACGATCTCCAGGTAGTAGCGCGGCAGTGAGTTGAGGAACCCGACCATCCGATCGGCGTACGCGCGCCGATAGCTCGCCGTGGCGTAGCGGTCGATGAAGACGCCCTGGACGTTACGCAGGTGGATCTCTTTGTTCGCGCCCAGGGCCTTCATCGACTCGGAGATCTCCTGACCCGCGTAGTCGGCGACCCCGCGACCGGCCCGCACCGTGCGCGGTCGCAGAACCTTCACGAACAGCACACCGGCGATGGCCAGGTACACCGCGAAACCCACGGTCGGCAGGGGCGCGAGCACGAACAGAACGACGGCCATCGCCACCAGACTCACGACGCTGGTCAGGGCCGACACCGACCCCGCCAGCGCGTAGTTGAACGCCAGGGTCACCGTGTTCTGCAGGACCTGGATGAGGTCTGCGGTCGGACGTTGGGCGATCTGGGTGTACGGCGCGTGCAGGAATCCGGACAGCAGCCGCACCGAGGTCTTGGCGCGCTCGTCGTAGATGAGTGCGGTGGACCACCAGTTGAACAGGATCTGCAGCAAGTCCTTGAGCAGGAACAACCCCACCATGAACGCGGCCAGGATGGCCACGAAGGTCGCCCGCTGCGGCGAACCCAGTAGGTGGCTCAGGGCCCCCATCACACCGGCGTCGTAGAAGGCTCCAGAAGAGATGTTCACGATCGGATACACCAGGGCGATCGCCAGCATGTCCATCATCGCCGCGAGAAAATTGCCCAACGAAACCAGGGTCAGCTTGACCCGGAAACCACGATCGGTGAAGGAGCGGATCGCGCGCAGCACGCTGCCCATGCCCTTGCCCCTCGAGCGATCGGGTTGCCTCACCGGCTCACGCTAACCTATCCCCGTGACGGCGGGCGGGGTGAGCGGCGTCCGACCAGTGGCGTTCTACCTACCGCAGTTTCACCCGGTCCCGGAGAACGACCAGTTCTGGGGAACCGGCTTCACGGAGTGGACCAACACCGCCAAGGCGCGGCCTCTCTTCCCCGGTCATCATCAGCCGCATCTGCCCGCCGACCTCGGTTTCTACGACCTGCGCCTGGCGGCCGCCCGGGAGGCACAGAGCGACCTGGCGCAACAGTACGGCGTGACGGCGTTCGCGTACTGGCACTACTGGTTCGGTGCGGGTCGCCGCATCCTGGAACGTCCCCTCGCCGAAGTCCTGGCCACCGGTTCGCCGAGGGTGCAGTTCTGCCTGGCGTGGGCCAATCAGTCGTGGACCGGTGTCTGGCACGGTGATCCCGGCCGGGTGCTCATCGAGCAGACGTACGGCGGCCCCGAGGACTACCGGGCACACTTCGCGGCGGTGTTGCCGGCCTTCCGCGACGAACGCTATCTGCGGGTGGACGGCAAGCCGGTGTTCTACGTCTTCCGCCCCGAGGAACTGCCCGACCGCCAGCTGTTCATCGAGCTGTGGCAGCACCTGGCCGTCGAGCACGGTCTGCCCGGGCTGTATCTCGTCGCCGAGGTGAGCGACCTGCTTGGTCGCCAACCCGTCTACTGCGACTTCGCCGCCGACGGTTTCGACGCCGGCGTCCACATCCGTCTCCCGGCGCAGGTGACCAAGACCGCTGAACAGCGAAACCGCTTCGCCCGCCGGGTGTTGCGCTGGCCCGAGAGCTACCCCTACAGCGCGGACTGGTCCTACCTGTCCGCCGGCCGTGATGACCTCATGCCGTGTGTCTACCCCAACTGGGACAACACGCCGCGCTCGGGCCGCGACGGCCTGGTGATCACCGGCAGCCACCCCGACAAGTTCCGTGACCTGGTCGCCGCCGCTGCGTCCGGCACAGCCCACCGACCCGAACCGGAGCGGCTGCTCTGGGTCAAGTCGTGGAACGAGTGGGCCGAGGGCAACTACCTGGAGCCCGACCTGGAATTCGGGCACGGGTGGCTCGAGGCGCTGCGCGACGGTGTCGCCATGGCGCGTGGGGCACCGTGATGCGGATCGCGATGATCTCCTACTACCTGCCGAGCACCAGCAAGATGGGCATCGGCTACCAGGTCGACTATCTGGCCACCGAACTCACCCGCCGCGGACACACCGTGGACGTCTTCTCGCCCTGTCCGCCCGTTCCCGGCGCCAGCTACGGCCACCGGCAGATCCGGTTGACCGGTTCGTTGCGTACGTTCCGGTTCGCGACCCGGCTGCGGCGCGAGGACTTCACCGGCTATGACGTGGTGCACGCGCACGGCGACGACTATTGGATGTGGCGCCGTCGGGTGCCCTCCCACGTGCGGACGTTGCACGGCTCCTGCTTCGATGAGGCGCTCACGATCAGCGGGTTCAAGGAGAAGGCGCGGATGATCGCGCTGGGCGGCAGCGAGTGGCTTGCCTCCCTGGTTGCCGACCACACCGTGACCGTCGCGCCCGAGGCCCAGCGCTGGTATCCGTGGGTGCACCAGGTCATCCCCAACGGAGTCGATTTCGAGCTGTTCGCCCCGCATGCAGACCTGCACGCCCGACGCGAGGACCGGCCCACCGCGTTGTTCGTCGGGACCTGGCACGGGCGCAAGCGGGGCGCCGACCTCGTCGCCGCGTTTCACCAACGGGTCCGGACCGAAGTCCCGGACGCCCAGCTGTGGCTGGTGTGCGACGACGCCCCCGAACACCTGCCACCGGGAGTCACTGCCTTCGGTCGGATCCCCAACACCGAGCTGGCCGATCTGTATCAACGGGCCTGGGTTTTCGTATTGCCTTCTGATTACGAGGGATTCGGGATCCCGTACGCCGAGGCGATGGCCGCCGGTGCCGCCGTCGTCGCCACCCCCAATGAGGGTGCGCGCTTCGTCACCGACGACGGACGCTACGGCCGGCTGGCTGCGTTGAGCGACATCAGCACGCCCATCCTCGCGCTCCTGCTCGATCACGAAGGACGCGACCGACTGAGCCGGGAGGCCCACGAGTGGGCGCACCGCTTCAGCCTGGCGTCCGTCGCCGACCAGTACGAATCGTTGTACGCCGCGCGCCATGACTGACCGTCGCAATCACCTGGTCATCGTGCTCAGCTACGGCGATCCGCAGCGCGCGCTGCGCTGCGCCGCGTCCTGCCTGGCCGGTGATGGTGCCGATCTGCTGGTGGTCGTGAACCCGGTGACCGCGGGCGCACCGCCAGCGCCTGCACTGACCCAGTTCGCCGCGGCCTGCCCGCACGCCGACCTGCTGCTGCTGCCGCGGAATCTGGGTTTCACTGGTGGGATGAACGCAGGGTTGCGGTGGGGACGAGCGCACGGCTACTGCGTCCTCACCGTGCTCAACGACGACACCACCGTGGGGCCGGATGCGATCGCCCGACTGGATCAGGACGCTCGGGAGCACCCGAGCGCCGCGATCGCCCCTCGCATCGACTTCGCCGATCGCCCGGGCCAGCCGTGGTCCCTGGGGGTCACGGTCGACCCGGACGATCTGCTGCCCCGGCACCTGAGCGCTGAGGAGTTTGCTGCTCTGCCCCGTCGCCGCGACGCCCTGGTGGCGGTGCCGTTGTTCACCGGATGCTGCATCTGCGCCACCACCGAGGTGTGGGACTCGGTCGGCGACTTCGACGACGACTACTTCCTCTACTTCGAGGATTCGGACTGGTCACAGCGGGCCGCGCGACTCGGCGTACCGCTGTTGCTCGATGATCGGGCGATCCTGACCCACGAGGTGTCGGCGTCGTCAGCAGACGGCAGCTACCTGACCGGCTACTACTACGCCCGCAACCTGCTGCGCTACGCGACGACGTGGCAACGGGGTGCCGCGCTGCGGATGTACACGCAGCGCTCCCTTCGGCCCGCAGTGCGGACCTGGCGTGAGGCCGGGCCGGCCGAGTCCGCCCGCCGTACCTTCGTCTCGCTCACCGGAGCCGCGGCGTTCGTTGCCCGACGACGTGGTCCGGCCGGTCCGGCGCTGACCCGCCTGCTGACGGCGCTGGGCCGCACGGATCGGCCCGACGATGACTGAGTCGGTCGTGGTTCCCGACGATGTGGCCCGCGAGTTCGCGCACGCGGCGGCCGAGCACCTCGCCACCGCGGCCGAGGTTCGCACCCTGCACATCAAGGGCCTGGCTCTCGACCCGTCGCTGCGCCGGGACCCGATCAGCAACGACGTGGACATCCTGGTCGACCCGGCGGGGACGTCCGCGCTGTGCGAGCGCCTGGCCGAAGCCGGATGGGTCATCGAAACCGACTTCGTCAGCGGCTCGCCGTTCGAACACGCCGCCACCTGGCACCATCCGGTCTGGGGATATCTCGACGTTCACCGGTGGTGGCCGGGCATCGAGATCGACCCCGCGCAGGCGTTCGACCTGATGTGGGCGGCACGGCGCCCGCGGCAGTTCGCCGGCGCCGCCGCGGCCGTGCCCGCACTCATCGACCAACGAGTCATCCTGTTGCTCAATGCCGCCCGCGCCGGCAGCCACGCCCGGCCGCAGGATCTGGACAGCAGCTGGCGCGAACTGACCCACACCCAGCAGCAGCAGCTCCGCGCTCGGATCGGTCAGTTCCGTGCCGAACCGGCGTTCGCGGTCACCCAAGGAACCCTCGAGCAGTTCCGTGCTCGCCGCAGCTATCGACTGTGGCGTGCGGTCAGCCAGCCGACCTCTCGGACCGCCGAGTGGTACGCGCGGATGTACGCCGCCGACGGGCTGGCCGGGCGACTGCGCCTGATCGGGCGGGCCGTCGTGGTCAACCGCCAGCACCTGGAGGTCCTGGCGGGGCGACCGCTGCGTCGGCGCGAACTGCTGGCCGCCCAATGGCGCCGCGTCCGGGAAACCGGCCGCGAGCTGTCGAAGGCGGCCCGGCGACCGGAGCGGCACCGATGAGCGCCGGCTACCGGTTGGGTACCGCAACCGGCATCGTCGTACGCCGTGAACCGGACCTGGTCGTCTACCTGGCGAATCTGGTCTCCGGGCAGATCACGGTGGCGCCGGGAGTCGCCGGGGCGGTCATCCTCAGCGCACTGGACGTGGACCCGCAGCAGCCCCCGGATGCGTCGGTGCTGGAAACGCTCGTGGCCGCCGGACTCCTGATCGGGCCGACCCGGTGAGTGCCCCGCACGTAGCGATCGTGCACAACAACGTCGACCGCAACTCCGCCATCGGCACGTTGGCGCTGTGGGCCGTCCAGGTCGGGCTCGAGGCCGGCTGGCGGGTCACGGTCGTCGCGCGCGACCTGGACCCGGACCTACGAGCAGAGGTCGACTGGCGGCGCCTCTACGTGCCGCCCCGCCTGCACGCGGTGCAGTGGGCAGCGGCCGAGCCGACCGTGCGGCGGGCGCTGGCCGGCAGCACGCACGACGTTCTGCACGTCTACCAACCCCAGCTGACCGGGTTCGCCGACACCTGGCACGTGTCCTACCTGTCCCGATCCGCCCTCGACCACGACGCCCTGGGCGACGAGCCCGGCCCGCGGGCCCGGCTGGGTCGGGCTCAGGCCCGGATCGTTGCACGGCTGGAAGACGCCTACCTGCGGCGCACCGGGTCCGGCGCGCAGGTGTTGTGGTGCAGCGAATTCATCCGCGAGGAGTATCTGCGGTTGTACGGCGCGCCCGCACGCGGGGCAATCCTCTACGACCCGGCGATGGACGTCGATGCCCTTGCGCCGCAACCTCATCCGGTGCCCAGCCGTGCCCCGGTGATCGGGTTCCTCGGCGGTCTCGACCCGCGCAAGGGCCTGCGCGACCTCATCCCCGCGGTGGCCGGCGTACCCGATGCCCGGCTGGTCATCGCCGGTCCTAAAAGTGCTGGATTCGCAGATGACCGATTGGCTGACCGGCTCACCGCGCTCGGCTGGGCGACGGACCTGACCGACTTCTGGGGCCAGATCGACGTACTGGCGATGCCCAGCCGGTTCGAACCCTTCGGGATGGCCGCGACGGAGGCGGCGATCCGCGGCATCCCGGTGCTCCTCAGCGCCCAGGTGGGGTGCGCGCAGCTCCTGGTCAAGGATGGCGCCGCGGTCGTCTGGGACGGCACGCCGGCCACCTTCATCGATCAGCTGAGCGCCCTGTCCGAACGCGAGATCCAGTCACCGGGTTTCCCTACACGGGTGGCGGACACCCTGGACCCCCGACGGCTGGGCGACCAGCTGGTGGCGCACTGGACAGCTGCCGCAGCGTCGCGGCGCTAGCCGCGTTTGCCGGTGCGCCGGGACTGGCCGCGAGCGGCGGGCGGCTGCTCGCCGTACCCGTACTTGTGGCCGTAGCCGTAGTCGTCGCTGAAGCTGTCGGCGTAGTTCAGGACGGTCCCGGACAGGTTCGCGTCCACCGTCTCCAGTGCCTTGAGCGTGACCTGCAACTCACGGCGGGAGACCTGTCCGCCGCGCGCCACCAGGATCAGGTTGCCGGCCAGCTTCTCCAGCTCCAACGCATCGACCACCGGCAGCATCGGCGGACTGTCGAAGACGACGAAGTCGAATTCGGCGACCAATTCCTGGAAGAGGTTGCGCATCGCGGCGGACCCGAGCAGTTCACTGGCGTTTGGCGGCACCGGACCGGCGGGCAGGACGAACAGCGGCAGCGAGGGTTCGGGCTCGACCAGCACGTCCTTGAGCGCGAGTTCATGGACCAGGACATTGGTGAGTCCGACCGAGCCGTCGATGCCGACCGCGGACGCCACGCCCGGTTTACGTAGGTCGCCATCGACCAACAGGGTGCGATGACCATCGCGCGACATGGCCAACGCAAGGTTGGCCGCAACGGTCGTCTTGCCGTCGCCGGGTCGTGCGGAGGTGACCACCACCGCCGGCACGTCGTTGGTGACGTTGACGAACTTCACGTTGGTGCGCAGTCTGCGCATCGCCTCGACCATGGCACCGGACGGGCTGTCGGAGGTGTCCACGACCCGCTGACCGCTGCCGACGCGCGGCACGATGCTCAGCACCGGGCGCTGCACCAGCGCTTCCAGGTCTTCGACCGTGCGCACCCGGTTGTCCATGAAGTGCCGCAGCAGCGCCATCGCCACGCCCAGCAGCAACCCGACGGCGAAGGCCAGTTCCAGCGTCCTCTTGATGTCGGGAGACGCTGGCGACGAGGGCACCGTGGCCGGCTGCACCGCGGTGCTGGTCACCGATCCGGCACCGGAGAGCAGTTGCGAGAACTGTGGCGCCACAGCCGCGAGCGCCGGCCCCGTCGCGTTCGCGATCGCGGCCGCCTCCTGCGCACTTCCGGAGCTGGCGGTGCCCGTCATGATGTTGGCGGTATCGGACAGCGTGGCGTTGACGTTCACAGCCGCCGTGGGTCCGACCTTGGCCTGCTTGCGGATGACCTCCTGCACCGCGGGGGCCGACACCACTTGTGCGTACGTCGCGAGGTCGTCCCGTTGCACCGGCGTGCCCTGCCCGTTGCTACCCGCGAGATAGAACCGGGCGCTCGCTTCGTAGGTCTTCGGCTGCAGCATCGTGCTGACGGCGGCAGCGATGAGCACGATGAGCAACGTGCCCAGCAGCCAGCGCCAGCGTTGGCGCATGATGCGCAGAAAATCGCGGATGGTCACGCGCGTCAAGCCTCCATGGTCAGTGGTCCGGGCAAGTGTGCCACGAGGTCCGGGCCGAGCACGCGTCCTAACTGCCGGGCGAACTGCTCGGGGGTGAACGCCTGGGCGCTGTGCACGATCTTGTCGCGATCCCAACTCAACGAGTCGAACCGGGCCAGGCCATCGAGCAGTGCCGGCACCTCGGGTGCTTCGAAGAAGATGCCGTTGATGCCGTCCTGCACGGTGTCCAGGTAGCCGCCGCTGCGCAAGGCGACCGTCGGGGTCCCGAACTGGGCCGCCTCCACCGGGGTCAGCCCGAAGTCCTCGAAGCTGGCGGCGACCAAACACCGCGCGTTCGCATACGCCCAGCGCAACTGCGCCTCGGGTACGTCGCTGCGCAGGGTCACGTTGTCTGGCAGGTTGGCCTCGATCTGCTGCTTCAGCGGCCCGGCCCCGATCACGAGCAACCGATCGCCCCGTTCGGCGAAGGCCCGCACCACCATGTCGACGTTCTTGTAGGGCAGGAGGCGGCAGACCACCAGGGCGAAGCCCGGGTCGACGCCGCCGATGGGCTCCTGGAGTCCGGCCGGATCCAGCGTCACCGGCGGATGAATGATCAACGGCTCGATGCCGTACGTCGCTCGCACGACCTGGGCGACGGCCGAGGAGTTGACGATGTAGGTGTCCGCGGTGCGGGCGGCCCGTCGGTCCCAGCGACGCAGCCCGGGACGCAACGCGGCGAGCGCCGCGCCTTTCGGGGTCAGCCACCAGTTCTCGCCGAGGTACTCCCGGGTTTTGTACAGCCACCGCGCCGGAGAGTGGCAGTAGACGACCTTGCGACCGTTGACCCGCATGCCGTGCGCCCATCCGCTGGAGGACACCAGGACGACGTCCCCGCTCACCGAACTGGTCGAGGCCGCGAGGGCCAGGATCGGCATGGCGGCCCGGTAGTGCCGCCGCAACCAGCCGACACCATTGAGCCAACTGGTTTCGACGTCGACCTCGGCGAACGCGGCAAAGGTCGCGGCGGGCTCGTACATGAGCGTCTTCAGACCCGCTTCGGGGAACAGGTCACACATCGCGAGCACGACCCGCTCGGCGCCGCCGCGCTGCGTCAGGTAGTCGTGGGCCAGCGCCAGCCGGGGCCGCGGTGCCCGCCCGGGGATCAGGCGGCTCCACAAGGCAGTGGTCCGGCGTGCCGACTCCCCGATGTCATACCGCTCGGCGGCGTAGCGGTAGGCACGCTGCGCCCGATGGTCGGCGCGGGTGGGGTCGGCCAGCAGCGTCACGACGGCGTCCGCGAGCGCGGCCGGGTCTCCGGCCGGCACCAACTCGCCGTACGCCTCGTGCGGGGAGGGCCGGACGATGTCCGCCACGCCGCCCCCCTCGGTGGCCACCACCGGAACTCGCCGGGCCATCGCCTCGGTGATCACCTGCCCGAACGGCTCCGGGACCGGCGATGCGTGGACGAAGACCGACCAGGTGTCCATCTCGGCGTACGGGTCTTCGACGTGCCCGACGAACTCGACGTGCTCGCCCAAACCGAGGCGCTCGACCTGCTCCCGCAGGCCAGCCGCGTAGGCGTCCTGGCCGAACATCGGCGCGCCGACGATCCGTAATCGTGCAGCCGGGAACCGCTGCAGGATCTGCGGCGCCGCCGCGAGCAGGACGTGCTGCCCCTTGGTGTCACTGAGCCGGCCGAGCATGCCGACGATCGGCGCGGCCGCATCGGGCCGGTGCGGCGCCGGCCTGAGCGCCGACGGTTCCAGCGCGGGAGGAATCACACTCACCGGTGACCCGGGCAGGGTGCTGGCCGTGGCGTCGGAGTTGGCGACCACGGCGTCCGGGACGCTGCGTGCCGCGCCCCGCAACGCGGTCACCCACACCCGCGGCAAATAGTCCTCAGCGATCCGGTCGTGGAAGTGCCAGACCAGCGGCAGGTGCAACGACTTGACGGCAGCGGACACCAGGACATGGCTCTTCAATGAGTGGGAATGGACCAGGTCGAGATCCAGTCGCTTCAATTCAGCGCGCAGCCGGCGCTGGAACGAGGGGACAGCCGCGACCTGACGACGCAGCGACCGCAGGCTCAGCGCGTCGTGCCGGCCCGTGGCGTGCACCGAGGCCGCGAGCGGCACCACGACCACCTCGAAACCCTCCGCGGTGAGGGTGTCGACCAGCGGTCCCTGTTGGAAGAAGACGAAAACCGGGTCCACCTCTGGTCCGAGCGATCGGACCAGACGGGCCGTGCCCAATTCGGCCCCGCTGGGCAGAGCGCTATGGCTGACCATCGCCACGCGCAGACGTCGCGTCGAAGTCATCGGTCAACCCCTTCTGCGAGTCAGGTCAGCGATAATGTTCCTCGAGTTGTCCCCGGGCCGTTTCATTGGACCCCAAACCACCACCATTCTCCAAAGTCCAGCAAGGAAGCTCGCGTGCGAATCCTGCGCCTCTCGCACAGTGGCGTCGTCGCCGCGTGGCGGGGCCGGGACGAGGCGTTGCGTGCGGCCGGGCACGTGGTCCACCTGGTCTGCGCCGAACGCTGGGACGAGGGCGGTCGGACCGTCACCGTATCGGCCGCCGACCGCGCAGGTGCGGACCTCAGCGCGGTCCGCACCTGGGGCACGCACCCGGCGCTGTTCGTCTACGACCCCCGCCCCCTATGGCGCGCTCTGGGTGAGTCGGCCTGGGATGTGCTCGACCTGCACGAAGAGCCGTTCGCTCTGGCCAGCGCCGAGTTCTTGCTGCTGCGCTGGCTGCGTCGCTGCCACGCGCCGTACGTCATCTATTCGGCGCAGAACATCACCAAGCGCTACCCGATCCCGTTCCGCTGGTTCGAGCGCACGATCCTGCGGCACGCCGCAGGGGCCTACCCCTGCAACCAGGCGGCCGGGCGGATCATGCGACGCAAAGGCTTCCCCGGTGCGGCCGAGGTCGTGCCGCTCGGCTTCGACCCGGCCGTTTTCCACCCCGCTCCCAGCCGCGACGAACCACCGCCGGGGTCGACGGTGCGGATCGGGTACGCCGGGCGGCTGGCCCCGCACAAGGGTGTCGCCACGCTGGTGGCGGCCCTCGAGCCGTATCCGCAGCTGTCGTTGACGCTGTGCGGATCGGGGCCGCAGGAACAGCAGTTGCGGCAGCTGGTCGCCGAGCGCGGACTGTCCGACCGGGTCACCTTCGCCGGATCACGATCCGGCGAAGCACTGGCCGACTTCTACCGCTCGCTCGACGTTCTGGCGGTGCCGTCGCTGGCGACCCCCTCCTGGATCGAACAGTTCTGCCGGGTCGCCGTGGAGGCGATGGCGTGCGGTGTCCCCGTCGTCGCCACGGACTCCGGCGCGCTTCCCGAAGTGGTCGGCGACGCCGGCGTCATCGTGCCCGCGGGCGACGCCTTGGCGCTCGGAGCCGCGTTGGCGGCCCTGGGCGCGGACGAGGCGCGGCGGCAGCGATTGGCCGCCGCGGGGATGACCCGGGCGGGTTCCATGACGTGGACCCAGGTGGCCACCCAACTGCGTCGGTTGTACGGCGCCGCGACCCACGAGCCACTCGCCGAGCCGCCGCCCGTCCGGGTCGTGGTGGTCGCCTACCACCGGGCGGACCTGTTGGAGACGGCGATCGCCGACCTGCACTACCCGGTCACGGTCGTCGACAACTCCGCCGATCCGCAGGTGCGTGCCGTCGCCCGACGGTGCGGCGCGACGTACCTGGACGCGGGTCGCAACGGCGGTTTCGGCGCCGGGGTGAACCTCGCGCTTTTAAGCTTCGACTCCCCCGCCGATGTGCTGCTGCTCAACCCCGACGCCACCATCAGCAACGACGCGATCGCCCGGATGCAGCAGCAACTGCGGGCGGTGCCGGACGCGGCGACCATCGCGGCGCCGCAGACCGACCCTGCCGGCCGGTCCGCGCGGGTGATGTGGCCGTTCCCGACTCCGGCCGAGAGTTGGCGAGCCGCCCTCGGCCTCGGCCGATGGTCGCGACCCCAGTTCGGGATCGGCTCGATCCTGATGCTGCGGGCTGAAGCCATCGCCCAGGTCGGCGGCTTCGATGAGGACTTCTTCCTGTACGCCGAGGAGACCGACTGGGCCTACCGCGCCCGGTCGATGGGGTGGCGCCATCTGCTTGCCCGCGACCTGTCCGGGTCCCACGAAGCGGCCGCCACCAGCAGTGACCCGGCCCGGCGCGAAACCCACTTCGCCGCCGGACACGAACGGTTCTCCCGCAAACACTTCGGTGCCCTGGGTTGGACAGTGACCCGAGCGGGTGTCATCGTGGGCGCCGCAGGCCGCTGGGCGCTTCAACCCGCCCGCCGGCCCGCTCACCTGGCCCGGGCACAACGCTATCTGCGCGGTCCGATGGCGCAGGAGACGACACTTTCGCAGGGAGCAGGATGACGACGTTCGTAAGGACCCGTGGGGGTGCCTTCGTGGCGGCCGCGCTGGCCGTCGCGGTCGCCGTACTCGCTGGCCTGCACGTGGGCCAGCGGCCCGGCCTGGTCCTGGGTCTGACGGCGGGCCTGCTGGTGTTCCTGATCGGGGTGTCCGACCCGGGCCTGCTGGCGCTGGTGTGTTGCCCGGCGTTCCTGATGGTCATGCGGACTTCGGTAGCCGGCACCGACCTGGCGATCTCCGACCTGGCGATCACGGTGTGCGCGCTGACGGCGCTGGTGTCCGGTCCCCGCCCGTTCTCCCCACCCATGCGATCCCTGCTGTGGCTGTGCGTCGGGTACCAGGCCGCGTTGACCATCACCCTGATCGCGACCCCCTACCGGGCGAACTTCATCGAGTGGGGCCACGAGTGGATGCTGGCAGCCGGAGCGCTGATCGTCGGGTGGACACTCGCGGCCTCGGGTCGGGCCAACGCCGCCTGCAACGTCCTGCTGACCTGCGGTGGCCTGATCGCCCTCGGCGTGATCGGGCAGGGGCTGTGGCAGTTCGCCCACGGTGACTACAGCGCCGTGTATCTCGCCGGCCCGTTCCCGATGCACAAGAACCTCGCCGGGACGATCCTGGCCTTCCTCGCCCTGCTGGCCTACGCCCGGCCGCTGTGGCTGCGGGTCCCGACCAATCTCCTGCGACTGTCCTTCGGCCTGATGTTGATCGCCCTGCTCTTCACCCAGGCGCGACAGGGCATCGTGGCTCTCATGGTCGGGATGCTGGTGCTGCTGTGGCTGCGCCCGAAGGAGCAACGGCGCTCGACGGTGATCGTGGTGCTCGCGATCCCGGTTGCGGGCTTCATCTGGTGGGCCACCCAGCAACAGCTCGCCGATCCGAGTGACTTCTCCTCCGCGAACATCCGCATCTCCTCGTGGAAGACCTCCATCGACATCTGGCAGTTGAATCCGTGGTTCGGTCAGGGTCTGCGCTGGTGGTACCGCCCCGACTTCCCCGGCATCATCGCTCCGCCGAACGGTCTGACCGAGATGCTCACCAGTGCCGGGATCATCGGCGTCGCCGCCTATCTCGTGCTCTTCGGCGGTGCGCTCTGGGTCCTGGCACAGGTGCCCCGCCGCTACAGCGCCCTGGCTATCGCCGTGCTCGTCGCCCACCTGCTGCGGGGCCAACTGGACATGTTCTGGCTGGCCGTCGTGGCGTCGTTACCGTGGCTGCTGATCGGTATCTGCCTGGGGGCACAGCGATGGGAGAACCCGGAAGACACCGCACCGACCACGCAGCGGCGCCCCGCCGAAGTCGGCGTATGACCACGATCCGGCAACTGGCGCCCCGGATCGGTGAAGGCACCGGTGTCGGCGCGGTCGCTGCCGGCCTCGCGGCCGCGTTCCAGCGCGCCGGCGTCACGGTCACCGAGTTCACCCTGGCCGACACCTCATTCCGGCCGCTGCGGGCACAGCGGGCGGGGACCCGGCACCTGAACCATGCGCTGGAGGTCATCTACTTCTCCACTGTCGGCTCCTATCGCGCCCGGCGGGTGCTGAGCCGGCATCCGCAGAGTTGGTCGATCTGTCACAACGACCTGCTGGCCGGCGACATCTACGTCAATCACGGGCTGCTGCGGCTGGCGATGCAGTCGCGCGGTCACGCCACCCTGCGGCTGCTGCGCAACCCGCTGCACGTGTTCACCCAAACCCGTGATTGGTGGCGGTTCTCCTACTCCCGGGCGCACCGGGCCGTGGTCCACCTGAGCAGCGCCGAGCAGACCAGTTTCCACCGGCTCTATCCGCGCTCCCGGCTGCGGACCGCCGTCATCGGCAACGGGGTGGACACCAGCTTCTACCGGATCCCGACAGCCGAGGAACGGACCCGCGCGCGCGAGGCGTTCGATCTGCCGCCGCACGCCTTCGTGGTCGGGTTTGCCGGACACGAGTTCGGCCGCAAGGGCCTGCGACTGCTCATCGAAGCGTTGCCGTCGCTCCCGCCCGAGGTGCATCTGCTGGTGGCGGGTGGACGCCCCGAGGACATCGACGACGCTCGCCGACTCAGCCGGTCGCTGGGAAGTGCGGATCGGGTCACTCTCGTGGGAGCACAACCTGACTCACGCCCGACGCTGTGGGCGTCCGACGTACTGGCGCTGCCCAGCAGCTACGAGTCGTTCAGCCTGATCCTCTTGGAGGCGCTGTCCTGTGGGATCCCCGCCATTCACACCAGGGTGGGAGCGGCGATGGACCTGATCGAACCCGGCGTCAACGGATTCCTCATCGACCGCACCGTCTCGGACGTCGTCGCAGCGATCAACGCCGTCCGGCGGCTCGACCCCGACGCCGCGAGTCGGGCCGCCCGCGCCGCAGCGACGCCCCACGACTGGGACATCGTGGCCGATCGCTACCTGGCGCTCCTAGCCGAACTGCACGCGGAGCCCCGAGCCGACGAACCGGCGGCGGCGACCGGATGAAGATCGCCCATGTCGTGCGCTCGGACGGGTTCGCCGGGGTCGAGGCGCACATCCTCGCGTTGGCACCGGCGCTGGTGGCTCTCGGCGTCGACGTGCGCGTCATCGGCGGCGATCCAGCGCGGCTGGCGCAACCGCTGTCCACCTTTGGGATCCAGCACTCCCCCGCCGCATCGGTCCGGGACGTGACCCGGCAGACCGCGGGTCTGCGCCGATGGAAACCCGATCTGATCCACGCACACATGACGGCCGCCGAGTGCGGTGTGCTCGGCGCCTGTCCCGTGCTGCGAGCCCCCCTGGTGAGCACGCGCCACTTCGCAGAACTGCGTGGCGCAGGCACCCGGTGGGAGCGGGCCTACCGGCTGCTGGACCACACCGCCACGCAGGTGTCGGTCAGCCACGCCGTCGCGGCCGCCATCGACACCCCGAGCACGGTGATCCACCCCGGCGTCACCGCACCGCCGCCCGATCGCGAACGCACCAAGACCGTCCTGATCGCGCAGCGTCTCGAACTGGAGAAGGACACCCGCACCGGTATCGAGGCATTCACTCGATCCGGGTTGGCCGACCGCGGGTGGCGGCTGCTGATCGCGGGAGGAGGCGCCGACGAAGCAGCGCTGCGAGCGCTCCCCGACCACGCCATCGAGATCCTTGGCTACCGCACCGACGTGCGCGAGCTGCTGGCCCAGGCCTCGATCTTCCTGGCCACCTCGCCGTCCGAGCACTTCGGGATCAGCGTCGTGGAGGCAATGGCCGCGGGCACCCCCGTCGTCGCCACCAATCGTGCCGGTCACCTGGAGACGGCTGGCGCGGTCAGTCCCGAAACCCTTTTCCCTCCGGGCGATTCGGTGGCTGCGGCAACCATTCTGGCCGATCTGGCCGAGGACAGCCGCCGTCGAGCCGACCTGGGCGAAGCGCTGCGTGCCGACTATCTGAGCCGGTTCACTGTCGAGGAGTGCGCGCGCCGGCACGTTGCTCTCTACGAGCGGGTGCTGCGATGAGTGACGTCGTGCTCATCTCCCTCGAACCGTGGGACGACGTCTGGCGACGCAACCAGCACTTCGCCACCACTGCGCTGCAACGAGATCCACACCTTCGGCTGCTCGTCGTGGAGCCGGACCACGATGCGCTGCACGATCTGACCCGCCACCGGCGACCCCGGATGGGTGCGAGGTTGGCGAATCTCTCGCCCGCCGAGTCGACCTTCGCCGAGCGGGTGTGGCGCTGGAGCGCCACGAAATTCCTGCCGCGGCGACTCGATCGTGGGTACGACGCGCGCTGGGCCGGGCAGGTCGGGCGAGCCGCAGCCCGACTGGGTTTCGACCGTCCGGTGCTGTGGGTCAACGACCCCCGCGGCGCGGCCGTGGCGCAACGGACCGGGTGGCCGACTCTCTACGACATCACCGACGACTGGTTGGCGGCGCAACGCACGCCGGCCGAGCACGCGCGTCTGGTCGCCGACGAGGACTACCTGCTGAACCACTCGGCGCAGGTGACCGTCTGCTCCCCCGGCATCCTGGCCACCAAGACCGGCGACAGCCCGATCTCCTTGATCACCAACGGTGTTGACCCTTCTCATTGGCGTACGCCGCGTGACCGGCCCGCCGACCTGCCGGAGCGTGCCGCGCTCTACGTGGGGACACTGCACGAGGACCGCCTGGACATCCCGCTGGTCGTGGCGACCGCCACGGCGCTGGCCGACTCGGCGACCGTCACCTTCGTCGGCCCGAACGCGCTGACGCCCCAGTCGACTTCGGCCCTTCTGGATGCCGGGGTCGTTCTCCTCGGGCCGCGCCCCTACGCCGACCTGCCGGGCTATCTGCAGCATGCGGCGGTGTCGATTGCGCCGCATCTGGTCAATGAGTTCACCGACTCACTCGATCCGATCAAGCTCTACGAGTACCTTGCAGCGGGTCGCCCGATCGTCAGTACGCCGATCGCGGGCTTCCGGGACCGGGCAGAAGTGACCGTCGCGCACGGACCGGACTTCGCCGAAGCGGTCCGCAACGCGCTCACGACCGGCGACCGGTCGACGTACGTTGCAGATGACCTGCCGACCTGGCAGAGCCAGGGCGAACAGTTCGCCCTGGCTCTGGATGAAGCTGTGTGCGGTTAGGCGCTCATCGCCTTCTGCAGGTTCTCATCGATCGCGGCGAGGAACTCCTCGGTGGTCAGGAACGGCTGGTCCGGCCCGACGAGCAGCGCGAGGTCCTTGGTCATCTTGCCCTCTTCGACCGTCTCGATGCAGACCCGCTCGAGGGTCTCCGCGAACGCGGTCACGTCGGGCGTCTCGTCCAGTTTGCCGCGGTGCGCCAGGCCCTGGGTCCACGCGAAGATCGAGGCGATCGGGTTGGTGGAGGTGGCCTTGCCCTGCTGGTGCTGGCGGTAGTGCCGGGTCACGGTGCCGTGCGCGGCCTCGGCCTCCACGGTCTTGCCGTCGGGGGTCATCAGCACCGAGGTCATCAGGCCAAGAGAGCCGAATCCCTGTGCCACGATGTCGGATTCGACGTCGCCGTCATAGTTCTTGCACGCCCACAGGTAGCCGCCGGACCACTTCAGCGCCGAAGCCACCATGTCGTCGATCAGGCGGTGTTCGTAGGTCAGGCCCAGCTCGTCGTACTGCGCCTTGAACTCCTCGTCGAACACCTTCTGGAAGATGTCCTTGAACTGGCCGTCGTAGGCCTTGAGGATGGTGTTCTTGGTCGACAGGTAGACCGGGACCTTGCGCTGCAGACCGTAGTTGAAGGAAGCGCGCGCGAAGTCGGTGATCGAGTCGTTGAAGTTGTACATACCCATCGCGACACCACCGTCGTCGCCGTACTGCGCGACCTCGTAGCTCTGCTCCGGGCCACCGTCGGCGGGCTTGTAGGTGATGGTCACCGTGCCGGCGCCGGGCACCTTGAAGTTCTGCGCTTTGTACTGGTCGCCGTGCGCGTGCCGGCCGATGATGATCGGCTTGGTCCAGCCCGGGACCAGGCGCGGAATGTTGGAGATGATGATCGGCTCGCGGAAGATGACGCCGCCGAGGATGTTGCGGATGGTCCCGTTCGGGCTCTTCCACATCTCCTTCAGGCCGAACTCCTCCACCCGGGCCTCGTCCGGGGTGATCGTCGCGCACTTGACGCCGACGCCGTACTTCTTGATCGCATTGGCGGAGTCGATGGTGATCTGGTCGTCGGTGGCGTCCCGCGACTCAATCCCCAGGTCGTAATACTTGAGGTCGATGTCCAGGTAGGGGTGGATCAGTCGGTCCTTGATGAACTGCCAGATGATGCGCGTCATCTCGTCACCGTCGAGTTCGACGACTGGGTTCTTGACCTTGATCTTGTCCGATCCGGACATATGTAAGCCGCTCCTACCTGGTGGGTACACCGTCCCTACCAGGCTAACGGCAACGACCGCGAGGTTCCTCCCAGGGCACCCAGCTCGCCAACCTGGCCATTCCCGCGGGAAGGCAGATAAGGTCAGTTGAAGGGAGCCAGGGGTGGCCGGAGGGGTGGCCGAGGGACTGGAGGGGGTCCGATCATGACGCAACAGGACGAACCACGATCCGCATCGGGGTCGACCGGCATCAGCCGGCGCACCCTGGCCAAGGGTGCCGCGTGGACGACACCCGTGCTGTTGGTGGGTGCGGTCACGCCGGCCCAGGCCGCCAGCGGACCAACCAACCCGTGTCAGTGCCTGGTCGGGTATTCCGTCTTTGGCGCACGGTCCACCTGGAGCCTCACCGGCAGCAACTACAGCTTCGGCATGCGTGTGGTGAACGCCGGCTGCGGGCTGCTCAGCCTGTTCTTCTCGGTAGCCAACGCCACGGACCCCTCGGTGAGCTACGCGGTGACCTACAGCGATGGCAGCACCGAAACCCTCACTGGCGCAACGACCAGCGGCGGGCTGCTTGTCGGCGGCACCATCTCTGGAACCGTCACCGCGACATCCGGCAAACGGATCGCCTCGTTCTGCGCAACCATGGACGTGCGGTACACACCGCTCGGGGGCACAGCCTCCACGTGCCCGCTCGTCCTGTGCTGGTCGCTGGACAACCCGGCCGCCGCCTCGGGCTATCTGGCGCCCAGCTGAGCCCAGCCGCTCGGGGTGGCAACAGCCCTGCTAGCGTCGCGATGTAAGCATCGTTTCGCCCTAGGGGATTTCCATGAGCACGCCTGTCAAGGTGGCCGTGACCGGTGCAGCCGGTCAGATCGGCTACAGCCTCCTGTTCCGCATCGCCAGCGGCTCGCTGTTCGGTCCGGACACTCCCGTCGAATTGCGCCTGCTGGAGATCACCCCCGCCCTGAAGGCCCTGGAAGGGGTCGTCATGGAGCTGGACGACTGCGCCTTCCCGACGCTGGCCGGTGTCCAGATCGGCGATGACCCGGCCAAGGTCTTCGACGGTGTGAACTTCGCGCTGCTGGTCGGCGCCCGGCCGCGTGGCCCGGGCATGGAGCGCGGCGACCTGCTCGAAGCCAACGGTGGCATCTTCGCCCCGCAGGGCAAGGCGCTGAACGACGTTGCTGCCGACGACATCCGCGTCGTGGTGACCGGCAACCCGGCCAACACCAACGCCCTGATCGCGCAGAGCAACGCCCCCGACATCCCGGCCTCGCGCTTCTCGGCGTTGACCCGCCTGGACCACAACCGGGCGATCAGCCAGCTGGCGGCCAAGACCGGCGCGCCCGTGACCGACATCAAGAAGATGACGATCTGGGGCAACCACTCCGCCACCCAGTACCCCGACCTGTTCCACGCCGAGGTGGGCGGTCAGATCGCCGCCGACCTGATCAACGACCAGGACTGGCTGGAGAACACCTACATCCCGACCGTCGCCAAGCGCGGTGCGGCCATCATCGACGCCCGTGGCGCATCGTCGGCCGCGTCGGCGGCCTCGGCGACCGTTGACCACGCCCGCACCTGGGCCCAGGGCACGCCGGACGACGACTGGGTCTCCATGGCCGTCAAGTCCGATGGCTCGTACGGCGTGGCCGAGGGCTTGATCTCCTCCTTCCCCGTGACCGTCAAGGACGGCGAGTGGGAGATCGTCCAGGGCCTGGAGATCAACGAATTCTCCCGCGGCAAGATCGATGCCTCCGTCGCCGAACTGGCCGAGGAGCGCGACGCGGTCAAGGGTCTCGGCCTGATCTGATCCATCCTGTACGTCGAGAGGCGCCGGTCCGCACGGACCGGCGCCTCTCGCTGCGTGTGGGTGTGGGCCCTACAGCACCACGACGCTGAAGATGACGATCGTCGCCAGGCCCAGGCCGGCGTACAGGCAGACGTCGATCACCCGGTGCCGGATGGTCAGCCCGGGCGTCTTCGCCGACGGGACGACCGCGCGCACGATCGCCGCAGCCAGCAGCGCCGACCCGATGACATAACCGCCCAGACGGACCGAGTCGGTGACGATCATCACCAGCCCGGCGGCGCACAGGACGGCCAGCGCCCACCACGCCGAACCCAGCCGGGCTGCGCTCACCCCAGCGCTCGTTCTGCCGCTTCGACGACGTTGACCAGCAGTTGTGCACGGGTCATCGGCCCGACTCCGCCGGGATTGGGTGAGAAGTAGCCCGCCACCTCGATCGCGTCCGGCGCAATGTCACCGGCCACCTTGCCCTCCACCCGGGACACGCCGACATCCAGCAGGGCTGCGCCCGGCTTGACCATGTCGGCGGTGATCAGACCGGGGACACCGGCGGCCGCGACGACGATGTCGGCCTCGCGCACGTGCCGGGCCAGATCCCTCGTGCCGGTGTGGCACAACGTGACGGTCGCGTTCTCCGAGCGCCGGGTCAGCAGGAGCCCCAGCGGGCGACCGACGGTCAGTCCCCGCCCGACCACGGCGACGTCGGCACCGGCGATCGGCACGTCGTACCGGCGCAGCAACTCGATGACGCCCATCGGCGTGCACGGCAACGGACCGCTCTCCCCCAGCACCAGCTTGCCGAGGTTGTACGGATGCAACCCGTCGACGTCCTTGTCCGGAGCCACCCGGGACAGCAACGCGAATTCGTCCAGCCCCGTGGGCTGTTGGACCAGGAACCCGGTGCATGCGGGGTCGGCGTTGAGCTCGTCGATGACGGCTTCGACCTCGGCCTGTGTCGCTGTGGCGGGCAGGTCGCGACGGATGGAGGTGATGCCCACCTGGGCGCAGTCGCGGTGCTTGGCCCCGACGTACCAGTGCGAGCCCGGGTCATCTCCCACGAGAACGGTGCCGAGGCCCGGCACGATGCCTTTCTCGCGCAGCGCCGCCACCCGCTGTGTCAACTCGCCCTTGATCGTCTTCAGCGTCGCCTTGCCGTCCATCAACGTCGCAGTCACGGCGGTCATCCTCCCACGGGTTCCACGCCGGCCCTACCGGTGCGGGCCTTGCGGCTGAGTCGGTGCGACGGGAGTTCAACCCAGCGATACAGCACGCGGGCCACCAGCGTGGTGACCAGCAACACCACGGCGCCGCCGACCAGCCAGTAGACGGGCCAGGCGGACGGCAGCAGGGCCACCAGAGGCGCTGCCAGTTGGATCACGGGCTGATGGACCAGGTAGAAGCTGTAGGAGCGCAGTCCGAAGCCGTCCATGGGCGTGTGCGCGAACCAGTCCCCGACGGGGCCGGTGAAGAGTAGAACCGCTGCGGCACAAGGGATCGCCCACACCACGGACGCTCCCAGGTGGATGTGTGCGGTGTCGACAGCGGCGGCCATGACCAGACCGACGGCCAGCAACGCGACCAGCCAGCGCCGCTGGAGGGTCCGCCGGTGGGTGAAGACCCACGCGCAGCACATCCCGGCAACGAACTGGCTGAGCCGATCCGGCAGCGTGAAGGAGTAGCCCAGCGCCGTCCCCGGCGCCAACGGACCGAGGGCCGACCACGCCACGCTCAGTAGGAAACTCGCCGCGAGCAGCGACCACAGTCCCCACCGCCGCCACCAGGCCACCAACAGCGGAAAGAGCAGATACAGGTGCACCTCCAACGACACGCTCCACAGCGAGCCGTTGATCGCACCGGTCGTGCTCGGGATCCAGGCTTGGACGAAGAGGGCGTACGCCGCGAGGTCACCACCGCCCGCGGGTGACTGCGCCAGCAGCGGCCAGGTGGGCGGCAGGGCGGCGAGCGCGAAGGCCGCAAGCAGCGCGACGTAGTACGCCGGCAGGATCCGCAGCGCGCGGCGCTTCCAGAAGGGGATCGCATCGACGGCCGGGCGGTGCCGGGTCATCGGCAGGGCCAGGCAGAAGCCGGAGATGACGATGAAGAGGTCGACGCCGTGCGCGGCCAGGGCGGACAGTTGCGGGAGCTTGCCGGGCAGGTGCAGGAACGCCCAGTACTGGTTGATATGACACCCGAAGACCGCGAGAGCACCGATGCCGCGGAGGGCATCGATACCGCGCACCCGGGTCACGCCGAAAGCCTAGAGCGGTCCGCCCCGGTTTGCTGCTGGTCCCCGCGACGGCGAATTCGGACTAGATTCGTGCTGTGGCCAATAGCGTCTACGTCGCATCCGCCGAGGGGTTCTCGGGCAAGTCCACCATTGCCCTCGGCGTACTGGACGCCCTCGGTCGCAGCGGCGAGCGAGTCGGGGTCTTCCGCCCGATCGCCCGGTCCGCCGTCGAGCCCGACTACGTGTTGCAGACCCTGTTGGCCCACGACAGCGTCGACCTCGAGTACGCCGAGTGCCTGGGCGTCACGTACGACGACGTGCGCGACGACCCCGAGGAGGCGCTGTCGACGATCGTGCAGCGCTACAAGCACGTCGAGGCGCAGTGTTCGGCGGTGGTCGTCGTCGGCACCGACTACACCGACGTCAGCGGCCCCACCGAACTGGCCTACAACGCACGGATCGCCGCCAACCTGGGCGCACCGGTGCTGCTGGTGCTCAACGGGCGCGACGCGCACTCGGCGGCGGAGACACTCGGCGTCAGCCAGCCCCGCACGGCCGAGCAACTCGGGCACATCGCGCACCTGGCGGTGGCCGAACTCATCCACGAACGCGCGCAGATCCTGGCCGTCGCGGTCAACCGGGCCGACGAGAACGCCCTCGACCAGATCCGGGAGACCGTCCACCACGTCGTCTCCGATCAACTCGGCCTGGGTGACACCCCGGTCTGGGCGGTGCCCGACGACCCGATGCTGGTCGCACCCAGCATCCGCGACATCCAGGACTCCCTCGGAGCCACGCTGCTGCGCGGCGACCCGACCCGGCTGTCGCGCCCGGCCACCGGCCTGGTCATCGCGGGTATGTCGACGGTCAACGCGCTGGAGCATCTCACCGACGGTGCGGCCGTCATCGTCGCCGGCGACCGATCGGAGATGCTGCTGGCCTCGGTGCTGGCCGACCAGTCCGGCACGTTCCCCTCGCTCGCGACGATCATCCTCAACGGCCCGTTCCAGGTGCCGGAGGTCATCCAGCGACTGTTGGACGGCATCCCCTCCACGCTGCCGGTGCTGCAGACCGACCGCAACACCTACCAGACCGCTGTGCGCGTCATGGGCGCTCGCGGACGCGTGACCGCCGACTCGACGGTCCGCTACGAGCGGGCGCTCGCCCTTTTCGAGCGCAGCGTCGACCGGGACGAACTACTGCGCGCGCTCGACGTGTCGCACACCGACGTCGTCACGCCGTTGATGTTCGAGTACGGGCTGGTGGAGCGAGCTCGCAGCCAACGCAAGACGATCGTCCTGCCGGAGGGCAACGACGACCGGATCCTGCGCGCCGCCGCGATCGTTCTCAGCCGCGAGATCGCCAATCTGATCATCCTCGGCGACGAGGAACCGATCCGCGCAAGAGCCCACGAACTCGGCGCGGATATCTCTGCCGCACAGGTGGTTTCGCCGTTCGATCCGGAGTTGGTCCGGCAGTTCGCGGCGGAGTATGCACTGATCCGGCAGAAGAAGGGCGTCACGCTCGAGCAAGCGGCCGACACCGTCACCGACGTGTCCTACTTCGGCACGATGATGGTCCAGCTCGGGATTGCCGACGGCATGGTCTCGGGGGCGGCGCACACCACCGCGCACACCATCCGGCCCGCCTTCGAGATCATCAAGACGCGCCCGGGGGTATCCGTCGTTTCGTCGGTCTTTCTCATGGCGCTGGCGGATCGCGTCCTGGTCTACGGCGACTGCGCGGTGATCCCCGATCCGACCGCGGAGCAACTGGCCGATATCGCCGTCAGCTCCGCGGCGACCGCCCGCGCCTTCGGGATCGAACCGCGCGTGGCCATGTTGTCCTACTCGACCGGCAGCTCCGGTTCGGGTGCCGACGTGGACAAGGTGCGTACGGCGACCGATCTGGTCCGTAGCAAAGCTCCGGATCTGCCGGTCGACGGACCGTTGCAGTACGACGCGGCCACGGACGCAGCGGTCGCGCGCACGAAGCTGCCGGAGTCCGAAGTGGCCGGCCGCGCAACGGTTTTCATCTTCCCCGACCTCAACACCGGAAACAACACGTACAAGGCGGTGCAGCGCAGTGCCGGCGCCGTCGCCATCGGTCCGGTGTTGCAAGGTCTCAACAAACCGATCAACGACCTGTCCCGGGGAGCGCTGGTCGAGGACATCGTCCTGACCATCGCGATCACGGCGATCCAATCAAGTATCGCGGGAGGCGTGTGATGCGGGCGGTCCTGGTCATCAACTCCGGTTCGTCGTCGTTCAAGTACCAGCTGATCGACAGTGACTCAGAGCAGGTCCTCGCCAGTGGCCTGGTGGAGCGGATCGGTGATGAGAACTCCGGGATCACCCACACCGTCGAGGGCACGAAGCACCGGCGCGAGCTCGAAATCGCCGACCACACGGCCGGATTCGCGGCGATGATGGACGCGTTCAGCGAGTTCGGTCCGTCCCTGCAGGATGACCCGCCGACCGTTGTCGGTCACCGGGTCGTGCATGGCGGCCAGCGTTTCTTCGAGCCGACGATCATCACCGACCTGGTGAAGATCAACATCGAGGATCTGTCCGAGCTCGCCCCGTTGCACAACCCCGGTGGGCTCCAAGGCATCAACGCTGCGCAACAGCAGTTCCCCGACATCCCGCACGTCGCCGTCTTCGACACCGCGTTCCATCAGACGATCCCGGCGGCCGCGTACACCTACGCCATCGATCGTGCGGTGGCCGAGCGGCACCGGGTGCGCAAATACGGGTTCCACGGTACGTCGCACCAGTTCGTCTCCGGTGCCGCGGCCACGTTCCTCGAGCGCCCCCTTGCCGACCTCCGGCAGATCGTCTTCCACCTGGGCAACGGCGCGTCGGTCACCGCCATCGACGGCGGCAAGTCGGTGGAGACGTCGATGGGTATGACACCGATCCCGGGTCTGGTGATGGGTACCCGCAGCGGCGACGTCGACCCCGGTGTCCTCCTGCACCTGATGCGGCACGCCCGGATGGACGTCGACGACATCGACAACCTGCTGAACAAACGCAGCGGAGTCCTCGGGCTCAGCGGCCACACCGACATGCGTGACCTGTCCGATGCCATCGACGCCGGCGATGACAAGGCACGCGAGGCGTTCGACGTCTACATCCACCGCTTGCGGCTGTACCTCGGCGCGTACGCCTCGGTGCTCGGCGGGGTCGACGTGATCGTGTTCACCGCGGGCGTGGGTGAGAACTCCGACGTCGTCCGTGCCGCCGTCCTGGAGAAGGCAGGCTTCCTGGGTGTTCGAATCGACCCGGAGCGCAACGCCGTTCGGTCCCACGACGCACGGCGGATCAGCACGGATGACTCGGCGATCGACGTACTCGTGGTGCCGACCAACGAGGAACTCGAGATCGCCCGACAAGCGGTTGCGGCGATCTCCTGACCCGCATGACTGCCCCCGCCGACTGCGGCCTGAGTGTCGTGATCCCGGTGCACAACGGGGCGCGGACTCTCGCCGACACCCTGGAATCGCTGCGTCGTCAGACGACGCCGGTGCACGAGGTGGTCGTGATCGACGACGGCTCCACCGACGACAGCGTGCAGATCGCCCGAACGCATCCGGTGGGCGCCCGCGTCATCGCGCTCGGCAGCAATCAGGGCGTGGCGTTCGCGCGGAACACCGGGCTGCTGGAAGCGCGCACCGAGCGGGTGGCCTTCCTGGACCAGGACGATCTGTGGCTGCCCACGCGCGCCGAGCGCTTGACGAGCGTCTTCGCCGCGCACCCGGACCTGCAGGTACTCGTCACCGGCGAACGCGTCTTCGCCGTGGCCGAGGACGAAGCGGCACTGCGTGCTGGCAACCATCCGTTCGCCGACTGGGTCCAGTGGTGGCCCGCCGCCGATCGGCTCATCGACGAGATGGCTGAACTCCCGGCGGACCCCGCCTCGGAACTCACCTGGGTGCCCACCTCGCGGGTCCTGACCGGCAGCCTGACCGTCACCACGTCGTACGTGCTGCCCCGCACCCTCAGCCTGCAGGTGGGCGGCTTCGCCTCCTGGGCGCGATCCGCCGACGACTGGGTCCTGCTGCAGACCCTGGCCGCGCGCACCTCGATCGGCTCGATCGCCGACCGGACAGTGCTCTATCGGGTGCACCCGAGCAACACGTCGGTCACCACCCGGTGGCCGCGCACGTTGCTCACGCTCGCGGCGGCGATGCGGCACGGTGGTTCCCTGGTGCCACCAGACCATGAGCGCGACGCACAGTACGTCGGGCCACTGGTCGACACCAACCTGCTGCCCCACCATCTGTCGGTGCTCGCGGAAGAGCCCGGTGCTCGCAGCGCTGCCGACACCTGGGCGCTGTGGCAACTGCTGGCGACGGACGACGATCGCACGGTCCGCAAGGTGGCCCGGTTGGCGCGGACCCAGCTCCGGTCCCGTCTGCTCCGACGGGGGCATCGCTATGACAAGGTCGAGCCATGACCCACCCCGAGCAGTTGGCCAGCTACCAAGAGGAGGCGCGTCCCGAGATCCTGCCCTACCTGCCGCTGGGAGCGACCACGGTGGTCGATATTGGTTGCGGGCCAGGCGGTTTCGGGCCGACCTTGCGGAAGCGCTATCCCTCCGCTCGCATCGTCGGCGTCGAGGCAGTTGCCTCACAAGCTGATATCGCGCGCACCGATCACGAGTTCGATGAGGTGCTCACCGGCTACTTCCCGGACATCCTCGCCGATCGCCCGGACCGGTTCGACGTCATCACCTTCAACGATGTCCTCGAGCACATCATCGATCCTTGGTCGATCGTGGCGAATCTGCACGACCGCCTCACGCCCGGCGGACATGTCGTTGCGTCGATCCCCAACGTGCAGTTCGTGTGGAACCTGACCGACCTGCTGGCCGGCCGGTGGAACTACCAGGACTGGGGAATCCTGGACCGGACCCATGTGCGCTTTTTCACCCGTGCCACTGCTTCATCACTATTCACCGATCACGGGTTCGCGATCGAGACTTGTATCGGCATAGGTCCGGCCAGTAACGGTGGCGGACGCTTGGACAAACGGGTTCTGCGAGGCGGTCTGATGAGGCTCATCCCGGACAGCCGCTGGATGCACTTCCTGATCGTGGCCCGATCGCTGCGCGCCTGATCAGGCTGCGACGAAGGACACCCGCACCGCCCGCACGTGGTTGTCGACGTTCAGGTCGACCAGGCAGATCGACTGCCAGACCCCGAGCGCGATGCGTCCGTCGATCACCGGGAGGGTGGCGTACGGCGGCACGAACGCTGGCAGGACATGGGACCGGCCGTGTCCTCGGCTGCCATGACTGTGAATCCAGCGGTCGTCAGCGGGCAGCAGGTCGCGCAGGGCGTTCAGCAGGTCATCGTCACTGCCCGCACCGGTTTCGATGATCGCCAGACCGGCCGTCGCGTGCGGCACGAACACGTGCAGCAGTCCCTCGTCGCCCGGCTGCAGGAGAGCACTGCACTCGCGAGTGATGTCGACGACGGCCTCACGATCACCGGTCTCGACCTCGAACTTCTTAGTGCGCAAAGTGCCTCGTTCCCGTGAAGTACATCGTCACGCCGGCCTTCTTGGCAGCGTCGATGACCAGGTTGTCGCGCAGCGAACCGCCCGGTGCGACAACGGCTTTCACGCCCGCATCGAGCAGGACTTCGAGGCCGTCGGGGAACGGGAAGAACGCATCGGAGGCGGCCACCGAACCCGTGGCCCGCTCCGCACCGGCGCGCTGCACCGCCAGATGCGAGGAGTCGACCCGGTTGACCTGACCCATGCCGATGCCCACAGAGGCCGAATCCTTCGCCAGCAGAATGGCGTTCGACTTCACCGCCCGCACCGCCCGCCAGGCGAACTGCAGATCAGCCAGCGTCTCGGCCGAGGCGGCCTCCCCGGAGACCAGGGTCCAGTTCGCCGCGTCGTCGCCACCGGTGATGGTGCCGTCCTCGTCCCGCACGATCGCATCGACGCGGTCCCGTTCCTGCAGCAGCACGCCGCCGGAGATGTGCCGCATCTCATCGCCGGGCACCCGGTGCGGCACCTTCAGCAGCCGCAGGTTCTTCTTGCTCTGCAACACGACGAGCGCCTCTTCGTCGAAGTCCGGCGCCACGATCACCTCGGTGAAGATGTCCTTCACAAACGAAGCCATCTCGACGGTCACCGGCCGGTTCGTCGCGATGACCCCACCGAAGGCGGACGTCGAGTCGCACTCGTGCGCCTTGCGATGCGCCTGCGCGATGTCTGCGCCGACCGCGATGCCGCAGGGGTTGGCGTGCTTGATGATCGCGCACGTCGGCTGGTCGCCCTGGTCGTACGCCGCCCGGTAGGCCGCATCGGCATCCACGTAGTTGTTGAAACTCATCGCCTTGCCGTGCAGCAGCTCTCCCTGCGCGAGGCCCGGCTCCGGCTGATAACCGTTCAGGTAGAGCGCGGCCTTCTGGTGCGGGTTCTCGCCGTACCGCAACGTCTGACCCTTCAGGTACGTCGCGCCGATCCATGCCGGGTAGCCCGAGCCTTCCGAGGTGTCGGTGAGCACGTTGCCCATCCACGAAGCGACGTTCACGTCGTACGTCGCGGTGTGCACGAACGCCTCCGCCGCAAGTCGCTGGCGCGCCGCCAGCGTGAAGCCGCCACCCTCGACGGCAGCCAGGGTGTCGGCGTACTGCGACGGGCTGGTCACGATCGCGACGGACGGGTGGTTCTTGGCGGCGGCGCGCACCATCGACGGGCCACCGATGTCGATCTGCTCGACGCACTCATCCGGGCCCGCCCCGGAGGCGACGGTGGCCTCGAACGGGTAGAGGTTGGACACCACGAGCTCGAACGCCTCGATGCCGAGTTCGTCCAACTGCGAGAGGTGTTCGGGCTTGCGGGTGTCGGCCAGGATGCCAGCGTGCACCTTCGGGTGCAGGGTCTTGACCCGGCCTTCGAGGCACTCGGGGAAGCCGGTGAGGTCCTCGACCTTGGTGACCGGCAGGCCCAGGTCGGCGATCAACTTCGCGGAACCGCCGGTCGAGACGAGTTCGACGCCGGCGTCGGCGAGCCCGCGGACCAGGGTCTCCAGACCGGTCTTGTCGTAGACGGAAACCAGCGCGCGGCGGATGGGACGGCGACCTTCGTCGGCCATGAGGTGACACTCCTGCTGTCGAAACGAGCGCACCCAGGCGGGCGATGCGCGACTTGTTCACTCCCCGGTGGTGTCCCACCTTCGCCAGTCGTGTGAAGTCAGTTTACCGAGGCCGGGCGACCCACTCCGAATCGGAAATCTCGTAGACGACCTCACCGTGCTCTGCCCCCGGTAATGGCGAATCCCAGTGACGGTGCTCGGTGCGCACGTGCCGCATCCCAAGGCGCCGCATCACACCACGGCTACCGAGGTTGACCGCCATCGTTTCCGCCCAGATTCTGGGGACACCGACGGTGCGGAACCCGTGCTCGAACAGTGCCGCGGCCCCCTCGGTGGCCAGACCCTGCCGCCAGAACTTCCGGCGCAACCGCCACCCGGCCTCCGGGTCCGCGCCCGGGTCTTGCGGTGGGGTCGTCAGATCCCACCGTCCGACGAATTCGTCCCCGGCGAAGCCGACGAACCACCCGAGCCCACGATTCTCAGAATGGGTTTCGGCGCACTTTGGCGCCCAGAAGTCCTCCGCTTCCTCAGTCGACCGCGCGCGGCCGAGCAGGTACCGCATGACCTCAGGGTCGGAGTCCAGTTCGACCAGCAGCGGCAGGTGCGCCGGCACCATCGGTCGCAGCTCCAAACGCTGCGAGCGCAACACCGGCCTCACGAGCCCAGCGTGACGCGGCGGCCGTCGACCGACCAACCTTCTCGGGCCATCCGGCCGACGACCTCGACCAGCAAGGAGCGTTCCTGCACCTTGATCCGCTCATGCAGCGATTCTTCGTCATCCTCGACCGCCACAGGGACCGCCCGCTGGTCGATGATCGGGCCGGAGTCGACGCCGCCGTCGACCAGGTGACAGGTCGTGCCGGTGACCTTCACGCCGTACGCCAATGCATCGCGGACCCCGTGCGCCCCAGGGAAACTCGGCAGCAGCGCCGGGTGAGTATTGACGAAAGTTCGCGACCCCATCGCCGCCGGACCCATGATCTTCATGAAGCCCGCGGTCACGATGAAGTCGGGTGCGTACGTGTCGAACTGGGCTGCCAGCGCAACGTCCCAGTCCTCCCGTGACGGGTAGTCGCGGACCTTCTCCACGAACGTGGGGATACCAGCACGCGACGCTCGCGCCAGACCCTCGATCCCGTCCCGGTCCGCGCCGACGGCCACGATCTGCACGCCGTACGCCGGGTCCGCCGAAGCGTCGATCAACGCTTGCAGGAGCGTCCCCGACCCGGAGACGAGGACGACGACGGGGGTAGCGCTCACGCGGGAAAGGCTAGTGCGAGGACCTGAGCCAGTGGACCAGGGCTGTGGTCAACAAAGCAGCGCCCATGACCTCGACGATCAGCAGCAGGCAGGCCAGGGGTGTGGGCCCGACGTACGCCATGGCCCCGTCGCCGAGGCCGGCCCGGCCCACCAGGGCCACCAGCACCACCGTCACGCTGGCGATGCCGGAAGCCACCGCGGCCTGGGTCAGCTTGCTGGTCACGCTGCTCAGCACGCTGGTCCGCGACGTGACCCGCCAGCCGATCGCCGCACCGATCGCCACCACGGCGGCCGGTGCCAGCAGCATCAGCGGGCTGAGCGGACCGGCTTCGGGGATCGCGCCCAATGCGGGGAACGCCGGCAACGTACCCGGCGAGACCTGCCCGATGCCCAGATCCACCGGCCCGATCTGCAGACCGCCACCGCTGGCCCAGGTCGTCGCCCAGGCAAGGACATTCGGCAGGGCAGCCAGTTGCCCGCCCCACAGCATCGCCAGACCGACCAGACCCATGTCGAGCGTGGCACCTACCGCGCCGATCCGGGACAGGTGGGTGAGTACGGCGATCAGCACGATCAGCGCGCCCAGCCCGGTGAGTGCCGCGAGACCCTCGAGACCGGGCCGCACGGCCTTGCGCACCACCGGTGGAATGCGGTCGTACTGCGCGCTCAACTCGGCCCGCAGAGGGCCGTCGTGGGTGTCGCGCGCTACCGCCCACACGAAACCGAGCACCGGCACCACCAACGCACCCGGGATCACCCACACCAGCGACGGGGTCGCAGGGGCCAGATAACCGAGAGCACTGATCGCAACACCGGCGACCGCATAACCACCGACGAAAGCAGCGGTCGTCAGCCACAACCCGCGCCGCGAACCGGTCGCCAGCACCGGCCGAGCAGCCGTGCGCGCCAACGCAATCGCCGCGAACGTGACCAGCAGCGGAGCGAACACGACCGACCCGACCACGGGAGCGTGCAGTCGGCCGCCATGGGCCAGGGACCAGACGTCACCGGACAAGCCGAGCACCGCCATCCACTGCCCGCCGCTGCGCGGATCGGTCACCCACGCAACCAGCAGCACGGCGAACAGCAGCAACAGCAGGGCACCAGCCGCCACCGCGCCATAGCCGGCGATCACCCCGGGGCCGATGCGCTCGTCGTACTCGCTGGCTGTCCGTTCGTCGCGCTTGGTCCGATCCAGAACACTCATCGCGGCCCATCGTCTCCTGAGCGTCGCGGCGCCAGACGCAGGCGCGCCGGGACCCAGCAGGGGTCCCGGCGCGCGTGCAGCAGACGATCAGGCGTTGCGCATGATCTCCCGCATGAGCTCTGCGGTCTCCGACGGGGTCTTGCCGACCTTCACACCGGCGGCCTCGAGGGCTTCCTTCTTGGCGGCGGCGGTGCCGGAGGAACCGGACACGATCGCGCCCGCGTGACCCATCGTCTTGCCCTCGGGGGCGGTGAAGCCCGCGACGTAGCCGACGACCGGCTTGCTGACGTTGTCCTTGATGTACGCCGCGGCGCGCTCCTCGGCGTCGCCACCGATCTCACCGATCATCACGATCGCGTCGGTCTCGGGGTCCTTCTCGAAGGCCTCGAGCGCGTCGATGTGTGTGGTGCCGATGATCGGGTCACCGCCGATGCCGATGGCGCTGGAGAAGCCGAACTCCCGCAACTCGTACATCATCTGGTAGGTCAGCGTGCCCGACTTGGACACCAGACCGATCCGACCGGCACCAGCGATGTCGGCGGGGATGATGCCCGCGTTGGCCTTACCGGGGCTGATCAGACCGGGGCAGTTCGGGCCGATGATTCGCGTCGGCGTGCCGATCGAATAGTTGTAGAACTCCGCGGTGTCCTTGACCGGCACCCCTTCGGTGATCACCACGGCCAGCGGGATCTCGGCGTCGATCGCCTCGACCACGGCCGACTTGGTGAAGGCCGGCGGCACGAAGACGACCGACACGTTGGCACCGGTCTCCTTGATCGCCTCGGCCACCGTGCCGAAGACCGGCACGCTGACGCCACCGGGGAAGTCGACCGACGTGCCGGCCTTCTTCGGGTTCACGCCGCCCACCACCTTGGTGCCCGCAGCGAGCATCCGGGTCGTGTGCTTCATTCCTTCGGAGCCGGTCATGCCCTGGACGATGACCAGGCTGTCGTCATTCAGAAAGATCGCCATGTCAGATCCTCACTTCGCGGCGGCGAGCTCGGCGGCCTTGGCCGCGGCGCCGTCCATGGTTGCTTCGATGGTGACCAACGGGTGGTTGCGTTCGGCGAGGATCGCTCGCCCTTCGTCCACCGCGTTGCCATCCAGTCGTACGACGAGTGGCTTGGTCGCCCCGTCACCGAGCGCGTCCAGCGCGCCGACGATGCCCTTGGCGACCTCGTCGCAGGCGGTGATGCCGCCGAAGACATTCACGAAGACCGACTTGACCTGTTCGTCACCGAGGATGATGTTCAGCCCGTTGGTCATGACCTCCGCGCTGGCACCACCACCGATGTCCAGGAAGTTCGCCGGCTTGGGGTGCTCCCCGGCCGGGTTGGTGAACTCCTCACCGGCGTAGGCGACGACGTCCAGGGTCGACATGACCAGGCCCGCACCGTTGCCGATGATCCCGACGTCGCCGTCGAGCTTGACGTAGTTCAGCCCCTTCTCCTTGGCCGCCGCCTCCAGCGGGTCGGCCGCGGCGACGTCTTCCAGCGCTGCGTGGTCCGGGTGCCGGAAGTCGGCGTTCGCGTCCAGGCTGACCTTGCCGTCCAACGCGACGATCTGGCCGTCCGTGGTCTTCACCAGCGGATTGACCTCGACCAACGTCGCGTCCTCACCGGCGTAGACGTCCCACAGCTTGATCAGCACGGGAGCAACCTTGGCGGCCGTCTCGGGGTCGAACTTGGCCGCAGCCACGATCTCCTCGGCCTTGGCCTGGTCGATGCCGACGTTCGGGTCGACGGGGATGCGGGCCAGGGCCTCCGGGCGCTCGACCGCGAGCTGCTCGATCTCCATGCCGCCCTCACGCGAGCACATCGCCAGATACGAGCGGTTGGCCCGGTCCAGCAGCACCGAGAAGTAGTACTCCTCGGCAATCTGCGCGCCCTGGGCGATCATCACGGTGCCCACCGTGTGGCCCTTGATGTCCATGCCCAGGATCTGCTCGGCGTGCTGCTGCGCCTCGTCGGCGGACTTGGCGACCTTCACCCCGCCGGCCTTACCGCGCCCGCCGGTCTTCACCTGCGCCTTGACAACAGAAACGCCGCCGGACAGTGCGCCGATTTCTTCGGCGGCAGCACGTGCGTCCTGCGGCGTGGTTGCGATTTTCCCGGCCAGTACCGGTACTCCGTGCGCTTCGAACATGTCGCGCGCCTGGTATTCGAACAGATCCACCGTGATCTACTTCCTTGCTCCGAGAGAAAAACTCGCCGTTTTCGACTGTATCCCTGTGACCCAGGACACACTCGTGCGGTCAGGCGGTAGCGCCGGCCCCCACATGCTCGCGCACCCACTCGACGCACTCCGTCGTGGTCGTGCCGGGAGTGAAAACCGCTTGCACACCAAGCTCTTTCAGCGCCGGGATGTCCTCATCGGGGATGATGCCGCCACCGAAGACGACGATGTCCGAGGCATCCTGCGCCTCGAGCAGTTCCAGCACTTTGGCGAAGAGCGTCATGTGCGCCCCCGACAGCACGGACATGCCGATCGCGTCGGCGTCCTCCTGGATCGCCGCCTGCACGATCTGCTCGGGTGTCTGGTGCAAACCGGTGTAGATGACTTCCATACCGGCATCACGCAGCGCACGGGCAATGACCTTCGCGCCCCGGTCGTGACCATCCAGACCCGGCTTGGCCACCACAATGCGCAACGGAGAGTTCTCGGGCATGACTGGAGCCTACGCGGCTGTGTCGGACTTCACAGAACCAGCGGCAAACCGTCCTGGTACTTATGCACACATTGGGGCCGAAGTTGAAATGTCACGGTTTGGTCACGGTATGGTGGTCCCTCCCAGGCAACGTACGGCGATCTGCCAGCCCCGCGAGGGCGACCCGCTTCGGTCCGGTTTTCGTTTCGTACAGTTGCTGACTGTTGCCTTCGGCCGCGTGCCGTCCGTCAGATCCCGCTGGAAAGGTCATTGTGTCTCGTTATCAGGGTCGGCATCGCTCCCAGACCCCGCCCATCTGGCGCGACAGCCGGGTGACGGTGCCAGTGGTTGCGGCGGCGGGCATCACCCTGACCGCGGCCGGTGTGGCCCAGGGTGCGCCCAGCGCGAAAACCGCTGCGGACACGTCGCTGAGCCAGCCGAAGACGGTGTCGGCGTCGGTGGTCAATCGGGTCGACCTGTCGGCCACCTCCCGCTCCCGGGCGCGCGCCGCCGCCCAGGTCAAGCAGGCCACGGCAAAACGGGCGGCCTCGCAGAAGGCGGCCGCAGCCAAACTGGCCGCCGACAAGCAGGCCGCCCAGAAGAAGGCCGCGCTGGCTGCCCTGTCGAGCACCCCGGCCGCCAAGCAACTCACCGTCACGGCTCCCGAGAGCACTCAGTCTTCCCGCAGTTCCTCGGCCACGTCGCGCGGATCGGCGGTGCGCGATTCGACCACCAGTGCTTTCGTGTGTCCGATCGCCGGCTGCGGCGGACGGTTCACGTCCGGTTTCGGTGCCCGCTCCTCCCCCGGCGGCATCGGCTCGACCAACCACAAAGGTGACGACTTCGCGACCCCGATCGGCACTCCGCTGCGCGCGGTGCACAGCGGCACCGTGGTCGCGGTCGGCTGGTACGGCGGTTTCGGCATGCGCGTCGAGATCGACCTGGGCGGCGGCACCAGCGTGATCTACGGGCACATGTCCGCCTTCTCCGCGACCGTCGGCGAGCAGGTCTCGCCCGGTGAGGTCATCGGCTATTCGGGCAACACCGGCAACTCCACCGGCCCGCACCTGCACTTCGAGGTGCACATCGGCGGCGTCGCCGTCGACCCGGGCCCGTGGATGCGCGCCCGCGGGATCTTCTGAGGCTGAGCCGCTAGAGCTTCTCGACCGGCGCGTAGCGCAGCAGCAGCCGCTTCACGCCGGTGTCGCCGCCGAAGTCGATGTGCGCCATCGCGCGCTCACCTTGACCCTCGACCCGCAGCACGGTGCCCACGCCGAAACTGTCGTGCGTGACCTTGTCGCCAGCATCCAGCGAGATCACCGGCCGGTTCCCCGGTGAGCGCACCCCTGGGCGAGCCGCGAGCCGGGCCACAGCCGGTGTCGACGACGGCCGCGAACCGGTCGTCTCGATCCGTTGCCAGTCGATCAACGACGAGGGGATCTCCGACAGGAACCGCGATGGCGGGTTGTACTGCGGGGATCCCCACGCCGAACGCACCTGCGCTCGCGAGATGTGCAGGCGCTCGCGAGCCCGGGTGATGCCGACGTAGGCCAACCGGCGTTCCTCGGCCAGTTCGTCCTTGTCACCCAGGGATCGCAGGTGCGGGAAGGTGCCGTCCTCCATCCCGGTGAGGAAGACGACCGGGAACTCCAGACCCTTCGCGGTGTGCAGCGTCATCAACGTGACGACACCGCGGTCCTCCTGATCGTCGGCCGGGATGTCGTCGGTGTCGGCGACGAGAGACACCTGCTCCAGGAAGTCCTCCAACGGAGCTCCGGGATAGTTGGAGTCGAATTCACCTGCGACGGCGACGAGTTCGGCGAGGTTCTCGATCCGGCTCTCATCCTGTGGGTCCGGACTCTTGCGCAACTCGGCCAGGTAGCCGCTCTGGTCGAGGATCGCCTCGAGCAGGTCACTGACGCCCGCACCGCTCTCACGAAGCTGCTGCAGTGACTCCAACAACGAGGTGAACGCCGAGATGGCGGCGACGGAGCGCGTCGCGATGCCCGGCGCATCCGCCGCGCGACCGAGGGCGGCGATGAACGGGATCCGCTCCCGGTCCGCGAGCGCCGCCACCGCGCCCTCGGCCCGGTCGCCGATCCCTCGCTTGGGCACGTTCAGGATCCGCCGCAGGTTGACGGTGTCGGTGGGGTTGGAGATGACCCGCAGATAGGCCAGCGCGTCCTTGACCTCCCGCCGCTCGTAGAATCGGGTGCCGCCAACCACCTTGTAGGGCAGGCCAACTCGCACGAATACTTCTTCCAACGCACGGGACTGGGCGTTGGTGCGGTAGAAGACCGCGACGTCACCGGGTCGCACCCCGGCGTCGTCCCCCAACTCGTCGATGGTCCGCGCCACGAAGGAAGCCTCGTCGTGCTCGGAGTCCCCGACGTACCCGATGATCAACTCGCCGGCGCCGGCCTCGCTCCACAGGTTCTTCGGGCGACGCTTGTCGTTGCCGGCGATCACGGCGTTCGCGGCCTGCAGGATGTTCTGGGTGGATCGGTAATTCTGCTCCAGCAGAACGGTTTTCGCGTCCGGGTAGTCCTGCTCGAACTCCTCGATGTTGCGGATCGTGGCACCGCGGAACGCGTAGATCGACTGGTCGGCGTCACCGACGACGCACAACTCCGCCGGCGGCAACTCACCCAGCGCGGCGTCCGACACGTGCGCCGACACCAACTCCCGGATCAGGACGTACTGCGCGTGGTTGGTGTCCTGGTATTCATCGACCAGGACGTGCCGGAATCGGCGCCGGTAGTGCTCGGCGACATCCGGGAAGACTTGCAGCAGGTTGACCACCGTCATGATCAGGTCGTCGAAATCCAGCGCGTTGGCCTGCCGCAGCCGCCGCTGGTAGGCGATGTAGGCCTGGGCCAGCATCCGCTCCTGATGAGTGCCCTCGCTCACCTGACCGGCGTAGGTCTCCTCGTCGATCAACTCGTTCTTGAGGTTGCTGACCTGGTGGCTGAAGGACCGCGGCGGGTACCGCTTGGGATCCAAGTCCAGGTCGCGGACCACCATCGCCATCAGCCGCTGGCTGTCGGCGGCGTCGTAGATCGAGAAGCTCGACTTCAGCCCCAGCTTGCCGGCCTCGCGGCGCAGGATTCGCACGCACGCGGAGTGGAACGTCGAGACCCACATCGCCTTGGCGGCGGGGCCGACCAGCGCCTCGACCCGCTCGCGCATCTCGGCGGCCGCCTTGTTGGTGAAGGTGATCGCCAGGATCTGCCCCGGTTGCGCGTGCCGTTCGGCGAGTAGATAGGCGATCCGGTGCGCCAGGACCCGGGTCTTGCCCGAACCGGCCCCCGCGATGATCAGCAGCGGCCCGCCGCTGTGCACGACCGCCTCCCGCTGTTGCGGATTCAGCCCCGCCAGCAGTTCCTCCCCGCGGGTCTGCCGCGGCTGGGCCGGTTCGGGCGCCGAGCCACCGGTGCGGGCCCAGTCCGGCACCCCGCGATCGTCCACCCCGGTGGGTCGTGGGGAGGCCTGGGCGCTACTGAATCCGGGCAGGGGAAGGTCGTCGAAAAGGCTGCTCATGTCACTACCCAGGGTACGGCGAGCGTGCGACAAAGCCGTGGTTTGGCAGGATGCCACGGTGACCGAAGAACTCTCCCCCGGCGCCCGGGCGACGTTGAACGCACGGATCGCGCGCGCACAACACAGCGACCGGGCCCCGTCGGTGGTCGCCGGTGTACGCACGATGACCGGGGTGGAATGGACCGGTGCGGTGGGCGACCTGGACGCTGCGGGTACGCCGGCCAGCCCGGACACGGCGTACCGGATCGGCTCGATCACCAAGACGTTCACGGCGGTCCTGGTCATGCAACTCGTCGCCGAGGAGGCGGTCGCGCTCAGCGACCCGATCACGGCGCACCTGCCCGAACTGAGCGACCTGCCGGGCGTGAGCGTGCAGGCGCTGCTCACGCACGGCGCCGGCCTGTACGCCGAGACCGACGGCCCGTGGTGGGAGCGCTCCGCGGGGCTCACCTGGGAGCAACTTCTGCCCAGCATTCGTCAGGCGCACATTCCGGCGTCGCGGTTCCACTACACGAACGTCGGTTTCGCGGTCCTCGGCCAACTCGTGGCGCGGTTGCGTGGGCAGCAGTGGCGTCAGGTGCTGCAGGAGCGGGTCCTGGGCCCGCTGGGACTGGTCCACACGACGTACGACCGGCCGGACAGCGGTGCGCACGGGTTCGCGGTGCACCCGTACGCGGATCTGGTGCACGACGAGCCGGCCAACGACACCGGCGCGATGGCCCCCGCGGGCCAGCTGTGGTCCACGGTCGGCGACCTGCTCACCTTCGGCCAGTTCCTGGTCCGTGGTGATGCGCAGGTGCTGGCCGATGAGTTCCGCGAGCGGATGCTGATCCCGACCCTCGTCGACGACGAACCGGGTGAGCGGTGGACGCGCGCCTACGGGTTGGGCGTGGATGTGACCAATCTCGGATCAGCGCGGTACGTCGGGCACGGTGGGTCGATGCCCGGCTTCCAGTCCGCGCTGCGCGCCGACCCGGAAACAGGCGATTGTGCTGTGCTGCTGATGAATTCGACCGCCGGTATTGATCTGAGCGCGGTCGAGTTGATCACCGAGTTGCGCCGCCACGTGCCACTGATCCCGACGGCGTGGCAGCGCACGCAGCAGCACGCCGACGATCTGGACCTGACTGGGACCTGGTTCTGGGGGCCGCGCCCGCACGTAGCGACCCTGCACGGACCGGACCTGGTGCTGACCCCGGTGGGGTCGGGCCGCGGCGCCCGCTTCGTGCGTCTTGCGCAGGACCGCTGGCTCGGGCAGGACGGCTACTTCGCCGGCGAGCCACTGCAGGTGCACGCGCGAGGCGAGCGCTCGGCGTACCTCGATGTTGGTAGTTTCCGTTTCACGCGCACGCCGTACGATCCGGCCAGCGACATTCCCGGCGGGGTCGACGACACCGGCTGGCACTAGGCCGTAGGCAATAGGAGTAACGATGGAGCACTTCCTCACCACGATCCCGGTGTGGCTGGTCTACATCCTGGTCGGCGTCGTCGTCATGGTGGAGAGCTTCGGAATCCCGGTGCCCGGCGAGATCGTGCTGGTCACCGCCGCGCTGATGTCCTCCAAACACGAGTTGGCGGTCTCACCGCACTCCGTGGCGATTGCCGGCGTCCTGGGCGCGGTGATCGGTGACTCGATCGGGTACTGGGTCGGGCGGGAGTACGGCTTCAAGATCTTCGACATCCTCAAACGCCGGTTCCCTTCGCATTTCAACGACGACACCATCGCCTACGCCGAGCACATCTTCGACCGGTACGGCATGTTCGCGGTGTTCTTCGGCCGGTTCGTGGCGTTGCTGCGGATCTTCGCCGGGCCGCTGTCGGGTGTGTTGAAGATGCACTACCCGCGGTTCCTGATCGCCAACGTCGCCGGTGCGATCTGCTGGGCGGGCGGCACCACCTACGCCGTGTACTACCTGGGCAAAGCCGCCGAGAAATACCTGAGCACCTTCTCGTACGTCGCCCTCGGCATCGCCGTCATCCTCGCCTTCGCGGCCGGCAAGTTCATGGGCCAGGCCATCGACCGCCGCGTGGAAGCGTACGCCGAGCAGCGGCGGGCCGACGGAACGCACCCCGACGTGGCCTGAGGCTGGCCCCACCCGCCGCACCATCCGCGCGGGGCCGCGCGCCGAACTACGGGTATGTCCCGTCGTCGCGCCGCCCTTGCCGGAGTCCTCGCCGCTGCGGTCGCGATGGGTCTGGCGCATCTGCTGGCCGCCATCCTCAACCCCGCCACCTCACCGGTCCTGATCATCGGCTCGGCCGTCATCGACCGCACGCCGACGGCCCTGAAGGACTGGGCCATCGAGCATTTCGGCACCAACGACAAAACCGTCCTGCTCGCCTCGGTGGTCGCAGGCACGGTGGTCCTCGCCGCGATCAGCGGACTGCTGGCGCGGCGGCGTCTGGTCTACGGGATCGCGGTGCAACTGCTGCTCGTGGCGACCGCTGCGTTGGCGACGTTGGAACGACCGACCGGTTCGTGGCGCGACCTGGGGCCGGCCCTCCTGGCCGGGCTGACCGGGCCACTGGTGCTGACCGGGCTGTTCCGCGTGGGCGGCACCCGCCCTGACGGCTACCCGTCCGGCACGAACACTCGGCGCGCGTTCCTCACCGGATCCGGTGCCGTCGCGATCGCTGCCGTCGGATCTGCAGCGCTCGGTCAAAAGCTCAGTGCCACAACAGATCCCAGCAACCTCACGTTGCCCAAGGCGCGTACGCCGCTGCCAGCGCTGCCTGCCGGGTTGGAGAAGACCTACCGGGAGATCACTCCCCTGCGCACCCCCAACGGCGGGTTCTACCGCGTGGACACCGCACTCGCCGTACCCAATCTCGATCGTGACTCCTGGACCCTGACGGTGGAGGGCGACGTCGATCGGCCGTTCACCATCGACTATCGCGAGTTGATCGCGATGGACCTGATCGAGCGGGACATCACGATGACCTGCGTCAGCAACGAAGTCGGCGGCGGCTACGTCGGAGCCGCGCGGTGGCTCGGCGTACGCACCAAAGATCTGCTCGATCGGGCCGGGGTCATGGACCCGGACAAACCCCAGGCCCAGGTGTTCAGTACGGCGACCGACGGGTTCACGATCAGCACCCCCTTGGGTGCGCTGATGGACGACCGCGAAGCGCTGCTGGCCATCGGGATGAACGGTGCGCCGCTGCCGCGCACGCACGGGTTCCCCGCCCGCCTCATCACCCCCGGCCTCTACGGGATGCTGGGCGGCACCAAATGGGTGACGAAAATGCGCGTCACGACGTACGCCGATGCGAAAGCCTATTGGACACAGCGGGGTTGGACGACCAATGGGCCGATCAAACCGTCGGCGCGGATCGACACCCCAGCGTCCTTGGCCACGGTGAAAGGTCGCACGGTCGTCGGCGGCGTGGCGTGGGCACAACGGCGCGGAGTCGTGAAGGTGCAATTGAAGATCGACGAAAAGCCCTGGCAGGACTGCACGTTGGGCCCGGACGTCGGCGTGGACTTCTGGCGGCAGTGGTATTTCATCTGGGACGACCCGGGCAGCGGTCAGCACGCCCTGCAGGCGCGAGTCATCTACGGCGACAACCAGACGCAGACCGACGATCGCGCGCCGGTCTTTCCCAACGGTTCCAGCGGGATTCAGCAACTCGTCGTCATCGGTGGCTGATCCACCCATCCAGTCCCCCACCTACTCCGAACCACTGCACATCACATCCCTCGAGGAAAGGCACGATCATGAAAACTCGTTCCACGTTCACCCTCGCGGCCGCTGCGTTGGTCATGCCGATGGCGCTGGCCGCGTGCGGCTCCTCCAGCTCCGACAGCGGGTCATCGGCCGCGTCGCCGATGGCCACCACGAGCTCGTCCGCTCCGATGACCTCGGAGTCGTCCTCCCCGATGACCTCGATGGAGTCGAGCTCGAGCTCCGCCGCCAACGCGATGGCTCCGTTCGGCGCGGGTTGCGCGAAGGTTCCCGCCTCGGGCAAGGGCTCCTTCAGCGGCATGACCTCCGACCCGGTCGCGACCGCTGCGTCGAACAACCCGTTGCTGTCGACCCTGGTCACTGCCGTGAAGAAGGCCGGGCTGGTAGACACCCTGAACAACGCGAAGGCGCTCACCGTCTTCGCGCCGACCAACGATGCCTTCGCCAAGATCCCGGCCGCTGACCTCAACAAGTTGCTGGCCGACAAGGCCGCGCTGACCAAGGTGCTGACCGGGCACGTGGTCGCCGGCAAGCTCGACCCGATGGCGGTCGTCGGCGATCACAAGTCGCTGGCCGGCTCCATGGTCAAGGTCACCGGCGCCGCGCCGGACCTGAAGGTCGACGGCACCGCTTCGGTGGTCTGCGGCAACGTGCAGACCGCCAACGCGACCGTTTACATCGTCGACACGGTGCTGCCGGGCTCGATGGGCTGACCCCCGCCCCTCGATCCCCGTCCCTGCCGACCTTTGCAGCGCAACTCACCCGGACGCGGCGTCGCTGGGTGAGTTGCGCTTCAAAAGTCGGGGACGGAGCGTCAGGCGCCGGCGCGCTCGTACTCAGCCACCGCCGCACGTACGACGTCCGGCCAGTCACACGCCGGCGCCGACGTCTGGTTCGTCACAGTGATCTCCCGGAGCAACGCGGTGTCTCCGGCCAGGCGTGCGATGCCGGCCGCCAGCTCAGAGGTCGACGGCCCGGTCAGCACCCCGTTCACACCGTCCGTCACGAATTCGCTGACCCCGCTCATCGCCGGCGCCACGACCGGCAGCCCGACGGTCCGTGCTTCCAGAGCCGCGATCCCGAAGGCTTCCAACCGGGCGGGCGCGACGTACAGGTCGCTGTCCAGGTAGCGCGCGCGCAGCTCCTCCCGCGTGACCCGACCGGGCAGCGTCAGCCAGCCGTCGCCGTACCGCGCACCCTCTGTGAGAACCCGCGAGCGCAACGGTCCGTCACCCAGGATCGTCAGCCGCAGGTCCACGCCCCGGCCGGTCAGCTCAGAACGCGCCGCACCGACTGCCGCCACCAACTCCACCGGACGCTTCCGGGTGGCTAGTCGCATCGCCGAGACCACCTCGACCACACCGCCGGGCGGAACCCGCAGCTCACCCGAAGGAGCCCAGTCCGCGACAGAAATCCCGTTGGGCAACACGGCGATCGGCGTCGTGGACAGCCCCACCAACGGGGCCGCGGCGACCGAGGACACCGCCGACAACGCGGCACCGCGACGCGACCAGCGTCGGACGTAGCCGGCCGCCTGGACCACGAAGCGGAACCGGTCCTGCACGCAGTGCCAGGTCACGGCGGTCGGAACCCCAAGCCCCAGCGCCACCCGCGTGCTGTCCATCGCGAACGGACTCACGACCCCCATCGCCACGTGCGCAACGTCGAAATCACCGAGAACAGAGCGCAATTCGCGTGGGGCCAGCGGATTCACGGGCAGGTCACCGGGCAGTGGGATCGCCAACCGGTGCACCTGCACCCCGTCGATGACCTCCTGACCATGCCGGGTCCCATCGGCTCCGCGGGTCGCGGTGAACGCGTGCACCTCGTGCCCCTCAGCGACCAGATGCCGCCCCAGATCGTGCATCTGGACCTCGATGCCACCCAGCCGTGGCAGGTAGCAGTCGGTGAGCAGGGCGACCTTCACGCCGCACAACACTAGTGGCCACGCCGGGTCACCCTTCAGGCTCATAGCAGCAGCACAGGGCAGGATGGGGGCCATGTCGGTCGCCGTGTTCTTCCACGCGCACCCGGATGACGAAGCTCTGCTCACCTCGGGCACGATGGCCAAGGCGGCCGCGGCGGGTCACCGGGTGGTGCTCGTGGTCGCCACCGACGGAGCGCTCGGGCTGACCAGCAGCGAGTACGGCGACCCGGCCGACCTCGCGAAAACCCGCCTGGCCGAGGTGCAGGCCAGCGCCGATGCGCTCGGCGTCGCCCGCGTGGTCAACCTGGGGTACGCCGATTCCGGGCTGGGTCCCGTCACGCACCTGGACGGGACGGGCCGCACCCGGTTCAGCGACGCGGACGTCGACGAGGCAGCCGGCAAACTCGCGGAGATCCTGCGCGAAGAGCACGCCGATGTCTTCACCAGCTACGACCCCACCGGTGGTTACGGCCACCCCGACCACGTCCAGGTCCACCGGGTCGGCGCCCGGGCAGCCGAGGTGACCGGCATCCCGGTGCTGGAAGCGACCGTGCCGCGGGATCTGCTGGTCAAAGGCATCAACCTGGCCGCCAAGTTCTACAAGTTCCCGCCCGAGTTCGACATCGACTCCTACCGCCGGGCCTATTCGGCGAAGGAACAGATCACCCATCGGATCGACGTACGTCATCAGATCAAGGCCAAACGTGCCTCGATGCGGGCCCACGCCTCCCAGGCGGTCGCCGACGGTGGCGCGGACCGGACGCTGGCCGCGTTCCTGCGGATCCCGCGGCCGGTGTACGACCTGGTCTTCGGCCGGGAATGGTTCGTCAGCCCGACGCATGCCGGCCCGGTGAGCCACGACATTTTCCAGCCCAGCACCCAGCAGGACGTCACAGAGGAGATCCGCCGATGACGACGGACGGTTCACAGCCGGAATCGCTACCGGCAGAGGTGCTGGACGACGAAGCGCCACACATGCCCAAGCCGACGTGGCGCACCTTCCTGTCGGCGATTGCCGGTATCGGCCTGGCGGCGTTGTTGATCATCTTCGTCCTGCCGTGGGTGGGCGGCGTGACCTGGCACGAGATCTTCGACTCGTTCAGCAAGATCGGCTGGCTGACCTGCCTGGAACTCTTCGGTCTGGTCGTGCTCGGTTTGTGGTGCTACACGTTCACGCTGACCGGGTCGCTGCCCGGTCTGTCGCACATCCGTGCCCTGATCATGAACGTGTCGGGGTCGGCGGCCGGCAACCTGCTCCCCGGCGGCGGCGCGGCGGGCGTCGCCACGACGTACCTGATGGCCCGGTCCTGGGGTTTCGTGCGTCGGGAGATCTCGACCTCGATCATCGTCTCCGGGGTCTGGAACGTCCTGGCCCGCGTGGCGTTGCCCTTGCTCGGCATCGCGGCCCTGTCCCTGAGCGAGAACGCCCTGCCGCCATCGGTGCGCAAGGCGGCCTGGTGGGGCGGGATCACCGGACTGCTGCTGCTGACGGCGTTCATCGCGATCCTGGTCAGCCCCAAACTCACGATGACCGTCGCCGGCTGGCTGGACCGGTGGGTCGCACCCGTCTTCGCCCGCGTCCGGCGCGGCAAGAAGAAGGGTCAGGTGCCGGCGCTGGGTGAGTTGATCGTCGACCAGCGTTCCCGGATGGCCAACGTGACCCGGACCGGCTGGCTGCCGATGACCCTGGGCCTGGTGGGCTTCATGGGGGTCTACTTCATCCTCTTCTGGCGCACCTTCAACGCCTTGGGGGTGAACCTGCCGTGGGTGAACCTGTTCGCGGCGTACGCCATCGGCCGGTTGCTCACCGCGGTCGGCGTCACCCCTGGCGGCGTCGGGATCACCGAGACCGGCACCCTGGCGGTGCTCAAGGCGTGGGGCGCCGACCCCGCCGCCGCAGCCGCCGGCGTGCTGCTGTTCGGCTTCTTCACCCACATCCTGGAGTTGCCGCTGGGCGCGATCGGCTGGCTGGCGTGGTGGAAGTCACCCAAGGAAACCCCGCGCGATCACACGGATCACCCGGATCACCCCGATCACGTCCCGGCGACCTGATCGACCTCGTCCAGGGCGACCACGAACCAGCTGACGACCCCGCTCACCGCCAGCGCGACCAACATCCCGGTGAACCGGGACGCCACGAACCAGCCCAGCGGGATATCGGGCCATCCGCGGTACGCCGTGAGCGCACCTGCCGCCGCCAACCCACCCAGGAGCGCGAGACCAGGTGGTCGCAGCGCGGGATCTGATGACCACCTGACGGCTGCCGTCCGGTGGAACCGGCGTGCCACCGGCGCGCCGATCAGCACGACGATCCCGGCCCACACCAGGCACACGGCAGCAGCGGCGACGACGTCGCCCGGCACGTGCCAGGTGCCGATCATCGCGCCGATCGCCGTCACCGCCCCCAGAAAACCCGCGAGCGCCGACAGCTGCGGCCGCCACCGCGGACCGGACACCAGCACTGCCGCGAGCAGTGTGGACAGCACGACCGTGACGTGGCCGCTGGGCATCGTGTTCTCCCCGGTCGCCAACGGGGCAATGACCGAGCGCTTGAGGAGCTGGGTGCTCACGGTTGCGCCACCGACCAGGACCACCGCGGCGACCGCCAGATCAGGCCGTCGCCGCAGCAGAGCAACCCCGACGATCGCGGCCAGCACAACCACGATGAGCGGGCCGCGGACCAGGACTCCGACCGGGCCGATCACCAGGTCGTCGTAGGCCCAGGCCAGCATCAACTCCCGGTCGACCCGCCCGCCGGTCGCGCTGACCACGCCACCCAGCACGACGATTGCCAGAGCGATCAGACCGCCGGCGATCATGGCCAGCGGTGTCCGAAGCGGCAGGGTCATGTCAGTGATCGATCAGCGACGGCGGTCAGCCAGGTGAACACCAGCCCGACCGCGGCCGCGAACACCGCGACGGCCAGCCAGGCTCCCGCCAAGGGCAGTCCGGCACCGATCACGATCCCGCGCTGCCAGAGCATCACGAAGAGCACCGCACTCGGTCCGGCGAGGGCCAACGCCGGCGAGATCCCCGAGGGTCGCGGGCCGGGCAGGCGCTGCTCCATCGCGAAGATCACGATGAGGGCAACACCCAGCCACGCCGTGCAGACCGCCAGCGCCGCGAGCACATCGCCGGGGCGGTGCCAGGATCCGAGCACCGTCGCGATGCCGGCAGCGGCCGACAGACCCGCCGCCACCGGGGCGACGAACACCCGTGCGCTGGTCGGCGCCACGAGCGTCGCGGCCAGGCACACCGACACGGCAACGGTGGTGTGACCGCTGGGCAACGTGTTGGAACCCGCGTGCGGCAACCGCTCGAAAACCTGATACTTCAAGATCTGGGTGGTGATCGTCGCCCCACCGATGAGCGTCGCCGCACCCACGGCCACGCCGATCCGACGCCGCACGACGGCCACGCCGACACAGCCGATGAGGACCAGGGCAACAGCGGGCACGGTGATGACGGACAGGAAGTGCGCCGCCGTGAGCCGGGAGGCGTCGGAGATGTCCCAGGCCGACATGAGCCCCTCGTCCCAGCGCAGGCCGCGATAACTGTGCAGGCAGTAGCGCACCAGGATGGCCAGCGCCGTCGCCGAGAGCGCGATCATCGCCGCCCCGTGCACCCACATCGGGATGGTCAGCCCGCCACGCGCCGTACGGGCAGCCGAGGTTTCCCGGTCGGCGAGGACGGAGGCAGTCACAGCGTCCAGTGTGCTCCGGCCGGCTGGGCGCGCGCTATGCGCGACCTCACTCCCACTCGATGGTGCCCGGCGGTTTGCTGGTCACATCGAGGACGACTCGGTTGACCTCGGCCACCTCGTTGGTGATCCGTCCGGAGATCTTGGCCAGCACCTCGTAGGGCAACCGCGTCCAGTCCGCGGTCATCGCATCCTCGCTGGAGACCGGGCGCAGCACGATCGGGTGACCGTAGGTGCGCCCGTCGCCCTGGACGCCCACCGAACGTACGTCGGCCAGCAGCACCACGGGGCACTGCCAGATATCGCGGTCCAGGCCCGCGGCCGTGAGCTCGGCGCGAGCGATGGCGTCCGCGCGGCGCAGGATGTCCAGCCGCTCCTCGGTGACCTCGCCGATGATCCGGATGCCCAGGCCGGGGCCGGGGAACGGCTGGCGGGCCACGATGGCCTCGGGGACGCCGAGTTCGCGGCCGACCTGACGGACCTCGTCCTTGAACAGCAACCGCAACGGCTCCACCAGGGAGAACTGCAGGTCATCGGGCAGACCGCCGACGTTGTGGTGGCTCTTGATGTTGGCCGCACCGGTGCCGCCACCGGACTCGACGACATCCGGGTAGAGCGTGCCCTGCACCAGGAATTTCACCGGGTGCTCTTCGTCGCCGCGGTCCTGCACGATGTCGCGCGCAGCCTGCTCGAAGGTGCGGATGAACTCGCGGCCGATGATCTTGCGCTTGGCCTCCGGGTCGCTGACCCCAGCCAGAGCGGTGAGGAACTGCTCGCGGGCATCGATGACGACCAGGTCGACCCCGGTGGCCTTCACGAAGTCCTGCTCGACCTGCTCGGCCTCGCCCTCACGCAACAGGCCGTGGTCGACGAAGACACACGTCAACCGGTCGCCGATGGCCCGCTGCACCAGGGCTGCTGCGACCGAGGAGTCGACCCCACCGGACAGGGCGCAGATCGCGCGGGCATCCCCGATGTCGGCCTTCGCCTGGGTGACGAGTTCCTCGACCATGTTGGCGGCAGTCCAGTCCGGGCTCAGCCGAGCGCCGTGCAGCAGGAAGTTCTCCAGGACCTGCTGGCCGAACGTGGAGTGGAGCACCTCCGGGTGCCACTGCACGCCGTACAACCGTCGGTCGTTGTCCTCGATTGCGGCCACGTCGGCGCCGGGTGAGGTGGCGGTGACGGCCAGTCCCTTCGGGGCCTCGGAGACGGAGTCGCCGTGGCTCATCCAGACCGACTGGGTGTCCGGCTGACCGTTGAACAGCGTGGACTCCGGTCGCACGGTGGCCTGCGTCGCGCCGTACTCGCGCAGTCCGGTCCGCTCGACGGTGCCACCGAGGGCCTTGACCATGGCCTGGAAGCCGTAGCAGATCCCGAAGACGGGCACGCCCGCTTCGAGCAGGGCCTTGTCCAGGCTCGGGGCGCCCTCGGCGTAAACCGATGACGGGCCGCCGGACAGCACGATCGCGGCCGGCTGTTTGGCCAGCATGTCGGCCACCGACATGGTGTGCGGCACGACTTCGCTGAAGAGGTTCGCCTCGCGGACGCGGCGGGCGATCAGTTGCGCGTACTGCGCACCGAAGTCGACGACGAGGACGGGGTGCTCCTGCAGGGGCGCTGAACTCACTGCGCCAGTTTACGGGCCTCGATGCCGTCCAGTTCACGCTTCACCGTGCCGCTGACCCGGTGCTCGACGTAGAAGGACAGGAAGGGTACGACGCCGGCCAGAATCACCCCGACCATCTTGGGGATGTCCCAGCGCATCTTGAAGCCGAGGTTGGCGGTGGCGGCCACGTAGATGATGAACAGGATGCCGTGCGGCTGCGGCCACCAGTCCAGTGAGTTGTTCTGGAAGCCGCGGTGCAGGATCACTTCGGCGACCAATATCAGCAGGCCGATACCGACGATCACCGCCATCACCCGGAAGAACGTCAGCGCGGTACGCGCCTTCGGGACGTCGATCAACTGGCTGCGGTCAAGCTCAGACACTGGCACTTCTCTCCTTAGGATCCGGCACATTGTCCCCCGCGGCCATCAGCGCCTGTTCATCGCGGTAGTCATCGCGCACCATCCGCCACCACATGTAGACCGCGAACGCCGCGAACAGCCACCACTGGATCGCGTAGCCCAGATTGCGGATCTGCAGACCGCCGCTGGCCGGCTCCGGTGGCGGGAACGTCTGGATCGGTGCTGCTGTGGCGTTCGGCTGCTCGCTGGTCGCGAAGATGAACGCGTTGTAGATCTGCCCGCCCCACTGGTTGGCGAAGATCGCCAGGTTGACGCTGCCGACCTGCCCGGCGGGATACGTGCCGTCGGACGGCGATTCACCGGGTGCGAGTTCACCCTCCACCGTCACGCTCGAGGTGCCGGTCGTCGGGGCGGGGGCACTCGGCGTACTCACAAATCCGCGGACCACCGCGATCCGCGCGTCGCTGCCGTCGGCGACCAGCGGCGTCACCACCCACCAGCCGTCTTTGCCGTCCAACACGCGGCCGGCGACCAGGACCTGGTGCTCGGGGTCGAAGTGGCCTGTTGCGACGACGGGCCGCAGCGAACCGTCGGCCGGGAAGTCCTGGTGCGGAGCGATGTAGTCCTGCAGCGTCACGCGGGTCTTGTGCGCATCGTCGGCCATCGCGTCATGCGCACCCTTGGTGTGCGCGACCCCGAACTGCCACAGGCCCAGCCAGATGAACGCGGCCACGATGACCACCAACGCCGCCAACCAACCCAGCCACTTGGGCTTCAGGGCGGTCCGCAACATGGTTTCAAGCGTACGTCGCGCGCTGCGTGCCGCTGCCTGCTCACCTCGCGCCGTCAACAATCGACGAAACCGCCAGCACTCGAGGCCCTCGCGAGCGCAGACACCTCAACTGGTGACGAAACTGCCAAGACTTCAACCAGCGGCTCGCCGCCCCGGGAAGTAGCGAGTCCACTCGTCGCTGCTGATCCGCACGGCCATCCCGTGCCGTCGTTGGATCGCGACGAGTTGTTCCAGAAGAGCCCTCGGTTCCGCCCAGAGGTCATTGTTGGTATAGGACAGGTGGCTCCAGCCCTGATCCGTGAACCACCGTCGCCGCCGGGCGTCCCACTCCCGGTCGCGCGGTGTGGAGTGATGGTCGTGGCCGTCGTACTCGAGGCCGATCTTCTCCCGGTAGGCCAGATCGAGTTCGTAGCGGATCCGACCATCAGCATCCCGGAACTTCAGTCCCACCAGCGGCTCTGGGAGACCGGCGAGCACAATCAGCATCCGCAGCCGGGTCTCCTTGGGTGATCGGACGCCAGCACGAACCAGCGATGCGGCCCGTCGCGCCAGCTGGCATCGAGCACCACGCCACTGCGTTGCCCGTCGGACCAAGTCTTCCGGCCGGCACTTCTTGGCCCGCACCAGCGAGTCACCGAGGATCACCAGATCGACCAAGTCGAGATCGGTCGCCAATTCACAGAAGGTTTGCGCAGGAGTCGTGACCGGCCGACCGTCCAGCACCACCACCTGAGCACTCGCAACGCTGCGAACCTCGACACCATCCAGCCGCAGCCGCCGATGACCCGGGAGATTCAAGGTCACCATGGCTGAATCGGGAACGACCCCGTGCCACAGCCGTGCCGCACTGTGCCGGGCGACAACCGTCTCCGCGGGAGCGACCAGCAGAGCGGCGTCGAGGCGCAGAGCTTCCGACGGCGGGTAGCTGCGGTCGGCGTACACGCCATGCCCGACCCTTCGGAACTTACGACTGCGCAGCATCGCGTCGGTGACCCCCGCGGCATTCGCCTCGGCGCGGGTGATCAGCCCGAACCGTCGTTTCGGTAGCGCGTCGCTCATGGACCCAGCGTTTCGGAATTGCCGGACTCGTGCCGGCGGCTGTCCACAGGCACTGTCCGAGGTGCGCGCCGTCAACAATCGACGAAACCGCCAGCACTCGAGGCCCTCCCGAGCGCAGACACCTCAACTGGTGACGACACCGCCACAACTCGCGGCGCGCACTCCCGAAAAGGATTTGCCCCAGCGCGTCCTCGTGGCGCACCGTGATCTTCGAAATGCAACGACTCCCCTTCACCGATCCCGGCACGCCCGATCTGCGCGGTCCGTGGCGGTTCCTGCTCGGCGTCGGTCGCGGCCAGCTGCGCTCCCAGATCCTCGGCGCACTGATGGGCAGCATCTGGATGCTGTGTGCGGCGCTCACCCCGGCTGCGGTCGGCCGCGCCATCGACCAGGGCATCGTGCCTCGCGACGGCGCGGCGTTGTTGCGTTGGTCCGCAGTCGTTTTCGCGCTCGCGGTCATCTCTGCGGGTACGGGTGCGCTGCGCCACCGGTACGCCGTGGAGAACTGGTTGCGGGCCTGCTTCCGCACGATGCAATGGCTGGGTCACCACGCCGCGGACACCGGGGCCGCCCTCCCCGCGCGATGCCCACCGGCAAAGTGGTCGCCGCGATCGCCTCCGATGCCCCCACCATCGGCAGCAGCTTCGACGTCGCCAACCGCTTCGCCGGCGCGATCGTGTCCTACCTGGTGGTCGCGGTCATCATGCTCACCACGTCGGTGCGGTTGGGTCTGCTCGTGCTGCTCGGCGTACCCATCCTGCTGGCCTCGCTGGCTCTGGTGATGAAACCGCTGCAGCGTCGGCAGGCCCAGCAACGTGAGGCCTCCGGCAAACTCGTCGAGCTCGGCGCCGACACCGTCGCCGGTCTGCGGGTGCTACGCGGGATCGGCGGCGAGGCCACCTTCCTGGAGCGCTACCGCGACCAGTCCCAGCTCGTACGCCGCCGCGGCAACCAGGTGGCCGGGTTGCAGTCCACGTTGGATGCGGCCCAGATCCTGCTGCCCGGGCTCTTCACGCTGATCGTGACCTGGGTCGGTGCCCATGCGGTCCTCGACGGTGATCTGCAGGTCGGACAGTTGGTTGCGTTCTACGGGTACGCCGCGTTCCTGGTCCTGCCGCTGCAGACCGCGACCGAGTTCGCCGGCAAGCTGACCCGCACCCACGTCGCGGCCGCCAAGGTGATCGCGGTCCTCGGTGTCCGGAGCGACTCAGCGGCCGACGCCGCCACCGCTACCCTGCCGGACGGACCCGGCAGTCTGCACGACCCGAGCACCGGATTGACCGTCGCACCAGGGCAATTCGTCGCCGTCGTGTCCGCGCACCCTGAGGAGTCGGCGGCCTTGGCCGACCGTTTGGGCCGGTTCGGCGCCGAGCGCACCGAGGTGACGATTGCCGGTACGCCGATCGCGGACGTCCCGCTCACCGAGGTGCGGGAGCGTGTGGTCGTCTCCCAGATCGACCCCGCACTCTTCACCGGCCGGCTGCGCGACGAACTCGACCCCTGGAACCGCGCCAGCGACGCACGACTGCAGCAAGCCCTGCAGGTCGCGAGCGCCGAAGACATCCTGGACGCGGTCGACGACGGTCTGGACACACCGGTCGAAGAACGCGGACGCACCTTCTCCGGTGGCCAGCGGCAGCGCCTCACGCTGGCCCGGGCGCTGCTGTCCGAGGCCGAGATCCTGGTGCTGGTCGAGCCGACGAGCGCCGTCGACGCACACACCGAGGCGCGCATCGCGGGCCGACTGGTCGCCGAACGCGCCGGCCGCACCACCATCGTGATGACCGCCAGCCCGCTGCTGCTGGACCGCGCGGACGAGGTCGTGTTGTTGCAGGACGGTCAGGTGACCGCCCGCGGGACGCACGCCGACCTGCTACGGCACGACTCGGCGTACCGCCGGGTGGTTGTCCGCGGCGACGACGACGCGGTGGTGGGCGCATGAGCGACACCACGCGGCGTACCTTGCCGATCGCCACCCCGCGGCAGGTGCGCGAGCACACCCTGGCCCTGATCCGGCAGCACCGGGGGTTCCTTGCGCTGGTCGTCGGCCTGCAGGGCCTTGCTGCTCTGGCGGCGCTGGTCACGCCGTGGTTGATGGGCCGGTTGCTGGACGATCTGACGCGCGGCACGACGTACGCCGTCATCAACGAGATCGCGCTGGCCTTCTTGGCTGCTGTCCTGGTGCAGACCATCCTGGTCTGGTTCGCGCGGCGAGCGGCGTTCATCATGGGCGAGGGGGTATTCGCCCAACTGCGCGAGCGGTACGTCGAGCGGGTCGTGGAGTTGCCGCTGTCGACGGTGGAGCGGGCCGGGACCGGTGACCTGGTCGCGCGGACCACCAACGACGTCGAGGCGTTGGCGTACGTCGTGCGGTACGGCATCCCGTCGCTGTTCGTGGGTGCCGTGACGGTCACGCTGACCTTGATCGTGGGCTTCGTGGTGAACCCACTGGTTGCGATCGGGTTGCTGGTCGGCGTCCCGATGATGGTGCTGACCACGCGCCGGTATCTGCGGCTGGCCCGCGCACGCTATCTGCGGGAGCGCGCCAGCTACGCGGTCGGCAATGCCGTTGTCACCGAAACCGTCGAGGGTGCAAGGACCTTGGATGCCCTGCGGCTGCAGGAGCGCGGCCGCCAGCGGATCGATGCGAGCATCGCGGAGATGTTCGATGCGGAGATGGGCACCCTCGCGCTGCGACTGCGCTGGTTCCCATCCATCGACCTGGGCGTGCTGGGGCCGGTCGCGGTGGTGTTGCTGTGGGGTGGCTGGCTGGTCTTCGAGGGCCACGCCAGCATCGGGCAGGTCACGACGATCGTGCTCTACGCGCAGGCGATGGCCGGTCCGGTCGATGAATTGCTCGGCTGGCTCGACGAGATCCAGGTCGGCGCGACGTCGCTGTCCCGAGTCATCGGTGTCGAGGAGGTTCCGGCCGACCGGACCGCGACTGGTGCCCTGCCAGCGACCTCGGACATGGCGGCATCCGACGTGCGGTACGCCTACCGCACGGGTCGCGATGTGCTGCACGGGGTTTCGTTGGCGCTCCAGCCCGGCGAGCGGTTGGCCATGGTGGGTCCGTCGGGAGCCGGCAAGTCCACGCTGGGCCGGTTACTGGCCGGCATCGACGGTCCCCGAGAGGGGTCGGTCACCGTCGGTGAGGTGCCATTGGTGGATCTGAGCCTGCCGGTGCTGCGCGGGGAGGTGGCGCTGGTGACCCAGGAGCATCACGTGTTCGTCGGGACGTTGCGGGACAACCTGCTGCTGGCGGCACCCACGGCGACTGACGACGTGCTGCGCGAAGCGCTCGCCTCGGTGGACGCCGGGGACTGGGCAGCGCGACTGCCCGACGGCTTGGACACGGTCGTGGGGGCCGGCGGTCACGCGCTGACCGATGCGCAGTCGCAACAACTCGCGCTCGCGCGGCTCGTACTGGTCGATCCGCACACGTTGGTGCTGGACGAGGCGACCTCGTTGCTGGATCCCCGCGCCGCCCGGCACCTGGAGCGATCCCTCAACGCCGTCGTCACCGGACGCACCGTCGTCGCGATCGCGCACCGGTTGCACACCGCCCACGACGCCGATCGGGTCGCGGTGATCGAGGGCGGCCGGATCAGCGAACTGGGTTCGCACGACGAGTTACTCGCGATCAACGGCTCCTACGCGGCCCTCTGGCGCGCCTGGCGCTCCGAGGAGAGCGCCTAACATCCAAGTATGCGCGTGGTGGAGATCCTGACCAATCTGACCGTGCCGGACGTCGACCAGGTGCGCGCGTTCTACGCGGACTTCCTGGGGTTGAGCCAGGAGGAGATGAACCAGGGCTGGGTGGCACGGTTCACCCAGCCGCAGTCCCGGGTCAGTGTGCAGGTGGTGACCCGGGACAAGACAGCGCCGGTCGATTCAGTGGCGACCCTGAAGGTGGACGATGTCGATGCTGCGCACGCCGAGGCGCAGGCCGCCGGCATCGAGATCGTGCACCCGCTCACCACCGAGGAGTGGGGTGTGCGCCGGTTCTTCGTCCGAGCCCCCGACGGCAACGTCTTCAACATCGCCCAGGCCCACGACGGGTAGCGGCCGCCCGACCGCGGCCACCTCGACTTTCGACGAAACCACCACAAGCCGCTGCCCCCACAGCGTCCGCCACCTCGACTTGCGACGAAACCGGCAGTAGTTGCGCAGCGTCGGCCGAGAACCCTCAACGGCGGCCGTCCCTCGCAACGGAACGACCGCCGTACGTGCTGATGGAATCAGGCGACCGGTTGCAGCGGGCGCACCTTCGGCATCCCCAGGTCCGTCCCCGGCACCCGGTTGGGTTTGACGTCCAGTCGCTCGTACGCCGATCCCTGGGTCGGGCGCTGATCCTCCTGCCCTTTCACCGGCCACATCGCGGCGGCTCGCTCGGCCTGTGCGGTGATCGTCAGCGACGGATTCACCCCGAGGTTGGCCGAGACGGCCGATCCGTCGGTGACGAACAGCCCCGGGTAACCCCACACCCGGTGGTAGGGGTCGATGACGCCCTTCTCCGGCGAGTCCGAGATCACCACACCGCCCAGGAAGTGCGCGGTCAGCGGTTTGTTCGCGAGCTCAGCCCAGTTGGTGCCCGCAATCGTCTTCTTGCCGGTGAGCGTCGCCAACTTGTCCGCCATCACGTGCGCGGCAGCATGCCCCTGCGGCAGCCAGGTCGGGTTCGGCGCGCCGTGACCCTGCTTGCTGGTCAGTTTGAAACCGCCGGTCAGCTTCTTCTTCGCCGAGACGGTGATCGAGTTGTCCGAAACCTGCATGACCAGCCCGATGATCGTGCGCTCGCTCCAACCCGGGCCCAGCGGTCCGGCCATCAACAGTTTGACCGGGCTCTTGGCCAGTTCGACACCGAACGCGGCGAACCGCGCCAGCGCCCCACGGCCTTCACCATCGACCATCCCGGCGACGAGCAGCTTCATCACGTTGGAGCCCTTGCCGTAGCGGCAGTTCTCCACGTGGGTGGTCTCATCGACGTGGAAGGACGTCGTGATCGCCACACCGGTCGTGAGGTCGACACCCTTGGGCACCGTCATCGTCGCGGCACCGGCCAACTCCTCGGAGTTGGTGCGGGTCAGCACCCCCAGCGACGGGGACAGCTTCGGCAACGTGCCGGAGGCCTTCATCTTGTGCAGCAGCTGCTGGGTGCCCCAGGTGCCGGCGGCCAGCACGACGTGCCGGGCAGTGACCGACGTCTGCTTCTTGGCGGCCCACGCACCGGTGCGTTCGGTGGTGATCCGGAAACCCTCTGTCTCACCGAGGGATTCGAGCGTGGTGACCGTGCGCATCGGCTCGATCCGCGCGCCCGCCTTCTCCGCGAACGCCAGGTAGTTCTTCATCAGCGTGTTCTTCGCCCCGACCCGGCAGCCGACCATGCAGTTACCGCACTCGGTGCACCCGGTGCGGGCCGGGCCCTCCCCGCCGAAGAACGGGTCCTCGACGGTCTTGTCCGGTTCCCCGAAGAACACCCCGACCGGCGTCTTGCGGAAGGTGTGGCCGACCCCCATCTGCTCGGCGGTGTCCTTCATCAGCTGCTCGACGGGACCCCAGCAGGGGTTCTCCTCCACGACACCGAGCATCTTCTTGCCGGTCTCGTAGTGCGGCGAGAGCTCGTCCTCCCAGTCGGTGATGTGCCCCCACTGCTGGTCCTTGAAGAACTCCGACGGCGGCTTGTAGAGCGTGTTGGCGTAGTTCAACGACCCGCCCCCGACGCCGGCGCCCGCCAGGATCATGACGTTCGGCAACACGTGATAGCGCTGCACGCCGTACAGCTTCAGCGCGGGCGCCCACAGGTACTTGTTCAGCCGCCAGGAGGTCTTGGCGAAATCCTTGTCCTCGAACCGGCGCCCGGCTTCGTACACCAGGACCGAGTAGCCCTTCTCGGCCAACCGCATCGCGGAGACCGCACCACCGAAACCTGATCCGATGACCACCACGTCGTGGTCGTATTCGGTTGTCACGAAAGCCTCCCCAGCTTCATCGCGCGCAGACCGAGCGACATCGTCTTGGCCCATAGCTTTTCCGGTACGCCGAAGGCCGGCGCGATCGGCATGACGTGCTGGGCGGCGATGTTCTGCGATTCGGTGTACTTCAAGATGCCTTCTGCACCATGGCGGCGGCCGAGCCCGGACTGGCCCATCCCGCCCATCGGGGCACCGTTGCTACCCCACGCCGCGACGTACCCCTCGTTGATGTTCACAGTGCCGGCCTTGATCCGCGCCGCGATCTGCCGTCCGCGCCCGACCCGTTTGGTCCACACCGAGGCGTTCAGCCCGTACTCGGAGTCGTTGGCGAAGGCGATCGCCTCCTCATCCGAGGCCACCCGATAGATCGACACCAACGGCCCGAACGTCTCGCACCGACGGCACGTCGCCGAGTCCGGCACGTTGGCCAGCACGGTGGGCTCGAAGAAGTACGGACCCAGGTCGGGGCGTGCCTTGCCGCCGGCGAGAACGACCGCACCGGCGGCCTTGGCGTTGGTGACGTGGTCGACGACCGTCTTGAGCTGCGCCGCCGAGATCAGCGAACCCATGTCGTTGCCCCAGTCCAGATCCGAACCGAGCTTCATCGCCTGCACCTTCTTGACGAAGAGCTTGGTGAACTCATCGGCCACGCTCTCGTGCACGACCAGTCGCTCGATCGAGATACACAACTGCCCGGCGGAGGAGAAGCACGCCCGCACCGCACCCTCGGCGGCCTTGTTCAGGTTGGCGTCCGCCGCGACGTACATCGCGTTCTTGCCGCCCAACTCCATCGACGCCCCGACCAACCGACCAGCGGCGCGCTGCGCGACCCCGATGCCGGTCTTGGTCGAACCGGTGAACATCACGTAGTCCGCCTGGTCCAGCACGGCCTGGCCGACGGTGCTACCCGGCCCCAGGACGACCTGCAGCAAGCCGTTCGGAAGCCCGGCCTGGTCGATCAACTCGACCGCTCGCAGCGCCGTCAGCGCCGACTGGGAGTCCGGACGCAGCACGATGGCGTTGCCCGCGACCAGGGCGGGGAGCGCGTCGGTGATGGACATCGACAGCGGGTAGTTCCACGGCGCAACGACTCCGACGACACCCTTGGGGTGGTGCAGCACCCGGGTCTGGGTCAGCACCGGGACGGCGCCCAGGGCCCGGCGGGGCTTGAGGTAGTGGTTGGCCCGACGCGCGTAGTGCCGGGCGACCCCCGCCACGTCCATGACCTCTTCGAACGCATTGCGGCGGGTCTTGCCCGATTCGAGCTGGATCAGATCCATCAGCTCGCCCTGGTTCTTCAGGACCAGGTCGTGCAGTTTCAGCAGGAATCGCGCGCGCTCGCGGGGCGAGGTCGCGGCCCACTTGCGCTGCGCCCGACGCGCCGTCTTGTAGGCGACCTCGACGTCGTCCACCGTGCTGCCCGGCAGGGTCGCGAGCAACTCCCCCGTGAACGGCGTCACGCACTGGATCGGGTCAGCACCGGGGGAACTGAGGACGCGACGCGCCAACCGGGGGGCCAGGTGGGGCGCAATGGCGTACGGCGATCGCGCCGGTTTGGCGGCCACGACCGGGTCCGCGGCGGCAGCGGGGTCCTGCAGGATGTCGGTCATGTTACGGAATAGTAAGTGACACAGGTCACTGCGTGGTACTACACCCGAAGAAAAGTCTCCGGACCGTAATCAGGACCGCTGGTAAGGCGCCACCACAACCTCGACGCGCTGGAACTCCTTGAGCTCGGTGTACCCGGTCGTCGCCATGGCGCGGCGCAGCGCCCCGGTGATGTTGGTCGTACCGTCCGCGGACTGGCCCGGGCCGTTGAGGATCTCCGCCAAGGTGCCCACGGTCCCTACGTAGACCTTCTCCCCGCGCGGCAACTGCGCGTGGTGCGCTTCGGAGCCCCAGTGGTAGCCCTCGCCCGGCGCGGAAGAGGACCGGGCCAACGCAGCACCCAGCATCACGGCATCCGCACCACACGCGATCGCCTTGACCACGTCACCGGACAAGCCCATGCCGCCATCGGCGATCACGTGCACGTAGCGACCGCCGGTCTCGTCCATGTAGTCCCGACGCGCTCCCGCGACGTCGGCGATGGCCGAGGCCATCGGCGCGTGGATACCCAGCGCCCGCCGCGTCGTGTGCGCCGCTCCCCCACCGAAGCCGACCAGGACGCCGGCCGCGCCGGTCCGCATCAGGTGCAGGGCCGCGGTGTAGGTGGCCACGCCACCGACGATGACCGGGACGTCGAGTTCGTAGATGAAGCGCTTGAGGTTCAACGGCTCGGAGTTGCCGGACACGTGCTCGGCGCTGACCGTCGTACCGCGGATCACGAACAGATCCACGCCCGCGTCGACCACGGTCTTCCAGTGCTCCTGGGTGCGCTGCGGCGACAAGGCACCGGCGACCGTGCACCCGGAGTCGCGAATCTCCTTCAACCGCAGAGCAATCAGGTCAGGGCGGATCGGCTCGGAGTAGATCTCCCGCATCCGGGGCAGCGCTTCGCTGGGCGCCAGGGCCGCGATCTCCTCCAGTAGCGGCTCGGGGCGCTCGTAGCGGGTCCACAGGCCCTCGAGGTCGAGCACCGGCAAACCACCGAGGCGACCGAACTCGATGGCGGAAGCCGGCGACATGACCGAGTCCATCGGAGCGGCCATGATCGGCAGATCGAAGTGATAGGCGTCGATCTGCCAGCCGAGCGACACCTCCCTCGGGTCGCGGGTGCGCCGGGAGGGCACCACCGCGATGTCGTCGAAGGAAAAGGCGCGCCGCCCGCGCTTGCCCCGGCCGATCTCGATCTCAGTCACAGCTGAAGATTATCCGGCCCAGTAGTTCGGGGCCTCGACGATGCCCTGCACGTCGTGCGGGTGGGACTCCTTCAGGCCCGCCGAGGTGATCCGCACGAACCGCCCGCGCGACTGCAACTCAGGCAGCGTGCGCGCGCCGACGTAGAACATCGACTGGTGCAGACCGCCGGTCAATTGACGTACGACGGCCCCCAGGGGTCCGCGGTAGGGCACCCGACCCTCGATCCCCTCGGGGATGATCTCGTCATCGCTGGCCACATCGGCCTGGAAGTAGCGGTCCTTGGAGAAGGACTTCTTGCCGCGGGAGGCCATCGCGCCCAGCGAACCCATGCCGCGGTAGGTCTTGAACTGCTTGCCCTGGACCAGGATCAGATCACCCGGGGACTCCTCACAGCCCGCCAGCAACGAACCGACCATCACCGTGCTCGCTCCGGCCACGAGCGCCTTGGCGATGTCACCGGAGTACTGCAGGCCGCCGTCGCCGATGACCGGGACTCCCGCGGGTTTGCAGGCCAGCGCGGCTTCGTAGATCGCGGTGACCTGTGGGACACCGACACCGGCCACGACGCGCGTGGTGCAGATCGACCCCGGACCGACGCCGACCTTGACCGCATCCACACCTGCGTCGACCAGGGCCTGAGCGCCTTCGCGGGTCGCGACGTTGCCGCCGATGACCTGTACGTGGCGGGTCGCCGGGTCGGCCTTGAGCTTGCGGATCATGTCCAGCATCAGCCGGGCGTGACCGTTGGCGACGTCGGGCACGATCACATCGACACCGGCCTCGACCAGCGTCGTCGCCCGCTCCCAGGCGTCCCCGAAATAGCCGACGGCGGCCGCGACCAGCAACCGGCCCTGGCTGTCCTTGCTGGCGTCGGGGAACTGCTCGGACTTCACGAAGTCCTTGACCGTGATCAGACCGGTGAGGTGCCCGTCGTCGTCGATCAGCGGCAGGCGCTCGCGCTTGTGCTTGCGCAGCAGTGTCGTGGCGTCGTCGCGACTGATCCCGGGGCCGCCGGTGATCAACGGCATCGGGGTCATCATCTCGTTGACCTTGGTGGTCGCCCACTCCGCGACGGGCGTGAAGCGCAGGTCGCGGTTGGTGATGATGCCGATCAGCTTGTTGTCGACGTCGACCACCGGCAGACCCGACACGCGATAGCGACCGCACGTCTCGTCGAGTTCTTCCAGCGTCGCGTCCGGGCCGATGGTCACCGGGTTGGAGATGATGCCGGTCTGGGTGCGCTTGACCAGATCGACCTGTTCGGCCTGGTCCTGGATCGACAGATTGCGGTGCAGGACGCCGATGCCACCCTGGCGGGCCATCGCGATCGCCATCCGCGACTCGGTGACGGTGTCCATCGCGGCAGAGACCAGCGGGACCTTCAAGGTCAGCTCGCGGGTCAGTTGCGCTGTCGTATCGACTTCGCTCGGGATGACGTCCGTTTCACCCGGCAGCAGGAGGACGTCGTCGTAGGTGAGGCCCAACTGGCCGAAGTGGTCGGGAATCTCCATTGCCCAATCGTACGGCGATCGCGGGAGTGCTCCGGGTCACAGCCCGTCGCGCGCATCACCGGTCAGCGAGACTTCTGCGCACCACTGGGGGTCGTCGTGGTGCTGAACACCGACGTACTGCTGGAGCTGGTAGCAGATGGGGCACTCGTCGAACTGGCCGAACTCGATGACGACGGTGACAACTTGGGTGTCGCGCTCGGCTCGGCCGGGTCGCTGGACGAGCTGCTCGAGCTGCTGGTGCTCGGGGCGGGCGACGACGTGCCGTATACGGGACCGCCGGTGCGGGTGGGTGACCCTGTGGACGTCGAGGTACCGGTCGGGGCGCCGGAGGATTTCGTCGGGCTCGGTGCCTTCGAGGTCGGCGCCGTCGAACTCGGCGTCGGTTGGGCGCTGCTGGACGACACCGGCGCGGGCGCCTTCGGCCGCGGGGCGGCCACGGGGACCCCGGGCAGGTGGGTGCGGGTGCTCGGCGGCACCAAGGAGGGAACGCGCGTGGCCTGGTCACGCGACGTACCTGAGGTGCGGGTCGGGTCGATGGTCCACGGAGTCGACGGATCGGTCGATCGCGGAGCGGCCGAGGACGGCGGCGGTCCGACGACGGCAGGGGCTCCCGACTCACCCCAGAAGCCCTGCGTGACCTGGCCCAGCTGGTGCAGCACGGGCAGTTTGGTGCCGGTCACCGCGGCCGCGACACCCCCGACGGACAGCGTGCCGAGCACGACGGTCGTCGTCAGCCCGATCCGCAGCGCGCGCGAGTGGCGGGCGTGCCGACCGGCCCGCGGGAGGGCGGTCGGATTGTCGATCTCGGCCGTCCACGAGGACAGCAGACCGGTCAGTTCATCGCCACGGACCCGCTCCCGGGCACCCAAAGCGTCCAGGAGTTGGTCGTCGTCGTGGATCTGGTCGAAGGACGGCGTCACAGGTCCGCCTCCTGTTGTTTGGCCAGCGTCTCGCGCAGCTTCGCCAGTGCCCGGTGCTGGGCGACGCGAACCGCGCCGGCGGACATCCCGAGTGAACTGGCGGTCTGCTCCGCGGTCAGGCCGACCGCGACCCGCAGGGTCAGGATCTCGCGCTGCTGCTCCGGCAGAGTGGACAGCAGATCCCACACCCGGACGGCTTCGTCGGCGCTGACGGCCCGCTCTTCGGGGCCGGGTGCCAGATCTTCGACCGCGGGGAACTCCTCGGTCGGGACGGGGTCCTTCATGGCGCCACGACGCACATCGGCCACCTTGTTGGCGGCGATGCGGTAGACGAACGCTTCGAAGGGCAGACCGCGATCGGTGTACCGGGGCAGCGCGACGAGCACAGCCACACACACCTCCTGCGCGACATCTGCCGCTACGTCGGTGGCTGCTGCGTATCTACCCAGTCGCGCACGCGCGTAGCGCAGCGACAGTTGATGCACAGCGGCCATCAGATCGTTGGTCGCGACGTCATCGCCTTGCCGGGCCTGCGTCACAAGATCACGCAGGGGGGTCTGCGCGTTCTCCGGTGATATCGCTGTAACCGGCGGAAACGTTACGGAGCTGGACGGTAGGTCACCTGCCGCCTCACCGGTCGAGCGTGGTTTGCGTAGCGGGCCGAGGCTCACTGCACCACTCCTTACCGACGATCGCTGACGTTTCGTTGATTGCTCAACCCATCAACCATAGGCATGTCGTCCCCCGCGCGAGCAACTCTGGGTGAACTCCGGTGCAAACACACAGCGGCGCGCCCGTCCCTGCCGCAGCAGTGACGGGCGCACCGGAGGGTTGGATCAGTGCTTTCTGAGGCACTCCTCACGCTCCACTACGGCCGCCGACTCGGCTAGCGCCTCGTCGACAACCTCCGTTTCACGCTTCGTCGTCGCCTCAGTGCCTTCTGAGGCACTCCTCACGCTCCACTACGGCCGCCGACTCGGCTAGCGCCTCGTCGACAACCTCCGTTTCACGCTTCGTCGTCGCCTCAGTGCCCGTGTCCGTGGCCGTGACCGGCCTCAGCCTCTTCCTCTTCGGGCTTGTCGACGACCAGCGTGTCCGTGGTCAGCACCATCGAGGCGATGGAGGCCGCGTTGAGAAGCGCGGACCGGGTCACCTTGACCGGGTCGATGACACCGGCACCCACCAGATCGCCGTACTCCCCGGTGGCGGCGTTGAGGCCGTTGCCGACGGGCAGCTCGCCCACCTTGGAGACGGCGACGTAGCCTTCCAGACCGGCGTTCTCGGCGATCCAGCGCAGCGGCTCGACGACCGCCTTGGCCACGATCGAGGCACCGGTGGCCTCGTCGCCTTCGAGCGCGAGGTTCTGCAACGCAGCGGCAGCGTGCACCAGGGCCGAACCGCCACCGGCGACGATGCCCTCCTCGATCGCGGCGCGGGTCGCGGAGACGGCGTCCTCGATGCGGTGCTTCTTCTCCTTCAGCTCCACCTCGGTGTGCGCGCCGACCTTGATCACGCAGACCCCGCCGGCCAGCTTGGCCAGGCGCTCCTGCAGCTTCTCGCGGTCCCAGTCGGAGTCGGTGCGCTCGATCTCGGACTTCAGCTCGGCCACGCGGCCGGTGACGTCCTCGGGCGCGCCCTGACCGTCGATGATCGTGGTGTTGTCCTTGGTCACCACCACGCGGCGGGCCTGACCCAGCACCTCCAGACCGACCTGGTCCAGCTTCAGACCGACCTCTTCGGCGACGACCTGGCCACCGGTGAGGATCGCGATGTCCTGCAGCATGGCCTTGCGGCGATCCCCGAAGCCCGGCGCCTTGACCGCGACCACGTTGAAGATGCCCCGGATCTTGTTGACGACCAGCGTGGACAGGGCCTCGCCGTCGACGTCCTCGGCGATGACGACCAGCGGCTTGCCGGACTGCGCGACCTTCTCCAGCAGCGGCAGCACGTCGGCGATCGCGGAGATCTTGCCCTGGTTGATCAGGATGTAGGCGTCCTCCAGGACGGCCTCCATGCGCTCGGGGTCGGTGACGAAGTAGGCGCTGATGTAGCCCTTGTCGAACTGCATACCCTCGGTGAAGTCCAGCTCGGTGGTCGCCGTCGCCGACTCCTCGATGGTGATGACACCGTCCTTGCCGACCTTGTCGAACGCGTCGGCGATCAGACCGCCGATGGTCGCGTCCTGGGCGGAAAGCCCTGCGACAGAGGCGACCTCGTCGCGGCCGTCGACCTCACGGGCGTTGGCCAGCAAGCGGTCGTTGACCGCAGCGACGGCCTTGTCGATGCCGCGCTTCAGGCCGGCGGGGGCTGCGCCCGCAGCGACGTTACGCAAGCCCTCCTTGACCATGGCCTGGGCGAGAACGGTCGCAGTCGTCGTACCGTCACCGGCCACGTCGTTGGTCTTGGTGGCCACTTCCTTGGCCAGCTGCGCGCCGAGGTTCTCGTAGGGGTCCTCGAGCTCGACCTCACGGGCGATGGTCACCCCGTCGTTGGTGATCGTGGGGGCGCCCCACTTCTTGTCGATGACGACGTTGCGGCCCTTGGGGCCGAGCGTCACCTTGACGGTGTTGGCGAGGGCGTCAACCCCGCGCTCCAGAGACTTGCGCGCCTCGTCGTTGAATTCCAGCGTCTTTGCCATTACAGATTCCTTTCGTCAACGCAGGCGCCCCGGCCGTGGCCCGTTGTGTCCGCGAGGGACTCTGGGCGCACGAGCCGGGGCGCTGCGTGTGAGGTTCGTCAGCCGACAACCGCGAGGACGTCGCGCGCGGACAGGATCAGCAGCTCCTCGCCGCCGTACTTGACCTCAGTGCCGCCGTACTTGGAGTAGATGACCTTGTCACCAACGGCGACGTCCAGCGGCACGCGCTGGCCCTTGTCGTCGATGCGGCCCGGGCCGATCGCCAGGACTTCGCCCTCCTGGGGCTTCTCCTTGGCGGTGTCCGGGATGACCAGACCGGACGCGGTGGTTTGCTCGGCCTCGACCGACTTGACCACGATGCGGTCTTCGAGCGGCTTGATGTTCACCGACACGGTGGGACCTTCCTCTTGGATTCGTTGCGTTTGAGGGTGCGTCCGCCTCGTGGTTTCCGCCGGTTTCGCGGGGCCGCCGTCGCGGGGGTCGACCCTGGTCTGCCGTTAGCACTGTCCGAGGCGGAGTGCTAACTCTGAATCTAGGCGCGCGTTGGCACTCATGCAAGCCGAGTGCCAACCCTTTCCCGTACGCCGAGAGCGAACCCCCGCACGCACGTCACTCGCGCGCGTTGTGCCGCCACCAGGGACCGCGACAGCACAACGCACCCCCACTCGGGCTGGTTATGCCGCAGGTGGGGGTGCGTCAGGCGTCAGATTCAGGCGGCGACGGGTGCTTCGGCCTCCACCAGCGCCAGCAGGGCCGCGGCGAAGCGGTCCTGGATCTCCGCGCTGAAGACGTCAACGTCGATCGCGGTCTGCGACACGATGGCGTCCTCCAGCACGTGCGCTCCGGCGATCTTGGCCGAGCGCGCGGCGTCCGCGTGCGACCACTTGCCGCCGAACGGCGTGGGGGTGGTGCCGACGACGGTGAACGGCTTGCCCACGATCGCGCCGGCGCCGTAGGGGCGGGACAACCAGTCGATGGCGTTGTTCAGGACGGCCGGCATCGTGCCGTTGTATTCCGGCGTGACCGCGAGCACGCGGTCCGCGGCAGCGACCTTGTCGCGCACTGCGGCAGCAGCCGCCGGCACGCTCGCCTCGGTGTCGATCTCCTCGTTGTAGAACGGCAGATCGGCCAGGCCGTCGACGATCACCAGGTCCACACCCTCGGGTGCGTTGTCGCGCAGGGTCTCGGCGAGGCGGCGGTTGACGGAGTCGGCGCGCAGGCTGCCGACGAGGACGGCGACGGTGGTCATGGGGGTTCTCCTAGAAAGTCTGAAATGGGGTACGCTGACGATTAAACGGACCGCGGTCCGCTTTGTCAATTGCCCTCAACCGTAGAGTGATCCACGTCATGTCCAAGCCGATGCCGTTGCCGTTGCCGGTGGCCTTCGGCGCGCCCACCGAACGTGCCGACGCAGCGCGCAACCGCGAAGCGCTGCTCTGCGCCGCCCGGCAGATCGTCGCCGCCGAAGGCATCGACGCCCTCACCATGGATCGCCTGGCCGCGTCGGCCGGTGTCGGCAAGGGCACCGTCTTTCGCCGGTTCGGCTCGCGCGAAGGCGTCATGGGCGCCCTGCTCAACGAGCACGCCCGGGCCTGGCAGGAGAGCGTCATCTCCGGCCCACCGCCGCTGGGCCCGGGAGCCGGTCCACGGGAGCGACTCATCGCGTTCGGTGCGTCGCTGTTCGAGCTGAACCGCAGCAGCACCGAGCTGATCGCCGCGGCCGGCGAATCGGTCCAACGCTCCTACGCCACAGAGAGTTTCATCGCCACTCACGTGCGCTACCTGCTGCGGTCAGCTGGCGTCACCGGCGATCTCACGCTGCTGGCCGTCGCCCTCATCGCGCCCCTCGACCGCCGGATCCTTGACCAACAGGTGCGGATCGAGCACATGGACCGCGACCGGATCCTCGCCGGCTGGGCCGACCTCGTCGACCGGATCCTGGCCTGAGGTGTTTCAGCTGATCCTGCCGGAGACCATGCCCGACGTCCTCGCTGCCGAGGGCAACCAGGAGGCACCCATCTCCGCGGACGCAGCCGCCACCCGCACCCGGGCTGACTACGGCCGCGTATCGCGCTGGGCACTGGGCCTGGTGGGCACCGCGGGCGCCACCTTCGCCATCCTGCTCACCGGAGCCGCCCTGGCCATGCTCGAGACCGGCGACCACGCCCCGGCCGCCGCGCCCTTCGCTCTGGTCGCGCTCGCGATCGGGATCCCTTGCACCTGGCTGCTTTTCGCGCTGCACCGCTCGGGTCGACGCCTGGCCCGGGCCGCCGGCTTCTGGGCCGACCTGCCCTACCGCGTCGGCCAGCGGACGCCCACCAACCGCGATTGGTTCGCGGCTCGGTACGTGAGTTGGGAAGCCGACCTCATGCTGCGGATGATCACCGTGGTGTTCGCCGCGCTGGGCGCGATCTTTGCGCTGTTCCTGACCGTTGGTGCCATCGTCCGGGCGGACCCAGCCTCGTTCGTGATCATGGCGGCGGCGGAGACGGTACTTCTCGCAGCCGTCTGCGCTGGACAGTTCGGCGGCGTCCAGCGGATCCAGAACGGCTACGTCTCACGCGATCCCGCCACCTTCGCGCGGCGACACCGTTGAGCTAGAGCGAGCCGTCGGGTTGCGCGCCCTGCCACGACACCGCCTGCGCGCCAGCGGCATTCGCCTCCCGCAACGCAGCCGCGTCGTCAAGACCCCGGGCCAACGCAGCGGCCAAGGCACCACAGAAGGTGTCGCCGGCGCCCGTGGAGTCCACCACCCGGCGTACGCCGATCCCCGCCTCCCGCGCCACCTCACCTGACCCGCGGGTCCAGGTGGCACCCTGCGACCCCAGGGTCGTCACGACCGACACGGGTCGCAGACCGGCGTCCTGCAGCTGCCCCGCCTCGGTCTCGTTGACCACCACGGGATCGGCCAGCGCGATCACGTCAGCTGGCAGATCGGCGTACGGCGCGAGATTGAGCACGACTCGCGCACCGGCTGCGTGAGCGGCGCGAGCAGCGGATGCCACCACCTCGAGCGACACTTCAAGGGAGCACAGCAGCACGTCGCTGGCGGTCAATCCGGAAGGCGCCGAGGCTGATTCGTTGGCTCCCGGGATCACGATGATGGAGTTCTCACCGTCGTCGGAGACGGTGATCAGCGCCGTGCCGGTGGGCTGATCACCGGCCCGCGCGATCTGGGTTCTCAGGCCGGCGTCGGTGAGCCGGGCCAGATAGGCCGTGCCGAGGTCGTCGTCGCCCACGCAACCGACCATCACCACCTCCACTCCCGCACGGGCCGCCGCCATGGCCTGGTTGCCGCCCTTCCCGCCGGCGAAGCGACCGGCGGAACGACCCATGATGGTCTCCCCCGGCGCCGGATGGTGCGGCACCCGGGTCACCAGGTCGACGTTGAGGGCGCCGAGCACGTAGACGGTCATCGCAGGGTTTCCAGCCAGAGGTTCGCGTACCGCGCGGCGTCGACCTCCAGCGCCACCTCGATGCGCGGGGCGGGGCCGTGCGGGTCGTGGCTCATGTCGCCGTCCCAGTCGCGGCGGTCGACGATCGTGCGACCCCGCGACCAGGACCCACCGAGTTCGACGCGCATCGGCAACTCACGAGTCGTCAGCCCCGCCGGGTCGATGACCGCGCAGACGGCTCCGGCGTCACCGATGGTCGCGGCGGCACTGCCGAACCGGTCGCACTGGAAGGTGATCAAGGCACCACCCAGACGTGCCGCCTCAGACGAGGTCAGTGCCGCTGCCTGCTCCCGGCTCACCACGGGCGCGTAGAAGACGTCGAGGCCGTACATCGTGACGGCGATGCCGAGTTCCGCTGTTGCGGCGAGGACGATGGCGGCCGCCTCCGGGTCGTGGAAGACGTTGAATTCCGCTGAAGCAGTGGCATTTCCGACATCCGCAGCGCCGCCCATGAAGACGATGCGTTCGATCTTCGGCGCCACCTGTGGGTAGCTGCGCAACAGCAAGGCGATGTTGGTCATCGGCGCCAGCGGGATCAGCGTGATCCGCTCCGGCGAGGCCAGCAAGGTGTCGCGCAACAGCTCCACCGCGTGTCGCGGATCGGCCCTGCGCGCGGCCGGCGGCCAACCCAAGTCACCCATCCCGTCGTCGCCGTGCACGTGCCGCGCGTCGACGGGAGCCTCCAGCAGCGGCCGATCGGCGCCGCGGGCCACCGGGACGTCGTCGCGGCCCGCCGCATGAAGCGCGATCAGCGTGTTGCGCACGACGTCGTCAACGGGCGCGTTCCCGCCGACACAACTGACGGCGCGCAGGTCCAGCGCAGGGTGTCGGCCGGCGAGCAACAGCGCGCACGCATCATCGACACCCGTATCGACGTCCAGGATCACCGGAATGCCACTCACATGAGCCAAACTAGCGACCATGGACGCCGAACTCGTCGCCCGCCTCGCGACCGGCGAAGGGTGGGGTCTGTTGCAATCGCTGCCGCCGTACGACGAGCACGCGGCGATCGCTCTCGGCTCCCGGTTGCGGGCGGACGGCTTCGATCCCGATCTGGTGGCGGCCGCACTGACCCAGTCCCGGTTGCGGTCGCGCGCGGTCGCGAAGTTCGGCGACGCCGCCCAACAAATGCTGTTCACGGCCGACGGCGTGGAGCAGGCCACCCGGGCGAGGATCGCCGCGCTGCACGCGTCCCGGTTCGCCGACGCCGGCGTGGAGACGGTCTTCGACCTGGGTTGCGGGATCGGCGCCGACGCCATCGCCCTGGCCGAGGCCGGACTGCAGGTGCACGCCGTCGACGCCGACGAGGCGACCGCTGCGGTGGCAGCGGTGAATCTGCGCCCGTGGCAGCGGGTCTCGGTTCAACAGGCCCGCGCCGAGGACGTCGTGATGCCCTCCGGGGAAGCGGCCCGTGGCGTCGGAGCGTGGCTTGACCCAGCCCGCCGGACACCGGGGGTCACCGACGCGAAGGGGCGCACTCGGCGTACGTTCTCGCTCGAGGAGTTGGCACCGAGGTGGGATTTCGTGCTCGACGTTGCCCACCGGTTACCCGCTGTCGGCGCCAAGCTCAGCCCGTCGATGCCGCACGGATCAGTCCCGAATGATGCTGCAGCGGAGTGGGTTTCCTACCGTGGCGAAGTCCTGGAGTGCGCCGTGTGGTGGGGCTCGTTGGCGCCGGTCAAGGGTCGCAGCGCCGTCGTGGTGCTGGACGAGCACGCGCCGGAGCGCATCACCGAGGCCGACGCAGCCGACGCGACGACTGAAACGGCGAACCTCGATCAGGTGCATGGCTTCCTCTACGAGGCAGATCGCGCCGTGATCCGAGCGGGCTTGACCGGAGCGCTGATCAATGCGGTCGACGGCCGTGAGCTAGCACCGGGCCTGGGCTACGTCGTATCGGCCAAACAGCGCTTCGTGCCGTGGGCCAAGAGGTACGCCGTGCGCGAGGCAATCCCGTTCAACGTCAAGGCTCTTCGCGCCCGGCTACGCGACGAACAGATCGGCAACCTGACCATCAAGAAGAAGGGGGTGTCGCTGGATGCCGATGCGTTGCGCCGACAGCTGCGGCTGAGCGGGTCGCGGTCCGGCACCATCGCCATCACCCGGGTCAGCGGCGTCCAAGCGGTCCTGCTGCTCGCCGACGAGTAGCTACATCTGGACTTGTTCGACCGGCAAGGACGAGTCGGTGCCCAGATCCAGCGCCGATGGCGGCAGCCCGCGCTGCACGATCTGCGATCCCAGCGCCGCGACCATCGCCCCGTTGTCGGTGCACAGCCGGATCCGCGGCACCCGAAGCTCGATTCCTGCTGCCGCACAACGCTCTTCGGCCATTGCCCGCAACCAGCGGTTCGCGGTGACCCCGCCACCGATCTGCAGGTTGCGGATGCCGTACTCCTGGCACGCGTCGATCGCTTTGCGGGTCAGCACGTCGGCCACCGCTTCACTGAACGACGCCGCGATGTCCGGCAGGTTCAGCTGGGCTCCGTCGCGCTGCTGCTCCTGCACGTAACGCACGACTGCGGTCTTCAGCCCCGAGAAGGAGAAGTCGTAGCGGTGCCGCTCCAGGTCCTTGCGTGCGGTCAGCCCCCGCGGGAAGGCAATGGCCGTGGGTGAGCCGTCCACCGCGAGACGGTCGATTTCAGGTCCGCCCGGGTACGGCAGGCCCAGCACCCGCGCAACCTTGTCGAAGGCTTCCCCTGCTGCGTCATCGATGGTCCGACCCAATGCGGTGATGTCGGTGGCGATGTCGTTGACCAGCAGGAGGTCGGTGTGACCACCCGACACCAACAGGGCCACGGTCGGCGAGGGCAACGGACCGTGGTCCAGCACATCCGCGCACACATGGGCCGCAAGGTGATTCACGCCGTAGAGCGGCTTGTCCAACGCCCACGCGACGGCCTTCGCCGCCGCGACTCCGACCATCAGCGCGCCGGCCAGGCCCGGTCCCGAGGTCACCGCGACCGCGTCGACGTCGGACAGCGCGTGCCCCGCTTCGGCCGCAGCGCGCGACATCATCGGGATCATCGCTTCCAGATGCGCCCGGCTCGCGACCTCCGGCACCACGCCACCAAAACGCGCGTGCAGGTCGACGCTGGAAGCGACCGCGTCGGTGAGCAGGGTGTTGCCGCGCACGAACGCGACTCCCGTTTCGTCGCAGGAGGATTCGATCCCCAGCACCAGAGGTTCAGTGGTCACATCAACCGCCGCAGGATCAACGCGTCGATGTCACCGGGCTGGTAGTAGCGCCGCCGCACCTGGATCTGCTCGAAGCCGAACTTCTCGTACAGCGCGATCGCCGGAGCGTTGTCCGCTCGCACCTCCAACAGCACGGCTTCCGAACCCGCCGCCTGCGCCAGCAGCCACTCCATCAACGAGCGCCCGAGCCCCGTCCCCTGATGCGTGGGCGCCACCGCAATCGTCATCACGTCGGCTACGTCGCCGCCGTGGTCCAGCCCGGCGTACCCGACGATCTCCTCGTCGTCGGTCGCCACGACGTACCGCCGCCTCGGCCGACCAGCCAGTTCCCGCCACCAGGTCGCCTGGCTCCACGCCCACGGCCCGAAGAGTTCCTTCTCCAGCACGTCCAACGCCGCCAGATCCGGCCACTGCATGTCCCGCAGTTCGACGCTCACGTCAGCACCGACTTCACGCCTGTCGCCGGCTTGGCGTCCGGCTGGCGCAGGTAGAGCGGGCGCACCTCATCCAACGGCTCCCCCGCCGCCTGCCGCCGGACCACCTCGGTCGCCAACCAGCCGGCGTCCACGTCCAGTGGCTCGATGCCCACGGGCAGGTCGTCGGGGTAGAGCAACGGCCCACGACCCGCCGTCGGCAATCGGCGTACGTCGATCGGCAGCTCCCCGGGCAGGCTCACCGAAGGCGCGGATCGGCGTACGCCCTGTGAGTACACGGCCCAGTAGACCTCTTTGCGCCGCGCGTCGGTGGCCACAGCGAACTCATCCAGCGGTACGCCCGCAGCCAGCGCGTCCAGACTGCACAGACCCACGACCGGGATCCCGAGTGCATGACCCAGAGTCATGGCCGTCATCACGCCCACTCGCAGACCGGTGTAGGGACCCGGCCCCACGCCCACTGCGACCTGGGTCAACTCCGACTTGGGGATGCCCGCCATCACCTCGTCGATGACCGGCATCAGGATCTCGGCGTGCCGCCGGGCATCGATCACCGAGTGCGATGCCACGACCCGGCTGCCGTCGTGCACGGCAGCGGTGACCGCGTTCGTCGCGGTGTCGAGGGCGAGCAGCACCCGACAAGGTTAACGAGGTAGCGCAGAAACCAACGATTCGAAGCGCTCGCCGACGGGCACGGCCCGCACCTGGCGCGACTCGTCCGGCGACGCGGTCAGGTAGATGTCGAGCCGTGCCGACGACAGGCCCTCAGCCATCCCGGCACCCCACTCGATCACGGTGACCGCTTCGTCCAACGACGCGTCGAGATCCAGATCGTCCAGAGCGGCGGCGTCCCCGCCCAGCCGGTAGGCGTCCACGTGCACCAGCGATGGACCGCCGGTGACCGAGGGGTGCGTCCGCGCCAGCACGAACGTCGGCGAGGTGATCGGCCCGCGCACCCCGAGCCCCTCGGCCAACGACCGGGTCAGCGTCGTTTTGCCCGCGCCCAGCTCACCGTGCAGCAACACCAGATCGCCCGCCCGCAGCAGCGAACCCAGGGTCCGCCCCCACTCGGCGGTGGCATCGGGAGAAGCCAATCGCGTGCGGTACTCAGCCATCGATCAGCGACAACAGCTGCTCGTTGACGATCTGCGGCTGCTCCAACGGCAGCATGTGCCCGGCGTGCTCGACGATGACCAGGTCTGAGTACGGCAGAGCCTTGGCCAGCAGCCGGGCGTGCTCGACCGGGATGACCTTGTCGCCGACACCGTGCATGACAACCGCCGGGGTTTTGCCGTAGGCCAGAAGCCCTACTGCCGCATCGTGTTTCAGCAACGACGGCATCAACCCGGCGACCACGGTCAGGCGAGTGCGAGCAATCATGTCGGAGGTCAACGCGATGACCTCCGGCGTGGTTTCGCCGCCGAACGCCAGCTGATTGACGATCAGCCGCTCCACATCCCGGCCGGTGTGGCGGGTCCAGTCAACCCAATCCTGCCGCTGCGCAAGGCTGTTCAACGCACCGGGAGCAACCGAGTTGACGACTCCGCCGAACCGGCCGAGCCCCCAGTTCACGACCTGCGACAGGTCACCGGTGCTGGTGCTGATGAACGCGGCGCGGCTGACCCGTTCTTTGACCAGATCCGGATTGGTCTCCCCCAGCACCATCATCGACATTCCGCCCATGGAATGGCCGACCAGCGTCAGCTCCCCGCCACCGTCGGTTGCTTCGACGACCGCGCGTAGGTCGTTCGCGGTGGTCGCGACCGAGTAGGAGCTGGGCTCACCCTCTGCGGACCGGCCGTGCCCGCGCTGATCCCACAGGACAACGCGGTATCCCTTGTCCCGCAGCGCTCTTCGCTGCTTGACCCACACCTGGAGATTCTGGGTGAAGCCATGGCTGAGCAGCACCGTGTGCTCGGTGGCGTCCGGGTTGTCGACCTCGACGTGCAGGGGCACACCGTCATCGGCGACGACGACCCGCTCATCGTCGGCCGGGACCACGAATCGCGTCAGGTCCACGCCGTCGAGTTCCGCTCGGTGTTCTCGGCGCACCCGGTCGATGGCGTAGCCGCCGGCCGCCGCCGCTCCCGCGACCAGCGCACCCACGCCGATTCCGACGCCCCGCGTCAACGCACTCATGATTGCCCCCGATACAGCCGCGGGAGCCGGGCGCTCATCCGGCCGACGATCTCATACGAGATGGTCCCGGCCGCATCCGCCCAGTCCTGCGCGGTCGGTTCACCGCTGTCGCCCGACCCGAACAGCACCACCCGGTCCCCCTCGGCCACCGGCAAATCCCCCACAGCGACCACGAATTGGTCCATGCACACCCGGCCGCTGACGGTGAACCGGTGGCCGCCGACCTGCACCGGCCCCTTACTGGACGCGGCCCGCGGAACCCCGTCCGAGTAGCCGATCGGCACGTCGATGAGCGTGGTCTCGCGGTCGGTCACGTAGGTGTGCCCGTAGCTGACGCCCTGCCCCGCCGGAACCCGTTTGGCGATCGTCACGTTCGCATCGACGGTCATCGCGGGGATCAGGTCGAAGTCACCGGACGTGCCGATGTCGGGCACGGGGCTCAAACCGTAGAGCGCGATGCCCGGGCGCACCATGTCCCACGCCACGTTGCTGCCAGTCAGGGTGGCCGCGGAGTTGGCCATGTGGCGCACCCGCAGATCCAGGCCGGTCTGCTCGGCGTCCTGCACCGCCTGCGCGAACGCCTCCTGTTGCGCGAGCACACTCGGGTGCTGCGGGGAGTCGGCGAAGATGAAGTGGGTCATGACGCCGGCGACGTCGATTACGCCCTCGGCCTGCAGTTTCGCCGCGGCCGTGAGCAGTTCGGGCCACTGCGGACCGTAGGCACCATTGCGGGCCAGGCCGGTGTCGACCTTCAGATGCACGGTGGCCGGCTTCCCGGCCCGGCGAGCGGCGTCGGCGACCGCCTCGATCTCCCAGACGTGAGGTACGGCGACCTGCACGTCCGCGGCGACCGCCGCGTCGAAGTCGGTGCCGGGAGCGTGCAACCAGGACAGCACCGGTGCCGTGACACCCGCTTCCCGCAACTGCAGGGCTTCGCGTAACTGCGCCACGCCGAGCCAGGTGGCACCGCCCTCGAGCGCGGCGTTCGCGACCGGGATCAGGCCGTGTCCGTAGGCGTCTCCCTTGACGACGGCCATCAGTTCGGCGTCGCCGGCACGGCGTTTGAGCACACCGGCGTTGTGCCGGATGGCATCAAGATCGACGGTGATCCGCGCGGTCGCGTCCCCGGAAGGCTGGTCAGTCATAGCGGTTTCAGTGTTACACGGGCTCCTGCGCCGTGACGGTCATCAACTGGAGCCAGGGCGCGCCGTACGTCGTGATGAGGGCCACATCGGCGGCGTCCCGGCCGACGCCGATCAGCACCCGACCCTTGCGGCGGGCGTTGTGCCGCGGGTCGAAGGTCCACCAGCGGTCGCCGAGGTAGACCTCGACCCAGGCGTGGAAATCCATCGGGGTCGGCAGCGGCGGCACGTCCATGTCCGGCAGGTAGCCGTGGGCGTAGCGGGCCGGGATGTTCAGCGCGCGGCACATCGTGATCATCAGGTGCGCGAAGTCGCGGCACACGCCACGTCCGGTCAGGAACGCGTCCGTGGAGGTACTGGTGAACGTCGTCGAGCCGGTCGTGTACGCCAGATAGTTCCAGACCCAGTCGCAGATCGCGGCAACCCGGCCGTAGCCCGGTTCCATGCCGCCGAAGAGCTTCCACGCCTGACCGGACAGCACATCGTTGTGGCAGAAGCGGCTGGCCAAGGTGTAGACCAGCGTGTCGTCGGGCAGGTCGGTCGGCGGGATCTCCGGCGCACTTTCGTCGGCAGCGTCCAGCTCGTCGGGAACTTCGGCGCGGACGCTGTAACTGACGGTGGAGACGCCCTGCGGCATGGTAAACCGCTGGATCTGGTTGCCGAACGCGTCCTGGTAGGGGTGGATCTCGATCTGCGGCTCGAGGGTCCACTTCTCGTCCTTGAAGATGATGCCCGGGTTGCGTCGACCCGCGGGGTCGCCACCGTCCGTGGGCACCGCCGGCACCACGTGCAGCAGCGCAGCAGTCGGCCACGCCGCCTGATGGCGGAAGGTGCAGCCAAGATCAAGTTGACGAGTTCCCACGTAGTACTTCCCCTGATGGTGACGAGATACCGACGACGCCGTACGGCGAGTGGCGAGGTCGAACGCTACCGCGCCGGCGTTTCATCGACGTAACACCGCCACCCCCTTGGCATCTTCCCTGCCGCTCAGTCGCGGGCGTCGAACACCCCGGACAGGTCCGCACCCAGAATCTGACGGTCCGCGGTCAGGAAATCGAGGCGTTCCACGCCCGCCTGTGCAATCAACATGCGATCAAACGGATCTCGGTGAGGCAGCTCGATATCCGGGTACCCGGACACGTGCGCCCAGCGAAGGGGCAGCTCACGCAGACCGGACGAAGTCACCGCTTCGTTCAGATCACCAGGGACGACGAGTTTGCCGATCGATCGTTTGATCTCGACTTCCCACAGGGACACCGAAGACACATAGGCAACCTCAGCGGCCAGTCGCCCGCGGGTTCGCCGGCCAAGCCTCGTGCTGTCCGTCAGGAGCCAGAGCAGTACGTGTGTATCCAGAAGCACTGCACTCACGTGAGACCAAACATCTGGAGAATTTCGGCGTCTTCCTCATCGAAGGTCGCTTCGTCGAACTGCAGGTCGGGCATCGCGCCGAAGCGGATATCGACCCGAGCATGCGGCACAAGGTCTGCGACCGGCTTTCCCGCTCGCGCAATCGTGACCGACTCGCCGCGCTCCACCATTTCCAGCAGCCTCGACAACTGCGCCTTGGCTTCGTACACATTCACCGTTGGCATACCGTGATTCTACTTGGTCAAGTCTGGTTAACCAACAGATCTCAGCCGGCGAGGTGACCCCAGCGCCCCGACAACTCTCGCCACGGGCCGACATCGGCCAACCCGCCGTCGACCAGCACGACGACCCGGTCGGCTCGTTCCAGTGCCGAGCGCTTCGACGTCGAGCCGATGACCGTCATGTCCCGCGAGCGCAACGCGGTCCACAACTCGATCTCGGTCGCCGCGTCGAGCGCACTGGACACGTCATCGGCCAGCAACAACTCCGCGTCCGCCGCGAGCGCCCGGGCCAGCGCGAGCCGCTGCACCTGCCCGCCGGATAGCCGTACGCCGCGGTGCCCGACCAGCGCCGAGGCACCACCGGCGTCGGCGACGTCTCGCGAAAGGCGCGCGTCGTCGGCCGGTTGCTCGAAGTCCCGATCGAAGCCGAGGCGCACGTTGTCGTCGAACGTTCCGGACAGCACCCGCGGGATCTGCCCGACGTAGGCGACCTGCCCGGGCCGCAGGAACAGCTCGGCGTCCTGCACCTCGACGCCGTTCCATTGGATCGAGCCGGTGTGCGGCAAGAGCCCCGCCAGCGACTTCAGCAGACTGGACTTGCCCGAGCCGACCTGGCCGAGCAGGAGCACGAGTTCGCCGCGATCGACAGTCAGGTTGACCCCGGTCACCCCGATCGTGCCGTCATCGTGCAACGCCGTCACATCGCGAAGGGTCAACTCCTGCAACGGGATCCGCTCGACGACAGGTGCGCCGGGCGCTTCACCGGTGAGCAGGTCCACGCCGGGGGGCAGATCCATCAGGTCCGCTCCCCCGGCGAATCGCGACGTGGCCTTCTGCCACGCCCGGGTGCCCGGAGCCTCGGTCACGACCGACCCGGCTACCCGACCGAACCAGTCGAATCCGTTGACGGCGTTCGCGACCAGGATGGCCGTGGCCAGACCCCACCATCCGGCGAGGTAGGCCGCCCAGGCCGCGACCACACCGAGTTGCACCATCAGGATCGGGACGCCGTCCAGCAGCGCCTGCACGCGGTGCTCGAAGACGGCCGCCTCGACGCGGCCGCCGTCGACCTTGCGCAGGTGCCGGTGGATCTGCGGGATCCGGCCGGCCAACTTGATGGTGCGGGCCGAATCCAGGGCCGAGACCAGCGATCGACCGAACGAGGCGCGCGCCGCGGAAGCCCGGGCAGCGGACCGACCGGCGACCGGACGGCCGAGGGCCGAGGCCAACGCGGAGGCGATCATGACGATCAGCAGGACGGCTCCCGCGACCCAGGTCCCGGCGAACAGGGCGGTCACCAGCGCGATGGCCAGGCCGTTGACGAAGTCGACCCAGCGATCGGCGTACCGCGCATAACGGTCGGCGTCCATCGCCCGGGCAACCACTTCACCGGGCGGGGTCTTGGGCAGCCGGTGCTGCGCGGTCTGGCCGACCAGCACCGACATCCGCACCCGCAGCAGGATCTCGATCCACCAGCGCGGGTACCGCTTGATCGCCGAGACCAGGGTGAACACGCCCACCAACAGGCAGGCCACCAGGGCGACCAGCAGCCACGACGGGGTGTCACCGTCCTGCAGGTCCTGCACGATGGTGCCCCAGATCCAGCCGGTGCCGGCGCCCAGGCCGCCGCAGATCGCGGAGATCAGGAACATCCCGATCGCGATCAGACCCCACTCGGGTCGGACGACGAGGGCGTGGGCGATGCCTTTGGCCAGGGATGGCCCGGTGCCGACCTCGGGGGCGGGCGGGGGCTCCGTCGTACGCCGAGTGGCCACCAATCCGCCCACGTCACTGGGGCGTTCGGCGGGCTCGGTCTCGACCGCGGCACTGGCCAACACCAGGTCACGTAACGGTCCCGGCTGCTGCGCCAAATCGGCCCGGACACCTTGCTGGACCACCCGGCCGCCGTCGAGCACGGCCACCAGGCGGGCGCGCTCGATGGTGCCCAGGCGGTGCGCGATGAGGACGCCGGTGCGGCCGGCGATCAGCCGGTCTGCCGCGGCGACGACTCGCGCTTCGGTGACGGGGTCCATCCGCGCGGTCGCTTCGTCGAGGACGACGACCTGCACGTTGCGGACCAGCAGTCGCGCGAAGGCCACCAGCTGCTCCTCCCCGGCGGACAAGGCGGTGCCGCCGGGTCCGAGGAGGGTGTCGAGGCCGTCGGACAGGCCCTCAACCCAATCGGTCAGGCCGAGCCGGTCGACCGCGTCCTGCACACTCGCGCGGGGCAACTCGGTGAAGAGGGTGATGTTGTCGGCGAGACTCCCCGCCAGGATCTCGGTGCGCTGGGTGACCACGCCCACGCTGGAGCGCAGTTGCTGCAGGTCGAGGTCGACGATGTCGACTCCGCCCAGGAAGACGGTGCCGATCGGTGCTTCGACGGCCCGTGACAGCAACGAGGCCAGGGTGGATTTGCCGGAGCCGGTGCGACCGACCAGCGCGATCGTGTCGCCGGCGGGCACGTGCAGGTTGACGTCCTGCAGACCGAACGAGCCGCTGCCGTAGCTGAAATCGAGGCCGTGGACGTCGATGGACAGACCGCCCTCGGGCACGGGGACGCCGCCGGAGGGTTCGGGAGCGACCGCCAGCATCTGCCGTAGCCGGATGACCGCACCCAGACCGGCCTGCAGATCGGGCAGGTGGTGGGCGGCCTGGTCGATCTGCGCGACGAACGTGGTCGTGACCAGGAACAGCGTGACGAGTTCACCCAGTGACAGGTGGTCGCTGCTGACCAGTCCCACACCGACGACGCCGGTCAACGCCAGGAATCCGTAGGCGATCAGACCGGTGCGGCGGATCAGTCGACCCTCGATCGTGACGACTTTGAAGAAGCGGTCGTGGACCTTGGCGGACAGCCCCGCCAGGCGCTTCACCGCGAACGACTGGCCGAGGGAGGTGCGCAGGTCGTCAGCTCCGGCGATGCCTTCCTCAAGGGCGGCGGCGTGGTCGGTCCAGGCCATCTCCTCGATGACCTTGCCCTCGGCGATCTGGCTCAGCAGCGGCCGGATCGCGAGGAACACCGCGGCTCCGACGATCGGGAAGAGGATCGCGGCCGGCCACCAGGTGATGCCCGCGACGATCCACATCGGCAGCAGCCCGAAGAGGGTGCGCATCAGTCCCCACGACTCGCGGCGCGCGAGGTTGCCGACCTCGTGGGTGTCGTCGTCGACGCGGTCGAGGACTTCGCCGACGGCCTGCTCGTTCAGCGCGGACAGCGGTTGGTGCAGCGCGGCGTCGAGTAGGTCTTCGCGCAGTCGTCCCTCGGCCCGGTCGACGACGGCCGCCCAGGTGAATCTGCCTGCGGTGTCGAGGATTGCGCCACCGGCGACGCAGATCGCGAGCAGCCAGACCAGCTTCGCGGTCGGACTCGTTGCGAGGTGCCCGGCGACGACGGTGCCCAGAGTCTGGCCGATGACCGCGATGGCCAGGAAGACCAGCGCGGCGATCCCCCAGCGACTGCGCAACCGGCCCAGATCGACCCGTCGGGAGGGGTCAGCGACGGGTTCGGGCGAGGTGATCTGCGGGGGCGTGGCGGTGACGGTCATGGCTTGCTCCACGGTACGGCGCACCACCGACAGTCAGCGAATCAATTTCCCGCCACTCGCACTCAGCGCGGGCGCATTTCCCCCGCCACGAGCTGCGTCGGCACTCGGCGCGGCACCGCGATCACGGCATCACTGACCCCGTCGATCCGCACCCCCTCCGGCGATCCGGCCACCTTCACCGACACAGCGCTTGCGCCGGGGCGTTCAACGCTGGCCAGTTCGGCCTCCCACTGCTCACCGTCGATCCGGCCGCGGCCGACGAAGACCCGCGCTCCGCGTGGCTGCACGATCTGCACTCTCACGTCGCCCTGATCTGACGACGGATCGGTCAGCACCAGCCATCGCACGAATAGTTGACCGGTCGTCTCGTTCGCGCCCAGCACGACCGCCGCCACCGCTGGCTCGCGGGCCACCACCGCAATCCGCTCGCGGTCGACCAGCACGTGGTGCACCGTGTCGCCGCAGACCACCGCCGCGGCCGGAACCATCGCCTCGGTCACCAGCGACCGATCGGTGGGCGCGACATCGCGGAGGTCGATCTGCACCTCGCGCGGCTCCACGGGCCGACCTCGTTGCGGTGCCGGAAGCACTGTGTCGTCCGTGTCCGCGGGGATCGACGTGCCCACCCGATGGGCCAGCAGCCGCACCGCAGCCTCGAGTTGGGACCGCTGCGACGAACCCTTCGCCTGGTCGAGCAGAGCGAGCATTCGGTCCAGGTCAGCCGCGTCGCCGACCCGAGCAAGAGCCACCGCGCTCGGCACGTCGTCCGCTGTCTGCCGCAGCACCTCCACCGCCTCCGGGGTGCCGATCGCTGCGAGCGCCGTCGCTGCTCCCGCCCGCACCTGAGGGTCGGGACCGTCGGCAACAACCCGTCGCAGTACGTCGATCGCTTCCTTCGCGCCCTCCTCACCGTTGCGGGCACCAAGTCCCGCGAGCACACCGAGGGCTGCTCCCGGGCTGATCGACGTACGTTCGCCCAGAAGTGTCCGGAGGGCACCATCGACGGTGCGGTCCTTGTCGGACCCGATTCGAGCTGACATCAGCGCTACCTCTTCCGTTCTGGTTCAACACGGTTCGTGCATGCGGCAGTGGTCGCGCATGTCGTCGGCTTCGTCGGCGGTGAGCACCCCGCCGTTGGGGATGATGGGATACATCAGCCGTTCCGGACGGCCGTCGGCGTGCGACAGACCGAGGTAGTGACCCATCTCGTGGGCAGTGGAGAAGTCGGAGGCACCCCCGCCAGAGTTCATCTCCACGACACTGCCGTCCATACCTTTGGCGTCCTTGTCGCACGGGCCGTCGACCCGTGAGAACCCCGCGGTATCCCCGACGTAGACCCGGACGAAGAACACATCCAACGCGTCGTTGGGGACGGTCCATTCGTCGGTGAGGTCCTCCGCCTCGCCGTCGGAGTCGATGACGTCGTGACCGCTGGCGTCCGCGGTGCTGATCGCGTAGTGCTCGATCCGACCGAGGGCCATCGGGCGGCCGGCCATCGCGTAGAGCGCACGAGTCTTCTCGATCGCCGCGTCGATCTCCGCGTAGTCCGCGACGGTGAACTGGTCGGAGCCAACCTGGATGCAGTTGACGTGGACGTATTTGCCTGCGAGACGGTCGAGTTCGGTGCGCAGGGAGACCGGAACCTTGGTGGTCAGTTGGCCGAGGAAGCCGTGCCGGACCGACATCCCGGCGGTCGCGACGCCGATGCAGTTCGCCCGCTGTCGTAGGGAAGTCATCGCGTCACTGCATCGCCACGAGGACCGGGATCAGACCCTGGCCGCTGGAGATGGAGCCGAGGGCTTTGCCGATCACAGCGCCGAACGCGCGGCTGCGGTCCTGCGCCTTCATTGCGTGCCCGGTCGTCGGAGAACTGGTCAACAGGTCGCCGATCTCGATCGGACGGTGGTCGGCGTCCACCTTGCAGTAGACCTTGCCGACCATCGCGATCGGTACCCGCACTGACTGCGGTGCTTCGTCCTGCCGGTCGAGGATCAGCCCGGGACGGTATTCGCCTGCGCCAGAGACGACTCCGGCCACGCGCGCGTCGTACGCCTCGCTCGATTCGCGCAGGCCACCACCGGACGGATCGATCACCAGGACCGCGCCTGGCTCCGGCCCGCCGTGCTCGGACACATCGAACTCCTCGGCGCAGTCGGCCCCCTGCAGGAGCACGTCACCGACCACGATCACGTTGCGTTGGACGACGACGTCCCCGTCGAAGAAGCCGGCCATGCCGCCCGGGTTGTGCCCGGAGACGGCTGCCTTCTCCGGGCGGTGCGCGACACCGAAGACTCCGTCGAATTCGTCACTCTCGCCGACGACTCCGGCGTTCCGGACGCTGTGCCCGTAGACACCCTGGAAGTCCTCGCTCAGGCCGACCACCCCACGGTGACCGTTGCCGACGACGCCGTCACCGTTGGGCGCGGTTCCGGCGACGCCCACGCCGCCGCTGCCAGCGACACCAACCACGCCGTGACCGGCCGATTTCACCTCACCCCAGACGCCGGTGGAACGATCCGAGCCGCCGTCGACCACACCGACTACACCTCGTCCGCCGGTGCGCACTTCGCCCCAAACGCCTGTGGCATCGTCGGTTTCGCCGTTCACGACGCCGACGACGCCGCGGCCCGCGCTCACCTCGCCCCAGACGCCGCTGCCGTCGGGGGTGACTCCGACGACGCCGCGGCCGGTCCGTTGTGCCTGACCCCAGACGCCGTCACCGCCCGCCGCTTTCTGGATTCCACTGACGGCTGGCTTGCTGGGATTGGTTGAGTCGCCTGATAGCTGTGCCATGACGGGGACCTCGCTGGTCGGGGCCGCGTCCCGGATGGCGCGGCATGTCCCTCAGGAGGCGCTCAGGCGCGTCACAGATACCTTGCCCCACCTCAGCGGGTCAGCAACCGCGCCACCGTCCGACCCACCTGGTGCGCGATGTCCAGCGCCCGGATCGGCCCACCCGGGTTCGCGTCGTGCGCGGCGACCCCGTGCACCAGCGCTGCGACTGCTCCGGCATCTTCGGGGGTGAGTCCCCCGGCGAGCAGGACGCCGCAGATCCCGGCCAGGACGTCGCCCGAACCCGCGGTGGCCAACCAGGACGGACCGTCGGACTGTGAGTGCACTTCGACTCCGGAGGCCGAGGGAGGTACGACGACCGTCACCGAACCCTTCAACAGCACGGTCACCGTGAGCGCGTCAGCGACGGCCCGCGCGGCAGCTACCGGATTTGAGCGCACCCAATCATCGTCGAGCGAGGACGACACGACTCGTCGTCCCAGCCGCAGCAACTCCCCTGCGTGCGGGGTGATCAGCGTGGGTGCGGACCGCGGTGAGGTCAGCGCATCCAACCCGCCCGCATCGACGACCACCGGCAGCTCCGAAGCCAGCGCCTTCTCGATGGCGGTCTTCTGCTCCGGCGACGCGTCCTCCCACGGCATTCCCGAGCCGATCAGCCAAGCCTGGACCTGCCCGTCGCCGAACACCACCTCCGGCACAGCGGCACGCAACAGGGACGTCGGAGCCGGCGGACCGACGTACCGGACCATCCCGACTCCAGCGGTCACAGCCGCGGTGACTCCGAGAAGCGCTGCGCCCGTGTAGTGCTCGCCGCCGGTGATCGCGCCGAGCACGCCGCGGGAGTACTTGTCGTCGTCGGGGCCGGGCACCGGCCACAGGGTGGGGACATCGGAGAAGGTCAGGCGTGAGACGGCCGGCGCAGCGGGCGGTGTCAGTCCGATGTCCACGACCGTGAGCAGCCCGCAGGCCGCTTCGGTGGCGGGCAGCAGGTGCACCGGCTTGAGCAAGGAGAAGGTCACGGTCTCATCGGCGTACACGCAATCGGAGGCCACCAACCCGGCCGGGTCGGCGCCCGAGGGCAGGTCCACCGACAGCAGGTAGGCGTCGTCGCCGATCGCGTCGACCAGACCCGACGTGCCCGGCGGCAACCCCGGGCGGCCACCGATGCCGGTCATACCGTCGATGACGAGGTCTGCTTCGTCGAGCGCAGACAAACTGGATGGCGAATCCGATTCCAGCACAACGACTCCGGCGTCGTGCGCCGCTCTCAGCGCAGGCTCGTGGGCACCGGATCCGGTGAGGATCGCGACGACCGCATAGTCGAGCGCGAGGAAGGAAGCCGCGAAGAGCGCGTCACCGCCGTTGCCGCCCGGACCTGCGAGTACGACGACCGAGGCCCCCTCGTGCTCCTCCAGTCGCGCAGCGGCCACCTCCGCGACTCCCTGCGAGGCCCGCTGCATCAACTCACCGGTCGCCAGCTCCGGCATGGCGGCCTCGGCGGCGCGGACGTCGGGGACGGAATAGGCGTGGATCACGGGCCCTCCACAATCACGATGGCGGTGGCGATCCCGGCGTCGTGCGAGATCGACAGGTGCGCGGTGGTGGCACCCAAGGCAGTCATCCGTGCCGCGACGGTTCCGGACAACTCCCATTGGGGCTGCCCGGCGGGGGTGGTGACCACGACGGCGTCGTGCCAGGCGAGGTCGCCGGGGGCGCCGAGTGCTTTGGCCAGCGCCTCTTTCGCGGCGAACCGCCCGGCCAACGAATGCATCGGCATGGTCCGCTCGGAGGCGACGAGGACGCGTTCGGCGAGGGCCGGCGTACGTTCGAGGGCCTCCGCGAAGCGGTTGACCGAGGTGACGTCGATGCCGACCCCGAGGATCATTTATTCGACCGTCACGGACTTCGCCAGGTTGCGCGGCTGGTCGACGTCCAGCCCCTTGGCCGTGGACAATTCGAGCGCAAACACCTGCAGCGGCAGCACCGTCAGCAGCGGCTGAAGCATCGGCGAGGTGTGCGGGATCCGGAAGACCTCGTCGGCGAATTCGTCCACGGACGTGTCGCCTTCCTCCGCGATGACCAACGTGCGAGCGCCGCGGGCGCGGATCTCCTGGATGTTGGAGACGACCTTGCCGTGCAACCCGTGCGGGGTGTCCGGGCCGGGCACGATCACGAAGACCGGCTGACCGGGCTCGATCAACGCGATCGGACCGTGCTTCAACTCGCCGGCGGCGAAGCCTTCGGCGTGGATGTAGGCCAGCTCCTTGAGCTTGAGGGCGCCTTCCATGGCGATCGGGTAGCCGACGTGCCGGCCGAGGAAGAGCACCGATCGCGTGTCGGCCATGAAGCGGGCGACTTCGCGGACGCGGGACACGTCGGACAACACGTCAGCGATTTTGCTTGGTACGTCTTGCAATTCGGCGATGACCTGCTTGGCGTCGTCGGCGTACGAGCCGCCCTTCAGCTGCGCGAGGTACAAGCCGAGGATGTAGCAGGCGGTGATCTGACCGAGGAAGGCCTTGGTGGAGGCGACGGCGATCTCCGGGCCGGCGTGCGTGTAGAGGACCGCATCGGATTCGCGCGGGATGGTCGAGCCGTGCGTGTTGCAGATGGACAAGGTCAGCGCGCCGAGGTCATGCGCGTGCTTGACCGCCATCAGGGTGTCCATGGTTTCGCCGGACTGGCTGATCGAGACGACGAGGGTCTTCTCGTCGGCGATCGGGTCGCAGTAGCGGAACTCATGGGCGAGCGAGACCTCGACCGGGATCCGCGCCCAGTGTTCGATCGCGTATTTGGCGACCATCCCGGCGTACGCCGCGGTGCCGCAGGCCACGATCGTCACCCGGTCGACGGCGGCCAGTTGCTCCTCGCTGATCCGCAGGTCGTCCAGTTGCAGGTCACCGGCGGCGTTGCTGCGGCCCAGGAGGGTGTCGGCGACCGCTTGCGGCTGGTCGAAGATCTCCTTCTCCATGTACGTCGCGTAGCCACCCTTCTCGGCGGCCGCGGCGTCCCAGTCGACATGGAACTGCTTGCCGGTGGCGGGGGTGCCGTCGAAGTTGATGACCGTGGCGCCCTCGGGGGTGATCGTGACGATCTGGTCCTGCTCGAGTTCGAGGGCCTCACGGGTGTAGCCGATGAAGGCGGCGACATCCGATCCGAGGAAGTTCTCGCCCTCGCCGAGACCAACGACCAGCGGGGAGTTGCGGCGAGCGCCGACGACGACGTCGGGCTGGTCGGCGTGCACCGCGAGCAGCGTGAAGGCGCCTTCGAGGCGGGCGACGGTCTTGCGCATGGCCTCGGTGAGGTCGCCGTCGTAGAGGGTACCGAGCAGTTGGGCGACCACCTCGGTGTCGGTCTGGGACTTGAACTGCACACCCTGGGCCTGCAACTCGTCGCGCAGGACTGCGAAGTTCTCGATGATCCCGTTGTGGATCAGGGCGAGTTTGCCGTCGTCGCCGCCGCGGTGCGGGTGGGCGTTGACGTCCGTCGGGCCGCCGTGGGTGGCCCAGCGGGTGTGGCCGATCGCCGTACGCGAATCAGTGAACGGGTGCTCATCGATCTCGCCGACCAGGTTGGCCAGCTTGCCCGCCTTTTTACGTACGTCGACCCGGTCGCCCGCGACCAGCGCCACCCCCGCGGAGTCATAGCCGCGATATTCCAGGCGCGCGAGGCCCTCCATGACCACATCGAGAGCCTTGGTGTTGGTTGCTGGCCCGACGTAGCCCACGATTCCGCACATGCCTCCAAGGGTAGGCGGTCGGCGGCGGTGGCTCGTGCGATGACACTCAGGACGCCCGTCCTCGCCGGACCCGATCGCAGCGGCACAGTCGTTCTTTTGGCTTCATGACTTCAAGTCATGACGCGAGCCACTCCGTTAGCCGCCGACCAGTTGAACGACGTTGGCCAGGTCATCCGCGTGGCGGTCCCGAGCTACCTCAAGGTCGTAGTCAGCCTGGATGTTGATCCAGAACCGGTCATCAACACCCAGCGCTTTCGACAAGCGCAGAGCCGTGTCGGTCGTGATGGCGCGCTTACCGCGGACGATCTCGCTGATCCGGGTCTGTGCGAGTCCCGTCGCCTGGGCAAGCCGATATTGGGTGATCCCCAGTGGCTCCAAGAACTCGGTCAGCAAAATTTCACCTGGGGTGATCGGGTCGTGCGCTGTGGTCGTGGTGTCCATCGTCACGGCTTCTCTCGAGGGCAGTTAGTGATAGTCGGTTATCTCAACCTCGGCGGGTCCAGCCTCAGTCCATATGAAGCAGATGCGGAACTGTCCATTGATCCGTATCGAGTGCTGCCCCGAGCGATCGCCGGTCAGTTTTTCCAGGCGATTGCCGGGTGGCACTCTCAAACTGTTCAGTTCGGCGGCCGCGTTGAGTAGCCGTAGCTTCTTCTGAGCTGCTCGCTGCAGTTCGGGCCCAAACGATCGGACGCGCTCGCGATTCCACACCGTCTCGGTGTCGGAGTTCCTGAACGATCGAATCATTCGACCCTGCTACCGTCATACGTAAGTATCGTCTTACGTGAGTATTTTCGCAAGCCGCACGACCGCGGAGCCCCCACATCCCTGATCGCGTTGGTTCGACTGGTGAACAACATGACCCGAAGGTACTGACCGCCACCGACAATCGAGCCCCACAAACATGAGGCCTGATCGGGGACGAGTCACGCATACCCGATCGAGTACGCCGTTAGGCTGACCGGCGTGTCACGTCCCAACGGCCACCCGATCCCCTCGCCGTACGTCGAGCTGGATCGTGCCGCGTGGGCGCGCCTGCGCGACGCGCACCCGATGAACCTGGACGACCAGGACGTACGGCGACTGCAGGGCTTGGGCGACCGCCTGGACATGGCGGAGATCGAGCAGGTCTACCTGCCGTTGTCGCGGTTGCTGAACTTCTACGTCGGGGCCACCGCGGACCTGCACAAAGTCACCAGCGACTTCCTGGGTGAATCCCCCGCCAAGGTCCCCTTCGTCATCGGTGTCGCCGGCTCAGTCGCCGTCGGCAAATCCACAACGGCCCGCATCCTGCAGGAGTTGCTGTCCCGCTGGCCCGACACCCCTGCGGTATCGCTGATCACCACCGACGGCTTCCTGCTGCCCAACGCCGAGCTGTCCCGGCGCGGGATCCTGGACCGCAAGGGTTTCCCGGAGTCCTACGACCGTCGGGCGCTGGTGCGGTTCGTGGCTGAGGTCAAAGCCGGCTCACCCTCGGTGTCCGCGCCGGTCTACTCCCACCTGACCTACGACATCGTGCCCGGTTCGTTCGTCACCGTGGAGCAGCCTGACGTGCTGATCGTCGAAGGCCTCAACGTGCTGCAACCCTCCTCGCTCATCCCGGGCTCGCACGGCGGCGCGATGGCCGTGTCGGACTACTTCGACTTCTCCGTCTACGTCGACGCCGGCGAGAACGACATCAAGCGCTGGTACGTCGATCGCTTCCTGTCGTTGCGACAGACCGCCTTCGCCGACCCCCAGTCCTACTTCCACCGGTTCTCATCGCTCTCGGACGGTGAAGCGGTCCAGATCGCCGAAGGCATCTGGGACTCGATCAACGCCCCGAACCTCGCCGAGAACATTCTGCCCACCCGGGGACGCGCCTCACTGGTCTTGACCAAGGACCCGGACCACGCCGTACGCCGCGTTCGCCTCCGCAAGCTGTAATTGCATCACCGCATCATTTTTCCTGACGCTATGATGCGTGCATGCGCACCACGATCACGCTGACCCCCGAGGCCGACAGCCTGGTGCGCAAAGTCATGCGCGAGCGCGGGCTGTCTTTCAAGGATGCGGTGAACGCTGCGATCGTCGACGGGCTACGACCACGGTCCGGCGCGGACACCTACGAAACCCCAGTCTTCACACTCGGCCCGGCCCGCGTGTCGCTGGACAAAGCGGTTGCTCTGGCGGCCGAGCTAGAGGATGAAGAACTCGTGCGGCGCCGGGAGCTCGGCAAGTGAAGTTGGTCGACGCCAACGTCTTGATCTATGCGGTGGACAGCACTGCCCAGCACCACGCGGCTTCGAAACGCTGGCTCGACGCCGCACTCAATGGATCTGAAACGATCTTGCTGCCATGGGTGAGCACGCTCGCCTTCATCCGAATCACGACTAACCCGCGACTGCTGGCGGCGCCGTTGACGTCGCAGCAAGCACTCGAGGTTGTGCACGCGTGGCTTCAGCGGCCCAACGTGGTTGCACCCGAGCCTGATGCGCAGCACACTCGGCGGCTGGCGGAGTTGCTGGCTGCCGTCGGCATCGGTGGGAACCTCGTCAATGATGCGCACCTGGCCGCGCTGGCGCTGCAGTGGGGCGCAACGGTCGTGACCTTCGACTCCGACTTCGGGCGATTCCCGTCGGTGAGCTGGGAGTCGCCCCAACCCGCGGAGTGACCTGCCTGAGTTTGCTACAGCGACAACACGATTCGTAGCCCCGCATCAACGCCACTCATGGCACCGGATGGCAATTCGCCGATGGATTCGACCAAGCGGAAACGATCAATCACCAGTGTTTGCGAGACGTTGCTCACCGAGGGCTTTGTCAGGCCAGCCGCCCCGACGTCGAGGCCGACCCGGGGTCGCGCCTCACTGGTTCTGACCAAAGGCCCCCCGACCACGCCTTACGCTGAGTCCCCTCCGCAAGCTCTAGCGCCTGAGCTCTTGGGCCACCGCCTCGATGATCGCAGCCGAAATATTCGGTCGCTTCATGCGCACCAGCCGTCGCGCGTGCGCGATACCCGTAAGCAAGCATGTGTGCGGTGATCGCGATTCGCGCTGCGTCGTACGCCGTTACGTAGGCGACGTCGGCGTCTAGGTTGGCGATCGTGCGGGCTACCGAGAGCTTCTCCTCAGCCCGCCGGCACGCGAAGGACCCGACTCGTGCCACTTGAGCGGGATTTCGCGGTCGGCGAGTCATCGGTGCTGGTCAGGGCGTTGCGGTTGCAGGTTTTGACACACTAATCGGGCCGATATTCTGGGGTCGTGGTGTTCGTGCGGAAGGTCAAGACCGCCTCGGGCGCGACCGCCGTGCAGATCGCGCAGCGCGTCGATGGACGCGACAAGGTGCTGGAACACCTCGGCTCTGCGCACACCGCCCAAGAGCTAGCGGTGCTGGTGCAGGTTGCTCGGCAGCGTCTTCACCCCGGGCAGGGCGAACTGGACCTGAGCGCTGGAGCTGTCCCGGCTGGTCAGGGCGTGATTACCGGCAAGACCAGCGCCGTCCTGTGGGAGGTCCTGTCGCAGGCCTACACCGCCTTGGGGTTCGACGCGCTCGGCGATGCCGCGTTTCGGGAGTTCGTGTTGGCCCGGATCATCGAACGACCTCCAAAGCGGACACGGTGCGTGTCCTGGACGAGATCGGCGTCGAACACGCGTCGCTGCGCACGATGTTCCGCTCCCTGAAACGCTGCGCCAGCGCCGAGTACCGCGACACCCTGGCGACTGCGTGCTTCGAACACGCCACTACCGCAGGAGATCTCAGCTTGTGCCTGTACGACGTGACCACGTTGTATTTCGAAGCTGAGCAGGAAGACGACCTACGCAAGGTCGGATACTCAAAAGAACGCCGGGTCGATCCACAAATCGTGGTCGGGTTGCTGGTGGACCGCCAAGGGTTCCCGTTGGAGATCGGCTGCTATGAGGGCAACCAGGCCGAGACCGCCACGATCGTGCCGATCGTGACCCAGTTCCAAGAGCGGCACGGCCTGGCCGACATGGTGGTGGTCGCCGACGCCGGCATGTTATCGGCGGAGAACCTGGGCAAGCTCGATGAGGCGAACCTGCGGTTCATCGTCGGCTCCCGGGTCGTCAAAGCCCCCGGTGACCTGGCTAAGCACTTCCACTGGCGCGGGGATGCGTTCGCTGATGGGCAGGTCATCGACACCATCACCCCACGGCGGGTCAGCGCCGCAGCGAAGGCGGAGAACGACCCCAACAAAGCCGCCGAACCGGTGTGGGACCGGCAGGACAATCCGTTGTCGTGGCGGGCGGCGTGGGCGTACTCCCGTAAACGCGCTGTCCGGGACGCCAAGACGTTGACGATCCAGCAGCAACGCGCGCAGGCCGTGGTCGATGGGGAACGGGCACCCAAAAAGCCCCGGTTCGTCAAAACCATCGACGGCGCAACCGAATTGGATCAATCAGGTTTGGATCGGGCTCGGCGCTTGGTCGGGTTGAAGGGCTACGTCACCAACATCCCCAACGCCACGATGCCCGCAGCCGAGGTGATCGCGAAGTACCACGACCTGTGGCAGGTAGAAGCCTCGTTCCGGATGTCCAAAACCGACCTGAGAGCCCGGCCGATCTTCCATGACGACCGCGACGCCATCGAAGCCCACCTGACCATCGTGTTCGCCGCCCTCGCGATCAGCCGACACCTCCAGCAGCAGACCGGGATCAGCATCAAAAGTATCGTGCGAACCCTGCGCCCGTTGCAGCAGATCACCGTGCGAATCGCCGGTCACCAGCACGTCGCCGCCGATCCGCTCAACCCACTCGCGGCCGAGATTCTCGCTGCGACTGGCACAACCTGGCCGACACACTAAATTGGCACGAGTCGGGTGCGTGCGCGCCAAACGCTGTCGCAACGTTCTTGCGTACGGCGTATGCAAGCAGAGGCGCGATTACCTAGGAGGTTGGCGACGTCAGTTCGGTTCGCCTCCCATCCGACGTGCCAGATCAGACGCGGTCCACGGAAGCATCGTCAGCGAGCTGGTCCAACTCGAAGTGCGCCGAGTCCTCAGCAGCCTCGCCCCGGCCAACGTCGCGTTGCACAGTCTTGCCAATCGCTTTCTCCACAAGCAGGCAGAGTTGTTCGCGTCGTGCGTTGAAGTACCCGTTGAAGTCGTCCTTCCGCAAGAGCTCTGCCGGGACCAGGTGCGTCGCCAGGAGACTGTCGAGCCGCGCGGGCTCCAGCTGCGCTCGCGACTCGATAACGGCCAGATACGCCGAGGGCGCTGCGCCGCCGATGGTCCGGTTCGTCCGGGCACTGATCGTCGTCTTGTTGACGATGCTCTCGCGATGCTCGTCATCAATGTTCATGTCGTAGCACCACTTCTGCGGGAAGATATGGTGGATATCGACGGCGAGATCGACATACTGCACCTTGTCTAGGGCTTTGTCCTCCATCCAATCCCGTGCTCCGCCACCGAGAATGAGAGCTGCAATTCCCTTGTACGCCGCAGCGTTTCGCGTGCGCAGGGAGTGAAGGCGGGACTCCGTGAAGTTTGCATCCACCACAGTGCGGGGCGTTGGCTTGGAATCGTCGAGCGCCCACTCGGGCACCATCTCGATGTCGCGGGCAAAGCGCGATTCGTTAGCCGAGCCATAGAGTTCACCAAGAACACCGCACCAGAACCAACGAATCAGACGCCCGCTCACCCCCACTAGGTCCGCGTCCTTACCAAGGACCACCTTGATCGCGGCCAATGGGACGAGTTGCTTGGCGTAGGGCACATCTCGTGAAGCGAAGATGTGCCGGTCAGCCAGGAAGGTTGCAGCCCAGGCAAACGCACCTCGAAGCGGATCCCGCCATTGAAGGTAGTCCGCGAGAGTCAATTTCAGGACGTCTTCGCGCTTTGCGGAGATCGCGGGCGGGCGACCAGAGGAATCCGACCGCGCGCGCTGGCGCGTGGTCAGCATCGTGACTGCCTGTAAGAAGTCGGTGTTCTCAACTGCGCTTAACACCGGCTGGTCGGACCACTGCGATTGAGTTTGTTTCCAATCATCGTTCAGCCGGAAGTCCTCACCGAACGCCTCGAAGTGCTCGGCGTCACCAGCGAAGACAGCCGTCAACAATTCAAAAACGTTGAGCGGGAGGCCACCGATGTTCACCTTCTCAAAGACCGTGGCAACAGCAGCCTTGTCAGTGTTCTCGTCGAGGACGATCGCCGGAATGTCGTAGGTCGCAGCGGGTTTGATGAACTCTTCCCAGAACCGTTTGGCGAGGTCGCGATCGGCCAGTTCGAACGTCCAGCTCATGTAGTCGCCGTAGAGCAAATGCAAAGGGAAGTAGCCCTGCGTCCGCTGCTCATCGGCACTACTGAGGTCGAGGACGACGTCCTTGCCGAAGTTGGAACGGACCACACCATCACCCGGGACACTGATGAGCGCTTCATCGACCCGATCTGGTGCGCTGAGTGCGGTCTCCATGTGAATGAGGTAGCGACGATCGAGCAGTTTGCCCCGACTGTCCTTGGTGGCGACAACGCCGTCTCCACTCAGCGCTTGGGTGAGAGATGTCAGGCGCTGTTGGCCATCGAGCAGCAAGAACTTGGCTTCTGTACCTGCGGGGACGTTCACGCCCTCGATCGGCCGGGGCTTGAAGCGCACCTGAGCGTTTCCGGTCTTCAGGAGCATCACCGCTCCGAGCGGATGACCACGGAGCACCGTCACCAGAAGCTGCCGGATCCGTTCGTCCTCCCATTTGTACCCGCGCTGGAAGTCCGGCAGCTGAATCTCGCCCGAACGTGTCCAGGACAAGTACTCGCCGAGTTCGTACATCGGGGTTAAGAAGCCCATGTCAATCCTCTTCGTCGTTGAAGGCGTCCTTCTGGCGGAAGTGAACGTGCCCCATCAGCCGCTATGAGCAGTGCGGTGTCGCCGAGTCCGCGTCGAACCACCCGAACGCCGATGCCACTATTTACCCGCGCAGGATTTCACCAGCTCGGCGGTCATCTGCCAGCGCCACGATCCGTCCTCGAGTGCCCAGTGGGAGTCCACCGTCTCGGTGAGACCGTTCGAGGAGAGTTCGGCGGTGACTCTGGTGGCGGGTCGTGACTTTGTGGTCCCCGGGATCTCGGTGTCACCCACGTCCTGGGCGCTAATGGCTTTGACCCAAGCGACCGAGGGGGTCGTACTCGCCTTCCGACACGCGACGAAACTGGCCTCAGAGACCAGCGCTTGCTGCTCGGTGACGAGGTTCTTGTACTGGCCGACCCAGTCGTGCGCCGTGAATTGCTCGACCCAGACTCTGAACGCCGCCTCAGGTGTGCCTGCTGCGGCGGTCGTCTCCGCGGAGCTGCTCTGTGCGCCGTCCCAGTCGCTTGGTGCTCCGACGTAGACCTGACAACCCTTTGCGGTGCCGGACAGCAGCAGGTTGGTATCGACACGGATCTTGCCGCTGGCTGGGACCAACTCGGGGAAGGCGACACCGCCGCCGTTGATCCTTCCGGCCGCGTCACGACACAACAGACTGATCCGTGGGTCCTTCACCGCTTGACCCAGCGGGTTCGTCAGTTCGAAAGATGCCTGGGGTTGCCCGTACTCCTCACGGATCTGCGGAACCGAAGTCGGCATGGCAGGGAAGGGTTGATTGCTGAAGGCACCCTTGGCCTCTACGTCGAGGGTCGCATCTACACGAGCGGCCTTCTTGCTGTCTGGGAGTTCGACTTGTGTTCCAACGATGATGTCCTCGTTCGGGCGCGAGAAGGACTCAACCTGGCTTTCGCTTGCCAGGATCGCCCCGCTGGCGTCAAGGAGGTTGAAGTTCACGGTCACCGTCTGCCCAACGTACGACGTGTTGTTGTGTACGACGGCCGCCACCCACGCGTACTTCCCCGACTGCCCAAAGCCAGATTCCTTGAGAGTGCCGAGCAGCTTCGGTGCCGTGCTGGCCACCGAAGCGCCGGAACTGGTGCTCGAAGAACCTTCACTGCCGAGACTCGTGTTCGAACTGCACGCCCCCAGCGACACGACTAATGCGAGCGAGACTGCTGCAGACGCCAGCATCCGCACACTGCCCACCACCGCGCTGAGCCCCCCTGTCGATCCGTGCCTAGTTGTACTGCCCCGGGACGTTAGGAACGGTTCTCGGCCTGTCGGCGTGACTTGAGGAAGACCTCCGGGTGAGGTGTGAAGCGACGAAGCAAACACATCCCCAAACCCGGAGGTCCTCATGGTCCACGCTAATGCCCCGCTTTCTGCGACTGGTCGCCTGCGCCTGGCGCGGTGCGTGGTGGACGATGGGTGGCCGTTGCGGCGGGCCGCAGACCGGTTCGGGGTCTCGGTCACCACCGCGCACCGCTGGGCGGCCCGGTACCGCCAGCATGGTGCGGCGGGGATGTGCGATCGTCCCAGCCGGCCCCAGTCATGTCCGCACCGCACCAGTAGGCGCCGGGAACGGCGAGTCCTGGGGTTACGGGTTTCGCGGCGGTGGGGGCCGGCCCGGATCGCCTACCACCTGGGGATGAATCCGGCCACGGTGCACCGCATCCTGACCCGGTACCGGTGTCTTCGGTTGTCCTGGACGGACCCGGCCACTGGTGCCCCGGTACGGGCCGGTCGTCGAAAGGTGGTGCGCTACGAACGCGACGCCCCGGGTGATTTGGTCCACGTGGACATCAAGAAGCTGGGCCGCATCCCCGATGGGGGTGGACACCGGGTCCATGGCCGCGCTGCGGGGAAAGCTAACTCCCGTGCTACCTCCAGCAGTGGGCGGGGGTATGCCTACCTGCACCACGCGGTCGATGACCACTCCCGGTACGCCTACTCAGAGATCCTGGCCGATGAGAAGAAGGAGACCGCGACCGCGTTCATGCAACGGGCGGTGGCGCACTTCGCGCAGGTCGGGATCACCACGGACCGGGTGATGACCGACAACGGGTCCTGTTACCGCTCCCACCTATTCCGGAACATGCTGCAGGACCATGGGATCACCCATAAACGCACCCGCCCCTACACCCCGAAAACCAACGGGAAAGTCGAGCGGTTCAACCGGACCCTGACCGAGGAGTGGGCCTACGCCCGCCCCTACACCAGCGAGACCGAACGCGCCGCCGCGTACGAGGACTTCCTGCACATCTACAATCACCACCGCGCACACACCGCGCTCAAAGGTGGCTCACCCGCAGACCGCGTACCCAACCTGGCGGGGCACTACACCTAGTCACCGCACCCTACTGCCATATGGGCATGTTGGTGACGGTTGGGATGGCGCATCGACTCGGTACATCAACCCAAGTTAGTACCTTTTGGTACTTTGACCCGTGAGGTGATATGGTTCTACCAGTCCCAGCCACTACGCAAGGATGGTGTGCCATGTCCACCGCCACCACGGTTTCCCCCATCAAGGTCTCAGCCCAGACTGACAACCTGATCTCCCACGCGGCCCACTTCATGTCTGTCTCCAAGAAGGCTGTCGTCGAGGAGGCCATTCGCGAGTACATCGCCAATCACCGCGATGACATTCAGTCCGGGGTTCGCGACGCAATCACCCAACTCGATGGCTCCACCGCATCTGCAGTCTCGCTACTCAGTGGACTGTCTGCTGAAGAGCTCGACGACGTCGGTGGCCTTCCCTCCTAAAACTGCCCTACAAACGGATCCTGAGTGGCATCTGCCGCTTAGGATCCGTTTGTATGACGCAGCACTGGGCGTGCGCCCGACGAAAGCTTGCTTAGATGAGTTGAGGATCGACCCCCCGACTATCGACGTACACTTACATGATTTGGACATTCCACCGATTCCGGCGGCTCAGTCGTTTCCGGAAGCCCTCGAGACTGGCGGCGTCAAGCGAGTCACCTCCTTGAAGGACCGTGTGTGGTTCAAACTCAAGACCACCCGCTGGCGAGGTGCCGTCGTCCGGCTGACCGATAGTGACTTGGCGGCAGAGGACGGTGCGTCCTTACACCCCCTGAGTGCGACCTCACGCTGGTGGCTCGCCGCGGTTGGCATCCGCGAGGAAGGTGCGCAGCGGGATTTCTACCGAAAGATCACGTCTGCGAGTTCATGCCCCAAGACACCGCAAAAACCGGACGGCATCGATACCGACTACCTTCTGCCGTCAGCCTGGGACCGCAAGCGAGTCGCCGCCGAGCACGCCTACGCCCAACGCATCGTCTTCGAACGGTTCATGCTTGAAGCAGCGGCCAAGAGTTTGCGCAGTGGAAAAGTAATCACCGCCAAGTTTGCGCTTTTCTCCATTGGCTTGGTTATTCGTGCCGACCGCGGAGAACAGTACGTCGCTTTCATTGCCGAAAACGTCTTCGATCCGCGCGCGCTGGCCGCAATGATGGATGCTTTTCCAGGGATGTCAGCCAGCGATTGGGCACCGGAACCAAACCAAGCGTTCGGCATGAACCCGAAAATCGGCCAGATCATCTACTCGGCACCGCTACCCACAGACGTCGCTGATTCCATCCTTGATGCCGATCCCTGGACCGAGGACTGAGCCCTAGCTGTACTGCCCCGGGACGTTAGGAACGGTTCTCGGCCTGTCGGCGTGACTTGAGGAAGACCTCCGGGTGAGGTGTGAAGCGACGAAGCAAACACATCCCCAAACCCGGAGGTCCTCATGGTCCACGCTAATGCCCCGCTTTCTGCGACTGGTCGCCTGCGCCTGGCGCGGTGCGTGGTGGACGATGGGTGGCCGTTGCGGCGGGCCGCAGACCGGTTCGGGGTCTCGGTCACCACCGCGCACCGCTGGGCGGCCCGGTACCGCCAGCATGGTGCGGCGGGGATGTGCGATCGTCCCAGCCGGCCCCAGTCATGTCCGCACCGCACCAGTAGGCGCCGGGAACGGCGAGTCCTGGGGTTACGGGTTTCGCGGCGGTGGGGGCCGGCCCGGATCGCCTACCACCTGGGGATGAATCCGGCCACGGTGCACCGCATCCTGACCCGGTACCGGTGTCTTCGGTTGTCCTGGACGGACCCGGCCACTGGTGCCCCGGTACGGGCCGGTCGTCGAAAGGTGGTGCGCTACGAACGCGACGCCCCGGGTGATTTGGTCCACGTGGACATCAAGAAGCTGGGCCGCATCCCCGATGGGGGTGGACACCGGGTCCATGGCCGCGCTGCGGGGAAAGCTAACTCCCGTGCTACCTCCAGCAGTGGGCGGGGGTATGCCTACCTGCACCACGCGGTCGATGACCACTCCCGGTACGCCTACTCAGAGATCCTGGCCGATGAGAAGAAGGAGACCGCGACCGCGTTCATGCAACGGGCGGTGGCGCACTTCGCGCAGGTCGGGATCACCACGGACCGGGTGATGACCGACAACGGGTCCTGTTACCGCTCCCACCTATTCCGGAACATGCTGCAGGACCATGGGATCACCCATAAACGCACCCGCCCCTACACCCCGAAAACCAACGGGAAAGTCGAGCGGTTCAACCGGACCCTGACCGAGGAGTGGGCCTACGCCCGCCCCTACACCAGCGAGACCGAACGCGCCGCCGCGTACGAGGACTTCCTGCACATCTACAATCACCACCGCGCACACACCGCGCTCAAAGGTGGCTCACCCGCAGACCGCGTACCCAACCTGGCGGGGCACTACACCTAGCCACCTGCCCCGGTGGGACTAGCCTCCCTCGGCACCGTCATCCACGTAGCGGGGGTTCAACACCGTATCCGGCCCGACTGGGCCGGAATCGCGCAGGTCCACCATCGATGCGAGATGCACTGGCCAGGTTTCTGGTGCGGGCCCGAATGCGCGCTTCGCGCTTCGGATCGTGAAGCGAGCGAATGCCGCATTGCCGACACCCCCAATGGCGGCGCCTACACCGAAGGGCACCTGCTTCCCCAGCACGAGCACTCCTTGCTTTGTGCCATACTTGGTGACGAAATTGTGGCCTAAAACCTTATTCACCTGCTTAATGCTGGACATAGGTATGGCTTGAACGACCTTGTTCGCCCAGTGGGCGCCCGTGCGACCTGCGACCTTCTGGACGGACTGCGCTCCCGCATCTCCCAAGAGAACTCCCATGAGAAGCGTCCGCCGTCGATCCATGTCGTGAATGGGGATCCCATGCACCTCCGCGACGGCGAAGACGTACAGTGAGGCAAACGACATGTACCCCGCTACATCGCCAGCCGCGAATGCGAGCGACATCGGCGTGTTCACCCCTGGGGCAATGGCCGACGCACCGACTGCAGCACCGGTTCCAGCCACCGTGGCGGTGAATCGTCTGCCCAGGGCGTCAATTATCTGCTCTGGCGTCGCGTCAGGACGGCGCCGCCGTGACTGCTGGATGTGAGCGATCAGGACTGGTCGGGACACCTTTACCGCTCCGTCTAAGCCGGCGCTCAACGATTTCGTGACCGCTTTTCGCGCACCATCACTGCTCGGCATGTCTACCCGCTCCCTATGCCTAGTCTTTCTCGAAGCCAGATTGTTCGAACTTCAGATTCGTCGCGTTCTCCGACACCGTGCGGATGCTCTTCTCCCCGAAGCCGGCGGCGTTGTTCGCTTCGATCTCGATACGAACCGTCAGTTCCGTGCCTGTGGCCTCACGCAGGCGCGCGATGATCTCTTCCGCAACATCTTTAAAATCCATCGCGATCTTGTCGGAATTCAGGGTCTTCACCCCGTAGAACCGCGTCTTGAGATCGGGCCGGTAAACGTCCACGCTGCCGGGGCTGGCTGGCGCGGAGCCGAGTGGACTGTGCGCGTCGACGAGCTCGGCAACGTTCGTCTCTGTCGGGCTCGCTACGGAGTCGAGTTCAATCTGAGCGGCAGCGACATCCGGCTTCACCAAAAGCAGCGAGTCCGTCGTGGCCGGCGGCATAGCCTTGCTGTCCGGGCTTGGGTGCCACAGCCCGACGTACCGTCCCGCGACTTCGTCGTATCCGGTCGCAAGCGCGAACGCATCTGTTTGCCACAGCATCGGCATATCAACGACTCCGGCGCCGAGCACTGCGCGATCCCGGAGCCGGGGCATATACGGATACTGCGCATATAAACCCCACAGAGTGCCCAGGGATACATGGCCGTCCGCCCAGATTTGGGGCACCTTGTCGATTGCCAGCCGGATCGTTGCCGCGGCTTGCCTCGTTGACAGGTCGCCATCGTTGCCGAGCCGCCGAGAAACGCGCTCAGCGAGCGAATCACCCTGCCCCTCTACCTTCGTCTCCCTGATCACGAATGGAGAGCTGGGATCAGGCTGCGCCGGCACGAGCGCCCAGGTGAAGGTTTGCAGCAGCCGACCCGTCGCGGTCTGATCTGCCTGATCACGACGCTGAGCAGCCTGGTTCCTCTGATTCTGCGTCAGGTCCAGGTCCGACTCATTTTCTAGGACGTTTTTCCACCCCAGGTAATCGCGAGTGGCCGAGTCAAGTTCCGCGAGCCGCGCTTCGTCCGCAGCCAGGTAGACGACCATGTTTCTATTCGCCCTATTGGCGGTCCCTCGATGTTCAGTCGCTTTCTGGGCAAACGTCTTAGCGTCCGAGTCAGACTTTGCCTTGTGCGCCACTTTCGGATGAAGGATGACCAATCGTGCTTCATCAGTGTCGGGGATGTCGGCGTTGCTCTCCGGGCAGACGTGCACTCCGGTGAACCCACCGCGGCTGCGTCCCTGCCCTTGAAGGCGCCGGACGATGTCTGCCCAGACATCCTCCTTGTGCAAACGCTCGGCTTGATCCCTCGCCGCGCGGGTGATGTTGGGTTGCACGTCGTACCAGTACTTGCCTGACCCCGAGTAGAAGTACGTCGCGCGATCACCCAACTGGGTCAGTGCGGCATGGAAGTTGCCCGGTACGTCACCTGGGACCGCGGTTCCGAGGAACACCCGCTGGGTGCCGATACCTTTATGCGTCGAGCCAGGTGCAATTGTCGGTGCAGACCCGAAGAAGACCGTGCGGGCGAGCCGTCTGGTGAGTGCCCGTTGGCCGAATAGCGGCTTTGCCTTGTCAATCTTCACCGGCTCGGAATTCGGTCCGTCGACATCAGCATCGATGATCGTTTTCCACGAGTCCTGCAAATACTGCGTCAGTTCCGAGTTGACGTTTGATGTCGCGAGCGGCACGGAGCCGGGCATGATCAGCGGCGAGGCGTCCTCCCCCACCCACAGCGCATGGATCACGGTGCTCATCAATCGCAGTACGCCGCGGGTGCGCTGGAACCGCTCCAGGGACGACCACTCCTCGTAGAGGGTGTCGAACAGCTCCGGGTGAATCGGGTAGGTCTGCTTGATCCGGTCCTCGTACGCCGTGTCGCGTGCCTCGCGGGGAAAGTCGTCGGTGTACTTGCGGTACATCTCCACGTAAGAGCGAGCAGTCGCGCTAATAGCTGCGAGCGCTGCGGCGTCCGCGTCTTTGAATAGGCGCTGCTTGACGATGTGATACGCCTCGTCTGACGACGCCGGTCGCCACTGGTCGGCGACTCGACGTACGACGTTCTGGAGTCTTTTCAGCGCCTCGAGACCGTTGGCGCCACCAACCTCCTCGGCGTTCCCGACGGGAATCTTGTCAGCATCATCACCGCTTTCAGATGCGGGGATGGAGATCGCGAGCAGGACGCCAGAGGTTCCTTTGACTGCTTCGGTAAGGGACTGAGCGAAGGTGAATTGGTCATCGAACGTGCCGCCGGCGAGGTCGTCCCGACCCACCAATGAGCGGGCGTACGCAACCCACTCGTCGATCAGGATCACCGCGGGGGCGTGTGCCTTCAGTAGCTCGTGGAGGTTCTCGCCGGGGTGGGTCCGGTCGGCGTCTGCTTGCGCCACCAGCGCGAACCCCTCGGGTCCGCCGAGTTGCCAGGCTAGTTCGCCCCAGATGGTGTTGACCTGGGTTCCGTCGGCCTTCGTGACTCCTGCTGGACTGAAGTGGTTTCCGACGATTGCAACCCGGTTGACCCGCTCGCCCTGGTAACCACTTGCGAGCAACAACTCTTGTGTCGCTTGGGGAAAGTCACCGATCGGAAGGCCAGCGGCGATGTGCCAGAGCGACAGCATGGAGTGGGTCTTGCCGCCACCGAAGTTGGTTTGAAGGTTGATCACAGGGGATGCGTTGTCGTCACCCGCGAGCCGACGCACTGCCCGCCCGATGAGGTCGCTAAGACCCTCGGTGAGATACGTCCGTCTGAAGAACTCGACGGGGTTGGCGTAGTCCGCGTCTGACTCGTCACCAGTAGCGACTTTGTACAGATCGGCCGCGAACTCCGAAGCGTGGAAGTTACCAGTCGCGACATCATCATGCGGCGGGAGAACCTCTCGCCAAGCCTTCAGACCGCCGGCCGCCTCGGGATTGTCAACGGCCGCCTTGAGCGCCTTCTTGTCGTCCTTGTCGGCGGTGACGCGACGAAGGTTCAGCCTGATGGCACGGATCTCTTCGGCTTCTTTGGAAGCGCCGATCAGCTTCAGGAGCCGCTCCCCGGTGTCGAGTGCACGGTAGGCGTCGTCGTCGGTAAACGTCGCATTGTGCGCCCAGTCGTTTCGGACCTCACGCAACTCACTGGCAAAGGTCTCTCCCGTGTGGCCGACCGCCTGATTGAAGGGATACCAGCCCGGTTTATATCCCGCAGTGATGTTGCCCTCGGTGAGCATTCGGAACTGCACCTGGGGGTCGAGAGCGTCGTAGGTCTTGCTGGCCGACGCTCCGTTCTTGACATCTTTCGCCCTGACCAGATCCGTCCAAGCGGCCCCGAGTGCAGGATCTCCTTGGCCGATAACGGCAGAAATGAAGTCGTCGAGTGCAGGCGCGACGATCTGGAACATGCGGTCGATGCGGTCGCGGTTGCTCAGTGCCATGTCACATGCTCCGGGTCTTGGTATTCGTCAGATGTGGACCGATATACCCAATGAAAACAATGGGCTGTTTCGGGTTGCCGTCGAGGACGTGCATCCGTGGCGTGATCGGACCGATCTTGGCCAATTTGAAGTGCGCCTTCATCATCGCCTGTCCATCCGGATCATACGAAGTGGGAACTGGGAATTGTCTCTCAGCCCCAAACCGCTTCATCGTCTCGCCCGTCTCGGTCTCCGCGAATTTCCCCGGCGGGAACGTGCGGTAGCCGGTCGGCGTGTGACGCAGGTAGTGGCTTAGGCTCTGGTCACATTGGCCGTCCGCTCGTGATCGGACATAGTCCGCGAGGGCTAGAACGGCATCCCATGCGGTTCGAAGTGCCGCGTTGTTGCCATCGACTGCCTCCAACTCGATCACCGCATCGCTATCGCCGGTAAATTCGACTTCTTTCATTGCCTCGATGCGATCAAGAAGCTCTCCGAAGTCTCGGGGCCGCGACTCAATGAACTCCGCTGGTGTCGCCGCGTAGGACGGCTCGTAGTCTCCGAGGGCTTTGAGCCGATCCTCAAGCCACTTGTTTCGGTCGCTGAGAGCATCGAGATCAAGTCGTGTCACCTCATGCTCAAGCTGCTCTTCTTGAAGGGCCTCCAGCAGTTCGCTGTTGCCGTCTCTTAATCCCTCGACCTGAGTCTGAAGATCCTCAAGGCGCTGGGCGACCTTGGCCGCGTTGGCCCGCTCAATCGAATGTCTGGTCAGCCGGCCGGCGATGTCCCGCAGACCCGACTCGGTGATCTCTTTCAGATTGAGGATCTGCTTCACCAAGCGCAACTGGGTGCGTGACTCAGGATCAACCGGATCAGGCGATTTGGGGACATCTTCGACAACCGGTGCGGGTGCGACGCTAGGCGCCTCGATGACCTCGGACTCGGGTGCGGTGTCCGGTTCCTGCAGTACGTCAAGGAGGCGGCGGTTCTCCACCCGCTCGAACCGCCGGAGCACTCGAACGACTGCAGACGGAAGTTGCCGCTCGCTGGCGTGGCTACGTGCTATCTCTCCAAGCAGGAAGCGGATACGACCCTCGGAGTGACCTGCGAGGCGCTCTGTGCCCAGGATGCGGTGGCGTCGCCCGTCGCTCGGGTCCGAGAAGTCGACGCCCGGACGATACGTGCGAATGGTCCACGCAGGAGTCGCCAACCTGACACCGACCCGGTCGTGGAACTCGCGTGTCGCCTCGGCATCAAGCACAATCACCTGCGCTAGCCCGTAGACCTGCGCCGCCCAGTCGTCGACCTGTCTCATGAACGCGTCGATCGGAATTCGATCGTCGGTTCCGGCGACGAACACGAGACCATGGCGTCGCTGATCGCTGAGGACTTCGATCAGCCGTTCTACCTGATCGGCCCGGAACACCTGTGGCGCATCCACATAGCTGAGCGAGCCATCCCCCAGCGGGAGCACTTGCATCAGGTATCTCGCCAGCCTTGGCGTGGCAACGAATCTGCCCTCGTCGTTGGTGACACTGAGGTAGATCCAGTCTTCGGACCCGCGTTCGTCGTGAACTACCAGTTCGGTCGTCCAGGTCCCGGTGGGCGTGTTCGGCTCCACCAGGGTGACCTTGAGGTCGCGGGCTGGCCCGTTCTCCAGTCGTCTAACCGTGACTGTCCGGTCGCCGTCGACGACGTCGCCGTCAGCATGCAGGTCAACATCAAGGTCCTTCCTGCCCGCCAGCCATGAATGCACCTGGCTCTCCGCGTCGGGAAGCCAGTTGTCGCCGGCGTCGCAGCGCATGAAGGCGAGGTAGTCACGCGACCACCCACTGGTTTGCAGCTGTGCGGTCATGATTCGTCTTCCGAGAAATCGAAAGCGGACTGGGTCTGTCTCGGTGCCTCAGTCGTCGTTCGAGCAACATCCAGAATCTCTGGCCAGGTGGTGACCAGGTTGTTGAACGACAAGGCATCCTTGGTCCATCCGTTGGCCTCGGCGACCCGGAATAGCAGGTGGGCTAGTTCTTTCACGAGGTCAGCATCAACCGCGGCGTCGGGCCTGGTGAGCGCTGCCCGCAGGAAGGCGCCGGCGGGTGTGACGCCGTCGTGCTCCAGCACCTTGATCAGGTGATGAAGGGCCTCCCAGTTGCTCGTGTGGAGATCGGCGACCGGGTCGTAGTCGCTGTCGAGATCGCCGGGTTTAATGAGCTGGACCTTGCCCGCCAGGCTCGTGAGGATGCCGTCGCGATCCATGGTGTCGACCGTCGTGTTGCGAGCGTTGGCCAGACTATTGGCGTCGCCGAATGCCCCTACACCATAGCCGTGTTGGCGGTACCAGGCGATCGCGAACCGCGACGGCGCATCGAAGTCGCCCTCCTGCTCATTGAGTACCTGGTCGAGGATCTCATTGATACGGACCAGTGCGGAACGGACCGTCATCTTCGTGCCATCGGGCTCAAGCACGGCGCTGTATCTGCTGAAGACCGCCATCCCGGGCCCGATGACTGCTTGAGGAAGGTCAACGGGCGCGACTTGCCCCTCCTGCAGCTTCCGGAGAGCATCCGGCAATTCGGCCTCGAGCGCAGCGATAAAACCACGCCGATCGGTCGTCGGCGCGTCATCTGGCCGCGGTCGAAGCGAAAGCACTATGGATGACGCGAGAGCATTCGTGTCCTTCGCAATGAGGCGGCCCGAGCCCTCGGTCCTCATTGGCCAGGTGGAGGTGATCTGCCACTTACTGTGAACCATCCCGTCCAGCAAGGTCTCCCACCCCGACGAAGATTCTCCAAGACTGTCGGTCTCTGACTGCTTGAAGGCGTAATAGACGGTAATCGGGAATTCACGCATTGCGGATTCCCGCGTCCTAGCGAACACCTCCCGAAAACCGTCCTCGAAGAAGTCTTTCGCTCCACCCTTTCCGCCGTGTCGATAGGGATTAGCGACCAATTCATCCGCCTTTGGAACGAGCATCGTCTCGAACAACGACGGGAGGACGCCTCTTAGCGTCCGACGCTGCCAAACATAAAAGAAATCTGACAGGTCCGAATATCCGATGTTGTCATAGTACGGGGGGTCAGTAGACAGCAAAGATCCGGTGTATTCCCTTCTTGCTGCGTCAAGTTGAGATACATAACCGACACCCAGAGGTAGGTCTTGAATGACTCTCACTTCCTTGTCGAGCGTGGTTAGCCAGCCGCCTCCAACATCACCGAGCGCATTTGATTCCGCAAAATCCCACGCCATCGGAATTGCCTGTCGTGCAAAGGTTTCACGGAACGCACCTCTATCACTCATCCAAGTCGTAATAGACGACATCAGATTCGTGATCTTGCTCTGCACAAGGCCTAAGTAGACAGCGACGGCGTCGGCGTAGGCAGCTGCGTCGGTGCCGCCTGCATCGAGGCGTTCACCAGTGGGCAAACCGGCTTCGAGAGCGTCGGCGAAAACTCGCTCCCGGGCTTCACCCACGAGGTCGCTGAACGTCGTCAGCGCCACCAACTGCCGATTCGTAAACAGGTCGGCCCACGTATCCATCCCGTATGCCTTCACACGGAAGCCCAGGGCCTGCGCCGGTATGTTTTGGATCGGTGACGTCTCCGGTGCGGGCAGCCGCGCTGCTGCCATCTGGAGATCGGAAGGATGCAAGTAGACCCGTCGCCGGTCCCCTTCCGCAACGACCGCCATGAGTTGTTGTCCCATCCGACCTGCTCGAGCTTCCTCACGCACGTACTTGAGATCGACGCTCGTCCGGCAACGCACGCATTCCGCGCCAGTTCGTCCGACGGTGCCATCGGAGGACGGACCGGCGGGGTCATGGCCGATCTCAAATCGAACCTTCTTGGAGCCATCCGTTGGAGGGTGTGCGACGACGTACGCCTCCTTGCCCTTCTTCTTTCCCAGCCACCACGACCGAACCAGGGGCATGTCGATGCCGCAGCCAGGGTTGGGGCAGGTCACGGTACGCGCCCAGATCCACGCGATCACCGTGCGCCCATCTGCCTTGGGATACAGACTTCCGATGCGAGCCTCGGCCTCGTCACGCATCCACTCGCCGTACGCGCGGACATCAGCGGCGAGTCCACGGGCGCCAGTCCACTCGGTGCTTTGCGACGCGGCAAGCCCGGGGAATACCGGAGCCCGACCTGCGAACTTTGGAGGAAACTCGATCAGCGCCTTGTTGATCAGGACCGCAACCGGGTTCAGATCGGATGCGTGTGCTTCCAGCCCTAGACGCTGGGCTTCCAGAGGGATCGTGCCGCCGCCCGCAAAGGGGTCGACGATCGGGGGCGGATTGCCGTCGGTCGACTTGAGGATCTCCTCGCGAGCCTCGGCGAGGAGCTTCTCGTCGCGGACGTTCTCCCAGACCACCAGCCGCTCGATCAGGCGGTGGAGCCGCTCGCGTTCCTCGCGCTGCAACTCCTCGGTAGGGAACTGCTCCGGGTGTGATGACGGATCATCCACGAGCTGGGCGAAGAGCACTGCCCTCGCCGCCGCGAGCGGACGACGGGCCCACCACAAGTGCAGTGTCGAGGGGTGGCCGTGACGAATGGACTTCTCTCGAGCCGACTCCCTGTTGATGACTTCGAGCGGCAACGCCACCTCGATCAGCTTGCGTTTCGGTGTCACCGGCAGTTCCCCATTCTCACTCTGTTGCACGTTCTCGCCCCACCCTCATCGTCCACAGCATCCCCTAGTACGGTGCAGCGCCCTTTGCCCACTGCTTCGCCCAGTCGCCACGAATCCCGGTCGCGTCGAAGTCACCCAGCTCGGTGCTCGCGAACGGATCGTCGAGGTACCGCACGTCGTCGTATCCAGCGCCCCGCGGGTCCACCCTGACGAGCGCGAGGCGATAACGCGGCACAGCGTTCTTACCGACCATGACCTCGTTGTGAGTGACGAAGAAGTCGGTGGCACCGTCGATCCGCGCTTTCACCTCGAGCCGGTAGGTGTCGCCGTGGCTATCGGTGGAGAGAATGTCGAATCCTGGATTGTTGAATGCCTGCTCGACGGGGTGCCGTCCAAGCTCCCGCTCACGAGCCATGACCAGGTCAACCCCGCGGCGCTCAACTTCCTTGGTTTCCTTGGCGTGGATCGGGGCGCTGGCGGGCACGTCGTGCTCCAGCATGCCGATCGGAAGCACCAGAGCAGCTGTCACGATGCGCGGCGGCTTCGTCGACATGCTCTCCTGTTGATCGAGGATGCCCAGTCGCTGCCGCAAGCGAAAGTCGAGCTCAACTGCCTTGCGGTTCAGGCTTTCTGAGGACTCCTTCGGCTTCTCCCCAGCTTGCTCCTTCTCCCCTGCGATCGCCGCCTCGTAGATGAGGCGATCGCGCTCCTTCTCCAACCGGAGGGTCACGAGTTCGCGGGACTTGGTTAATTCCGCCAGACGACGTGGCTGAACCTCGGCGAGGTAGTCCGGTAATTGGTGGGCAGTGATCCAACTCGTTGCTCGGTCTTCGGCCTCAGCCAACCAGGGCGATGACCGCGCCGCGTCGACGATCGACCCTTCGGGCGCGGCAACGCAATCCAAGTACGGCGCTGGACCGGCCGGCGTAACAGTGCCGGAGGAATCAACGAAGGCGTACCCGAACCTGCGCGCGACGGAAGCACCGGTCGCGTCCGCGACCTCCTCGACGACACCAACCAGCAGATGCGGCTCGTCCAGAGTCGAGGAGATCAGCACCGTGCCGCGGTTGAGGGATCCACCGAACCGGAGGACCGCTTCGTCCATGACGGCGTCGTGTAGCGGATGACCTGGCGCAAGCAGGTCGGCCCGAGTCAAGTCAGAAGGCTGCACCTTGTCCAATTCGAAGGTCACGCGGTCGTACTTCGTGGCAACGGGGCCCTTGGCCGCGGCTCGGATCTGCTGTGGCACGTTGGTGATCTCGTACCGGCCCTGCTCGCGCCTGGCCATGTGGCCGCCCAAGCGCGCGAAGGCAGCCTTGAACGCCAACTCGATGTAGTGCGGCTGCAGACGTCGCGCCCGCGCCTCATCCATCGCCGCCCGCAAGACGTGCAGGTCGGCTTCAGCGAGATTCTCCGAGGCGAGGGCACGCTCGTTGAGCAGTTCCTTCAGCCCGTCACCAACCGAAGCATCAATGACCTGGTGCATCTTCGCGCGCGTGTCCGGAAGGTCGCCGTACTGAATGGCTTCGAGTAAGAGGGATCGCAGCGGGGTCTCGGTGAATGCCTCACCCAGGACGTCGAACACCTTGCCGCCGTACGCCAGGCGCATTTGCTCGAGCTTTTCCAACAGACGGGTGAACACCTCACCTTCGCGGGTGTTCGCAGCGACCAGATTCCACAGGCGACAGACCTCTTCTTGGCCGATGCGGTGAATTCGCCCGAACCGCTGCTCGATCCGGTTGGGGTTCCACGGCAGGTCGTAGTTCACCATCAGATGAGCAGCCTGGAGGTTCAGGCCCTCTCCAGCCGCATCGGTCGCAATGAGGATCTGGACGTCTCGGTTCTTGGTGAACTCCTCAGTGATGACACGACGCTCACCACGGCCGACACCACCATGAATTGCTTTGACCGCTCCCGGCCGACCGAGCAACGAGCTGATCTTGAACTGCAGGTAGTCCAGCGTGTCGCGATGCTCGGTGAAGATGATGAATTTGCGGGGCCACCCGTTGCTGTCGGTAGTGAGCGCATGGTCCTGCAGCAGCCTGGACAACTCGGACCATTTGCGGTCCGTGCCCGACTCGCGCACCCGCCGTGCCGTGTCGATCAGGCCTGCCAACTCCACGAGTTCAGCGTTGAGCTCCTCGACGGTCTGCGCCGCAGTCGCTGAGTCGATCAACTCCTCCTCCAGCGCCTCGAACTCCTCAGCGTTGTAGTCGTCGGCATCGATATCGGACAGGTCGACTGCCGGCTCAGACTCCTGGTATGTGCCGTTGAGGATCTCCTGCTTCTTGCGCTCGAGGCGCTCGGAACGTCGCATCAGGCTCTTATAGATGGCTTCCGGCGAGGACGCGAGGCGTCGTTGGAGCACCGTGAGTGCGAAGCCGACGGTGTTCTTGCGCTTGCCACCCACTTTGTCCGCGCGGTTCATCCCCTCGCGCACGTAGTGAGTTACGTCTTCATAGAGCTCCTGCTCCAGCGCGGTCAACTCGTAGGGCACCGTCTCGGCAATTCGTTCAGGGAAGAGCCGCTTGCCGTCAAAGGTCAGCAGGTCCTCCTTGACCATGCGACGCATCACTCCGGTGACGTCTACCGCCTTGTCGTGTTTGCCTTCAAATCGGTCGCGGTCCAGCAACGTCAAGAAGAGCTGGAAGTCCTCCTCCTTGCCCGAGTGAGGGGTTGCCGTCATCAAGAGCAGGTGGCGGGTGATCTGACCCAGCAACTCCCCGAGCAGGAATCGTTTCGTCTTCTCCAGTTTGCCGCCGAAGTAGTGCGCACCCATCCGGTGCGCCTCGTCGACAATGATCAGATCCCACTCGGACTCCTCGAGCAACGCCTGTAGATCATCGTTCCGAGACAACTGGTCCATACGGGCGATGAGCAGCGGGTTGGTGTCGAAGACGTTGACGTTGATGTTCGCATCAATCAACTGCGTCGTGAGTAGATCGAAGCGAAGTCCGAACTTGAAGAAGAGCTCGTCCTGCCACTGCTCCACCAAGCCTCCGGGCGCGACGACCAGGCAACGCTTGACGTCGTCACGCAGCAACAGTTCCTTGATGTAGAGGCCCGCCATGATCGTCTTGCCTGCACCTGGGTCATCAGCCAACAGGAACCGCAGGGGGGTTCGCGGCAGGAGTTCGCCGTACACAGCCCTGATCTGGTGCGGCAGCGGTCGAACATCGCTGGTCGCGACCGCCAGCATCGGATCGAACAATCCGGCCAGCTTGATCCGTTGCGCCTCGGCAACCAACTTGAAGTCGCTTGCGTTTGCGTCGAAGGGTCGGCTGCCGGTGGTTGCAATGGTCAGCCTCGACTGGTCCTTGCGGAGAACGTTCTGTTGCCCCAGGGCACCAGCCGACGTCTTGTAGGTAAGCGTCACGGTGTCGCTGCCGTGCCACTGCGTCGCGATGACTTCGATCGTGACGCCAGGAATCAGTCCGTCGACACGCAACCCCTGCTTCAACTGCTCCAGCTGCATCGTCGCAACCTTTCGTCAACGCCACCTCCGCCTCGCCCAAACCTAATCCACGAGTCAGACACTCGTCCGCTGAACCCAGGCTGCAAGAACGCTGAGTACCTCAACTAAGGTTCCGGCACAGGCAAATCGGGGGTGATTATGGCCGAGATGGCTAGCGGGCGCCGGGAGCAGCGAGCAGCTCTCCGCACTTGGGTCAGGATCGCCCAGACGCTCCAGAACCGCGCACACGACATCCACACGAAGGCCACCTACGCCGTCGGTGACCTCGCCGGCGCGACGATGAGCGTCGTCCGGGATGCGCAGCCCGCGTGGGCAGTGCTCCCCATCGAGCCCGAGACTCCTCCCGCGTTGGGCGCCGTTGCGACCGACAGGGCGGCGAAACAAGCGCTGGGCGGGAACACGACGATTCTCGCCAGCCTCACGTCTGAGGTCGAGCAATCGCTGCAGGCCGAGTCGCGAGCATCAGGCATTCGGAAGCTCTTTGCCGGGAAAAAGGCCGTCGCCGCTGCCGAGCGAGCGGCACGCCACCTCGATGAATGGGCAGCCTGGGCATCGGCCAACAACCTGACCGAGCGACTCGCCACAGTCGATCGCCACACCCAGCCGATCAGCATCGCACCCGGTGACCTGTTGAATCCCGCGATCCGTTGGGACGAATGGTGGGCCCCTTCCGCCGTGGAGATACAGATCGTTCAGGCGAGTGTCTTTAGGCGCCTTCACAAAGCGCTCGCTGTTCTCGGGCCGCTTGCTGCCCAGGCCAGCTCCCTTCGCAAGGAATCGATCGCTGCGGGGGATCTCGTCCGCGTTGCCGAGACGCGAAAGCTGGTTGGCGAAATATTGATCAACCGGCTCCGCGACACCACGCAGGAGCGACTTCGGCTTGGCGGTCTGGAGCAGGCCGGCTTTGACACTGTGCTGAAGGTGCTGGAGTACCGGGGTCCGTTGGCTGTCCTTCCCGGTATCGGTGACGTCTCTGCCACTCGCATCAAAGCAGCCGCACGCACCGTGTGGAGGACGACGTACGACGAGACACCCGTCCTCCTCGACATCAACGAACGACGCCCAGAAGCTGCGAATCTGCTTGCCTGCCTGCACCGCTGGGACAAGCTACGACGAACTCTCAACTCCCCGACCCTGTTACAGATGGTCGGGGGACTCAACCACCTCAGCCGGCCGATGCGACCCAACGTCGCACAGGTTGTGGTTGGCGCGTATCCAGAGCAGACCGTCGACGAGCTGCTCACCAAGATCGAGAGTCTCTGTGCGGCTGCCGATCAGGTTGCGCCGCTCGACTTCTCGGCGACCGAGGAGGATCCCTGGAACGACTTCCTTCGCCGACCTGCGGACTATTTCGCGATGCTCGACGAATTAGGCTTCGTCACCGAGGACCCCAAGCGAGTGCACGGCGACCTCCCGGACGAGATCATTGAAGCGGTGCGTCGGCAGCAACTCGACAAGACGTTTCTGCTCGGCTCCCTGCGTGGCTATCAGGACTTTGGAGCACGATTCGCCTTGGCGCAGCGCAAGGTGATTATCGGTGACGAGATGGGCCTCGGAAAGACTTTCGAGGCCATCGCGGTGTTAGCTCATGCCCGATCTATCGGAGGACATCACTCCATGGTGATCTGCCCGGCTGCTGTCGTCACGAACTGGATGCGGGAGTTGTCGTCCAAGTCGACGCTGACCGCACACCGGCTGCATGGTCAGCACCGCGCTGCGGCGCTGCACGCGTGGGTTCGACGCGGAGGGGTCGCCGTGACAACCTTCGAATCTCTCGGCTGGCTTAACCAGTCCGAGTCCTGGCCGGAGGTCACCGCAGTGATCGTCGATGAGGCTCACTACATCAAGAACCCGTCGGCCCGACGAAGCGCGAGGACGACGCAGCGCATCCATGAAGCCGACTATGCGGTGCTACTGACGGGCACCCCGATGGAGAACCGGATCGACGAGTTCAGAACGCTTGTCGGCTACGTTCGACCCGATCTCCTGGTGCACACCAATGAGTTCACGCCGCAACGTTTCCGACGGCAAGTGGCGCCCGCATATCTGCGGCGCAACGTTGAAGACGTCCTTGACGAGTTACCCTCCAGCGTCGAGGTTGACGAGTGGCTGCCCTTATCCACCAGTGATGCCCGCGCCTATGAGCGGTCGGTCATCGACGGCAACTTCATGGCGATGCGACAAGCTGCGTTCGACGACCCCACGAACTCGGAGAAACTCCGTCGCCTACAAGTGATCGTCGCCGAGGCGGAGAGCAACGGTCGCAAGGTCGTCGTGTTCTCCTACTTCCGTACCGTGCTGACCACCATCGCTGAACACCTCGACGGGACCGTCATCGGCCCGCTGACAGGATCCGTTCCGGCTGACGCACGCCAGCAGATGGTAGATACCTTCTCATCGGCCGAGCACGGAGCAGTGCTGCTCGCACAGATCGTCGCAGGAGGGGTCGGCCTCAACATCCAGGCCGCCTCAGTCGTCGCGATCTGCGAGCCGCAACTGAAGCCGACCATCGAGTGGCAGGCCATCGCTCGGGCACGGCGGATGGGTCAACTCGAAACGGTTCAGGTGCACCGGTTGCTCTCAGAAGAAGGAGTCGATCGACGGGTGACCGAAATCCTCGCTCACAAGGCGAGGCTCTTCGATGAATTTGCACGGGTCAGCGAGTCGGCGAACGTTGCACCCGAGGCATTTGACATTTCGGACGCCGAACTCGCACAGCAAGTCGTTGCTGCAGAGCGAGAGCGCATTCTGTCGGGTCCCGTTACCTCGCAGGATGATTCGGATCCTTCGCTCGACTAGCCGCAACTTCACGACGGCCCCGATCCCCACACGATGAAAGGCTGATCTCATGTCGGTTGGAACACCTCGATGGCAGAACGCATTTGTAGACGATCTCGACCCAACTCTTACCCATAAGCTTTTGATCGTTGAACTCGCGGTACCCGGCAGCGATCGATGGTCGGTGGACTACGCACTGATCCAAGATCCTCGGGGGAGTGGTTCGAGTGGTCGCGGGTTGGGAACCGCGGAAGCCCGTGGAGAACCTCGAGGCCCGCTGGGACTACTGGGAAGACAAGGGCGGCGGCAACGGAATCAGCTCCGAGGTCGCTTGGCTAGTGACCACACCCGAATTCGCCTCGGAAGCAGTCGCGCACAGAAACGACCTGCTTTACCACTACGGCCATCCCCTCTGGCCCAAAGGGATTCTGAAGGGGGACGCAGACTTCGCCTGGCACCTTCATCCGTCACCACCGCACGTCGTTGAAGCGCTCGCGTGGAGCGTCGCTGCGCAGTTGGTCCGCCGTCATCCGCTTGAGTTAACGGTCGGCGCGGGACCTCACACCACCCCGAACGCGGTCACCATTCTGAGCGATAGTCCTGGGGTAACGACCGAGTTGGGTCACTTCGACCCGTTTGACGGCTACTTTCGCGACCATTCGAATCCGGTACTGCAACACGTCTTGGCGCTCAGCGTGCTCGGAGCGGAAGACCCCCGCGAACGCATCCGGACCACTGAAGAGCGAATCAAACTCGTTGCGCCACAGGGATCTTCGCTGCCCCCGAGCACCCCGCGGTCATTGTCCATCCGCTGGATCGCACAATTCCTGCTGATCCAGCTCGGCAGTCGCGAGCACTGGTTCGCTCGCGGAAACGGCATAGCCGGTTGGACGCTCGGGGCGGGGCTGGGAGAGCGATTTGAGCAAAGAATCGTCCTGAACGCCGATTCCACGGTGCTCATCCCCGGTGCGACTCCGTTCAATCTGGCGTCACAACGTCAGTCCGACGAGTCAATGACAGCGCTAGTGGCTCGCTCGGCGACCACCCTGCTGCCCTAAGTCTCGATCGATCACCCTCGATGCGGAGCCTCACCAAGGAATTCGGAAACGGGATATTTCCGACTGTTCCGTTCGACCTTCGCGAGCGCCGCCTCATGCAAGTCAATGTTGCACTGATCTGCCATCCCGACCAGATAGATCAGCACGTCAGCCATCTCCTCAGCGACCCGGGTGTGCAGTGGTTCCTTGGCGATTCGAGACCGCGCTTCCTCAGCGGGTAACCACTGCACGAGTTCGGCCAACTCCCCCACTTCACCGACCAGTGCAAGCAGTAACGACTTGGGGTCTTGGAACTGCTGCCAGTCACGTTCGGCGATGAACTGCCGCACGGCGTCGCGGATTTCCTGAAGGTCAGACACGCAGCGAGTATGCCCGTCCCCGTCGTATCCGGTGAGTAGAGTTCCGAACGTAATCGCGGCCCGACGGGCTTCCTTCCCAGGACACGCCCCCACCCGCACGAGTTCTTTCGTGCTGCCTGGGGACCTGACCTGTGACGTTGTACCGCACTACCGCCGAGGCTCTGTCCGGCCACGAGGAAATGCTGGTGAAGCATCTGGCGGAGCAGATGACGATCACCACCGGTCGCTCCCCTGCGCCCGGGGAACGTCATTCGTGGAGTCGCAGTATCCCTGCGTTGAGAGCCGACCTGATCTCCGCTGGTCTTGGCAGCGTCGAGATGCTGATCGAGTACCAACTCCCGTTGACCAGCAAGCGGGCTGACGTCGTTCTCGTCGGTCGGCACCCGCGAACTGGCGGCCCGTCGTACGTCATCGTCGAACTGAAGCAGTGGAGCCGCGCGGTCTCCTTCGAGGGCGACCCGAACCTGGTGCTCATCGAGGCGTACGGTCACCGCCCGGTGACCCATCCGGTGTTGCAGGTGCGCGACTATCGCGAGTACCTGGTCGACTTCACCACGGTGCTGGCCGACCAGGCCGACGCTGTCGCCGGTGTCGCCTACTTGCACAACGCCACTAACTCGGAAGTGAGCGACCTTCTGCAGTTGCCGGGTGACGACCGCGGTCGGTTGTTCACCGGTCAGGACCGAGGTGCGTTCGTCGAATACCTGAAGTCACGGTTCGACGCGGAGTCCGGAGCGACGTACGCCGATGAGCTTCTGCATAGCCGGATCGCACCTTCCCGCCAACTCCTCACTGTCGCAGCCGAAGAGGTGCAGCGGCGGGAGATGTTCACGCTGCTGGATGAACAGCGCGACGCGTACAACTTCGTTCTGCACGCGGTTGAACGTGCCCGTCGAGAGAACTCGAAGACCGCGGTAATCGTCACCGGCGGACCAGGGAGCGGTAAGAGTGTCATCGCGCTGTCGCTTCTCGGTGAGTTGTCGCGGCAGGGACGAACTGTCCTGCACGCCACGGGCTCTCGGTCGTTCACGCAGACTCTCCGCAAGGTTGCTGGAGCACGGTCCACATCGGTGAAGAAGATGTTCCAGTACTTCAACTCGTTCATGGCGGCCGAACCGAATGACCTCGACGTCCTGATCCTCGACGAGGCACACCGAGTCCGGGAGACCTCAGCCAATCGATGGACCAAAGCACAGTTCCGTACTGGACGCCCGCAATTGGACGAGTTGTTCTCTGCCGCAAGGGTCCCGGTCTTTCTGCTCGACGAGCATCAGGTCGTGCGGCCTGGCGAGCAGGGCACCGTCGAGGACATCGAGAAGTATGCGGCCGAGCGGGGCATTCAGGTCCAGCGCATCTCGCTGGAGGACCAGTTCCGTTGCGGCGGCTCCGCGGCCTACGTCGACTGGGTGCAACGACTGCTTGAGCTCACACCCGGTGGACCCATCGCCTGGGAGGGTGACGAGCGCTTCGACGTTGAGGTTGTCGATTCGCCGAACGAGCTTGAACAGGTGATGCAGGCACATCGGGACGCAGGTTTCGGGGCACGCCTGTCCGCGGGCTACTGCTGGCCGTGGAGCGATCCTCGACCTGACGGCTCACTGGTTAACGATGTCGTGATCGGCGACTGGTCACACCCGTGGAACCTCAAGGGCGACAGGGCAATCGGTGGAGCGCCCCCAGCGGCTCTTTGGGCGTCGGACGACGCAGGCTTCGGTCAAGTCGGATGTGTCTACACAGCGCAGGGTTTCGAGTACGACTACGCCGGAGTGATCATCGGTCCGGACATGGTCATACGTGGCGGCCGATGGGTGACCGACCGCAGCAAGAACCGTGACCCCGACTTCAAGAACACCAAGAAGGTCAGCGACCAAGATTTCGACCGATTGGTGCGCAACGTCTACAAGGTTCTACTCACGCGCGGGATGCAGGGCGTGGCGATCTACTCTCCGGATGAGGAGACGCGTGAGTCTCTTCGATCTCTGATCACAACTCGCTCACGCACCGAGCGTTCGGCGTGACTGTTGCGGCCCGCAGTCTCGACACTCTTGACATCGCTTCTGTCAAACCTCGCCGGACAGAGGACGGTTGACGCCATCGGACCCGCGTGCCGACATTGAGGCTGAACTCTCTGGCCTAGTGCTTGCCGCCTGACAAGACTCCCATGTATGAGCCCCGCGGTCCCGGGTCTGGGTCGTGCACAGTCGGAGAAGCTGGAAGTCGTTCTCACCGGGAGTCGATCGGCAACTGACTAGACGCTTCGATGTAAGGGCAGCAAACTCCTCCGTTCCGAAAACCTCGTCATGCCAGACCTTCCACTGCGACCGGTCGAGCCACTCATGCCGCGCAGCTTCTAACTCATCCTCACAGAGCCGGAGGTAGCGGAATTCATGCCGCGCGTGGTCATCATCGCCCTCGTTGGTGAAAAGTAGGTCGTCGTCGATCGCCCAGTACCGTTCGATGTAGAAGGCACCGGCGTGCAGGAGTTGGTCGCGAACCTGATGTTGGGTTTGCTGCGCTTGATACTTGGTCTGCTCCGCCTGATGCCTGATTTGCCGCGCAGTAAAGAACAACGCAACTACGGCGAAGCAGGCTGCGGCCACTGTTGCCCACGCACTCAAATCGGAATCGTTCACGAAGCCAACCGAAGCGTTTCGGCCGACGACGGTCAAGCGGTCGCGATGCAACAGCATCGCCGACCAAAGTTCGCAGCACGTGATGGCCAGTTGCCTGCGCTTGAGGCAAGCTGACGCCATGAGCACCACGGACCACACTCTCGACCCTGAAAGCGCACACCTCTTTGTGGTGCATGGACGACTTGAGGCGGTCTACTACGACGCTGCGATCATCCCCACCGACAATGCGTTCAGCATCCGGCCGCAGTGGGATGACGTCACCGGAAAGTCCAAGGCTGAGCCCACCGACTGGTCCACGAAAAAGTGGGGCGTGATCGTTGAGGCTGGACCACCGGTTTTGGCAGTCAGTGTTGGTGGGGCGTCCCCCTCGTCGATCGAAAACATTCTTTCCCGACTAGAGCGCTGTCTTGAGTGGGTCCGCGATCACGTGACCGCCGGGCTCGATCGCCAACATCCCATCGTCGTTCTCCCGGTAATCGGTATCGACGGAGGTGGGCACGGCGACTACCGAGGGCATGTCATCAAGGCACTAGTAAGCGCACTTCGAAAGCACGTGGTGACCTACGCCATCGACATCGTCCTAGTCGCAAAGGAACTCTCCGTCTACAGCGCGGTCCAATGGGCTCGCCGAATGGACGATGTTCCCCTGCCATCCAACCTCGAGGGGTTTGCAGTTGGCCTCGGCTCCCGCGCGCGCACCGGCGAACTGGCACTGCTGCTCGGTGCCGGAGTGAGCGCCGCAGCGGGACTACCGAGCTGGGATGAACTGTTGCATTCGCTCGATGGAAAGACTGAGAAGGACACCCTGCTGTCACCGACCGATCGCGCAGACTTGATCCAGAAGGACGACCCCGAGCACTTCCAAGACCTTGTTTGCAAGCAAATCGGCACAGCGACCACACCGTCACTGCTGCACGCTCTCCTGGCAAGCCTCGCCTGCCGCGAGGTGGTGACTACCAACTACGACCTTCTCTACGAAACGGCCGCCGGCGCGGCGGGCCGGCCGCCGCAAGTTCTCCCGTGGTCGCCGGTACAGGCCGATAGACCCTGGCTGCTGAAACTTCACGGCGACATCAAGCATCCCGATTCGATTGTGTTGACCCGTCGGCACATGGTCACCTACGACGCTAAGAACCGACCCTCGACCGCACTATTCGAGTCGCTGCTATTGACTCGACACCTGCTTATCGTCGGGACGTCCATGACCGACGACAACGTCCTGCGGATGCTTCACGAAGTCAGCGAGTATCGCAAGGTCTTCGTTGAAGGCGATAAGCCGACGGTCGTCGGTACGGTGCTCGACACTGACCTGCAGAAGGAGCGCACCGCCCTGTGGGACGGCGAACTCGCGTGGTGCCCGTTGAGAGTCGATGCCAATGACAAACTGAACTACCGCAAGCTAGAGCTACTTCTGGACCGGATCGCCTTCCACGCCTCGAATGATTCGTCGTGGCTACTTGATGAGCGGTTCGCCGACCTCTTAGACCCGGCAGATCAGGAGCGCGCAGCTCGGGCTCGGGAGCTTGCCCGCAACCTGGGTGCCGACACCACATGGGAGCCATTGCGCGATGCCCTCCGCGAGTTGGGAGTTTGCGACACAACGCAGCGGTAGTCAGACAAACAGCACTGACCTGAATCGCGTATTCGGCGACGCGTTGGGTAGCACTCGCTGGATCTCGGCCAGGGCATCTCGCGGATCGATGCCCCGCAGGCCCGCGTAGGCAGCAGCAACCGTGGGTGTGCGCGACTCGGCACGGACGCAGTGCAAGAAGACAGTCTTGCCTTCATCCCGCAGGGCAGCCACCATTGCAGCGGCGTCATTGATCACGAACTCCAGATTCGGGTTCGCTGCGGGGTCCGCTGAGTCGATCAGCCGAAACGCGATGTGCTCCAACCCTTCCGGCACCTGCGACCGCCCCACCAAACATAGGCTGACCAGTGCGTCCACCGACGGCGGCAGGTTCTCCAGCGCACCGACTCCGCCGAGCCAGACGCCATCGTCCGCCGGGTGCCGCACCAGCACATCCGTCCGCTCCCACGAGGAGTAGTCCAGCCGTTCTTTCAGCGGCCACCCAAGGTGACCGGCCCTGCCACCGTTGGACGCCAGGTGCGCCAACTCCACGAGCCGCTCCCCCGTGATGCCCGGGTAGCCGTGCAGCGGCCGGCGATACTTTGCCGGCACCGCCGAGGCACCCCAGCGCGCACCGAGCAACCCACCCGCGATCGCCGCGACCGTGTCGGTGTCATGCCCGATGCCGATCGCCGTCGCCAACGCGTCGGTCAAGTACTGGCACGCGGGACCATCCGTCGGGACCGGTGTCTGGGAGATCGCAGCCCACGCCGCTTGGAACGCGCCCATCGCCGAACCGTTCGCCCGGAACGTCGACGGCGGCTTGGTCTCCGCTTCGTCGATCAACCCCGTCCAGTAGTCCCGAGAGGACGCCGGCAGAAAGGCCAGCCCACCGCGAATGTCGAACTCGCCGTGCAGGATTGCGTGCCGGATGGCCAACGACCACAACACGCACGCCTGCCCCGCCAACGGATCGTGGTGCGTCAGCCCACTGACCGCGAGCGCCGCTCCCACGAGTTCATCGGGATCGTCGAGGTACCCCAACGCCACCGGCGCCGTCCGCATCAGCGAACCGTTGCCAGCGGTGCGACCGGTGCGCTCGTGCAACGACGCCGCCGCCGAACTCATCGACGCCGCAGTCGGATCTGCGGCGCTGAGCACCCGTGAGGTCTGCACGCCGACGTCAGCCGGCCCACCGGCGTACCACTGCTTGAACCCCGCCGCTACCCGATCCAGATCGATCCCCTCGCAGGACGGTGAGAACGCCAACGGTGCGAGCACGGCGTACATCATCGAGGTGTCGTCGGTCCACTCCCCCGGATCGAATCCGCCCAGCCCGCCACCGATCATCTGCGGTCCGTCCGGACCGGGACGCACCCCGTCGAACTCGTACCCGGCCCCCAGGGCGTCACCGGTCGCCGTACCCAGAATCGCGCCACACGCCCGATCCTGTTGTGCTGTAGTCAGTTTCATCATCACGCACCCATCCTTCCCACACCGTGGCGCACCAACTGCGCCGACTCGATATCAAACGCTTCGGTGAAGCTGTCCAGGAACTCCCCGAAGACCTCCATCGCGAACACCCGCGCCGGGAACGTCGCGCACTGCCACACCCCGTCGCCGATCAGCGCGAACTTGTTCGCCGCGAACCCACGGTTGTCGATCGCCACCCGCATCGCCGCCACCTGCGGATCAACAATGTCGCCGACCAGCCGGGTGAACAGTTCCACGCGCAACGGTTCGGCCCCGACCCGCACCCACACCGGTTGCCCCCGGTGCTCGATCGCGAAGTCGCCGTCGTCGTCGCGGGTCACCAACCCGTCGTACCGCGTGTAGAGGTAGTCCCCGACCAGCTCGGTCAGCATCTCCAGACCATCGGGCAACGCGAAGATCATGTTCGGCGGTCCGGTGATCTCCTCGTCCTCGATCGGCACGTCGACCTCGAGCGCCAACTCGCGCTGCGCGTCCGCCCAAGTAAATTCGTTGTCTCCCATCAGATTTCGACCTCTCCACCGGTCAGCAGCACCATGTCGTCCTGGACGGCTCCGAAGTTGGCGAGGAACTCAGCCAGGGCGTGATCCAGGTGCTCGGCGAAGAAGAACTGCACCGGGATCTCGCACCGCTGCCAGATGTCGTTCTCGATCGGGTACCACGCACTGACCAGCCCCAGCTGGGTCGCCAACGTCGCCTCGATCGCCGCAGTGCGCCGGTCACGTGCGCCGGTGACCACCTTGGCGAAGAACACCACCGCGGGGTGGTGCTCCCGCACCCGGATCCACACCGGCTGCGCGTCGTACTCAATGTCGAAGTCGCCATCGCCATCCACCTCGTGCGTCCCGCCGAACCGCTCGTCCAGCCAGGCCGCGATCTGCCGACGCAGACCGCCCGCGTCGTGACCCAATGGCACGTACGGCGCGTGCCGCAGGTCCTGCCGGACCCCGCTCGTGCGTGGGGCCGACTGGGCGCCCGTGCGCAGCAGGAGGTCGGGCGCGGCTTCCTCGAAGGTGCCGACGAAGTCGCGGACGAGCAGTTCCAGGTGACCCGATGCGACCGGCCAGAGCGGCATCCACGCGGTCAGGTAGACCGTGTCGTCGGACAGGACCCAGCGGGCCATGCCCTCGCTCCGATTCAGCAGAGCGACGGCGATCGCCGCCGCGGCGCGATCCGTCACGTCTTCCGCCACCATCGCCAGCAACGAGACTGCCGGCGGCGGACCGTCGAGCACCATGACGCGGATCGACAGTCCCTGATGGACGAGGTTCAACCCGTCGTCGATCACGGCCGGGCCGTAGGCGCCGGTGAGGATCTCGCGGACCATCCCCTCGTAGTTGGTATCCGTGTCCATCATGGCGACCATCCCCTTTAGCACTCGTTGTTCTCTAATCACAGATTGCACCCGATAGTCGCTAAAGTCAAGCCATGGCTTCTCGCTCCTCCTCACCTTCGCTGGAGTCGTTCCCCCGTCCGGCGGTCGCGGTGGATGTCGCGCTGTTGACGGTGACCTCGCCACTGGCAGATCCGTCGCTGCGGATTTTTGTGCGGACCTCAGACGGTGGAAACCGTTTGCTGCCAGGCAGATTCATCCGCGAGCGGCGTACGGTCGCGGAGACGTTGTATGAGGCACTGAAGGTGAAGGCGGGGCTGGTCCTTCCCCTTGGGTTCAGCCCTCGCCTGCTCTCGGTCTTCGACGACCCGCGGCGGGATGACCGGACCTGGGCGCTGTCGCTGGCGCACTCGTTGTCACTGCCCTGGGAACTGGCCGCTCCCGCCACGGGCGCGTGGGAGCCGCCGTCCTCGGTTGGTGAGCTGCGGTTCGACCACAACGCGATCGTGTCGGCGGCTGTCGTGGACCTGCAGTCGCGCTATGAGTTCCGCGGGCGGTCCTACATCGAGCCCGACCCGGACGGCTTCCTCGGTGACTCGCCGTTCACCCTCTTCCAACTGCGCAAGGTGCACGAGGCGGTCGTCGGCGAGCCGCTGCACAAGGACAACTTCGCCAAACGGATGACCCCGCTGCTGCGACCGCTTCTCGACGCCGACGGTGAGCCGGTATTGGCGCAGAACCTGCGCGGACGGCCCGCAGCGTTGTACGAGAAGGCGTGAGCCGGCCGCCTGTCAGTGGGTCGCGGCAAACTGCTGCGCAGGGCAGGGGCGGGCTGCTGATCAGTTGCTGTGTAGTCCCCGTATACACGTAGTATCGAGGGGGGATATACATGAAGCCACAGGAGTACCGGCGAATCGCGAAGCTGCTTCGCCGCTTGGGATGTACATCGCGAGCAGGAAGGGGAGACCACGAAGTGTGGACATGCGGATGCGGGCGGCAGCACCGCGCGGTACTCACGCGGCCCGGCACCATCTCGCCGGGCGTGATGACCGATGTTGTGAAGAAGCTGACCTGCCTCCCGGAGGGTTGGTGGATGAAGTGAATGTCTGTACTGCGCGAGCAAAACGATGGGCCGATGGGTGGGAGCTACACATCGAGGGCATTGGAGTGACCCAGTCCCGCACTCTTGACTCCGCCGAGAAGCAGGTTGCGGACTACGTCGAAACCCTCACCGGTGAGCGGCCACCGCACGTTGACGTCATCGTGGACAGTCTGGCCAAGGAGCGACGATCCGCCGCCGCTGCACGTCGCGCCACCGCTCGAGCCGAGCAGATGCAGCGCGAGGCCGCGGCGGAGAATCGAGCCGCCGCCAAGGGCTTGCGCGATGCCGGTCTGTCCGTCAGCGACACCGCATACATCATGGGCGTTTCCCGGGGCCGCGTTTCTCAACTCATCAAGTAGCCATTCCGACCCGTGTCCGCCTGACAGACGACCTTGATCAGGCTCCTACCGTCACGGCTGACCCGTGGATGCCCTCATGACTCCAAGTCATGAAGCTCCCGAACCACGGCACGCTCACTCGCGTAGAACCGGAACAGCGCGTACGCCGCCAGCGCGCACAACAGGTGCCACACCGCGTGCCCCTGCAGCCATGAGTTCGGATCACACCACGGCCCGCCAGAGTGACTCAGACTCCAGATCACGAACGCCACCACCATCGCGCCAAGCGCCACCAACGCCCACCGCCACGACTGAGGGTGCTCCGGCCGCCGCTGGATCACGACCTCGACCAGCACGGCGACCAGCAGCAGCACCGCGAACGCCAGATTCCCAGCCGTGTCCACCAAGGGCGCGGGGATGTCGCTGGCTCCGAAGATCTCGGCAGCAACCACCAGAACGACGAAGAGCGTTGCCAGAGTGCCCAGCCCGCGACCAAAAATACGCGCTATCCCGTACGCCGCGGCGAAGCCCGCCACGAGGTACATCGAGCCCAAGTCGAACCGGCCGCCGAGACTCGACTGGGTCGCGTGCATGGCCATGCTGCCCGGCCCGAGCAGCGCGATCAGGGCTGGGAACGGCGCCAGCAAGTGCGAAGTGGAGGACCAGTGGCGATCGATATAGACGGCCGCAGCAAGCCCGGCCGCCACGAACCCGAGGTTGCTGAACGTGTTGGCCGGCTGCTTGACTAGCTGTAGTGCCCCGCCAGGTTGGGTACGCGGTCTGCGGGTGAGCCACCTTTGAGCGCGGTGTGTGCGCGGTGGTGATTGTAGATGTGCAGGAAGTCCTCGTACGCGGCGGCGCGTTCGGTCTCGCTGGTGTAGGGGCGGGCGTAGGCCCACTCCTCGGTCAGGGTCCGGTTGAACCGCTCGACTTTCCCGTTGGTTTTCGGGGTGTAGGGGCGGGTGCGTTTATGGGTGATCCCATGGTCCTGCAGCATGTTCCGGAATAGGTGGGAGCGGTAACAGGACCCGTTGTCGGTCATCACCCGGTCCGTGGTGATCCCGACCTGCGCGAAGTGCGCCACCGCCCGTTGCATGAACGCGGTCGCGGTCTCCTTCTTCTCATCGGCCAGGATCTCTGAGTAGGCGTACCGGGAGTGGTCATCGACCGCGTGGTGCAGGTAGGCATACCCCCGCCCACTGCTGGAGGTAGCACGGGAGTTAGCTTTCCCCGCAGCGCGGCCATGGACCCGGTGTCCACCCCCATCGGGGATGCGGCCCAGCTTCTTGATGTCCACGTGGACCAAATCACCCGGGGCGTCGCGTTCGTAGCGCACCACCTTTCGACGACCGGCCCGTACCGGGGCACCAGTGGCCGGGTCCGTCCAGGACAACCGAAGACACCGGTACCGGGTCAGGATGCGGTGCACCGTGGCCGGATTCATCCCCAGGTGGTAGGCGATCCGGGCCGGCCCCCACCGCCGCGAAACCCGTAACCCCAGGACTCGCCGTTCCCGGCGCCTACTGGTGCGGTGCGGACATGACTGGGGCCGGCTGGGACGATCGCACATCCCCGCCGCACCATGCTGGCGGTACCGGGCCGCCCAGCGGTGCGCGGTGGTGACCGAGACCCCGAACCGGTCTGCGGCCCGCCGCAACGGCCACCCATCGTCCACCACGCACCGCGCCAGGCGCAGGCGACCAGTCGCAGAAAGCGGGGCATTAGCGTGGACCATGAGGACCTCCGGGTTTGGGGATGTGTTTGCTTCGTCGCTTCACACCTCACCCGGAGGTCTTCCTCAAGTCACGCCGACAGGCCGAGAACCGTTCCTAACGTCCCGGGGCAGTACAACTAGCCCGCTCCGCGCGGCCTCGCAAAAGTTCGCCCCGGCGCCGACGTCCGGACCAAACCACCCCAGCCCCAGCGCCATCGCGAAGAGCACCAGCGACAGCACTGACACCACCGCCGTGACCACGAGCACGCTCGGCCGGGGCCGGAATTCTCGCTCGACGCCCGCCATGCTCCGTGACGCTAGCGAACCGCGCCGCGCATTGAGTGCGGGAGCCCCCCGAAGCAGACCAGGTCCACCGCCATCGCGCGACCTACCGGGTTGAGGTCAGGCCTGCGGCACTGCGCCAGTTGCGCAAGATCGACCCGACGCAGCAGGCGCGCATCCGTGGAGCAATTGCCCTGCTCGCCGAGGACCCTCGACCGCCCGCCGCCAAGCCGCTACGCGGGCGACCTGCGTGGCGCGTGCGCGTCGGCGACTACCGCATCATTTACACGATCAACGATGACGTACTCCTGATCGTCATCGTGACGCTCGGACATAGCCGCGAGGTCTATCGCTGAGCGGTCTATCGCTGATCGCGACCCGGCGCGTCCGTCGGCGCGACCACCTGCAGCCCGGCGGTTCGGGCAGCGGTCGCCAACTCCTCGTCGTAGGTGATGAACTCGTCAACCGCCAGTCGCAGCGCGACAGCCAGGTGAAGCGCGTCGTGCGATCGCAGTGGCGCCAGAGCGCCCGCGGCCAACAGGTCGCCTCTAGTCAGATCCACCAGCTCGACGCCATCCAGCACCTGCCCAACCGCCTCAATGTCGATCACAGATGCATGTCGCCCTGCGGCACAATGCAATTCGGTGTGCAACACCCAGGAACTAGCCAATCGCCTGTCACTGCCGGCCAGTTCACGGACGAGTGCGTCGGACTCGGCCTCCTCAACCAGCAGTTTCATCGCCGCCGAGGTGTCGAGATAGCTGATCACCACTGGCCGCGGACATCGTGCAGCAGGTCCGCCGTGCTCACCGTTGATCGGCCACGCTTCACCTGGCGCAGGCTTGTCAACGGAGCCCGCGCGCGCCGTACCTCACCGCGCAATTCCGCCTGGTCCAACGCTGAGCCACCCAACGGGCCGAGCACGGCGACGGGCTGTCCGTTGTTGGTGACGATCACAGACTCGCCCGCAGCCACCCGGCGCAACACCTCCCCACTGCTGTTACGCAACTCCCGGTGGCTCACCGACTCCATGTAGCACAGCGTAGCGCATCGGCCATTGCGATAGTCCTCGGCAACCCTGGCCGGCTGCGGTGCACCAGAACCGCCATGCGATTGCCGGGGCGCTGGGCCTGCCCTGATCTGCGCCGTAGACGCCACCGCGTCGGACTGACACGATGCCGGCATGTGGTCGGCGGCGGAGGACATGGCGCTGCGGCAGGCCGCCATCGACTGGCTCCGGTTACGCACCAACGACGGCATCGACCCCTTGACCTCCGAAGAAATCTCCGAGTTCACCTTCCACGGCGAACCGTTCCGGTTGGTCGCGCCGCAACAGGGCATCTGGAAGCCCGCCGTTCTGCCTGCTGCGCTGACCATCCGCACGGCGTACCGAACAGAGGGCGACACGCGACCGTACGACGACGAAGTCGGCGTCGACGGCCTCTTCCGGTACAAGTGGCGTGGCGACGACCCGGACCATTCCGACAACCGGGCGCTTCGCGGGGCTCAACTCAGCGGCCTGCCACTGATCTGGTTATGGGGAGTTGGGAAGGCGCTCTACAAGCCGATCTTCCCGATCTATCTGATTGCCGAGGAGCCCGCCCAGCAGCAATTTGTCGTCGCGACCGACGGGCTACAACACCTGCCCGCGACCGGGTCAGGATTGGAAGAAGTCATGCGGCGGTACGTCGCGCGCGAGACTCTTCAGCGCCTGCACCAACCTGTCTTCCGAGCCATGGTGATGCGCGCCTACGGGACCCGTTGCTGCGTCTGCGAACTGCGCCACAGCGTGCTCCTGGATGCGGCCCACATTGTGGAGGATCGCCACGAACTCGGCTCGGCCGCCGTACGAAACGGTCTGTCGCTGTGCAAGATTCACCACGCGGCGTACGACGCGGGGATCCTTGGAGTAACCCCCGAAACACGGGTTGAGATCCGCTCGGACATCCTCACCGAGATTGACGGCCCGCTCCTCGAACACGGTTTGAAAGCCCTACACGGTCAGCGGCTACGCGTGCTGCCGCGCGCACAGCGGGACCGGCCAGATCCCAAACTGCTCGAGATCCACTACGAGCGGTTCCTTGCATCCTGATGCCACGCGCCGTAGTAGCCCCTGCCGCGAACCGCAACCGACGATTACTCTGAGCCGGTGACCGAACTGAGTCCGAAACAGGACGTGACCGGGGACCAGTTGCGGTACGCCGTGGGGGCCAATTCGCGTCGAATCCGCCTGGCCCGCGGGCTGAGTCTGCGCGAACTGGCCGAGCGCGCCAACATCAGCGCCGCGCAGCTGTCGCAGATCGAGCGGGGTCAGGCCAACCCCACGCTGGAGGTGCTGGTGCGCCTCGCCGAAGCGCTGGGCACCGGCTTCGACAGCCTCACGCACGTCACCAGTGAGCGGCCGCTGGTCGTCCGCGCCGGCTCGGCACCCAAGTGGATCGGACCGGTCGACAACTCGATCATCAGCGAGCTGTTCAGCAGCAATGGCCTGACCCGCTTCGACATCCGGCACGCGTTGCTGCCCGTCGGCTGCGTCACCTCCGACACCTCCCACGGTTGGGGCACCTTGGAGTACGCCGTGGTGATGGCTGGCGAGGTCGAGGTGCGTCACGACCGCTGGAGTGAGCGCCTACGCTCCGGTGACGCAATCCAATTCGTCGCCGACGCCAACCACGCCTACGCGACCGTCGGCGATGAAGACACCCAACTGCTGGTGGTCATCGCCTTCCCGGAGAACTGGCTGCCTCCGGAGCAACAGCCGCAGCGCGACGGCTCAGTGCCCTGACGCGGGCAGCACGATCGCCGCCCGATAAGCCGGATCCCCGAACTGGGCCATCAGTTGGATGTCGTCGATGCTGATCGCCAGGTGATCGGCACTCACCCAGGTCTCGCCGTACTCCGCATCGACCCACGGGTCCTGGACCACAAGAGCGTCCTGCCCCGAGGCCGTTGTGGTCGCGGCGACCGCCGTGATCCAGTGCGGAATGTGCCACCCGTGCATCGGGAACTCATCGATCAGCAACTGCACGACCGAGCCCGCACGCACCGCACCCAGCAATTCCGTGTCACTCAACCACCGCGAATCCACCCGGATGCCAAGCCAATCCGCCTCGTCGCGAGAAGCTCGCTGAAGCTGGGCGCGGAACGCCCGTTCATCACCCTCGTACCCCTCGACCAACACCGGCTCATCCGAGGTCAGATGCAGCACCGGCCGCTGCGACCCCTCGCCCAACGCCTCCGCATCCACCACCGCCAACGTCATCGGATCGCACGCGGGCATGTTGGTCGCCTTACGCCACCAACGCAGCTCATCCCGGGCGTTGCTCACCCGATCGCGCTCGTTGCCCAGCAACGACCGGTGGCTGCGATGCAACGCGCTGAGCAGTGAGACGGCACCGCACGTGAAGTCCGTGGTTTGTCCGATGTACGGCGCGGGCTCACCCCCCGCGGGCACGAGCGGCGCGCTCCATCGCGTCCAACCCTCGACGCCCCCCAGCGTGCTGGCCACGGACGGCAGCGGCGCCCGGGAGGGCACGAAGCCCAATGACGCCAGCAGATCCGCGCTCCCCTGCAGAAGTTCCTTACTCCACGGGTGGACTTCCAACTTCGTTGCGGCGCAGTCGTGTCCGGACGCGATGACTTCCTCCAACGCCACCTCCAACTCACGCGTCGTCGCCTGACCATCGGTGACCACATCCACGATGGTCTGCGTCGCCGTGTGCGGACGGGACGTCACCAGCATCGATACCCCGCCGACAGCACACAATCGCGGCTGGTACGGCGAGCGGTCGATCGACCAATGCTGCTGCCGCTCCGGGGCATGCTCTCGATGAGCGCAGAGCTGCCAGGGGCATCGTTGCCCCAGTGGGTGGTCGTCATGTAGTTCAGCCTTTCGTGAGGCTCTGGGCTCGTGCTGATGCCACAAGCTCCGCGGTATATTCGTGCTGGGGTGCCGTGATGACGGAGGCAGCCGACCCGGTCTCGACGATCCGCCCGTCGCGCATGACCGCGACCCGGTCGGCGATCTCGGCGACCACCGCCAGGTCGTGGGTGATGAACAGGACCGCCAGATCCAACTTCTGGGTCACCTCGGTCAGCATCTGCAAGATCTGCGCCTGCACGGATACGTCCAGGGCAGAGACGCTTTCGTCACAGAGGAGCACCGAGGGCTTCGGTGCCAGGGCCCGGGCAATGGCGACTCGCTGCCGCTGCCCACCGGACAGTTGGCCGGGTTTGCGGTCTGCCAACCCCGGGTCGAGATCAACTGACTCCAGCAATCCAGCCAGGTCACTCCCCGGCCGCCCAGCCACCCGCAACGCTTCGGTGAGGGTCTTGGCCACCGTGAACGCCGGGTTCAAGGTCGAGTTCGGATCCTGGAAGACCACCTGCACCTGGTCTGGCGAGCGGTCGGCGCGGCCCCAGCCCAACGGTCGTCCGGCGTACGTCATTGTCCCGGACTCGGGTGTCTCCAAACCGGCGATCACTCTGGCCATCGTGCTCTTACCGGATCCCGACTCCCCCACCAGCGCGAGCATTTCGCCCGCGTAGAGGCGCACTGACACGTCGAAGAGGACCGGCCGGTTGTCGAAGCTCTTGGACACATCGAGCGCTTCCAACAGCGGATCAGCGGTCGTGCGCGTGTCCCGCTGGCGGACGTCCGACAGCGACGGACTGGATGCGAGCAACCGGCGTGTGTAGTCCTCCTGCGGCGACGAAAGAACGTCAGCGGTTGCGCCCCGCTCCACGACCCTCCCGTCGCGCATCACGATCACCGACTGCGCCCGACCCTGCACGATCCCCAGGTCGTGGGAGATGAGCAACAGCCCGAGATCCCGCTCCTGGCATAGCGTGGTCAGCAGATCGAGGATGCCTGCCTGCACGGTGGCATCGAGCGCCGTCGTCGGTTCGTCGGCGATCAGGATGTCGGGATCGGCCGCCAGGGTCGCAGCGATGGCAACACGTTGCCGCATACCGCCGGACAACTCGTGCGGGTACTGTCTCGCGACCCGCCCGGGTAGCCGCACCTCTTCCAGGCGTAGCAGCACCTGCTCCTGCAGGTCCGCGCGGCTGCGGCGCCGGCCTCGGCGCCGATCCTCGGCCTGCAACGCCTGCGCCAGTTGCTGTCCGCAGCGGTGCACCGGACTCAGACTGGTGAACGGGTCCTGCAACAGCAAGGCGATTTGCTCACCGCGGATATTTGCCCACACGCGTTCGTTGCCGGGCAGGTCTATCGTCCGATCACCCAACTGCATTGAGCCCGAGGCGGTTACGCCACGAGGCAGCAGTCCCGCGATGGCCCGCGCCGTCATGGTCTTCCCCGAGCCGGACTCACCGATGACGGCCAAACACCGCCCCGCCTCGATGTCCAGGTCGATCGGCTCGACCAACGTGGTTTCGCCGTGCCGGACCGATACGTCCCGGGCTCGTAGCGCGGTCACTGGACGGTCCTGCCTTCCATCCGTCCACCGATCCAGTCACCGAGGATCGTGATCGCGCAGGTGGCAACGATCAACAGGAGCGCGGGTGCGAGCACGGCCGCCGGATTGGTGAACATGATGTCCCGGCCGTCGGCGATCTGCCGGCCCCAATCGGCCGAGCCCGGTCGTACGCCGACCCCCAAGTAGGACAGCGACGAGACCGTCACCAGCGCGAAACCCACGTTGAGCAACATGTTGGTCAGGATCAGGCCGCGCACGTTGGGCACGATGTGCCCGAACATGATCCGCCGGTTCGACAGCCCCAGCATCCGGGCGGCCTCGACGTACGGGCGCGGGGTCTGTTCCATCACGGCCGACCGGATCAACCGGATGTCGGAGGGGCAGAACAGCACGATCAACAGCGCGACCACGCTCCAGTACCCACCGCCCAGGACGCCGCCGATCACGATCGCCGCCAGCAGCGCTGGCAACGCCAACAGCACGTCGGTCGCCCGCCCGACGATGCCGTCGAGGACCCCGCCGCGGAAGCCGGCGATGGTGCCGAAGAAGACGCCGAGCAGCATCGAACCGATCGCGACGACCAACGGACCGACCACTGCGGATGCCGTACCGGCTGCCGTCATCAGGGCGACGTCCCGACCGAGTTGATCGGTCCCGAGCAGGTGGCCGCCCTGACCCGGCGCCAGATCGGCGTCGAGGATGTTCTGCTGCAGTGCGGCGTCCTTCAGGAACGGACTGGCGATCGTTCCGATGATCAACAGCGCGACGATCACCGCCGCGATCACGACAGCGTAGCTTCGCTTGCGACGTTCCGGCTGCGCCAACAGCACCGACGACGCGCTCATGCCGCTGCCTTCTTGCGTCGCATCCGCGGATCCAGCATGAGATAGATCAAGTCCGCCGCCAGCGACAACAGCGCCACGATGACCGCGATCAGCAGGGCCACGCCTTGCAGCATGGGTAGATCCTTGTATTCGACTGCGTTCTGAAGTAATTGGCCCAGCCCGGGTAACGCGAAGATCGTTTCGACGACGATCGTTCCGCTTACCAAGAAGGTGAACACCAGCGCCGCACTCGTCACGATCGGGATTGCGGCGTTGCGCAGGGTCAGTCCGATCACCTGCCGCCGGCCCACCCCTCGACCGCGGGCGGCGAGCACGTAGTCACTGTCCAGTTCGCGCAGCATGGAACTCCGGGTGATTCGCATCAGCATCGCCCCGACGCCGGCTGCCAGGGCCACTGCCGGCAACAGCAGGTGGTAGATGCTGTCGAAGAAGCCCGAGCCGGCCCCGTAGACCGGGAAGATCGGCACGTAGTAGGAGAAGACGTACAGCAGGGCCAGCGCAATCGCGAACGGCGGCGCACTCAACCCGACCAATGCCGCGGTCGTGGCCGCCGTATCCAGCGCACCCGGGCTTCGCAGGGCCGCGAACACCCCCATCGGGATACAGGTGATCGCGGCAATCAGGAAGGCCAGGAACGCAAGCGACAGGGTCAGCGGAAGTCGTTGCGACAGAACCGAAGACACCGGCACCTGGAGCTGCACCGAGGTGCCGAAGTCACCGTGCAGTGCACCCCACAACCAGCGCAGGTACTGCACCACGATCGGATCATCCAGGTGATACTCGGCCCGCACCTGCGCCTGCAGTTGCGGCGTCACCGGCCGGTTGCCGATGAGCGTGCGCACGAGGTCACCAGGAGCCAGATGCAGCAGGCTGAACGTGATCACCGAGATCACGAAGAGGACCAGGATGATTCCGCCGAGCCGGGTCAGGACCAACGCACCGACCGGGTGAGACCGGGACCAGCGACGAGCGATCACTGCGGTGCGTAGATGGCGCTACCCCAGTCGGAGCTGAAGCTGAACGCGCCGAAGTTCTTGATCGCGACCTTGTCCGAGAACGCGGTCACCGACTGGCCCCACCACAAGGGCGCGTTAACGACGTCGGTTGCCTGGATCGACTCTGCCTTGATCAGGTCGGCGATGCGCGTCTTGGGGTCGGATGCCTGCGATGCCTGGTCCAGGAGAGAGGCAACCTGGGCGTTGCTGTACCCGGACGGGTTCCCCTCTCCCAGAAGGTAGCTGGGCACCTCGGCTGGATCACCCGTCGTGGAGAAGTACCACATGAACGACACGCCGTGCGTCTTGTCGCCGATCGTCGCCAGCCATTGGTCGATCGGAACCTCCTTGACGCTCAGCGTGATGCCGATCGTCTTGAGGTTCTGAGCCAACGACTGCGCGGCCAGCCCCAACTGCGGTCCGGTGTTGGGGTAGGTCAGTTCGGCGGTGAAGCCTTGCGCGTGACTGGAAGCGGCCAGCGCGGCCTTGGCTTTGGCCATGTCGTAGCTCTGGTGGGTGACCGTCTCCAGAACCTCCTTGGCCTCCTGCGGGGTGTACGCCGCGGCGAGCGACTCCGGTGTCATCATCGCCGTGGCCGTCTGACCGTAGCCGTGCAGCAACTTGGCGACGATCGCGTCGCGATCCACCGAGTAGGAGAAGGCCTCACGCACCTTCGGGTCGTTGAACGGCGAGACGCGCGTGTCGAAGTTGAGGCCCACATAGGACAGGTCGTTCACGGCCACGACACGCTCGCCGGAGATCGCCTTCCACTGCGCCACCTGATCCAGCGGCACGTTGAAGGCGATGTCGACACCGCCGGACTTGGCCGCCAGCAGTCGGGTGTTCTGATCCGCAATGAACTTGATCTCGATGCTCTTGGCCTTGGGCGCGGTCCCCGACCAGTGCGTGTTGCGCTCCAGCTTCATCCCGGAGTCCGGCTGGAACGATGTCACCTGGTAGGGCCCGGTGCCGACGACCAGTGAACTGCTGGTGCCGGTCTTGCCGCCGACCTTCGTCCAGAATGCCTCGGAGGTGATGAAGGCCGCACCCGCCGTACTCATCAGTTTCAGGAACGCAGGATCCGGCTTGGCCAGGGTGATGGTCACCTGCTGATCACCGCTGATCGCGACGTCCTTGACGTTGCTCATGTACGACGCGATACCGGGTGAGGCCTTCGCGTCCTTGGCCTGGTCGAGGCTGAACTTCACGTCCTTGGCGGTCAGTTCCGTCCCGTCGGAGAACTTCACGCCCGAGGCCAGGTCGAACACGTAGGTCGTCGGCTTCGGCTGCGTCCACTTGGTGGCCAGAGCCGGAATCACCTTGCCAGCCGAGTCCACCCCCACCAGGCCCTGGTAGAAGAGGTTCGACACGTTGTAGTTCAGGATTCCCGCTTCCTGGCCGGGGTAGAGCGAGGACAACGAACCGGGCAGCGCCACGGTGACGACGTCGATGTCCTTGCCACTGTCGGCACCGGCGGATCCAGCAGCGGAGGTGGCGGTCGGCGAACTGGACCCGCCCTTGGCGCAGCCTGCAAGGACGGCAGTGATCGCCACTCCGGCGAGGAGTTGGCGGCGGTCGAGGGTCGGCGTACGGCGAATATTCCAAGACACGAGGCGCACTGCCCTTCACGTCGGCACCTCGAACGTGTTCGCTCACATGGTGCATATGGACTGTTTCAGCAAACAGTAGCGCGAAGTGAGCGTGCGCGTGGCGGGCATCGAACTATTCCGCAGAATATCCCAGCGATTCAGTATGTTTTTGGCTGGTCTTCGACGATTGCGCCAGTGGGCACCGGAATCGGCCGAGGCACACCGGTATGCCTCGGCCGCTTCCGAGATTGGTCGGCGCCGACAGTCCGGCCGCCGATCGAGTCGCTGGTCTACACCGAGTAGCGGCAGAGGGTTTCGCCGCCGTCGATCCGGACCAGATCACCGTGGACGTAACTCGACTCGTCCGAGGCGAGGAACAGCGCCAGGTTCGCGACGTCCTCCATTTCGCCCCAGCGTTTCATCGGCACCGACTCGCTGAACTCCTTCATGAACGCCATGTCCTCGTACAGGTCACGGGTCAACGCGGTCTTCGCGTACGTCGGACAGATGCCGTTCACGCGGATCCCCTCCGCGCCGTACTCAATTGCCGCGCAACGGGTTACGTTCGCCTGGGCACCCTTGGAGATGTTGTAGACCGACTGCATCGGGTGGCCCTGCAAACCGGCGGTCGACACCAGGTTGACGATCGTGCCGCGCAGGTTGTGCGGCCCCGGTTCCTGTTTGCGGAACTGCGCGACCGCGGACTGGATCCCGAAGAAGGTGCCCTTGGCGTTGACGTTGAAGCACGCGTCGAGGTCCTCCTCGGTGAACTCGTCCATCAACTTGCCCCCGCGGTAGATGCCGGCGTTGTTGAACATCACGTCCAGGCGGCCGAACTCGGAAACGGCCGCCGCAACCGCCGCGTCGGTGTCGGCCTTCTTGGTCACGTCACACTTCACGTAGACCGCACGGCCACCCTTGGCCGTGATCGCATCCGCGGTCGGGGTGTCCAGATCGGCCTCGAAACCCTTGGCCAACGGCTTTTCCACCACGTCCGCCACGACGACCGACGCACCGTGCTGGGCGAACAGCAGTGCCGACTCGCGGCCGAAGCCCGACGCACCACCGGTGATGACGGCGACCTTGCCGGCCAGGCGCCCTTCCTGTCCCATCTCAGGCACCCTTCCCGGACACCGTGGCGCCGGACATCAGGTGCTCGCGGAACCAATCCAGCTGCACCGCAGACGAGATCTCGAATCCCTTGACGTAGGCGTCGAAGTGACCGCCCGGCAGCACCACCAACTTCTTGGGCTCGCGCGCCTCCTGGAAGCCATCGATCGCGATCTTCGTCGGCGTCAGCACGTCGTCGGCCGCCACGCACATCAGCAGCGGCGTCGGCGCGATCAGCCGCAGATAGGCACCCGGCTGGTACTCCGAGAACCGCTCGACACTGCGCAGCGTGCACGAGTTCACGTACGACGGCGCCCGCAGTTCGTGCGTCCCGATGAACCACTCGTAGGAGTCCGGCGTCGGCAACGCCGACGGCGCCATCGGGTCCTTGTTGACCACGTCGATCATGGCCGGTGCTTCACCGTTGAAGCGCGCGCGTCGATCCGCGTTGAACCCGTCCCGGGCGCCGCCGACGAAGTCGGCCCGCACCAGTTGCCGGAAGTTCGCGTCACCGTCCACGACCGGCACCTGCGCGGAAACGCACTTGACCCGCCGGTCCTGCGCCGCGACCACCAGCACGTGCCCACCGGAGTACGACGAGCCCCAGATCCCGATCCGGTCCGGGTCGGTGCCTTCCAGGGTCTCGGCGTACGTGATGGCGTTGCGGTAGTCGTCGATCTGCTGCCATGGCGTGATCTCGCCGCGCGGCTCGCCGTCGGAGGCGCCCAGGTTGCGGTTGTCGTAGACCAACACGTTGAACCCGCCCGCTGAGAACGCCTCGGCGTACTTGTCCAGGTACATCTCCTTGACCGCCGCGTACCCGTGGCTCATCACGATCGTGGGCGCCGTGCCGCCGCCCGACGCGCGGTAGTACCAACCGCGCAAAGTCACTCCGTCAGAGTCGAATTCGACGTCCGTGCGATTGTCAGGTACGCCGACCTGCGCCTTCTCGTCCAGTGTTTGGGTCATCGTGATCTCCTGTGGTCTCCCGCTCGGGACGGCGGGCTACGACTGACACTAAAAAGTGACTCAGGTCACAGCCATGCACCTGAGTGCCGACTTCATGTCACTGCGCGCCACCCCCTGCGATGACGGTGTGATCGGGGTTACATTCAAGGGGAGACGAGGAGGTTTCGATGGTGCAGACCCTGCGCAGTGATGACCTGGCTGCAGCGCGCGAAGCCTGGGGTCGATTGCTGTCCAAGACCCACCTGACCTGGGACATCACCGAGCTCACGCCGGCCGACCACACGCCGTACTCCGCCTCCGTGCGCCAACGACATCTCGCCGATCTGGTCCTGGTCGATTGCTCGTGCGACCCGTGCGCCGGTGTCCGCCGCGGCCCGCAGATCAGCCAGACCGACGGCGAGTACCTGGTCATGCTGATGACGTTGCGGGGCCGCGAACAGGTCACCCAGGCCGGCCGGACCGCCCAGTTGGGTCCCGGCAGTGTCGTGATGTGGGACTCCGCGCAGCACGCCGAGTTCCTCGTTCAGGAGCCGCTGATCAAGCGCAGCTTGCTGGTGCCCAAGGCCGCCCTGGCCGAGGTCGGCGCGCGGGGCGAACTGCTCACCGGGTCCGTCCTCGACGCCTCCGCACCGGCCGTGTCCCTGCTGCGCAACTACCTCGACGGCCTGTCCCGCACCATCGACGACCTGCCGCTCGGGGCGCTGCCCGCGGCTCGTAACGCCACGATCGAACTCCTGGCCGCCGCGCTCCAGGCGCCGCGACAGACCTGGCCGCAATCGACGTACGCCACCCGATCCGCCGCCGAGGCCTTCATCGAGCGCAACCTGCACCGGGGCACCCTCACGCCCGCCGTGATCGCCGACCAGATCGGCGTGTCCGTGCGCTCGTTGCACCGTGCGTTCGAGGACTCCGGGGAGACCGTGTCTGGGTACCTTCGAGTACGCCGATTGGCCCGCGCCCGTGACGATCTCACCTCTGGCAGCACCGTCAGCCAGGTTGCTCGACGCTGGCATTTCTCCGACGCCAGTCACTTCTCCCGTTCGTTCAAGCGGCAGTACGGGCTCAGTCCCAGCGAACTGCTACCCCACCTCTGACACCAACCCGCATTGCCTACATAGTGAGTAGGCATTTGCCCTCACGGCTCAGCGCAGGTAACGTGCCACGCGGCATCGAGTGTCAGCGACAAGCCCTGGCTAGCTGACCGGCAACCCTCCCACCCGCGGCGGGGTGCTCCAGGTGAAAGCCCGGCCGCGGCATCCCCGTGGCAAGCGCGTGGTCTCCGTTGCGAGGCCGTTGACGACGGAGGATCGCAGTGTCTGGCACCGGCTCGTTCGCAGCGCTAGCCGTGCCCGATTACCGCCGGTTCTGGTTCAGCGGGCTGCTGTCCAACACCGGCACCGCCATGCAAGCGGTCGCCATGGACTGGTACGTCCTGGAAATCTCCGGCAGCGGCACCGCGGTCGGCTGGGCGGTCGGACTGCAGTTCGCGCCGGTGCTGCTCTTCGGCCTCTGGGGCGGGGTCATCTCCGACCGCCTCGACCGCCGCCGGCTGCTGCTCATCGCCCAATCGCTCTACGCCGTGCAGTCGGTCATCCTGGCCGCCGCGGTCCTCAGCGGCCACGCAACGCTCAGCCTGCTGTTCGTCCTGTCCTTCAGCCTCGGCCTGGTCTTCATGGTCGAGAACCCGGCCCGCCTGTCCTTCGTCACCGACCTGGTCGGGCCACGCCTGATCCCGAACGCCGCCGGCCTGAACATCCTGTCGCTCAACGTCGCCCGCCTCGTCGGCGCCGCCCTCGCCGGATTGCTGCTCACCTGGCTCGGCGCAGGCTGGGTCTTCGCGATCAACTCGGTCAGCTTCATCGTCATGATCACGGCCCTGGCCACCATCCACCCCATCGCCAGCGAACGCGTCATCCTGCCATGGCGCGGCGCCGGCATCGACGGCCTGCGCTACGTCGCCGCCCGCAAAGACCTCGTCGCCGTCTTCCTCGTCTACGGCCTCACCGCAACCTTCGGGATGAACTTCCCCACCACCCTGACTCTCTTCGCCGAGCGCGAATTCGACACGGGCTCAACCGGACTGGGCGTCATGTCGGCAGCTCTGGCGATCGGCACCATCGTCGGAACCCTCTTCGCCGCCCGCCGCAGTCAGCCACGCATCACCATGGTCACCTCGGGCGCGTTCTGGTTCGGCGTCAGCCTCACCGTCCTGGCCGCCGCCCCCACGTACGCCACCTTCTTGATCGTCCTGCTGGTCAGCGGCTTCATCCTGATGCTGCTCGCCGCGGCCGTCTCGGCGTACGTCCAAACCGGTGTCGACAACGCCGTCCGCGGCCGGGTCATGGCGGTCTACACCGTCATTTCCATGGGCGGTACGCCGATCGGCAGCCCCATCGTGGGCTGGGTCTCCGACCGTTTCGGCGTCCGCTGGGGTGTCGCTCTCGGCGCGTTCGTCTGCGTCGGCATCGCCCTGATCGTCACTCTCGCCGTACGCCGAGCCACGACTCCCTGGGACCTCGTCACCGATCCCGCCGGCCGGCTGAGTGACGTCGAAGGAAAGGAAAGTCGTTGTCTGACATCGTGATACGCGACGCACAACCGCAGGAGTTCGACGCCATCGGCGCACTCACAGTAGCGGCGTTCGAGGCCCCGCGCCCCGAGGACCGCACACCGCGCAAGGCGAATCCGCAGCGACGGCGTACCTTGGCTGACGCGGGGGCACGGGCCCGCGACGGACGACTCCTGGTCGCCGTCGACACACTGACCGATCGACTCATCGGCACGGTCGCCCTCGTGCACGCCGGCACACCGAGCGCACAGTTCGCCCGCGATGGTGAAGCCGAGATCCGCCTGCTGGCGGTCGACCCGGAGCACAGAGGCCGCGGCATCGCCTACGACCTGATGCAGCACGCCATCGCGGTCGCCCGCGAGCAGGACGCCGACGCAGTCGTTCTCGACACCGGTCCGCGCAACCTGACCGCACAACGGCTCTACACCCGACTCGGCTTCGAGCGCGCGCCGGAGCGGGAAACCCGGGCCAGCGTCGCTGGCGGCATGCTCGTCGTCTTCACCCTGCCCCTGACCGCGCGCAACACCCTCGCGACCCTCACCAGCCAAAGGAACTGACATGCCTATCCCCCTCATCCTCGACCTCGGTCAACCACGCCTCGACCCGGCCACGATCAGCGACCAGGTCCACCGCACCGAGGCCGCCGGCGTCAGCATCGTCAGCTTCAGCGACGCCCCCGTGCTCCCCCACCCTGGCGGCCTCGAGGCCGGCACCAGTGCTGCGTTCGTCTCCACCCGCACTGACCGCGTCGGACTCGCCCCGCAGTTGCACGTCACGACCACCGAACCGCTGCAGGAGCGCGGCGTCTACCGCACCCAATACACCGGCCGGACCCTGCGGGAGCACCTGCAGTTGCCGCCGGTCACCACCACCAACGAACGGCGGCTGTCGGCATGAGATTCCTGGCCATCACCCTCATCGTCCACGCGCCCGACCCGATCACCGGCCGTCAGCCGACGACGCACGAGCGGTTCAATGAGGTCGTCGAAAACGCCGTGCTCGCAGAGCAACTCGGCTTCGACGGCTTCGGCGTCGGCGAGCGTCACGAGCGGCCATTCATCTCCTCCTCGCCGACGGTGGTGCTCTCCCACATCGCGGCCCGCACCAGGGCGATCCGGCTCTTCACGGCCGTCACCACGTTGAGCCTGCTCGACCCGGTCCGTGCCTACGAGGACTACGCGACCCTGGATCACCTGTCCGGTGGCCGGCTCGAACTCATCATCGGCAAGGGCAACGGGGCCGCCCAGCGCGAGCTGTTCAACGTCACGCCGCAGGATCAGTGGGCCCGCAACGCCGAGTCCTTCGAGGTGTTCCGGCAGCTGTGGCAGGACAACCAGATCACCTACGACACCCAATTCCGGCCACCGCTGCGCGACGCGGAGGTCTGGCCGCTGCCCTACCAGCGGCCGATCCGGATCTGGCACGGCTCGGCGACCAGCCAGGAGTCGGTGGACCTGGCCGCGCGGTACGGCGACCCACTGTTCTCCGCGAACGTCACCAACCCGGTCGAGCCCTACGCCGAACTCATCGACTACTACCGCCAACGCTGGCTCGACTACGGTCATGACCCTGCCCAGATCGCCGTCGGCGCAGGCACCGCTGGGTACTACTCGCACCGCGACTCCCAGGTGGCACTGGAGACGTATCGCCCGGTGTGGGAGGGCAATTCAGCGGCGCAGCGACGGGCCGGCGTGCCCCAGGTCTTCACCAGCTACGAGGACTACGTCGAACGCAGCTCCGCCCTGATCGGCTCGCCTGCGCAGATCATCGAGAAGGTGCACCGCTACCACGAGCAGTTCGGGCACAGCGTGCTGCACATCCATGCCGACGCCGGTGGCCTGACCCAGGAGCAACACCGCGACAGCCTTGAGCTCTTCCAGTCCGACATCGCGCCCACGCTGCGCCGCGAGATCCCGGACCCGCCGTGGGGTTGGGGTTCCCCCGCCCAGGATGGGAGCCTGGACACCGTGCCGACCACCACCGCCTCTCACGCCCTGGCCACCGGATGACCACCACCACGCCAGGCAGGATCGCAGCCGGCGACGTTGCCGTCCTCGACAACGCCGCCTGGGAGTCGTTGAGCGGTCCGCACGCCCACTTTGCCCGCGGCGAAGGCCGCGTTCTGGGCTACCCGCGAGACGTCTCTCCGCTGATGGCCTTCCCTGATGACCCGACCGATGCCGAGTGGGCCGTGGCTGCCGATCTCGTCGGTCCCGGCGGCGCAGTTCCGTTCAGCGGCAACGCGATCCCGCCGACCGGTTGGACCGTCGCCGGTGGTTTCGAAGGGGTGCAGCTCGTCGCGACCTCGGTGTCTGCCCGCGCCGAGGGTGAGGCGGTCACGCTGACCGCACACGACGTACCGGACATGCTGGCGTTGGTCGAGCGCACCCAACCCGGCCCGTTCCTGCCGCGCACCATCGAGCTTGGCACCTACCTGGGGATCCGCCGCGACGGTCGGTTGATCGCGATGGCCGGCGAGCGGTTGCACCCGCCGGGTTGGACCGAGATCAGCGCGGTCTGCACCGATGCCGACTCCCGGGGCGAGGGCCTGGCCACCCGGCTGGTCCTGGCCGTCGCCCACAACATCGTCAACCGCGGAGACACGCCGTTCATGCACGCCAACGCCGCCAACACCAATGCGATCCGGCTCTACGAGTCGCTGGGCTTCACCCTGCGACGCCGATCCACCATGACCCTGGTCGTCCCACCAGGAGCCACGCCATGAGCGACGTCGAACGCGCGGTCGCCGAAGTCGTCACTCTCACCAGCGAACTCATCGCCATCGACACCACCAACGTGGGCGAGCGCACCGGGGTGGGCACCGAGCAGGCGGCGGCCGAGTACGTCGCCGCCAAACTGTCCGAGGTCGGCTACGACGTGACGTACGTCGAGTCCGGCGCCCGCGGGCGCGGCAACGTGGTCGCCCGGCTGGCTGGCGCCGATCCTTCCCGCGGCGCCTTGCTGGTCCACGGTCATCTCGATGTCGTCCCGGCGGATCCTGCGCAGTGGTCGGTGCATCCGTTCTCCGGGGAGGTCAAGGACGGCTACGTCTGGGGCCGTGGCGCGGTCGACATGAAAGACATGCTGGCCATGACGCTGGCGGTGGCCCGCGAGTTCAAGCGCTCCGACACTGTCCCGCCTCGGGACCTGATCTTCGCGTTCCTGTCCGATGAGGAGGCTGGTGGTTTCGTCGGTGCCCGCTGGTTGGTGGAGCACCGGCCCGAGTTGTTCGAGGGCGCGACCGAGGCGATCAGTGAGGTCGGCGGCTTCTCGATCAGTGTCGGCGACGACGCCCGCGCCTATCTGGTCGAGACCGCCGAGAAGGGCATCATGTGGCTGCGGTTGAAGGTCGAAGGGACCGCCGGCCACGGGTCGATGGTGCAGACCGACAACCCGGTGGCGAAGCTCGCCGCCGCGGTCACGCGGCTCTCGGAGCATCGGTTCCCGATCGAGTTGCATCCGGCCGTGCGCGAATTCCTTACGGGGGTCGGCGAACTCAGCGGCGTCCCGTTCGACGAGTCCGATCCCGAAGCTGCAGTGGCCCGCCTCGGCGGATTATCACGGCTGGTCGGCGCAACCTTGCGGGACACCGCCAATCTGACCATGTTCAATGCGGGCTACAAGGCGAACGTGGTGCCCTCGGACGCCACGGCGCAGGTCGACGTACGTCTGCTGCCCGGTCACCAGGACGGCTTCCCGGATGTCCTGGACAAGATCCTCGGCCCGGACGTGCAGTGGGAAGCAGACACCCTGCCGCCAGTCGAGACCACGTTCGACGGAGCGTTGGTCGACGCGATGGCGCGATCGATCGACGCGGAGGATCCCGGAGCACGACTGCTGCCCTACATGCTCTCCGGTGGCACGGACGCGAAGTCGTTCTCCCAGTTGGGAATTCGTGGGTTCGGCTTCGCACCGTTGAAACTGCCGGCCGATCTGGACTTCACCGCGCTCTTCCACGGCGTGGACGAGCGGGTGCCGATCGAGGCTCTCGAATTCGGCACCCGCGTCCTACATCGCTTCCTCCTGGACAGCTGAGCCCCCGTCACGGGGCAGCGAACTGCAGTCCCACCTGGGACTCCAGATCCGCACTGGCCGCACCCAGCACCACGTCCCAGGTCGGGTCGGCCACGACACCGCTCTGGCTGACAGCACCCCAGCGCTGGAACGCCTTCACGGATGCCACCGTGTGCGGACCGAACTGCCCGTCGACGCCACCAGGTGTCGTGCCCCACTGCCCGGCCGCGCCCGCCGTGAGCACCTGCTGCAGATGAGTCACCACCGCGCCCGAGGAGCCCTGCTGCAGGGTCGGCATCGGTCCACCACCGGGTAGCGCCGCCCAGGTGAGCGGTCCGACGATGCCGTCCGGCGTGAGACCCTCGCCCTGCTGGAAGGCGATCACGGCCGCCTTCGTGCGCGGCCCGAAGTTGCCGTCGACGACGATGCTCAGGTTCGGCGTGCGCCGCAGTGCTCGCTGCAACCGCTTCACCGCGTCGCCGGTGGCGCCCTGCCGGATCGTGGGTTGACCAGGGTTGTTGCTGCGCGTCGTGATCGTGGTGGGAGTGCGCAACCACGCCTCCTGGGTGATCGCGACCATGGAGGCTGCGTCGATGATGCCGATCGAGTTCCAGGTGAACATCGCGTACGCCGCAGTCGAGGAGTTGGCGCCCGCCGGCACCGGAACGCCGAGCTTGCCCGCGAGCCAGCCGACCGTGCCGTAGCCGCACAACGACACGCAGTGGTCCTCCGCCTCGTCGGTGCTGAAACCCGTTCCGTACCAACCGGTGTGGCCGTCGTTCCCCCAGTACGCCTGCTCCACCTGGTTGGCAGCGATGCCCAGCTTGACCGGTCCTTGGCTGATCGCACTGTGCAGGTTGCTCGCGTTGGTGTAGTCGACCAGGTAGTGCGGACCGTCGTTGTATTCGTAGCTGCCGGCAGTGAACCCGTCGGTGCGCATGGTGTCCATCACCGAGACCAGCTGGGCACCTTCGAGCACACCGTTCCGGGTGGCCCAAGCGATGACCTGCTGGTCACTGATGAAGATCTCCGGCGAGTTGCATGCCTTGGCGAACGCTTCTTCAGCGGTCACACAGTCGCCGTGAACATCGTTGCCCCACATCGAGATTCGTTGGGGCTTCACAAGGTAGGACGGTGGTGCAGCGATCGTGGCCTTATGCCGGGTCGCTGCTTTCATCACGTGCGCCGGCGTGGGAATCGCTCCGCGGCCGAGGGTCTGATCAGGCATGGTGGTGCTCCTTCACTTGCTGTCTTCTGGATCGGGTTCGTCACGGTCGTCGTCGCAGGACTCAGCGGGCTCGTACGGCGTCGCCGCTGCCAGTTGCTCGGGGCTGCTGGGGATCGCTCCCCGCCGGACCTGTCGGCGCGCCTGCCCAGCGTCGTGTTCCTGCGGGGGCGGATCCGTCTCGTCGGCGTTGCTCATGGCAGGCGGTCCTTTCTGATTCCCACCGTGACGCCCATGAGGAGCACCCAGCCGGGCGCCCTGATACGCGCGGACCTCGCGCTAGCCCACCGGCACTAGCTACCGTCGTAAGCGTCAGCCGCCGATCCGCCAACCCTGGGAAGGTCACCCATGACCGCGCAGACGCCCTTCGAGCAGGGCAAGCCCTACTCCGGCCGAGGAATCGAAGTCACGTACGACGCCACCCGGTGCATTCACTACGCCGAGTGCGTACGCGGCCTACCTGCCGTCTTCGACACCCAGAAGCGACCGTGGATCCAAGTCGACAATGCCGCTGCGTCAGAGGTTGCCGAGGTCGTACGCCGTTGCCACAGTGGCGCTTTGCAGTATCGCCTGGCCGACGGGCCGGCCGAGGCGCCGCGCACGCCCACGTCGGTCACGGCGTACGCCGATGGTGCAGTGGTTCTCGAGGGTGACCTACAGCTCGACGGGATTCCCGCCGATGTCGATTACGTGGCCGAGCGCGAGACCCGACTGACCTCCTGCGGCTGCGGCAAGTCCGCGTTGTGGCTGCTGTGCGACAACACCTACGGTCACACCGACTGACCGCTACTCGCGACCCGTGCCGTCCTGCGGCAGCGCTGGCTCGGCCTCGACGTCGAACACCTCGTCGGAGTATGGCTCGTCCTCATCGACCATCATCTCGTCGACGTCATCCAGAGACAGGTCGCTGTCGTCCTCGTCGACACCAACCCCGTCCTGGCGATCGCGCCACCACAGGAAGAACCAGATCAGCGACGCGATGGCCAGCACGATGGCGGCACCCAGAACACCGCCAAGGATCTCGAACAGCACGTGCGATGCGGACGAAGCAACGACCCCGTTGCCGTCGTCGTGGAACTCCGGCGACCGGGAGCCGAGCAACGAGGCGCCCCACACCCCGCCCGCGACAGCGAGCGCGATGGCGATCAGCCAGTAGCAGACGGCGAAGACACGGTTACGGAACATCGAGACCATTCTCGCAGATCAGCCGCGGCGGGCGATCTAGTACCAGTTGTGCGCAAGATGGAAATCCCACGCCTGACAGGGCGATCCGTAGGCATCCTTGACGTACTGCATCCCCCAGGTCAGCTGGGTCCGGGTGTTGGTGCGGTAGTCGGCGCCCGCCGAGGCCATCTTGCTGGCCGGCAGCGACTGCGGGATCCCGTACGCACCGGATGACGGATTCTCAGCGGTCGTGATCCAGGACGACTCCTGGGTCCACAACTTGTTCAGGCACGGCCACTGCGCCTGATTCCATCCGTACGCCGAGAGCATCGCCCGTGCCATCTGTTGCGCCTGCGCGGGGCTGGCCGGGCCGACCGTGGCCGCGGTGGTCGGGGCTACGGTGGTCGGGGATACAGCGGTCGGGGCTACAGCGGACGTGGTCCGCGGCGCGACGGCCGGTTTCGCGGCAGGAACCACCGGCAGCGTCGGCCGGGCCTGGGAGCGCGACACCTGATCCCCGACCGCTCGAGAAGGCACCGTTGCGGGCGTCGAGGTGATCTCAACCGCCGCGCGCACCGTCGGCGCGTGCGCATGGCTGGCGGCAGCGGTCTGGTAGGCCGCAGCCGACGCGCAGACCAAGCCGAAGGCGGTCACCGCCATCGCCGCCGGGCGTCCGAAGGCGGAACGGATCCCGCGCCGCCGTGCGCGGTGCCGGCCAACCTGGCGCGCCATCGAGAACCTTCCGTTGCAGACAAGCAGAACGGCCTCGTTATCCAAACGAGACCGTCTGCCACTCTCGCCGATCGGCTCGGCGCATGCAAATCTGACTGCGCTGCGGTCAGATCTCGTCCAACGGCTGCAGCTCGGCAAATTCGAGGGTGACCTCGCCAGCAGTGAGCGTCAGTGTGTTCTCCCCCACGGTGAAAGCTGCGCCGCTGGTCAGCAACTGGTTGAACCAGTCGTCCTGGGCCATCAACTCTTCGCTGCACGCCATCCGCGTCGAGATCGCCGGTCCCGACCACGCCAGGTTGCCATCGGTGACCGCGACCGGTCCGCTGTAATTGTTGCATCCAGGCCGGGCGGCCAACCGGCCGTCCTCGAACGACAGCGAGATGCTGCTGTCAGCGACAAGGTCGTGCCCGGTGACGGTGCTGCTCACGAAGGAGCGGCCGTTCAGTTGACCGACGACGTCGGCGGTCGGCTCTTCATACGGTTGGAATCCATCAGTCATAGCTGCAGTCTCCTCCGCGCACGATGCGCCCGCAGCTACTTCGAGGAGGTCGTCGAGGACGCCGGGCCCATCAGGATCGTGAGGTCGTCATGAGTCAACGTCATGACGTCGCCGGACAGAGTGGGCGAGACGCCAGTGGTAAACGTCTCGAGCAGCCATTTGTCCTGGGCGTCCTTGCCGTCGCCGCACGCCATCATCGTCTGCATCGGGTGGCCGCTGAATTTCAGCACCCCGTCGCTGATCGTGGCCGCCCCGTTCATCGTGTTGCAGCCACCGTTCAGGGACAGGTTCCCGTCCGTCACCTGCAACGTGATCGCGGTGCCACTCACCAGATCGTGACCCTTGACCGAGGTCGAGACGAAGGACTTGCCGTTGAGTGAATCCACGGACGTCACCGGCGTCGGGCTCCCCGAGGAACCCGAGGAACCCGAGGATCCCCCGCTGCCACACCCGGCCAATGCCACCACCGCAATCGCCACTACCGCCACTCTGCGCATAACCATCCCCCTAGTCCGCCTGTCCGACCGTTACCGACACAGTGTGCGACCCGCCGTCGCGCGTAAACTCGACTTTCACCGAATCCCCTGGCGTCGCGTGCAATTCCAGGGCGTTCAGATCGTCCACCGAGCGCACGGCCTGGCCGCCGATCGTCGTGATCACGTCACCAGGGCGCAGATCAGCGTCCGCCGCAGGACCGGTCACTGCCTGCACGAAGAGCCCCGGTGGCAGCCCGTACTGCCGAGCCAACGCCGCCGTCACCTCGGCGACCTGCAGGCCGAGCGTCGGGTGCCGGACCGTCCCTGTGGCGATCATCTCCGAGGCCAACGGCGCGAAAAGGCTTGACGGGATTGCGAATCCAAGACCGACGCTGCCGCCCTCGCCGCCGGGTGCCGCTCCCGCGGAGTTGATGCCGACCAGTTGCCGGGAACAGTTGACCAGCGCTCCGCCACTGTTGCCCGGGTTGATCGAGGCATCGGTCTGCACGGCCCCGACGAGGTGGTGGGTCGCCCCTGACTCCGAGGGCACCCGCACGTACCGATCGGTCGCGCTCACGATCCCCGAGGTCACGGTTGAGGTGAGTCCCAGCGGAGCGCCGAGCGCGACCACCGGTTGCCCGACGACCAGGTCACCGGTGGAGCCGACGCTGATCGCACGCGCGTTCGACGACGGATCCTGCGCCGTCACCACCGCCAGATCAGTCAGCGGATCGCGACCGACGAGCGTCGCGGCGCTGGAATGCCCATCGGCGTACGTCACCCTGATCTGACCCGGTTGCCCCTGCGGGGCGATCACGTGATCGTTGGTGATGATGTAGTCCCGCCCCCGCGGGACGCCCTGGACTGAGCCGGCGCCGTCGATCGGTGTACGCACGACGACGCCCGATCCCGTGCCGGACGCGGACGGGCCGCTCACGGATAACGTCACCACCGATGGCAGTACGTCGCGCGCCACCTTGGGCACGTCGCAACCGGTGAGGTTCGTGCCCGGCGAGCGATGGGTCAATGCCCACAGGGCCCACACCGCCAGGCCACCCAGCAGGCCGGCGGCGAACGCCACCGCAACGACCACGCCACCGACCCGGGTGATGGAGGCGCGCATAGAACGCAGTCTGCCCTCCTCCGGAGCTGGAGGAGGGCAGACTCGCGCAGGTGCTACGCGTCAGGACCTTCCAGCATGTCGGTGACCAGCGCCGCAATGGGACTGCGCTCGCTGCGGTGCAGCGTGACGTGCGCGAAGAGCGGATGACCCTTCAACTTCTCGATCACCGCGGCGACCCCGTCGTGTCGGCCGACCCGCAGGTTGTCGCGCTGCGCGACGTCGTGGGTGAGCACGACCCGGGAGTTCTGCCCGATCCGCGACAGCACGGTCAGCAGCACATTGCGCTCCAACGACTGCGCCTCGTCCACGATCACGAAGGCGTCGTGCAGCGAGCGACCCCGGATGTGGGTCAGCGGCAGCACTTCGAGCAGGTCGCGATCGACGACCTCTTCGACGACTTCGCGGGACACCACCGCGGACAGCGTGTCGAAGACCGCCTGCGCCCAAGGCCCCATCTTCTCGTTCTCGGTGCCGGGCAAGTAGCCCAGTTCCTGGCCGCCCACGGCGTACAGCGGGCGGAAGACGATCACCTTGCTGTGCTGGCGGCGCTCCATCACCGACTCCAGACCGGCGCACAGCGCCAGCGCCGACTTACCGGTTCCGGCCCGGCCACCCAGGGAGATGATGCCCACGTCGGGGTCGAGCAGCAGGTCCAGCGCGATCCGCTGTTCGGCCGAGCGGCCGTGCAGACCGAAGGCGTCACGGTCGCCGCGGACCAGCCGCACCGACTTGTCCGGGGTGACCCGGCCCAGTGCCGAGCCGCGCGGGCCGAGGAGGACAACGCCTGTGTGGCAAGGCAATTCAGCCGCACTGGCCAGCTCGAGCCGCCCCTCGTCGTACAGGCTGCCCATTTCGGCGTCTCCGACCTCGATCTCGGTGATGCCCGTCCACCCGGAGTCGACGGCCAACTCGGCGCGGTACTCCTCGGCGTTCATCCCCACCGCAGACGCCTTGACCCGCATCGGCAGGTCCTTGCTGACCACGGTGACGTCGTGGCCCTCGTTCGCCAGGTTGCGCGCGACGGCCAGGATGCGGGTGTCGTTGTCGCCGAGCCGGAAACCGGAGGGCAGCGACTGCGGATCGGTGTGATTCAACTCGACGCGGAGTGTGCCGCCGTCGTTCAACGGCACCGGAGCGTCCAGGCGCCCGTGCTGCACGCGCAGATCGTCCAGGAACCGCAACGCGGAGCGGGCGAAGTAGCCCAACTCCGGGTGGTGCCGTTTGCCTTCCAATTCGGTCACCACGACCACGGGCAGCACGACTTCGTGTTCAGCGAAGCGGGTGAAAGCTCGTGGATCGGACAGCAGGACCGAAGTGTCCAGGACGTAGGTGCGGCGGCCGGGCTGGGCGTTGATGCTCATACACACTCCCTCGGCGCGCGGTTGGTAACCGCGCAATCACTTGCGGAACAGTGACCGGATAAGCCCACCGAGGGCAACCGGCCCTCTGTTCCGCAGCCGAAGCAGCTGCATCCAGTGGGCCTTTCCGTTCGACCACGAAGGTGTGGTCGTGTTCGGAACGCTACGGCAGACCGAGCGCGATTGTGCTCAGCCGCGCCCATCGGTGTGTGACGTTTCTGTTAACGGCGTACGGCGCGTGGCTGGCCAATCGGATCAGCGGACTTCGCACTCGCGAACAACTTCCGCCATCGAGGTTGTCCCGACCGCGTAGTCAGTGCGAGTCCTCACCTTTCGGGGCTAACCTGAGGGGCGGGCGACGGCCCAACTTACGGAACCGTTAGGAATCAGGAGCGATGGTGCGGATCAGCGATGTGCTGTACGGCGTGTACGAGCGCCGTCTGGCCCGCGACCTGCCCAAGGACAACCTGCCCCGCCACGTCGGCGTGATGCTCGATGGCAACCGTCGCTGGGCCAAAGCCCGTGGCGCCGACACAGCCAGCGGCCACCAGGCCGGCGCCGACAACATCGAACCGCTGCTCACCTGGTGCGAAGAGGTCGGCGTCGAGGTCGTGACCTTGTGGCTGCTCTCCACCGACAACCTGTCCCGTCCCGAACGGGAGTTGCGCCCGCTGCTGGGCATCATCGAGTCAGTCGTGACGGACCTCGCCGCGGCACAACGGTGGCGCATCAACCCCGTCGGCGCGCTCGACATGTTGCCCGAAAGCACCGCGAACGTGCTGAAGCAGGCCGCCGAGGACACCTCGGATGTCACCGGCCTTTTGGTCAACGTCGCCGTCCCCTACGGCGGGCGACGAGAAATCGCCGACGCCGTACGTTCCATGCTCCTGGAGCACGCCGCCAAGGGCGCGTCCATCGAGGAGTTGGCCGCTGACCTGGACGTCGATCACATCGCCCAGCATCTGTACACGAAAGGCCAGCCGGATCCGGATCTGGTCATCCGCACCTCCGGTGAACAACGCCTGGGGGGCTTCTTGCTGTGGCAGAGCGCGCACAGCGAGTTCTATTTCTGCGAGGCCTACTGGCCCGATTTTCGTCGGGTCGACTTCTTGCGAGCGCTGCGGGCGTACGCCGAGCGCGACCGCCGGTTCGGATCCTGAGGTAGCACCATGAACATGCCCAACCTGCCCGATATACCGAGTCTTTCCGAGATGAGAGACGGCGTCCGCGACGGCATGGCCGAGGTCCGCGAAAGCATTTCCGACGCCCGGCAGGACGCCAAGGCGCTGCTCGCGGCGGTCAAACCGAAGCTGCGCGGCTGGCTGCACCTGGTGATGGCGCCGCTGGCCCTGATCGCCGGCATCGTCCTGATCGCGACGTCGGACACGACCAGCGGGCGGGTCGGTGCGATCGTCTTCACCATTACCGCCGTACTGCTGTTCGGCACGTCGGCGGTCTACCACCGCGGCACCTGGAGCCCCGGCACCGCGATGACCTTGCGCCGGATGGACCACGCGAACATCTTCCTGATCATCGCCGGCACCTATACCCCGTTCGCGCTGACGCTGCTGCCGGCCGCTGAGGCCCGTTCGTTGTTGATCATCGTGTGGACCGGCGCCATCCTGGGCGTCTGCTTCCGGGTCTTCTGGACCGGTGCACCGCGATGGCTCTATGTGCCGGTCTACCTGGCGCTGGGCTGGGTCGCGGTGTTCTACGTCAAGCCGATGCTGCACGGCGGCGGCCCGGCCGTGCTGACGTTGATCATCACCGGCGGCGCGCTCTACACGATCGGCGCGATCATCTACGGCACCAAGCGGCCGAACCCCTCACCGCGCTGGTTCGGCTTCCACGAGATCTTCCACACCTTCACGATCCTGGCGTTCGTGGTGCATTACGTCGCGGCGTCGATGGCCATCTACGGTCACGACGTGACTGCGACGACGCTGGCGCACTGAGCCGCTACTTCTGCTCTTCCTCGCCCTTTTCCTCCAGGCGTTCCTCGTCCAATTCGATGGCCGCCTGCCGCTCGGACTCGCCGGTCTCTTCGGATAACTGGACTGCTTCGCGGTCCCGGGCCTCGTCGGCTGCGGAGTAGCGCACCTTCCGCAGTCGGTTGTTCATGCTGCGGAAGAGCAGCCAACACGCCAGGGCCAGCGCGAACAGGATGATGAAACCCCAAATGCCGGCCGTCGTGGAGACGTTCTCGTCGCCGCCCATCAGCCGACCCGCAGGTTCTCGGGCAGCGTCGTCTCGCGGATGTCGTCGACCACCAGATCCAGCGATCCCTTGCTCGCCAGGGCGTCCGCCGTGGCCGGGTCGATCCCGGCAAACAGATCGTCCTCCTCCGCCGGGACCGGCAAGTACGACGCCGCCAACTCCCACTCCTCCGTCGGCCAGATCTTGGCCTGCTCCGCCGGCGAGAGAGCGAAGAACGAACCGTCCGGGTCGATCTGGGTGGCGTGGGCCAGCAGCGCCTGCTCCCGGACGCCGAAGTAGTCGCCGACGTTGACGCGGGTGGTGATCCGCGGCGGTGGGGTGCCCTCCCAGCGCTTCATCCAGTCCCCGAAGGGCGACTCACCGTCCCGTTCCAGCAGTGCCTCGTGCATGGCCAACATCTTCTCCCGGGAGAAGCCGCGGTCGTAGTACAGCTTCAGCGGCTGCCAGGCCGGACCGGTCTGCGGGTACGCCGTGGGGTCACCCGCCGCCTGGAACGCCGCCACCGACACGACGTGGGTCATGATGTGGTCCGGGTGCGGATAGCCGCCGTTCTCGTCGTACGTCGTCATCACGTGCGGGCGGAACTCGCGGATCACCCGTAACAGGGCCGGGACGGTCACCTGCAAAGGCTCCAAGCCGAAGCTGCCCGTCGGAAGGGGCGGTCGCGGATCGCCCTCCGGCAGACCGGAGTCGACGAAACCCAGCCAGGTGTGCTCGATCCCGAGGATCTGGGCCGCCTTGGCCATCTCGTGTCGGCGGAACTCGGCCATATCCCGCTTGACCTCGGGATTGTCGGCCAGTTTGGGGTTCAGGATGTCGCCGCGCTCGCCACCGGTGCAGGACACGACCATCACCCGATGGCCGGCCGCGGTGTATTTGGCCACCGTCGCCGAACCCTTGCTGGATTCGTCATCGGGGTGGGCGTGGACCGCGAGCAGGCGAAGGCTGCTGCGGTCCTCATTGAGGGCGGTCTGATCCGAGCCAGTCACGCGCTCTATTGTCTCATTCCATGGCCCTGCCCCGACCCGCCCCCGGCACCGGTAAGTGGTGGGTGGTCGGCACCATCGGCATCACCCTCGGTGTCATCGCCGCGATCTGGTTCGGGCTATCAGCGACCAGCGGCCTGGCGTGGTCCGATGCGGGACACAACGTGGTGAGTGACGCCCGGGTCGATGTCATCTTCGATGTCACCAACCAGGACGGAAAACCGGTCCGGTGCACGCTGGAAGCATTGGACAACAATCACGGGCAGGTCGGCGTACTCCAAGTGGATCTGCCAGCCAGCACCCTGACCACGACGCGCTACACGCGCACGATCGCCACGGTCTCCCGCGCAGTGGCGGCCACAGTGGACTCCTGCACCTATCGCTGAATCGCTGTGACCCAGGTCACCTGATTGCCGGGCGCGACGACCGCGGTCGTTTATAATGAAGGTTCTTGCACGAACGGGTCTGGACCTGCAGACCGGCCGCGCATCCTGGGAATGTCCCAGCAAGCGGCGACCCGCGGGTCCGGGCCTACCTTTTTTGTCTTACACCAGTTGGAGGAGATCGACGTGACCAGCACTGACACCGGCACGACGTTCCTGACTCAGGACGCATTCGACCGTTTGAAGGCAGAGCACGACCAGCTCACGACCACCGGTCGCAGCGAGATCGCCGCCAAGATCGAAGAGGCTCGCCAGGAAGGCGACCTGAAGGAGAACGGCGGCTACCACGCGGCGAAGGAGGAGCAGGGCAAGATGGAGGCCCGCATCCGCACCCTCGAGGAGCTGCTGCGAAACGCCACCGTCGGCGAGGCCCCGAAGGCCGACGGCACCGTCCACCCGGGCATGGTGGTCAAGGCCGAGATCTTCGGCGAGGAGGAGAGCTTCCTGCTCGGCAGCCGTGAAGGCGCCGCCGACGACCTGACCGTCTACAGCGAGAAGTCACCGCTGGGTGCAGCCATCCTTGACCAGAAGGTCGGCTCGACGGTCAGCTACGAGGCCCCGAACGGCAAGACCATCGAGGTCAAGATCGTGTCCGCGAGCCCCTACCAGGGCTGAGCGCTGCCCACTTTTGTAGCGGTACTCACCCTCCACTTGCCTTTCCAGGTGAGTACCGCTGCGAAAGTCCTTGCTCCACGGTGCTGAATCAGCCGCGGGTGCGGTCCAGCGCCTCGGCCAGGTCGGCGATCAGGTCGTCGGCGTCCTCGATACCGACCGAGCAGCGGATCAGATCGTCCGGCACGGCTAGTTCGGTGCCCGCCACCGAGGCGTGCGTCATCTTCGCCGGGTGCTCGATCAGCGACTCCACCCCGCCAAGGGACTCCCCCAGCGTCCAGACCTGCGTGGCGCCAACCAGATCCAAAGCGCGCCGCTGACCACCGGCGACCTGGAAGCTGATCATCCCGCCGGGTCGGCGCATCTGCTGAGCCGCGACGTCATGCCCGGGGTGGGAGTCCAGCCCCGGGTAGTAGACGTGCGTGACGTCATCACGGCCGAGGAGGAAGTCAGCGACCCGCTCAGCGTTGTCGCTGTGCCGCTCCATCCGTACCGCCAGCGTTTTCAGCCCGCGCAGCACCAGCCACGAGTCGAAGGGGCCCGCCACCGCGCCCATCGCGTTCTGGTGGAAGCCGATCGTGTCGGCCAGTTCCGCATCGCGTACGACGACCGCGCCACCCACGACGTCGCTGTGACCGCCGCAGTACTTCGTGGTCGAGTGAACGACGATGTCGGCGCCGAGGGTGAGGGGGTTCTGCAGGTACGGCGAGGCGAAGGTGTTGTCGACGACCAGCAGCACCCCGGCCTCCCGGGCGACCGCCGCCACCGCCTCAATGTCCGCGATGCCCAGCAGCGGATTGGTCGGAGTTTCGATCCAGATCAGTTTGGTGTTGGGGCGGATCTCGCCGCGGATCGCGTCGGCTTGCGACACCTTGGCCAGGGAGACCTCGACACCCCACGGCCGGTGCACCTTGTCGAAGAGCCGGAAGGTGCCGCCGTACGCGTCATTGGGGATGATCACGTGATCGCCGGGCTTCAACACGCCTCGCAGGATGGCGTCTTCAGCGGCCAGGCCGGAGGCGAACGCGAATCCCTTTGTGCCGCCTTCTAATTCGGCCAGGCACTCCTGCAACGCGTCACGCGTTGGGTTGGCCGATCGGGAGTATTCGTAGCCCTCGCGCAGGCCGCCGACGCCGTCCTGTTTGTAGGTCGAGGTCTGGTAGATCGCCGGCACCACGGATCCGGTGCGCGGATCCGGCTCCTGGCCGGCGTGGATCGCTGTGGTCGAGAAACCCGTCATGGGCTCCACCCTACGAGTCGCCTCAGGACGGCTGGTACGGCGTCAACACGCAGAACTCGTTGCCCTCCGGGTCGGCCAGCACTGCCCAGCCCCGGTCGCCCCGGCGCAGGTCGTTGACCAGCGTCGCGCCGAGCCCCAGGATGCGTTCGATCTCCTCGTCCCGGCTGATGTCCGTGGGTCGCAGACAGAGGTGCATGCGGTTCTTGACCGTCTTGGGTTCGGGCACCTCGAGGAAGATCAGGAACCGGTCATCCGGCCCGATCAGCCCGACCTCGTCCTCGCCCGGCTCCGCCTCCGGGTCCAGGGTGAAATCCTCCAGGACCTGGTCCCACCACACGCCCTGCGCGTAGGCGTCGGCGGCGTCGATGCAGAAGTTGGATGCGCGAGATGCCATCCGCTCACCCAACCACTCAGCCCAGGGCGCTGGCCAGCTTCGCCTCAGCCGCTCGGGTGCAAGAAGCCCTCCAGGTCTTTCTCGACCTCGCGGGTTTGATAGCCGCGCGCGATCAGATCGATGGTGTGCTGCGCGGAGTCCGCGGTGAACAGCCTGCCTAGTTCGTGATTCTCGATCTCGAGTCCCACCGACAGGTCGGTGCTCAGGGCGGCGTCGACGCAGCGCACCGCGCCGGCGATCACCTCGGCGCCCACTGCGGCGATCCGCCGGGCCAGGGAGTCGACGAAGTCATCGAGCTGTGCATCGGGTAGCGCACGGTTGACCAACCCGTACCGCTCAGCGGTCGAGGCGTCGATGAGGCCGCCGCCCAGGATGATTTCCAGCGCACGGGCCCGCCCGGTCAGCCGGGGAAGGAACTGGGTGCCACCGCCACCTGGCACGATCCCCAACGCCGCCTCGGGATGGGCCATCTTGGCCGTGTCGAGGGCCGCGAACCGCATGTCCATCGACATCAGCAGTTCCAGACCGCCACCGCGGGCATACCCCGCCAGCTTGCCGATGGTGATCTGCGGCAACGTGCGCACGCTCTCGTGCAGGGCCTCCATCGGATTCAACGGCGCGTCCGCCGACCGGATGAGCGCCGTGAACAGCTGCGGTTTGGAGACGAACTCGGCGTCACCGTGCGCGGAGAAGAACTCCGGATCAGCGCTCTCGAAGACGACAACCAGCACCGAACCGTCGTTGCGCACTGTGTCCACGAACCGCCGCAGATCGGTGATCAACGCGGTATCCAGAATGTTCAACGGTGGGTTGTCGATGGTGACCGTGGCGACGCCGTCGTGCACTGCTACCCGCAGCGCGCGGAAGCTCAGTAAGTCGAGGGGGTGGTTCGTAGTCATGGTCGGTACGCTAAAACCTGACATTAATGTCAGCTGCAAGTCCAGGGAGGAACTGCGTGCGCATCGGAGAACTCGCAGAGCGCACCGGGGTCAGCGTGCGGTCACTGCGCTACTACGAGACGCAGGGGCTCCTGGACAGTTCTCGCAACTCCGGCGGCCAGCGCGTCTACGAGCAGGAGGCCGTGGACCGGGTGCACTACCTCCAGCGCCTCTACCGGGCCGGTTTGTCGAGTCAGGCGATCCGCGCGGTACTGCCGTGTCTCGACACGCCGAGTCTGGTCTCCAGTGACGCAGCGTTCGAGCGCCTGGTGCAGGAGCGCGATGCGTTGCGGACGCACCTCGTTGAAGTCCGCGAGACGCTGTCCGCGCTGGATGCGCTGATCGCCTTCAATCGCCAGAACCGACCGGCCGCCCGCACCTGAGGCTGTCCGGCCCGGATCAGCCCACGGCGCTGGACAGCGCCTTCCAGTCGATCCCGGCCGGCGCCTTGTCCACGACCGACTGCAACAAGCCCAGCCGCGCGGCACGTACCGCTGGGTCCTCAGCCATCACCAGAACGTCGTCGAAGAACGTGTTCAGCGAGTCGGTCAGATCGCCGGCCGTGGCGGCCCATTCCGGCAGTCCAGCCGCGGACTGATCCGGGAGCGTGGCCACCTGGGACTCCAGGCGCAGCTCGGCCGGTTCGGTCAAAGCCGATGCGTCGTACGCCGATGACGTGCCTTCCGGGACGATCCGGGTGATCCGTTGGGTCGCCTCCACCAGCTTCGCGAACCCAGCGTCGTCGGCCAGGGCATGAATGTCCGCCAGCGCCTGCTCGGCCGCACCCGGGCGGCCAGCCAGCGGGGCGATCGCCTCGACCACACCGGCCGACACACCCTCGTCACGCAGTTGCTGCACGAACCGGTCGCGCACGAATTCCGCTGCAGCTTCGATGGATTCGTCAGAAACGGTCACACCCTGGGCAACCAGCCGCACGGCAGCTGCCTTCAACCCGTCCTCCACGGTGATGGTCGACAGCTCGGGGCGGGCGCGCAGGATCGCCACCACACCGAGCGCGGCGCGACGCAACGCGAACGGGTCCGAGGAGCCGGTCGGCTTGGCTCCGATCGCGAACATCGCGGCCAGCAGGTCGAAGCGGTCCGCGAGCGCCAGCAGCGCGCCCTCGAGCGTCTGCGGCAACGCGCCACCGGCGGTGCGGGGGCATTCCATGTCGTAGAGCGCCTGCGCGACCGCCGGGGTCTCCCCCGCTCGCTCCGCGTAGACCTTGGCCATCGTGCCGGCCAGCGAGGACAGTTCGACGACCATCTGGGTGGACAGGTCGAACTTGGCCAACTCGCCGGCGCGCTGCAGCGTGACACTGTCAACACCGTCGATGCCATCGGCCAGCTTCGTCGCCACCGAGGCAATCCGGTCGGCGCGCTGGGCGACCGATCCGACCCGCTCTTCGAAGGTGAGTTTGTCGATGGCCGAACGGAATTCAGCCAGCGGCACCTTGAGGTCGGCGTCGAAGAAGAACGCCGCATCCTCGTAGCGGGCGCGCAGCACTGACTCGTTGCCCGCGCGCACCACGTCCGGTGAGCAGGCGCCGTTGGCCATCGTGACGAAGTACGGCTTCAGCTTGCCCGCGGAGTCACGCACCGGCAGATAGCGCTGGTGCTTGCGCATGACCGTGACCAGGATCTGCTCGGGCAGCTCCAGGTACTTCTCCCCGTAGGAGCCAAGGATGCCGACCGGCTGCTCCACGAGGTTGGTGATCTCATCGACCAAGCCGGACTCGGCATCGAAATCGACTGTGCCACCGACCGATTGCGCCAGATCCGAGGCCTGGTCGATGACCTCGGTCCGGCGGGCAGCCACGTCAAGGACGATGCCGTGTGCGCCGAGGGTCGGAATCAGATCGGTAGCCGTGGCGATGTCCACCAGCGGGGTGTCATCGCCCCGTTGCACGTACGTCGTGCGGCCAGTGACCAGCGACGACACCTGAGCGGGGACCACCAGATCGCCCCACAACGCGACGAGCCAGCGGATCGGCCGGCTATAGGCCAGCTGCGGGTCGGCCCAGCGCATGTTGCGGTCGGCGCGCAGGCCCTCGACGACCTTCTCGATCAGCGAGCCGAGCACGACCGGTGCGGTGCGGCCCTTCTGCTCCACGGCTACCGCGACATGGGTAGCTCCGTCGAATTCCGCTGTGATCACATCGGATACCTCGACGCCTTGGCCTCGCGCGAAACCCTGCAGCGCCTTGGTGGGCTCGCCGGACGCGTCGTAGGCGGCGGCAACCTTCGGGCCCTTACGCAACGTCGACGCGTCCGGCTCCGCGGCGGAAACAGCGGGAATCGTCACCACGATCCGGCGAGGAGTGGCGGCCACCTGAGGGTCGCCGTACGTCAATCGGGAGTCGGCCAGCGCCTCGGTGGCCAGCGTGCGCACCTGCTCGATGGCCTGGTCCACCACGTGCGGCGGCAACTCCTCGGTGCCGATCTCCAGCACGAAAGTGGCTGGTTCAGAAGGAAGTTCAGCAGGCAGCTGCGAGGGGGCAGGCGACGGCGACGCCAGCCCGCCCATCGACGACAGGGTCGACTTGGTCAGCGGGAAGTCCAACTCCTCGCGGCGCTCGACCCACAACCGGGAAACCTCACGCGAGAGCCGGCGCATCGTTGCGAACGCCGCGGCCCGCTCGGTCGTGGAGATCGCACCCCGCGCATCGAGCACGTTGAAGGCGTGGGAGCTCTTGAGCACGTAGGTGTGCGCGGGCACCGGCAGCCGGGCCTCGATCAGCCGCTCGGCCTCGGCGACGTACCGCTCGAACAGCTCACGGTTGGTGTCGATGTCGGCGTCGTCGAGGTAGTAGCGCGACATCTCGAACTCGGACTGGCCGAAGAGTTCGCCGTAGGTGACGCCCGGCGCGTAGACCATGTCCTTGAAGTGGGTGACGCCCTGCTGGGCCATCATGATCCGCTCGATGCCGTAGGTCAGTTCGACCGAGACCGGGTCCAGGTTCTGCCCGCCGACCTGCTGGAAGTAGGTGAACTGGGTGACCTCCATGCCGTCCAGCCAGACCTCCCAGCCCAGACCCCAGGCACCGATCGCCGGCTGCGCCCAGTTGTCCTCCACGAAGCGCACGTCGTGGGCGGCCAGGTCGATGCCGAGAGCTTCCAGGGACTGCAGGTACAGCTCCTGCGGGTTGCCCGGATCCGGTTTGAGGATGACCTGGAACTGGGTGTGCGTCTGCAGGCGGTTGGGATTCTCGCCGTACCGGCTGTCGTCGGGGCGCACGGAGGGCTCGACGTACGCCACCCGCCACGGCTCGGGACCCAGCACCCGCAGGATCGTTGCGGGGTTCATGGTCCCGGCGCCGACCTCGGTGTTGAACGGCTGCACGACCAGGCAACCCCGGTCGGTCCAGAACTTCTGCAGGGTCAACAAGGCGTCTTGCACGGTCAGCACCTGGCAAGGCTACCCATCAGTGAGAACGCCGCCGAATCGGTTTCGCTCACCCAGGGGCGCGCGAATCTGTGACCAAAATGAGACAATCGGTGTCATGGTCTTTGGATTCGGACGCACCGCCACCATGGTGACGCCGCAAGAAGCACTTCCCGGTCGACCCGACCCGCTGCCGGACATCCCCGACACCAACGTGGTCCTCGGCACCTCGATGCACCCGCCGTTCCCGGAGGGCTCCGCGACGCTCTACGTCGCAATGGGCTGTTTCTGGGGAGCGGAACGCATCTTCTGGGGTCTGCCCGGCGTCATCACGACCGCCGTCGGCTACATGGGCGGTTACACGCCCAACCCCACCTACGAAGAGGTCTGCACCGGTCGCACCGGGCACACCGAGACCGCGATGGTGGTCTACGACCCCCAGCAGATCAGCGCTGGTCAGGTGCTGAAGGCGTTCTGGGAGAACCACGACCCGACCACCGCCAACCGGCAGGGCAACGACGTCGGGACCCAGTACCGCTCGGCGATCTATTGGACCACCCCCGAGCAGGAGGCCGCGGTCGCGCAGACGACCAAGGACTTCCAGAAGGTGCTGTACGACAACGGTTTCGGCGCGATCAGCACCGAGGAGAAGCCGGCCACCGAGGTCGGCCCGTTCTACTACGCCGAGGGCTACCACCAGCAGTACCTGCACAAGAACCCCGGCGGTTACTGCAACCACGGGTTCAAGGGCATGACCTGCCCGGTCGGGATCGTGCGCCAGGACCAGTTGCCGGCGCAGCAGGACGTCCTGCCGGGCTGATAACGCTCTTCCCGTACGCCGATCGGGTGGCTGTCAGTCGTCCTGTTCCGTGGGGCGGACCAGGAGTTCGTTGATCGTCTGGTGGCGGGGTCGGGTCACGATGAACAGCACCGCGTCGGCAACGTCCTGCGGCTGTAGCGGTTCCATTTGCTCAAGGCGCTGCAGGTTGGCCTCGCGTACGCCGTCGCGCAGGTGATCGCGCAACTCGCTGACGACGGCGCCGGGTTCGACCACCCCGACCCGCAGATGCCGCCGGCTGAACTCCTGCCGGAACGACTCGCTGAAGGCGCCCAAGCCGTGTTTGGTCAGGTTGTAGACCGCCGAGCCCTTCTTCACCTGCCGGCCCGCGGTGGAAGAGATGTTGATCAGGTCGGCGACGCGCCGTGGGTCACTGTCCGCAGCGGACAGCAGGTGCGGCAACGCGGCCTTGGTCATCGACAGCGCCGCGCGCAGGTTGATCTCCAGCATCCGGTCCCACTCATCGATGGGTGCTTCTTCGATCGGGCCGAGCAGCATGACGCCGGCATTGTTGACGAGGATGTCCAGTCGGCCGAGCTGAGAAACAGTCTGTGCCACAGCGGCATCCGCTTGACTTCGGTCGGTGATGTCTGCCTCGATCGCGAGCGCACCGCCGCCGATCTCCTGGGCGAGAGCATCGAGCCGGTCCTTACGGCGGGCGACGAGGGCGACGGTGGCACCCGCTGCGGCCAGCGTTCGGGCCGTCGCCTCCCCGATCCCGCTCGATGCTCCGGTGACGAGGGCTACGGTTCCGCTGAGTTCGCTCATAGCGCCAGGCTAAATCGTGTTGCCCGGACCGCCGCGCTGAGGGATGCTCGCGTGCGTGACCTGTCTCATCGAAGAACTCGACGTGTCCTCTGATGCGGCAATCGAGGCCTTCCACACTGCTCGCAATCGCGCTGAAGAGCAGGATTTCGCCTTCCATACGTCCTACTCGCTGCCGGAGACGATCGCGATGCTGCGCAGTTCGCAGCATGCCGCGCGCAGGGTTCTGCGTCAGGCCCGGATCGGTGATGCGGTCGTGGGCGTCGGCGCAGCCATGCTGCCCCTGCTGGACAACACCGCGACCGCCGATGTGGGTATCGCTGTCGTGCCCGAGGCCCGGCGGCAAGGGGTGGGCAGGGCGCTCCTGGAGTCCCTGTTGTCCGAGTCCCGGGCGGCTGACCGCACCCGGGCCATCGCGTGGCTGCAGTGGCCGTACGACGGTGGCCGGGACGGATCTACCTCTCCCGGAATGCAATTCGCTGCAGCGACAGGTTTTCACGTGAGCCAGTTGGAGGTCCAACGGGTGCTCGACCTGCCGGTACCGATCGACGTACTCGACACCTTGACGGCGCAGGCGGCCACCCACCATGCGGGCTATACGTTCCGCACCTGGACCGGGGCTGCCCCACAGGAGATCCTCCCCGGCTACGGCCGCCTGATCGGCGCGGTCGAGACGGAAGCGCCGACCGGCGAGCACGTCCCCGAGGTCGAGGTCTGGGACGAGCAACGGATCCGGGAGCAGGAAGCCGAGTTGGAGCAGCAGGGTCGCACCCGGATCACCACCCTGGCCGTGGCACCCGACGGCGAGCCGGTGGGCTACACCGACCTGGTCCACGCGGCGACCGACGGTGGTCGGGTCTACCAATGGGGCACGTTGGTGGACCGCGATCATCGAGGGCACCGCCTCGGTACGGCGCTCAAAGTGCGCACAGCGCGCGCGATGCAGGAGGCGTTCCCGGACGCGCCGTACGTGCGCACCTGGAACGCGGAGTCGAACGCGCCGATGATCGCGGTCAACGACGCAATGGGGTTCCGCCCGGTGGGCTGGGCCGCGGAACTCTATCGGGATCTGTGAGCGCTACGCCTTGGCGCTGAACACCGGCAGGTAGCCGGACTTCTGGCCGGTGGCGGTCGGGTGGTAGGACTCCTCGATGTCCAGGATGTTCACCGAGTGCAGCCACCGCCCGGAGTCGCAGATCTCGTGACCGGCGAACGCCGACCGCACGTCACCGAAGGTGAAACCCGCTGCGGTTGCAGCGGTTTTCGTCAGCGAGTCGAGCAGATCGATGCCGCTGTCGATCGCGGTCCGCGACGCCTGGCTCAGGCCGATACAGCTCTTGGCGAGGTCGTAGAACTCGGGATAGCCCAGCACCACCACGTGCGCGCTCGGCGCCTTGGCCTTGATGGCGTTGTAGACCTTGGCCAGTTTGGCGGGCAGGTTCGCCGTCGCGTCGGCTTTGGCGGCGTTGATCTCGTTGACGCAGGTCGTGGTGCCCTTGAGGTTGCAGTCCTGCATGATGTTGGCGAAGTTCTCGTCGTTGCCGCCGATCGTGATGCTGACCAGGGTGGTGCTGGAGGACAGCGCCGAGATTTGGTTGTTGAGAACGTCTGTTGTCTTCGCTCCCGAGCAGGCGACCGAGACGTACGACGTGGGTGAGTGGGCAGCCGCCCAGAGGGCTGAGTAGGCGTTCGGACTGCGATCGCAATCGCCACTACTGGCGATGTAGCTCCCGGCGCCCACCCCGGAGGAATAGGAGTCGCCGAGAGCGACGTAGCGGACGGTCGCAGCATCAGCGGTGGGCACCAGGCCCAATCCGGTGACACTGGCAACGGCGACAGTGAGGACGATGCTGCGCAGGTGAGGCATGGGTGCTCCTGGGTCAGACGAGGGGTTACCTCTAGGAGCAAACTCCTGGCCGGTCGTCGGCGGTAGTGCAGCGGCGCAGAACTTACCGAAATCTGACGATGCGAGTGCTTGGAGCGTCCTTTGGCGTCCGGTTTGCACACGTCGTGAGGTTCACTTAGTCGGTGACGCCTTCAGCCCCACCCACTGCACAATTGACCGAAATCGTCCTGGCCAGACTTGCCGAAGTGCTGCCTCCGGGACGTCTCGTCATCGATGCGCAGGTGCTCGATTCGTATTCGCACGACGAGGCCGAATGGGCGCCCTACGGCCGACCGCTTGCTGTTGTCCGCGCCCGGGAGACTTCCGACGTCCAAGCGGTTGTCCGCGTCTGCCTCGAGCATGCCGTGCCGCTCGTGACCCGCGGCGCTGGCACCGGCCTGTCCGGTGGGGCCAATGCCGTCGACGGTTGCGTGATCCTCTCGACGGAGAAGATGACCCGAATCGTTGAGATCAACAGCGTCGAACGACTCGCAGTGGTCCAGCCCGGTGTGGTGAACGACGACCTTCGCACCGCTGCCGCCGAACACGGCCTGTGGTACCCACCGGACCCGGCCAGTGCCCCGTGGTCGACCATCGGTGGCAACGTCGCGACCAACGCCGGCGGCCTGTGCTGCGTGAAGTACGGCGTGACCCGCGATTACGTTCTCGAGCTCGAGGTGATCAACGGGCTGGGCGAGATCGTCCGGCTCGGGCGCCGTACCGCCAAAGGTGTCGCCGGTTACGACATGGCTGGGTTGATCGTCGGCTCTGAAGGCACGTTGGGCGTGGTCACCGAAGTCACCGTTCGCCTACGCGACCTACAGCCGCCGCAGCGGACGGTGGCCGGCTACTTCTCCTCCATCGTTGACGCCGGGAACGCCGTCGAAGCGATCGGTGCCTCAGGGGTCATTCCCTCGGCGCTCGAATTGATCGACAAACACTGTCTGGCAGCGGTCGATAAGTGGAAGAACATGGGTTTGTCCGTTGATGCGAACGTCGTACTCCTGGGCCGCACCGACGCTCCCGGCGCCGCCGGTGAGCGTGAGGCCCAGGTGATGCTGGCCGCGTTCGAGGCCGCCGGCGCGACATGGGCCGCTGCCTCGAGTGACCCCGAGGAGGCCGAGGCCCTTTTCGCCGCGCGCCGACTCGCCTACCCCGCGCTGGAACGCCTTGGCCCCGTCCTGACCGAGGACGTCTGTGTCCCGAAGGCTGCCGTGCCGGAGATGCTTCGCAGGATCGAGGTGGCCGCAGTCGAGAACGACACCCTGATCGCGAACATCGCCCATGCTGGCGACGGCAATCTCCACCCGCTGTTGATCACCGACGTTGGTGACGCTGCCGCACGTGACCGCGCCGAGACCGCGTTCCGCCAGATCATCGCCGACGCGCTGGATCTGGGTGGCACCGTCACCGGCGAGCACGGTGTGGGCCTCCTGAAACGAGACGGCTTGTACCAGGAGTTGTCCACCGAGGCCCTCGCCATGCAGCGAGCCGTGAAGCAGGCTCTCGACCCGCACGGCATCCTGAACCCGGGCAAGGTCCTCTAGGGCGTGAGGCGTTCAACGCCGCCTGATCCGGGTGCAAGCGATGCGACGCGCTCGTCGCGGCACGACCGGAAACATCGCGCGCAATGCCCTCCCGCGCTCGACCCCACCAGGTACTCGAGAACGGGAGCAACAACAATGCAGAACAGCTCACCCCCACCGGGCGCGGTGGTGATCGGGATGGACCCGCACAAACGCTCGGTCACCATCGAAGTGATGAACTCCGACGAGCAAGTGCTGGACGGTGGCCGCTTCAACACCGACAGTGACGGGTTCACCCGCATGCTCGCCCACGTCGCTGCCTACCCAGAGCGGGTCTGGGCCATCGAAGGGTGCGCCGGGATCGGCCGGCACGTCGCAGCCCGCCTGATCACCGCCGGCGAGTCCGTGGTGGATGTCCCGGCGAAACTGTCCTACCGGGTGCGGTTGCTGACCGCCGGCAACGGACGCAAAACCGATGACACCGACGCGCACTCCATCGCCCTGATCGGGGTCCGGGTCACCGGGTTACGCCCCGTGGTCAGCAACGAGCAGATCGAGTTGTTGCGTGTGCTAGTCGACCGGCGCCGGATGCTCGGAGAGGAACACACCCGCAAGATCTCCCAAGTGCATCGCCTTCTGCTGGAACTGATCCCGGGTGGGGCGAAGATCTACCTGTCCGCGCGGCAGGCCCGCAAGCTGCTGTCCCCGGTGCGACCCAAAGACCCCGCCGGCAAAGCCCGCAAACAGTTGGCGATGGAGCTGATCACCGACCTGGAGAAGGTCTACACCCGTACTAAGCAGGCCGACAAAGACCTGCTTGCGGCGTTGGCTGAGACCGGCACCCACCTGACCGAGCTGCATGGGATCGGACCGACCGGGGCAGCGATGCTGCTGGTCGAGGTTGGGGACATCACTCGCTTCCCTGACCACAACCACTTCGCGTCCTGGACCGGCACTGCACCGATCGACGCCTCCTCCGGCGACACCGTCCGGCACCGCCTGTCCCGCGGCGGAAACCGTCAGATCAACCGGGTGCTGCACACCATGGCCACCGTCCAACTACGCAACCCCACCGAAGGCCGCGCGTACTACGACCGCAAGAAACGCGACGGGAAATCCTCGATGGAAGCGATGCGCTGCCTGAAACGACGACTGTCCGACATCGTCTATCGCACCATGCTCACCGACCTGACCCAGCCCGCGGCGACGGGCCCGGGAGGGCAACCAGGTGACGACTCTGACTCCAGCGCGACCGGCTCACAACCCACCACCGGCTCTTCGGACAAGCCACTTCCCGGACCCGCCACCACCCAGCCTACGAGGCCCCTCCCCGCAGCGTCTTGACATAGAGAGGAGCCACGACCGGACGAGAATAGCGGTGCTCTCCGTGGCACGTCTGGGCCAGGTCAGCAGCCCTCCAGTCCTCAATCGCCCCGGGTCCTTTGGCCCAGCCGCACGGAGTAGGCACCGAGGATTCCTCCGCCAACGGCACACATTGCTGAGACAAGCAGATGCCAGTTCCGCCCAACCAACGCCACGACCATCACGCAAACGGCGATGGCGAGGGAAAGGAGGACGACCAGCCACCCGCCCACCGTCGACGGCCAGACCGGCCGAGATTCCCGTGGCTTGGACATACCGGAACTGTAACCACAACCGCCGGAGGGTGACCTCGTGGCGGTTACCGAATCTCGGCATGAGCGGGAAAGCCGAGCTCCCGCCGCAGGGCCGGGAGGCACCCCGCTCCGTCACCAATGCCCTCATACATCCGGTGCCACCAATCTCCTGATGCAGAACTGTCACCCAAGTCCGGAGAGATAACACGGGGACACGCCGTCGCGGGTTGCATCGTTCGAACACTTGTTCGATGATCGAGGAATGCTCCAACCGGCACCCGTCACCGATCGCGCCCCCGCGGTGCGCCCGGCCGACGTACGCCCGCTGGATCCCATCGAGCACCTCAGCGGAGCATCCCGGCCACCGCGCGGCAATCTTCCGGTCCACCCGATTCTCGCACCGGCCTTCCCCGGCGGGCTGCGTCGCGGCGGCATCTATCACCTGACCGGCTCCCTCACGGTGGCCCTTGGCTTGATCGCCGGAGCCAGTGATGCCGGTGGTTGGGCGGGCGTGGTCGGCATCCCTGATCTCGGCATCGAGGCGGCCGCCGGCTGGGGTATCGACCTGGACCGGTTGGTCCTGCTGCCGACCGGCGGGAAGGACTGGACCCAGGTGGTCGCCACTCTGATCGAAGCGGTCGACCTGGTGATCACCCCCGCACCACCACGCCTCGCCCCCGCAGAGTTGAACCGCCTGACCGCCCGCCTGCGAGACCGCCGCGCCACCATCGTGGTGCTGGGTCGCTGGCCGGCTGGATCGATAGCGAAGGTGCACGCACACACCGAGCGCTGGGACGGCATCGGCGACGGCCGCGGCTACCTGACCCGCCGGCACCTGCGCCTGGACATCACCGAGCGGCACCGGACCCGCAGTGTGCACGTGGAATTGGCGTGATGACAGCGACGCGAGGAAACGAGCGCCAGCGAGGCCCGGAGCAAGCGCGGAATCACGCCCAAACAATTGTCGTGAAACCGGCGCCGGAACCGGTCCGCGTCATGCTGGTCTGGTGCCCGCACTGGCCGGTGCTCGCGGCCCGGATGATCCATGGCGTCCCGGCCGAAGCCCCGATGGCGTTGGTCGCCAAAGGAGCCGTGGTCGCCTGCTCGTCGACCGCGCGCGATGAAGGTATCCGCCCCGGCGACCGGCTGCGCCAGGCGCAGCACCGTTGCCCGGATCTGGTTGTCCTGCAGCATGATCTGGATGCGGAGCAGCGTGCTTTCGAACCCATCCTGCGCGCCATGGCTGACGTGGTGCCGAGTGTGCATCTGGTCCGGCCGGGTGTCGCAGCGGTCCGGGCCGGCGGAGCGGCCCGCTTCTACGGCTCGGAGGTGCGAGCCGCGCAGGAGCTGCAGGTCGCCGTACGCCGAGCCCACCCTGACGGGGCACCCGAGGTTCGCGTGGCGGTGGCTGACGGTCTCTTCGCTGCAGAACAGGCGGCCTACCAGGGCGTGGCGGTCGTACCCCCGGGCGGCTCCCCCGGCCTGCTCGCCGACCTACCCGTCACGGTCATCGCCGAAGCCGCAGGCGATCCCAAGATGGCGAACGTGCTGCGCCGCATGGGTATTCGCACTATCGGCGCACTCGCCGGGCTGCCCCGAGAGCAGGTCCTCGACCGGTTCGGCGCGGCGGGTCTGCGCGCCCACCAGTTGGCCTGCGGGCTCGACGCGCCAATCCTCAACCCGCGCACCGCTCCCGACGAGCTCGCCGCCCGCATCGTGCTGGACGAACCCACCGATGCCATCGAGGTCATCGTCAGCGAATGCGGTTCTGCCGTGGAGCAACTCAGTGCTCGCATCAACGACGGCTCCCTGGTCTGCACCGGGATCCGGATCATCACCCACCACGAGCCGGGCCCTCGGGAAACCGCCGGCGAGATCCACGAGCGCGAGTGGCGTCACCCGTGGCATCTGGGCAGCCGGGAGATCCTCGACCGCGTGCAGTGGCAGTTGACCGACCTCGGCAAGAGCAAGCACCGGCCGATCACCCTGGTCGAGATCGCCGCCACAGAACTGGATGCCGCCGTGCAGCACAGCCAGGGCCTGTGGGGGGATCGACCCGACGACCACGTGCTGCACACCCTCACCGGGCTGCAACACCGCCTGGGCTACGACGCGGTGCTGGTCGGCAGCGTCGTCGGTGGCCGGATGCTGCACGAGCGCCAGTCCTTTTCGCCGTTCGGACAAGCCACTCCCGATCGCGCGGTGCGTCGCCTGGAGCAGCCGTGGCCGGACACCGTTCCCGGCCCTGCTCCCTCTGTCGTCTTCCGCGAAGCACAAGCAATGCGGGTACTGACCGAGCGCGGCACCCCGTTGTCGATCAGCGATCGCGGGGTGCTCACCGGGATGCCGACCACGGCCGAGTGGCCGGGTCGCCCATCCAGCCGGATCACCGCCTGGGCCGGGCCGTGGCCGGTCAACGGCCGGTGGTGGCGACGCGCCAAGACCAACCAGAAACCGCTACACCGTTTCCAACTGGTCGATGACCAACAACGGGCCTGGCTGGTGCTCCACGCGGCCGGCGAGTGGTGGGCCGAGGCACGCTATGACTGAGGTGACCCGTGGGATTCAATAACCCGGCGATCCCCTGGTGGCAGCTGGAACGTGCTCTGTCCCAAGGGATCCGTCCCGAGCCAGAAGCCAAGAAGTACCCCGCCGATGGTGGCGACGCCCCCGGGTTCTCCCGCAAACGAGCCGCCTTCAAAGCGCGCGCCCTCGAGCTGACCCAGGGGCCGAACGTCCCCTACGCCGAGTTGCACGCCCACTCGCACTACAGCTTCCTGGACGGCGCCTCCTCCCCCGAGGCACTGATCACCCAGGCGGCACGGCTGGGTCTGCACGGGATGGCGCTGACCGATCACGACGGCCTCTACGGCGTGGTCCGGTTCGCCGAAGCCGCCGAGGCGTACGCCGCAACCGAGGACGCGATCGACCTACGGACCTGCTTCGGTGCCGAGTTCTCCCTCGGCCTGAGCACACCGCAGAACGGCGTCGCCGACCCGGAGGGCGATCACCTGCTGGTGCTGGCCAAGGGCAACGACGGCTACCGCACGTTGTCCCGGGCCCTCACAGACGGCCACCTGGCCCACGACGCCGAGAAGGGCCGTCCGGTGCACGATCTCGCCCGGGTGGCTGCCGAAGCGGCTGGCGGCTGGGTGGTGCTGACCGGCTGCCGCAAGGGTGCTGTCCGACGAGCCCTCGATCGCGACGGAATCGAGGCCGCTGCCCGCGAGGTCGCCGTCCTGCAGGAGCACTTCGGGGCCGGAAACGTCTTCGTGGAGTTGACCGATCACGGCTCGCCCGCCGATTCGGTGCGCTGCGACCAGTTGGCGCAGGTTGCCGCGGTCACCAACACACCGGTCGTGGCGACCAACGCGGTGCACTACGCCACCCCGGAGCAGTTCCGGATCGCCACCGCCCTGGCGGCGGTGCGCTCCCGGCGCAGTCTGGAGGAGTTGGACGGCTGGCTGCCCGCCCATGGCCAGGCCTACCTCAAGAGCGGCGCCGAGTTGCTGAGTCGCTTTGCCCGGTTTCCTGGTGCCATCGAACGCACCGTCGAGATCGCCGACGAGTGCGCGTTCCCGTTGCGCGCGGCCAGTCCCCGCCTTCCGAAACAGGATGTGCCACAGGGTCATACGCCGATGTCCTGGTTGCGGGAGTTGACCTGGCGAGGTGCAGCGCGGGTATGGCCGACCCTCAGCGCGGAGGCGAAGGCCCGGTTGGAACGCGAGTTGGACGTGATCGAGCGCAAAGACTTCCCCGGCTACTTCCTGATCGTCAACGACATCGTGCAGTTCGCCCGCCGCGGCGGCATCCTGTGCCAGGGACGAGGCAGCGCTGCGGCCTCAGCGGTCTGCTACGTCCTCGGGATCACCGTGATCGACCCGATCTACTACGGGCTGCCGTTCGAGCGGTTCCTGTCCGAGTTGCGCGAGGAAGCACCGGACATCGACGTGGACTTCGACTCCCGCCGCCGCGAGGAAGTGATCCAGTACGTCTACCGCCGGTACGGCCGGCGTAACGCGGCCCAGGTCGCCAACGTGGTCACCTACCGCCCCAAGAACGCCGTCCGCGACATGGCCAAAGCGTTGGGGCACAGCCAGGGTCAGCAGGATGCCTATTCCCGTCAGGTCGAACGGTGGGGCGCCGAGGTCAGCAGCGGCGACCACGACATCCCCGCCGAGGTGGTCGACCTGGCCACCCAGGTGCTCAGCTTCCCCCGGCACCTGGGCATCCACTCCGGTGGCATGGTGCTGACCGACCGCCCGGTCAGCGAGGTGTGCCCCATCGAGCCGGCCCGGATGGCCGATCGCACTGTCCTGCAATGGGACAAGGACGACTGCGCGTGGATGGGTCTGGTGAAATTCGATCTGCTCGGCCTGGGAATGCTGGCCGCCGTGCAACACACCTTCGACCTGACCGCGCAGCATCTGGGCGAGACCTGGCGGATCGAGACGATCCCCAAAGAGGAGCCGGGTGTCTACGACATGCTCTGCCGGGCGGACTCGATCGGCGTCTTCCAGGTGGAGAGCCGGGCCCAGATCGGCACCCTGCCCCGGCTGAAACCACGCTGCTTCTACGATTTGGCCGTCGAGATCGGCCTCATCCGTCCCGGCCCGATCCAGGGCGGCGCGGTCCATCCCTACATCCGCCGCCGCACCGGTGAGGAACCCGTCACCTACGCCCACCCGTTATTGGAGCCGGTCCTGCAACGCACCCTCGGCGTACCGCTCTTCCAGGAGCAGTTGATGCAGATGGCGATGGCGGTGGGCAACTGCTCACCGGCCGACGCCGACCTGTTGCGCCGCGCGATGGGTTCCAAACGAGGCGTCGAGCGGATCGATGCCCTGCGCGAGAAGCTCTACGCCGGAATGCGATCCAACGGCCTGTCCGACGAAGTGGCGAGCGAGATCTACACCAAGATCGAGGCCTTCGCGAACTTCGGCTTCGCCGAGTCGCATGCTCTCAGCTTCGCGGTGCTGGTCTACGCCAGCTCCTGGCTCAAACTGCACTACCCGGCCGCGTTCCTCGCCGGTCTGCTGCGCGCCCAACCGATGGGCTTCTACTCGCCGCAGACCCTCACCCACGATGCGCGCCGGCACGGGGTCGAAGTGCTCAGCCCGTGCATCGTGCGCTCCGGGGTGTACGCCGACCTGGAACGGACCGGCGCCCACCGACCTGGCCGGGAGGCCTGCCGCCACGATGCCGATCCCACCACCATGCCGCCGTTCGATCCGGACGCACCGGACGACTCAGCCAGTCACCGACGAGATTGCGGGTACGCCGTGCGGCTGGGTCTGGCGGACATCAGCGCCATTGGTGCCGATCTGGCACAGCGGATCGTGGCCGAACGAGCCCGGCGACCCTTCGTTGACATGGCCGATCTGTCTCGGCGCTGCCACCTGGAAACCGATCAGCTGGAAGCCCTTTCACTATCCGGGGCTCTGGAACCGATCGCCGGGACCCGTCGCGAAGCATTGTGGCAGGCAGGGGCTACGGCCGGCGTACGCAGTGATCAGCTGCCCGTGCAGCAGGCCTATCAGCCGCCGCTGCTCCCAGAACTCACGACCGGTGAGGTGCTGATCCACGACCTGCAGTCGACGGGGATCAGCCCGGTCGACCATCCGATGCGGCACGCCCGCGACGGATTGGTCAAAGACGGAGTCCTCCGGGTCACCGATCTGGCCACCGCCGAGCCCGGTCGACGCATCCGGGTCGCCGGCGTCGTCACCCACCGGCAACGACCCGCTACCGCCAGCGGGATCACCTTCCTCAACCTGGAGGACGAGACCGGACTAGCGAATGTGGTTGTCAGCAAAGGGGTTTGGCAGCGCTACCGGCGTACTGCCCGGACCGCGCCAGCGATGGTGATCCGCGGGATCCTGGAGCGCACGCCGGAGGGGGTCACCAATGTGGTGGCGGACCGGATCGAGGCGTTGCCGATCAGCGTGGTCACGCAGTCGCGCGACTTCCAGTAGCCGCCGCTACGAACGCTTCGAAGATCCGCAGATCGGCCGCCTCCTCCGGATGCCACTGCACCCCAACGCGCCAACGCGCGGCCGGATCGACCATTGCCTCGACCACCCCGTCGTCGGAACGTGCCACGACCTGATAGCCGGGCGCGGTCTGCACCGCCTGATGGTGATAGGTCGGCACCTCCACCCGGGCACCGAGCAGTTCATACAGTATCGACCCGGGCTCGATCTGCACCGGGTGAGACCCGAAGACGCCTCCGGCAGAGGGGTGGTCGATGGTGGGATACTCATCCGGCAGATGCTGGATCAACGTTCCACCGGCTTCCACCGCCATCACCTGGATCCCCCGGCAGATGCCGAGCACGGGCAGGTTCACATCGCGACTGACCCGCGCCAGCAACAGCTCGCAGTCGTCGCGCTGCGCGTGGGGTTCCTGGGCGGCCGGATGTGGATCCTGACCGTAACGCGCTGCCGCGACATCCTCCCCGCCGCTGAGCACCAGACCGTCCAGAGCTTCCAGTACGCCGCGCGCCCAGTCCTCATCCGCGCCGTCGACGGGCGGGATCAGCAGCGGGATGCCGCCAGCCGCAGCGACTTTCGCGACATAGGAGTAGCCCAGGTACGCCGAGTCCTGGTCGACCCAGACACCGCGGGAGACGGTGTCGTGGTAGCTGGTCAGACCGATGAGCGGGCGGGTCACCCGTTGATCGTACGAGGCTTCACGAACGGGAAGGCCAACGTCGCCTTGATCTGCTCGCCGACGATCATCATGATCACCCGGTCCACGCCCAGGCCGAGCCCACCGGTCGGCGGCAGACCGAGCTCCAGCGATCGCAGGAAGTCCTCATCGACCTCCATGGCCTCCAGGTCACCGGCTGCCGCAGCCAGCGACTGCTGGGTCAACCGGCGCCGCTGATCAATGGGATCGATGAGTTCGCTGTAGGCAGTGCCCAGTTCCGCACCCCACGCGACCAGATCCCACCGCTCTGACAGTTTCGGGTCGGTGCGGTGCACCCGGGTCAGCGGCGAGGTCTCCACCGGGAAGTCGGTGTAGAAGGTCGGGAACGTGGTCTGCCCTTCGACGAACTCGTCGTACAGCTCCGCGATCAACTGCCCGGCCGTCATCCGGTCGTCCAGCTCAAGGCCCTTGTCACGGCACACAGCCACGATTTGTTCCCGCGGCGTAGCCGTCGTCAGCTCGACACCGACCGCTTCGGACACCGCCTGGTATACCGGCTTCACCGGCCACGGCACGGACAGGTCGACCAGCTCAACGGTGCCGTCGTCCCGCTTGCGGGACGCGACCGGCGACCCATGGATCGCAATGGCCGCATTGATGATGACCTCACGGGCCAGTTCGCGCATCACGTTGTAGTCGGCGTACGCCTGGTAGGCCTCCAACGAGGTGAACTCCGGGTTGTGGGTGGCATCGACGCCCTCGTTGCGGAAGTTGCGTCCCAGCTCGAAGACCCGCTGCATCCCGCCCACCGCGAGCCGTTTCAGGAACAGCTCGGGAGCGATCCGCAGGTAGAGGTCCATGTCGTAGGCGTTGATGTGGGTCGTGAACGGCCGCGCGTTGGCCCCACCGTGCACGGTCTGCAGTATCGGGGTCTCCACCTCGTGGAAATCACTGTCCTGCAGGGTCTTACGCATCGAACGCACCCCGATCGAGCGCTTCTTCAGCACCTCCATCGCGAGCGGATCGGACAGTAGTTCCAGGGTCCGCTGTCGGGCCCGCAGGTCGTCGCTGAGAGTGGTGCCCAAGGTGGGGATCGGCGAGAGGCACTTGGCAGCCAGCTGCCAGGAGTCCAGCAGCACCGACAACTCACCTGTGCGGGAGGTAGCGATCCGGCCGGTGACACTCACCAGATCACCCAGATCGGTGGCTGACCGCCACGAGCAGCGAGCCTGGTCGGGCGTCCCGTCCTCGGTGACCATCACCTGGATCCGGGCCGCCTCATCATCGAGTACGGCGAACACCACCCCACCGAAATCCCGCACCGCCCGGATCCGGCCGGCAATGGAAACCGTTTCGTCGGTGATCTGGTCAGCCGGTAGGTCGACATACTGCTGCAGAAGATCGGCGACACGGTGGGTGCGTGGCACTGACACCGGATACGGTTGCAGGCCCTCGGTCTCCAACGCGGCCATCTTGTCGCGACGGACGCGCTGCTGCTCGTTGAGCACTGGCTCCGGTGCCCTAGCGGCCAGCAGTTCCTGCTCCTGGGCCCGCACCTTCGCGACGAAGTCAGGTTCCGAGCGCTGCTCCTGATCCGATGCCAGCCGCTGTCCAACCAGGAACCGGGGGCCGAGAACCGGCACGAACCCTTCGGCGGTACCCATCGCCAGACCGGCACGGGCCACGGTCAGCGCCGGGTCGTAACACAGCAGACGCGGCACCCAGTCCGGTTGGTACTTGTCGTTGCTGCGGTACAGCGTTTCGAGTTGGAAGAATTTCGATGCGTACCCGAGTGCGGCGTCGGTGACCTTGGTGACCGGACCGGCACTGACCTGGTCGGCGTTGCTGAAGACTTCCCGGAACACGGCGAAGTTCAGCGAGATCCGCCGGATGCCGTGTTTTGGCGCCGCGTCAACCAGGCAGGACACCATGTACTCGTTCAGGCCGTTCTCGGCGGCCCGGTCCCGGCGCATCAGGTCGAGGGAAACGCCCCTGCTGCCCCACGGCACAAACGACAGGAAGCCACGGATCGTCCCGGTCGTATCGTGCGCGGTGATGATCAGGCAGCGGCCGTCGGCCGGGTCACCCAACCGGTTGAGAGCCATGGAGAATCCACGCTCGGTTTCCTCGCCGCGCCATTCCTCGGCCAGCTTGGCGATCAGCGCCAGTTCGTCAGGGCTGAGATCACTGTGCCGACGCACCTGCGTGGTGTAGCCGGCCCGCTCCACCCGGCGGACTGCTTGGCGCACAGGGCGCATGGCCGGACCGTTCAGATTGAACCGTTCCACCGAGATGATGGCTTCGTCGCCGAGCGGGAAGGTCCGCAAACCGGCCGCTTTGTAGGTCATGGTGCCGCGTTCGGAGGACGACAGCACGGCGGGATAACGACCGGTATCCCGGCATTGCTTGATCCACAGATCGACGGCGTCGGCCCACGAGTCGTGCCGTCCGATCGGGTCCGCACTGGCCAGGCTCACGCTGCCCTCGTTACGGAAGGTGACGGCGGCCAGTCCATCGTGGGAGAACAGCACACTCTTGTCCCGGCGGGTGGCGAAGTAGCCCAGCGAATCGTCCTCGCCGTACTCCAACAGGAGACGACGCACGTGCAGCTCATCGTCGGCGGAGATCGCTTCGGCTTGTCGGCCCGAGCGATAGAAAACCAGCAGCGCCAGCAGCAGGGCGAGCGCGGACAGGACGCCCGCCAGTCCGTACACCCAGGGCAGACCGCTGTGACCGTTGAGGATGGCGGAGTTAGCGGGGTTGGAGTCGATGCCGAACGTCGATCGTGCCGACCACAGCAACTTCTCGCCGACCGTGTGAAGGGTGCCGTGGAATTGCAGGGTGAGCAGGAAGGTCACCGCGAACGAAAAGAACAGTCCGCCGATCAGCACCCCGATAGCCGCCCCGACCGCGTTCTTACTGAGCCGAGCAGGGAATTGCTTACGACAGCTCAGCAGGATGGCAAAGGCAGCCAGTCCGATGATCAGAGCGATCACTGAGGCGACTGGACCGGTCCGGAAGACCGCGTACTCGTGCGCCAGGCCGCGCAGCCGCAGGTCATCGACGAAATCCGGGCGGTCCTGGGACCGGACCACCAGAGCGATCGATGCCGCCACCGACACCGCCGAGAGCGCAACCAACCAGATGTACGCCGCGCGCAACCGCCGGCGTACACCCCCGGCCAGCACGGCCAAGAAACCGGCCATGAAGAAACTGGGTTCGGCGGGGATGTTCAGCAGGCCCAGAAGGTCGGCACCGAATTCGGCGAAGACCGATCCACGCAGCGGAATGGTAATCAGGGACCAGACCGCTGCGATCATCAGCAGCCGGCCGACCCAGCGGGCTACTACCTCCCGCCAGGAGTTGCGATCGTGCGCCTGCCGTGCGGGATGCGGCTTAGCCGGGGGTGCGGGTCGCGACGATGCGACCCCAGTGACGGTGCTTGCCATAAGACGCCCAGCCTGCCACATCACTCTGCACGTGCGCTCTACGGATCCCGGGGGTCCACCGAATTTGGGTCCGTAAATGCTTTCAGGGCCACCGTGGGGTGGCCCTGAAAGGGTTTGAATGGTTGTTCGGCGGTGTCCTACTCTCCCACACTCTCACGGGTGCAGTACCATCGGCGCTGAAGGGCTTAGCTTCCGGGTTCGGGATGTGTCCGGGCGTTTCCCGCTTCGCTATGACCGCCGTAACTGGGTGAAACTGTTACGCCGTACACAACAATGCTTTCATTTGTTGTGTGTGGGGTGTTGTTTCAGATTCGCATAGTGGACGCAAGCAGTCAGTTGTCAAGTGTGTTCTCAGTGGTTTTGGTGTTGATGCCGCACAACCGTTGAAGGGGTGTTGTGTGGTCAAGTTGTTGGCTTATTAGTACCGGTCAGCTCCACACATTGCTGTGCTTCCACGTCCGGCCTATCAACCCAGTCGTCTAGCTGGGAGCCTTCACACCGTGTTGGTGATGGAAACCTGATCTTGGAGCGTGCTTCCCGCTTAGATGCTTTCAGCGGTTATCACTTCCGAACGTAGCTAATCAGCGGTGCCCCTGGCGGGACAACTGACACACCAGAGGTTCGTCCATCCCGGTCCTCTCGTACTAGGGACAGGTCTCCTCAAGTTTCCTACGCGCGCAGCGGATAGGGACCGAACTGTCTCACGACGTTCTAAACCCAGCTCGCGTACCGCTTTAATGGGCGAACAGCCCAACCCTTGGGACCTACTCCAGCCCCAGGATGCGACGAGCCGACATCGAGGTGCCAAACCATGCCGTCGATATGAGCTCTTGGGCAAGATCAGCCTGTTATCCCCGGGGTACCTTTTATCCGTTGAGCGACGGCGCTTCCACAAGCCACCGTCGGGTCACTAGTCCCCACTTTCGTGTCTGCTCGACATGTCTGTCTCACAGTCAAGCTCCCTTGTGCACTTACACTCAACACCTGATTGCCAACCAGGCTGAGGGAACCTTTGGGCGCCTCCGTTACTCTTTGGGAGGCAACCGCCCCAGTTAAACTACCCACCAGGCACTGTCCCTGAACCAGATCATGGTCCGAGGTGAGGAGCCCAGAACGACCAGAGTGGTATTTCAACGTTGACTCCACCACCACTAGCGTGGCGGCTTCATAGTCTCCCACCTATCCTACACAAGCCGTACCGAACACCAATACCAAGCTATAGTAAAGGTCCCGGGGTCTTTCCGTCCTGCTGCGCGTAACGAGCATCTTTACTCGTAGTGCAATTTCGCCGAGTTCGCGGTTGAGACAGTGGAGAAGTCGTTACGCCATTCGTGCAGGTCGGAACTTACCCGACAAGGAATTTCGCTACCTTAGGATGGTTATAGTTACCACCGCCGTTTACTGGCGCTTAAGTTCTCAGCTTCACACTTACGTGTTAACCGGTCCCCTTAACGTTCCAGCACCGGGCAGGCGTCAGTCCGTATACATCGAATTACTTCTTCGCACGGACCTGTGTTTTTAGTAAACAGTCGCTTCTCCCTGGTCTCTGCGGCCCTCCCCCCTAGCTAGTAAATAGCTTCAGGGTTGGGGCCCCCCTTCTCCCGAAGTTACGGGGGCATTTTGCCGAATTCCTTAACCACGATTCACTCGATCGCCTTAGTATTCTCTACCTAACCACCTGAGTCGGTTTAGGGTACGGGCGGCTCGGACCTCGCTAGAAGTTTTTCTAGGCAGCATAGGATCACCCTACTTCCCACATTCGTGGTCACTATCAAGCCTCACCCTCATGATCGGCGGATTTGCCTACCGATCGGGCTGCGCTCTTAGACGTGGACAACCATCGCCACGCGGAGGCTACCTTCCTGCGTCACTCCCTTGCTTACCTACTACGAGATCGGGTCCCACGCTCCCCAACCACACCACCACCCGAAGGTGACAGAACGTGACTGGTTTGGGTGGTTAGCATCCCTCGCCTCGATATGGGCGGTCCTTCGCCGGTTCCGGAATATCAACCGGATGTCCATCGACTACGCCTGTCGGCCTCGCCTTAGGTCCCGACTTACCCAGGGCAGATGAGCTTGACCCTGGAACCCTTGGTTATTCGGCGGACGGGTTTCTCACCCGTCATTCGCTACTCATGCCTGCATTCTCACTCGTGTCACCTCCACCCCTGGTTCACACCGGGACTTCACTGGTGACACGACGCTCCCCTACCCAACCACACCCCTGAACCATCATCGAGTGACGGCTGGGGAAATGTGTGATTGCCACAGCTTCGGTGGTGTGCTTGAGCCCCGCTACATTGTCGGCGCGGAATCACTTGACCAGTGAGCTATTACGCACTCTTTAAAGGGTGGCTGCTTCTAAGCCAACCTCCTGGTTGTCACAGCAACTCCACATCCTTTCCCACTTAGCACACGCTTAGGGACCTTAGCTGGTGATCTGGGCTGTTTCCCTCTCGACGACGAAGCTTATCCCCCGCCGTCTCACTGCCACGCTCTCACTTACCGGCATTCGGAGTTTGGCTGACGTCAGTAACCTGGTGAGGCCCATCAGCCATCCAGTAGCTCTACCTCCGGCAAGAAACACGTGACGCTGCACCTAAATGCATTTCGGGGAGAACCAGCTATCACGGAGTTTGATTGGCCTTTCACCCCTACCCACAGCTCATCCCCTCCATTTTCAACTGAAGTGGGTTCGGTCCTCCACACCGTCTTACCGGCGCTTCAACCTGGCCATGGGTAGATCACTCCGCTTCGGGTCTAGACCCAGCGACTATGAACGCCCTCTTCGGACTCGCTTTCGCTACGGCTTCCCCACACGGGTTAACCTCGCCACTGAGCACTAACTCGCAGGCTCATTCTTCAAAAGGCACGCCATCACCCAACCCCCAACGGGGCAGGCCCTGACGGATTGTAAGCACACGGTTTCAGGTACTATTTCACTCCCCTCCCGGGGTACTTTTCACCTTTCCCTCACGGTACTAGTCCGCTATCGGTCACCAGGGAATATTTAGGCTTAGCAGGTGGTCCTGCCAGATTCACACGAGATTCCTCGAGCCCCGTGCTACTTGGGAAAAAACGTCCAGGCAGTCACACATGTTTCGTCTACGGGACCACCACCCTCTACGGTGCACCATTCAAGATGCTTCGACTACACGCGCGATTTATCACTACCCACCACAGTGTCAGCTGCAATACAACGCATCCCACAACCCCCACGCCGCAACCCCTGACAGGTATCACACAACGCAGGTTTAGCCTGATCCGCTTTCGCTCGCCACTACTCACGGAATCACTATTGTTTTCTCTTCCTGCGGGTACTGAGATGTTTCACTTCCCCGCGTTCCCTCCACACACCCTATACATTCAGGTGCAGGTGACTGGACATAACTCCAGCCGGGTTCCCCCATTCGGCAACCCTCGGATCAGCCCGTTTATCGACTCCCCGAGGCTTATCGCAGATTACTACGGCCTTCATCGGTTCCTGGTGCCAAGGCATCCACCGTGCGCCCTTAAAAACTTGACCACCACCCACCACAACAGGCAGGCAGCAACCAAAATTCACAAAGACACAAAAAAACAAGATGCTCGCGTCCACTATGCAATTCTCAAACAACACACACACCACACCACCAACCCCACCCAACCAGGCGAAACCAGTGGCATGCATGCCACACCAGAAAAAACACCGAACACCCCCACCCCCCGCAACCGGGAGAACAAGGAGCGCCCTGACGTGTTCCTTCAGGACCCAACAGTGTGCCGACACCCCCACACCACACCCACCAACACAACCAAACCCTCCACGAACACCACCCACACCCCAGGTCACCCCAGGACACATCAGCGGTCTTCAGTACTAGTCGGTCGAGCCGGCACTCGCGGTCACGAGGCACCATGATTGATGTTCCACCCTTGAGCAACACCCACCACACAACCCACCACCGGACAACCCGGGACAGTGTTGGTGATGCAAGCGTCTTCTCTCCACCCGTGACCCCTGCACAAAGACAGGCGGGTGAGTGCTCCTTAGAAAGGAGGTGATCCAGCCGCACCTTCCGGTACGGCTACCTTGTTACGACTTAGTCCCAATCGCCAATCCCACCTTCGACCACTCCCTCCGGAAAACCGGTTAGGCCGTGGGCTTCGGGTGTTACCAACTTTCGTGACTTGACGGGCGGTGTGTACAAGGCCCGGGAACGTATTCACCGCAGCACTGCTGATCTGCGATTACTAGCGACTCCGACTTCATGGGGTCGAGTTGCAGACCCCAATCCGAACTGAGACTCGTTTTAAGGGATTCGCTCCACCTCACAGTATCGCAACCCTCTGTACGAGCCATTGTAGCATGCGTGAAGCCCAAGACATAAGGGGCATGATGATTTGACGTCATCCCCACCTTCCTCCGAGTTGACCCCGGCAGTCTCCCATGAGTCCCCACCATCACGTGCTGGCAACATGGAACGAGGGTTGCGCTCGTTGCGGGACTTAACCCAACATCTCACGACACGAGCTGACGACAACCATGCACCACCTGTACACCAGCCAAAAAGGCTCACACATCTCTGCATGATTCCGGTGTATGTCAAGCCTTGGTAAGGTTCTTCGCGTTGCATCGAATTAATCCGCATGCTCCGCCGCTTGTGCGGGCCCCCGTCAATTCCTTTGAGTTTTAGCCTTGCGGCCGTACTCCCCAGGCGGGGCGCTTAATGCGTTAGCTACGGCACGGAACCCGTGGAATGGATCCCACACCTAGCGCCCAACGTTTACGGCATGGACTACCAGGGTATCTAATCCTGTTTGCTCCCCATGCTTTCGCTTCTCAGCGTCAGTAGTGGCCCAGAGACCTGCCTTCGCCATCGGTGTTCCTCCTGATATCTGCGCATTTCACCGCTACACCAGGAATTCCAGTCTCCCCTACCACACTCTAGCCTGCCCGTACCCACTGCAGACCCGGAGTTAAGCCCCGGGCTTTCACAGCAGACGCGACAAACCGCCTACAAGCTCTTTACGCCCAATAATTCCGGACAACGCTCGCACCCTACGTATTACCGCGGCTGCTGGCACGTAGTTAGCCGGTGCTTCTTCTCCACCTACCGTCACCCATAAAGGCTTCGTCAATGGCGAAAGGAGTTTACAACCCGAAGGCCGTCATCCCCCACGCGGCGTCGCTGCATCAGGCTTTCGCCCATTGTGCAATATTCCCCACTGCTGCCTCCCGTAGGAGTCTGGGCCGTGTCTCAGTCCCAGTGTGGCCGGTCGCCCTCTCAGGCCGGCTATCCGTCAAAGCCTTGGTAAGCCATTACCCCACCAACAAGCTGATAGTCCGCGAGCCCATCCTCCACCACAAAAGCTTTCCACCACACACCATGCGATGCGCAGTCATACCCGGTATTAGACCCCGTTTCCAAGGCTTATCCCAAAGTGAAGGGCAGGTTACTCACGTGTTACTCACCCGTTCGCCACTCATCCACACCAGCAAGCTGGTGCTTCAGCGTTCGACTTGCATGTGTTAAGCACGCCGCCAGCGTTCGTCCTGAGCCAGGATCAAACTCTCCGCAAAAAAATGCAAACAATCCAAAACTGGCAATCAAAAACAACAAGAGCACCCAGACACAAAGCCTGGGCAACAATCTCATTCACTGACAACCAATCAAAAAACAATTGGCATCAATCACTCGACACACTATTGAGTTCTCAAGAAACACGCCGACATGACTAGCTGAAACCCTTTACGGGTTCTGCTCGGTCAAGCGAATGTTTTGCCTCTCGACTCTTGGGCGTCAGACCGACCGACTGGCCGTTCCTCGCGCGCTTGGCTCCGAGAGAACCCTCAGCATATCACCCCGAACCGGTTGTTACCAACTCGGCCCAGCGACCTGCTCCGGGTTTGTCCGCCGCGCTCAGCGGCTGACATGGAAGACATTAGACGAGTGATCGCGCAGGTACCAAATCCGCAGGTCAGAGGCCGATCGGCGCCACCCGCTTAGGCTCGGAAGATGACCGCACAGTCATCGGCGTCTGCGGTGGTCGTCGGCAGCGGCCCGAACGGTCTGGCTGCCGCCGTCCGGCTCGCCCAGGCGGGGCTGCACGTCACGGTTGTCGAGCGCCACGACGACGTCGGCGGCGGCATGCGCACCCAAGAGCTGACCGTCCCGGGCGTGCGACACGACGTGTGCTCCGCCTTCCACCCGACGGGCGTCGCCTCGCCGTACTTCCGCTCGTTGCACCTGGAGCGGCACGGGTTGCGCTGGCTCTGGCCGCAGATCGATCTTGCCCATCCCCTCGACGATGGCCGAGCGGGAGTGGCCACGCGCGATCTGGCCGCGACCCGGGAGTCGCTGGGAAGGGACGGTGACCGTTGGGCGCGGATCTTCGAGCCGGCGATCCGGCACTTCGGGCCATTGACCGACGAAGTGTTCCAGCCCGTGATGCATCTACCTCGTCATCCGCTGGTGCTCGGACGTTTCGGGGTGGCCGCAGCGCTGCCCGCAACGCTCGCGTCACGGGCGTTCTCCGATGGCCCAGCCCGGGCGCTGTTCACCGGTGCCGCCGCCCACGCCATCGATGACCTGCGGCGGCCGATGACCAGCGCCGTCGGCCTCTTGCTCACGGCGGCCGCGCACGCAGTGGGTTGGCCGGTTGCCGAAGGCGGTAGTCAATCGATTGCCCGCGCCCTGGTCGCCGAGTTCGAGGAGCTTGGCGGCCAGGTCATCACCGGGCGGCCGATCACTGACCTTGATCACCTCGGATCCATCGCCGAACGCCGACCGGACGTCGTCGTCCTGGATGTCGCGCCCGCAGGAGCGCTACAGATCGTCGGCGACCAGTTGCCACCCCGGGTGCGCCGGGCCTTCGAGGCGTACCGCTACGGGCCGGCCGCGTTCAAGATCGACTACGCCATCGACGGCGACATCCCGTGGACCAATGAGCTGGTGCGTCGAGCAGGGACGGTCCATCTGGGCGGCAGCGCCCCAGAGATCGTCACGGCCGAGGCAGCGACCACCAGAGGAACGATGCCCGAGCGGCCGTTCGTGCTGCTGGGCCAGCAGTACCTGGCCGATCCGGGTCGAAGCGCCAACGGGATCAACCCCATCTATGCGTACGCCCATGTGCCGCAGGGATATTCGGGAGATGCCAGCGAGCAGATCACGCGGCAGATCGAACGGTTCGCGCCGGGCTTCCGCGACCGTATCGTGGCCAGCTCGACCATCAACCCCGTGCAGTGGGCGGCGTACAACCCCAACTACGTCGGTGGCGACATCAGCGCTGGCGCGAACACGGCACGCCAGTTGGTCTTCCGACCTCGCATGACGACCAACCCCTATTGGCTCGGGGTCCCGGGGCTCTACTTGTGCTCGGCTGCGACCCCGCCTGGCGGTGGGGTGCACGGCATGGCCGGGTTCAACGCCGCCGAAGCGGCGTTGGCCGAACTCAGTCGATCAGCAGGGACAGCAGGTCGGCGCGCGTGAGCACGCCGGTCGGTTTGCCGTCCTCGACCACCATCACAGCGTCGCACTTCTCCAGCGATTGACGAGCGGCACTGACCGGCTCCCCTGCACCGATCAGCGGCAACGGCGGTTCCAGGTGTTTGGCGACGGCGTCGGCCAGGTGCGCGCGCCCGGCGTACAACGCATCCAGCAGTTCGCGCTCACTCACCGAGCCGGCGACCTCACCGACGACCACGGGCGGTTCGGCGTTGACGACGGGCATCTGGGACACGGCGTACTCGCGCAGGATCATGATCGCGTCGCGCACGGTTTCGGCCGGGTGGGTGTGCACCAGGGCCGGCAGCGTGCCCGACTTGCGGGCCAGCGCCTCACCCACGCTGACCTCCTCACCGGCCGACAAGAACCCGTAGGACGCCATCCAGTCGTCGTCGAAGATCTTGGACAGGTACCCGCGTCCGCCATCGGGCAGGAGTACGACGACGATCGCGTCGGCGGGCAACGTCGCCGCGTGTTTGAGCGCGGCCACGACCGCCATGCCGCAGGAGCCGCCCACCAACAGACCTTCTTCGCGGGCCAGCCGCCGCGTCATCGCGAAGGATTCCGCGTCGCTGACCGCGATGATCTCGTCGGGCACCTTCGGGTCGTAGGCGCGCGGCCACATGTCCTCACCGACGCCTTCGACCAGATAGGGCCGGCCGGTGCCGCCGGAATAGACCGAACCCTCCGGGTCGGCGCCCACGATGCGCACCCGGCCGCCCTCGCGGTCCGCCGAGATGTCGCGCAGGTAGCGGCCGGTGCCGGTGATCGTGCCGCCCGTGCCGATGCCGGCCACGAACGAGGTGACCCGGCCGTCGGTGTCGGCCCAGATCTCCGGACCCGTGGAGTGGTAGTGGCTGTTGGGGCCCTCGGGGTTGGAGTACTGGTCGGGTTTCCAGCCGCCCGGGGTCTCCTGGACGAGCCGGTCGGAGACGCAGTAGTAGCTGTTCGGATCGTCCGGTGCGACGGACGTGGGCGTCACCACGACCTGCGCGCCGTACGCCTTCAAGACGTTGCGCTTGTCCTCGCTGACCTTGTCCGGGCAGACGAAAATGCACTGGTAACCCTTGCGCTGGGCAACCAACGCCAGCCCGACACCGGTGTTGCCCGAGGTGGGCTCGATGATCGTGCCGCCGGGTTGCAACGCGCCGCTGCGCTCGGCGGCTTCGACCATCCGCAGCGCGATTCGGTCCTTGACCGAGCCGCCGGGATTGACGTACTCGACTTTCGCCAGGACCGTGCAGGCGATGCCATCGGTGACGTGATTGAGCTTGACCAGGGGGGTGTCGCCGACCAGATCGGCGATGTGTTCGGCGTACCTCACCCTGGCAGTGTCGCATCAGGAGGGTGCGGAACCGCACCGTCGGGTTCCTGCGTTAGGTTCAACAGGACGCGCACAGGAGGCGGAGGTGACCCATGGGACGCGCACGACGAGCACAGAAGATTGCCGCAGCGGCCGCCTACGGCGGTGGCCTGGGTGCGGCCGGAGTGGCCACCGCGTGGGGCGTACTGGTCGGCGAAGCGAAGTGGGCCCGCCGGATCGTGGGCACCCCCTGGGGTGAGGGACTGGAGGATTCCGGCCGGTACGGCGCGGGGCCGGGTGACCCCCTTCAGATGGTCGTCCTGGGTGATTCCTCCGCCCGTGGCCTCGGCGTCGACGCTCCGCACGAGACCGTCGGCGCGATCGTGGCGACCGCCGTGGCTGCCTTCGCCGGCCGCCCGGTCGAGCTGCACAACTTCTCCGTCGTGGGTGCGGTCTCCGCGGATCTGGCCGGACAGCTCGACCTGGTCCGCGAGGGCCCGGCGCCCCAGCTGGCCGTGATCATGGTGGGCGCCAACGACATCACCAAGCGCACCCCGCGAGCGGCGGCCGTCCGCTCGCTGATCGAGGCGGTCGACGAACTACGCACGATGGGGGCCGAGGTCGTCGTCGGCACCTGCCCGGACCTGGGCGTCGTGCGACCGGTCGCCCAACCGCTACGGCTCATCGCGCAACGGCTGTCGCGTGATCTCGGCGCGGCCCAGACCGTGGCCGTCGTCGAACACGGTGGACGGACTGTGTCTTTGGGTGACCTGTTGGGCCCGGAGTTCAAGGCGACGCCGAAGGTGATGTTCTCCGCCGACCAGTTCCATCCGTCGTCGGCGGGATACGCCCGGGTCGCGGCGGCTCTGCTGCCCAGCGTGCTGGATGCCCTCGGCGAACACACCAACGTCCGGCCGGTGCTGAGCCGGTTGGGATCGGGTGTCGAGCCGTCGGTCAGCCCGGTCAGCGTCGCCGCGAAACGGGCCGTGGCCCACCCCGGAACCGAGGTGAGCGCCGCGGAGGTCGACGGAGCGGGCCACGGTTCGCGGGGCCGGTGGGCGACCCTGCTGCGTCGGTCCCCGGGCCCGGGACCGGAGCCGGCGGACACCTCCGAGGAGACTGCGGCCGACGGACCGACCACGGAGGCTGATGGGACCGCCCCGCTACCGGCCGGTACCCAGCCGTAGAATCGGCCCGACACCTGCAACGACGGAGGACCCATGACCGAAGCAGTAATCGTCGCCGCCGCCCGAACCCCGATCGGACGTGCCTTCAAGGGATCGATGACCACGATCCGGCCCGATGACCTGGCCACCCAGATCGTCCGCGCCGCTCTCGGCCAGGTGCCGCAGCTCGACGCCACCACGATCGACGACCTCTATCTCGGCTGCGCCGAGCCGTGGGCCGAGCAGGGCTCCAACATGGCCCGCGTGGTGTCGGTCCTGGCCGGATTGGACTCCGTGCCGGGTGCCACCGTCAACCGGTTCTGCGCCTCCTCGGTGCAGACGACCCGGATGGCCGCGCACGCGATCAAGGCCGGTGAGGGCGACGTCTTCATCTCCGCCGGTGTGGAGTGCGTCTCGCGCTACGCCAACTTCTCCGGTGCGGGTGGCACGGCCGACGACTGGCGCAACCCGGCCTTCGCCGAGGCCATTGCCCGCACTGAAGAGACCGCCAAGACCAACGCCACCTGGGCCGACCCGCGGCTGGACGGCCTGCTGCCCGACGTCTACATCGCGATGGGCCAGACCGCCGAGAACGTCGCCACCTCCCGTGGCGTCTCCCGCGAGCGCCAGGACGAGTGGGGTGTCCGTAGCCAGAACAAGGCCGAGGAGGCCATCAAGGCGGGCTTCTTCGAGCGCGAGATCACCCCGATCACGCTGCCCGACGGAACCATCGTCAGCACCGACGACGGGCCCCGCGCCGGCGTCACGCTGGAGAAGGTCTCGACGCTGAACCCGGTCTTCCGCGAGAACGGCACGGTGACGGCCGGCAACTGCTGCCCGCTGAACGACGGCGCCGCCGCCCTGGTCGTCATGAGCGACACCAAGGCCAAGGAGTTGGGGATCACCCCGCTGGCCCGGGTCGTCTCGACCGGTGTCACCGGCCTGTCCCCGGAGATCATGGGTCTGGGCCCGGTCGGTGCGGTCAACCAGGCACTGGAGCGTGCCGGGATGAGCGTGAGCGACCTCGACCTCTACGAGATCAACGAGGCCTTCGCGGCGCAGGTGCTGCCGTCGGCCGACGACCTCAAGCTGGACTACGACAAGCTGAACATCCACGGTGGCGCGATTGCGTTGGGTCACCCGTTCGGCTCGACCGGCGCCCGCATCACCACGACGCTGCTGAACGGCCTACGGACCGTTGATGGCACCTTCGGCCTGGAGACGATGTGCGTCGGTGGCGGCCAGGGTATGGCGATCATCTACGAACGCCTGAGCTGACCTCTGGACAAGACGATGGGCCCGACCGTTTGGTCGGGCCCATCGTGTTTCTCAAGTAATCGTGTTTCTCAGGCAATCGTGCGGCGCAGGGCGGTCAGCCGTGCCGCGAGCCAGGTGGGGTCGAGACCAGCCTGCAGGGCGTCGTACGTGATGACCCGCAGTTGGTCGGCCACCGCGGACGGTCCCAGGTCGGGTACGTCGATCAACCGGCGCCCGCAGACCCTCGCCGTTTCGTCGGCGAGGGTCTGCGTGACGTCGTGCACGGTGGGCGCCAACCCGGTCGCCCGGTCCTGCGGCAACTCGTGCCAGCGGCGGACGATCCGGGCCAATTCGGCGCCGGGGTCGCTGTCGGTGGTCAGTCGCGCATCCGGGCGAACAGACGCAGCAACTCCACGTACAGCCACACCAGGGTGACCATCAGACCGAAGGCCATCAGCCAGGAGTACTTCTCCGGCAGACCCGCGTTGACGCCGCGCTGGATGGAGTCGAAGTCCACAGCGAGGGAGTAGGCGGCCAACCCGACAGCGACCACGCTGATCAGGATGCCCCACGGACCGCTGCCACCCACCCCGAACCCGGACAGCACACCGGTCCAGACCAGGATCGCGTTGACCACGGCGAACAGGACATAACCCAGCAGCGCCATCATGAAGATCTTGCGGGAGCGCTCGGTGACCTTGATGACGCCGGAGAAGAACAGCGCGTACATGCCGACGAAGACACACAGCGTCGCGATGACCGCCTGGACGACGATCCCGCTCCACTGGGGGACGTTCTCGAATGAGCGGCTGACAGCACCGAGGAAGAGACCCTCGGCGACGGCATAGGCCACGATCAACGGCGGCGACACAACCTTCTTGAAGGAGATGACGAACACCAGGATCAGACCCACGATGGCACCGCCGATCCACAGCGGCACCGACAGCGACGGATTGTGATCAATAGCGATCCACGCACCTGCGGCGACCGCCACCAACACTGCGAACAGCCCGAGGCTCTTCATGATGACGTCATTCATCGTCATGCGCCGGGTCTGCGCCGAGGTCGCCGCCGGGGAGTTGTACAGGTCCTCGAGGTTCTGCTGGTACGCCGCTGCGCCAGCGGCCGGCGCCTGGGACCACTGCCCACCCGGCATGCCGGGCTGCTGCGGCTGTGCGTACTGGCCGTACTGCGGTTGACCGATCGAGGCGTACTCGCCCTTACTCAGGTCCTTGTCGAACCGGCCGAACACCGGATTGCTCGCCATCACGGGATCCCTTCTCGTTGGCTCACACCATTATCTGTGTGGTGCAACGTTTGGCATAGCCATTCTGTGCCGGTTCGCCGGTCTCACGCTGGTAACGATCCGCGCAGTACGGCATCGGTGTCGGTGATCTCGATCAGCGGTGCGTAGAGCGCCATCGCGTCGAGCGCTCGCTGGTGGTCGGTGGGGCTGGCCCCCGCGCAGGCGTCGGCGACGACCCGCACCCGGACGCCGGCGTCGGCGGCGGCGAGCGCCGTCGACAGCACGCAACAGTCGGTGCTGACCCCCGCGAGGACGATCGCGTCGGGGTCGCCCATCGCGTGTTGCGACGTCGCGTCCCACTTGCCGAAGGTGGTGCGCTCGATGAGGGTGGCACCGCGCGGTTCGAAGCCGGGCATGAGTTCGTAGTCGGCTTGCGCCGGGTCAAGCGCGAACGGCCACGCCTCGAAGTACGGGACCCAGGCGCCCGTCACCGGATCGGGCGGCAGGTAGCGGGTGATCGCCGTACGCTCATCGGGGTACGCCGCTCGCAGGCGGAGCGCGTGACGTTCAGCCCCCGGGTACTGGCCCGAGGCCCACGGGCTCGGCGGCCTGGCGAAGACCGCCTGCATGTCGATCAGCATCAGCACCTCGCGAGCACTCACGGGGTCGGCTCCTCGATGTCCAGGTTGGCCTCGGACTCATCCAGCGGGATCGCCTCCTGCTCCTGCACCCTGCGGCGGCCGAGCAGCAGATAACCGACGAAGCCGATCAGCAGCGCTGCTACGACGCCCAAGTTGGCGCCGGCCCAGTCACCGCTCTTGCCGCCGATCGGGCCGAGGAGGTAGCCCTGCCACTGCAGCCAGCCCGCGTAGGTGTTGGTGACCAGCCCCCAGCCGACGGCGGTACCGACGACCACCAGTGCGACGGAAACCCAGTTGACGTTGCCGTAGCGGCCGTTCGGATCGAACAACTCGCGCGAGGCGTATCCCTGGCGCCGCAGTAGCAAGTCGGCGAGGAATACCCCGCACCACGCGGAGATCGGCACGCCGAGGGTGATCAGGAAGCCCTGGAACGGAAAGAAGAAGTTGTCGGCGATGAAGACGAAGTAGATGGTGCCCAGGATCATGATCGTGCCGTCGATGCCCGCCGCGACTGGGCGCGGGACCTTCACCCCGATGCTCATCAGGGCCAGGCCCGAGGAATAGATGTCGAGGACTGCGCCGCCGATCAGACCGAGGATGGCGACGACCAGGAAGATCAGCAGGAACCAGTTGGGCAGGACCGACGCCAGTGCGCCGATCGGGTCGTTGTTGATCGCCTGGCCCAGATCCTGCGAGGAGCCGACCAGCAGCAAGCCGATGAGCAACAGGATCACCGGGCCGAGCGCACCGCCGAGGGTGGTCCAGCCGACGACGCCTTTGCTGGAGGCACTGCTGGGCAGATAGCGCGAATAGTCACCGGCCGCGTTGACCCAGCCCAGCCCGAAGCCGGTGGCCATGAAGATGGCGCCACCGATCACCTGTGGCGCTCCCCCGGCCGGTATGGCGCTGACGGTAGCCCAGTCGATCTGGTCGACGACCAGGATCACGTAGACGATGGTGAGCACCGCGGTGATGATCGTGATCCACTGCTGCAGCTTCATCACGAAGTCGAAGCCGATGACCCCGCCGCCCACGATCAGTGCCGCCACGACGACCATCGCGATGACCTTGGTGGCGTTGCCGTCGCTCCAGCCGAGCTCTTTGAACACGGTGCTGGTCGCCAGGACCGCCAGCGAACACAGCACGGTCTCCCAGCCCACGGTGAGCAGCCAGGAGATCAAGGAAGGGAGCCGGTTGCCGTTGACCCCAAAGGCTGCTCGCGACAGCGTCATCGTGGGTGCATGGCCGCGCTTGCCGGACAGGGCCACCAATCCGCACAGCAGGAACGACACCAGGATCCCAAGCACGCCAACGATGGCGGCCTGCCAGAAGGAGACCTTGAAGTTCAGCAGGTAGGCGCCGTAGGCGATGCCGAGCACCGAGATGTTCGCGGCGAACCACGGCCAGAAGAGCTCTCGCGGTTGGCCTTTGTGCTCGGCGTCGGGGACGGTGTTGATCCCGTTGTGCTCGACGTTGAGGGCGGACTCAGTCGCGGGTTGGGTCATGGACTGCCTTAATACTCGTCGATGACAATCTTGTGCTGGTTCATCATTGTGGCGAAGGCGTCCGGCCGGCTCATCAATTGCTCGAAATTGTCCGGAATGACCTGCCAGGACACGCCGTACTCGTCCTTGCACCAACCGCATTGCTCGGCCTCGGGCACATGCGAAAGGCCCGCCCAGAAGTGGTCGATGCCCTCTTGGCCGTGTGCGTCGACCATCAGCGAGACGCCCTCGGTGAAGCCGAAGGCATGCTCGACCGGGGAATCCATCGCGACGAACCACTGATCGCCGAGAGTGAAGTCACCGAACAGCAGGGATCCGGCAGCCGCGCTCCCCTCCGCCTCCGGTCGGGTCACGATCTGCCCGGGGTGCGAGCCCTCGAACAGGCTGCCCCAGTGGGCAATTGCCTCTTGGGCTTTGCCCGTGACCGCGCCGCTGAACAGGAAGCTGGGCATGATGTGCGGTCGGGGGTCGCCCTCGGGGTTGGTCAGGATGAGTTGCCAGCTCACGCCGTACTTGTCATTGACCCAGCCGTAGTGCGGGCTGAACGGGTACTCCCCCAACTGCATCAGCACCTGGCCGCCGTCGCCGAGCGCGGCCCAGACCCGATCCAAGGATGCGCGTGCGTCCGGGTCGCGCGATGGATCGAAGTTGACCATAAACGACAGCGCGGGCGTGGGCTTGAACTGCGGGCCGGCGTTCAGACCGACGAAGGACAGTCCGGCGAGTTCGAAGTCGACGGTCAACACCCTGCCGGCCCGATCGAGTTGGAAGTCCGCCAAGCCCTCGTCGGTCGATCCCGGGTAATCCGTGGTCCGGACGATCCGCGAGTCAGGGAACAGCGAAACGTAGAGTTCGGCGGCGCCGACGGCGTCGTTGTCGAACCAGATGCAGGGCACGATCTTCGGCATGGCCGGGCTCCTTTGCGGCGGTGCGCCCCAGCCTGCCAGGTAACGACGGCCCAGGCACCCCTTGATCGGACCCAGATCGGGGCGCCTTCCATGCCTAGGCGAAACCGCTAACCCGACTCGTGCCAATTTAGTGTGTCGGCCAGGTTGTGCCAGTCGCAGCGAGAATCTCGGCCGCGAGTGGGTTGAGCGGATCGGCGGCGACGTGCTGGTGACCGGCGATTCGCACGGTGATCTGCTGCAACGGGCGCAGGGTTCGCACGATACTTTTGATGCTGATCCCGGTCTGCTGCTGGAGGTGTCGGCTGATCGCGAGGGCGGCGAACACGATGGTCAGGTGGGCTTCGATGGCGTCGCGGTCGTCATGGAAGATCGGCCGGGCTCTCAGGTCGGTTTTGGACATCCGGAACGAGGCTTCTACCTGCCACAGGTCGTGGTACTTCGCGATCACCTCGGCTGCGGGCATCGTGGCGTTGGGGATGTTGGTGACGTAGCCCTTCAACCCGACCAAGCGCCGAGCCCGATCCAAACCTGATTGATCCAATTCGGTTGCGCCGTCGATGGTTTTGACGAACCGGGGCTTTTTGGGTGCCCGTTCCCCATCGACCACGGCCTGCGCGCGTTGCTGCTGGATCGTCAACGTCTTGGCGTCCCGGACAGCGCGTTTACGGGAGTACGCCCACGCCGCCCGCCACGACAACGGATTGTCCTGCCGGTCCCACACCGGTTCGGCGGCTTTGTTGGGGTCGTTCTCCGCCTTCGCTGCGGCGCTGACCCGCCGTGGGGTGATGGTGTCGATGACCTGCCCATCAGCGAACGCATCCCCGCGCCAGTGGAAGTGCTTAGCCAGGTCACCGGGGGCTTTGACGACCCGGGAGCCGACGATGAACCGCAGGTTCGCCTCATCGAGCTTGCCCAGGTTCTCCGCCGATAACATGCCGGCGTCGGCGACCACCACCATGTCGGCCAGGCCGTGCCGCTCTTGGAACTGGGTCACGATCGGCACGATCGTGGCGGTCTCGGCCTGGTTGCCCTCATAGCAGCCGATCTCCAACGGGAACCCTTGGCGGTCCACCAGCAACCCGACCACGATTTGTGGATCGACCCGGCGTTCTTTTGAGTATCCGACCTTGCGTAGGTCGTCTTCCTGCTCAGCTTCGAAATACAACGTGGTCACGTCGTACAGGCACAAGCTGAGATCTCCTGCGGTAGTGGCGTGTTCGAAGCACGCAGTCGCCAGGGTGTCGCGGTACTCGGCGCTGGCGCAGCGTTTCAGGGAGCGGAACATCGTGCGCAGCGACGCGTGTTCGACGCCGATCTCGTCCAGGACACGCACCGTGTCCGCTTTGGAGGTCGTTCGATGATCCGGGCCAACACGAACTCCCGAAACGCGGCATCGCCGAGCGCGTCGAACCCCAAGGCGGTGTAGGCCTGCGACAGGACCTCCCACAGGACGGCGCTGGTCTTGCCGGTAATCACGCCCTGACCAGCCGGGACAGCTCCAGCGCTCAGGTCCAGTTCGCCCTGCCCGGGGTGAAGACGCTGCCGAGCAACCTGCACCAGCACCGCTAGCTCTTGGGCGGTGTGCGCAGAGCCGAGGTGTTCCAGCACCTTGTCGCGTCCATCGACGCGCTGCGCGATCTGCACGGCGGTCGCGCCCGAGGCGGTCTTGACCTTCCGCACGAACACCACGACCCCAGAATATCGGCCCGATTAGTGTGTCAAAACCTGCAACCGCAACGCCCTGACCAGCACCGATGACTCGCCGACCGCGAAATCCCGCTCAAGTGGCACGAGTCGGGAGCGAAACGTAGAGTTCGGCGGCGCCGACGGCGTCGTTGTCGAACCAGATGCAGGGCACGATCTTCGGCATGGCCGGGCTCCTTTGCGGCGGTGCGCCCCAGCCTGCCAGGTAACGACGGCCCAGGCACCCCTTGATCGGACCCAGATCGGGGCGCCTTCCATGCCTAGGCGAAACCGCTAACGATCCGGGTCGCTAATTGGCGACTGCGGTAGTGGTGTGGACCGTCCATTGGTACACCAAAGGCGTCACCACCCCACTGGATGCGGTTAGCGCCAACCCGACGAGCAAGAAGGTCGCAGCGGTTCCTGAAACCAGTCCCCGCTCGTTCGTCGCACCCTGGACCGCCGGGTTCTCCCTGCGTCGGTCGTCGTTCCAGCTGGTGGTGAACGCGCCCCAGCTCAGCATCGCAGTGACGAATGCGGCGGCCAAGGTCAGTGCGGCGGCCGCAAGAGCACCGCCCGTCACCCAGTGATCCACCCCGTTCATCCCCGTCCACTTCTCGACCGGGCCGCCGTCAACCATAGAGGCATGCACGTCAGCGAGGTCACGCCTGCCGCACACGGTTTAGGAGTTGTGGATGTGCGCGCGTCATACAGTGGTCACGCTGTTTGTTCGGCCGACGAGTGGATCAATGGAATCAGTGACCGATTGGGCGAGTCCTTTCACCCGAACCGCTTGGGCAAGGAGGCGTACGCAACAAATTTCGCGCAGTTTCTCCGATAGGCGCTCGCTCACCCACCTTACCCAGGAGTCAGGCAATGCTCATGAACCGGCAGGTAGGCGCTGCCGCCCTAGCCTTAGTGGCGATGGCGACAGCCATCGGGGGATGCAGCCTCGAACCAGCACGACAGAACCACCCGACCAGTGCATCCGCGGGATCGAACAGTACGCGCACCACAGCGAGTCCATCTGCATCTGCGGGATCGAGCACGAGCGATGGAATCTATGACCCGCCCCCGCCAACGGGCCCACCGGCAAGTCTCCCAACGGACGCCACCGTCCGGGACGACGCTAGCGCTCTGGCCTTTGTAGCTAGCTATATCGCCGCGCTCAACCGTGCGTTTCACTCTCCTACGCCCGACAATTTGCGCCTTGCAGGCTGGGGTGAGGACACGTGCAGCGGATGCAACGGGATGGCGAGCAAGATTGGGGTTTTGCATGACCACGGCTGGCATGTGAAGAACGGGAGCATATCCTTACGTAATCCAACAGTAGTCTCCTCCAATGGAGACACGGTAATTATAGAAGGACAGTACGTACTCGACGAGATGAACGTCTACGATGCCTCTGGCAAACACGTAATCGATCTTCCCTCAGACGACAGCTTGGCACGGTATATCCTGCATTGGACTGACGAGCGTTGGAATCTACGGGAAATCAAGCAGATTGGTTCATCCTGAACATCACGATTCGGAGTGAGTAAACCGATTTGCGTCACGATCGGAGATAATCGCTACTACCTTGAGGAAACCGATGACACCTATAGCGCGGACTAGCACCTTAGCTCTCCGGGAGAATCTAAATTCGTAGTCTTGCCGGGGAGGCTGTGCGAACACCAACGCGGCATAGATGTGGCCCAGCTGCTAGCGGGTTCGACTCCCGTCAGACACCCCGCCTGATTTGCTCACCTGGCACAGCGGCTCAACTACCTTCGTGCGCGTCGAGTAAGGAGGTCTTGGTGCCCTCCCGACTCGTGCCAATTTAGTGTGTCGGCCAGGTTGTGCCAGTCGCAGCGAGAATCTCGGCCGCGAGTGGGTTGAGCGGATCGGCGGCGACGTGCTGGTGACCGGCGATTCGCACGGTGATCTGCTGCAACGGGCGCAGGGTTCGCACGATACTTTTGATGCTGATCCCGGTCTGCTGCTGGAGGTGTCGGCTGATCGCGAGGGCGGCGAACACGATGGTCAGGTGGGCTTCGATGGCGTCGCGGTCGTCATGGAAGATCGGCCGGGCTCTCAGGTCGGTTTTGGACATCCGGAACGAGGCTTCTACCTGCCACAGGTCGTGGTACTTCGCGATCACCTCGGCTGCGGGCATCGTGGCGTTGGGGATGTTGGTGACGTAGCCCTTCAACCCGACCAAGCGCCGAGCCCGATCCAAACCTGATTGATCCAATTCGGTTGCGCCGTCGATGGTTTTGACGAACCGGGGCTTTTTGGGTGCCCGTTCCCCATCGACCACGGCCTGCGCGCGTTGCTGCTGGATCGTCAACGTCTTGGCGTCCCGGACAGCGCGTTTACGGGAGTACGCCCACGCCGCCCGCCACGACAACGGATTGTCCTGCCGGTCCCACACCGGTTCGGCGGCTTTGTTGGGGTCGTTCTCCGCCTTCGCTGCGGCGCTGACCCGCCGTGGGGTGATGGTGTCGATGACCTGCCCATCAGCGAACGCATCCCCGCGCCAGTGGAAGTGCTTAGCCAGGTCACCGGGGGCTTTGACGACCCGGGAGCCGACGATGAACCGCAGGTTCGCCTCATCGAGCTTGCCCAGGTTCTCCGCCGATAACATGCCGGCGTCGGCGACCACCACCATGTCGGCCAGGCCGTGCCGCTCTTGGAACTGGGTCACGATCGGCACGATCGTGGCGGTCTCGGCCTGGTTGCCCTCATAGCAGCCGATCTCCAACGGGAACCCTTGGCGGTCCACCAGCAACCCGACCACGATTTGTGGATCGACCCGGCGTTCTTTTGAGTATCCGACCTTGCGTAGGTCGTCTTCCTGCTCAGCTTCGAAATACAACGTGGTCACGTCGTACAGGCACAAGCTGAGATCTCCTGCGGTAGTGGCGTGTTCGAAGCACGCAGTCGCCAGGGTGTCGCGGTACTCGGCGCTGGCGCAGCGTTTCAGGGAGCGGAACATCGTGCGCAGCGACGCGTGTTCGACGCCGATCTCGTCCAGGACACGCACCGTGTCCGCTTTGGAGGTCGTTCGATGATCCGGGCCAACACGAACTCCCGAAACGCGGCATCGCCGAGCGCGTCGAACCCCAAGGCGGTGTAGGCCTGCGACAGGACCTCCCACAGGACGGCGCTGGTCTTGCCGGTAATCACGCCCTGACCAGCCGGGACAGCTCCAGCGCTCAGGTCCAGTTCGCCCTGCCCGGGGTGAAGACGCTGCCGAGCAACCTGCACCAGCACCGCTAGCTCTTGGGCGGTGTGCGCAGAGCCGAGGTGTTCCAGCACCTTGTCGCGTCCATCGACGCGCTGCGCGATCTGCACGGCGGTCGCGCCCGAGGCGGTCTTGACCTTCCGCACGAACACCACGACCCCAGAATATCGGCCCGATTAGTGTGTCAAAACCTGCAACCGCAACGCCCTGACCAGCACCGATGACTCGCCGACCGCGAAATCCCGCTCAAGTGGCACGAGTCGGGTCAGACACCCCGCCTGATTTGCTCACCTGGCACAGCGGCTCAACTACCTTCGTGCGCGTCGAGTAAGGAGGTCTTGGTGCCCTCGACGGGACTCGAACCCGCACTCGAGCGATTTTAAGTCGCCTGCCTCTGCCGATTGGGCTACGAGGGCGCGCTTAGCGTACGACGAGTGGCGGCTAACCCTGAACGCCGCAGCAACCGTTCGCCCACCACTGCGGCAACGCGGCCAGGGCTTCGTCACCCAGCGGGTTGATCCCCGGCCCGACGGCTAGGGAGTGTGCGACCAGGACGTGCAGACACTTGACGCGATCGGGCATACCGCCGGCTGAGATGCCGTCGATCTCAGGGACCTCACCCAACTCGGCGCGGCGACGCAGATAGTCCTCGTGCGCCCGGCGATACGCGGCCGACAGTTCGGGATCCTCCTGCAGGCGCTGCGACATCTCGCGCATCAGGCCACTGGCTTCCAGGGTGCTGATCGCGCCGGTCAGCCGGGGACACGTCGCGTAGAAGGTGGTCGGGAACGGGGTGCCGTTGGGCAGTCGCGGCAGCGTGCGCACCACGGCCGGGCAGCCACACGGGCAGCGCGCCGCGATCGCGACGACGCCACGAGGGGTGCGACCCAGTTGCTGCTCGACGGCAGCCAGGTCTGCGTCGGAGACGGTCATTTGCGAGTGGCAGCGCCCTGCACTGAAGACCACAGTTGGTCGTACCACGGCTGGGTCGGCTTGGCCGGGATGACATCGGTGCCGGCAGACTGGCGGGCCTGGCCGTCCTTATCGACGGTGACCGTCAGGGTCTGCCCCGGCTTCACGAAGCCGAGCCGCGACTTTGCTTGCTCCTCAACGTATTTCGGGTCATTCCACTGCTTGAGCTGCGCCTGTTTGTTGGCGATGTCCTGCTCCTGGGCATCGACCTGCGCCTGGGCCTGGTTGATCTGCGATCGCTGACCGAGGTAGCCACGCACCGTGGGGGTCAGCAGCACCGCGAGAAACAGCAGCAGGGCACCGATCCCGACCATCCGCCGCATCGAACGAGGCGTACGTCGAGGGGCTGGGGCTGGTGCCGCCACGGAGGCGGGTTTCACGCTGGGGCGCGTGGTCGGCGTACCGGAACGGGGTCGGCTGGATGGCCGCGACGCGCTTTTGCCCGCACGGCGTTGACTGGTCGGACCGGCGCTCACCACGAGAGAAATGTACGACGCCCGGCCCGCCTCTTCGTGGAGGCGGGCCGGGCGTGCGCGCAGTCTCAGCCCTTGAAGCGCGGGAACGCGCTGGCGCCGGCGTAGACCGCGGCGTCGTCGAGTTCCTCTTCGATCCGCAGCAGCTGGTTGTACTTCGCCACGCGCTCGCTGCGGGCCGGGGCGCCGGTCTTGATCTGGCCACAGTTGGTGGCAACGGCCAGGTCGGCGATGGTGACGTCCTCGGTCTCACCGGAGCGGTGCGACATCATGCAGCGGTAGCCGTTGGACTGAGCCAGGGTGACCGCGTCGAGGGTCTCGGTCAGCGTGCCGATCTGGTTGACCTTCACCAGCAGCGCGTTGGCGATGCCGCCGTCGATGCCCTTGCCGAGGCGTTCGGGGTTGGTGACGAACAGGTCGTCGCCGACCAGCTGCACCTTGTCGCCGATCTGGTCGGTGAGGGTCTTCCAGCCGTCCCAGTCGTCTTCGTTCAGCGGGTCCTCGATGGAGACCAAGGGGTAGTTCTCGACCAGGTCGGCGTAGTAGGCCGACATCTGCTCGGCGGTCTTCTTCTCGCCTTCGAAGGTGTACTTGCCCTTGTCGAAGAACTCGCTGGCCGCGACGTCGAGCGCGAGGGCGATGTCCTTGCCCGGCTTGTAGCCGGCCTTCTTGATCGCCTCGAGGATCAGGTCGAGCGCGGCCCGGTTGGATTCCAGGTTCGGGGCGAAACCGCCCTCGTCGCCCAGGCCCGTCGCGAGGCCCTTGTCGTGCAGCACGCCCTTGAGCGCGTGGTAGACCTCCGCGCCCCAACGCAGTGCCTCGCGGAAGCTGGCCGCACCGATCGGCGCGATCATGAACTCTTGGATGTCGACGTTGGAGTCCGCGTGCGAGCCACCGTTGAGGATGTTCATCATCGGCACCGGCAGCAGGTGCGCATTGGGACCGCCGACGTAGCGGAACAGCGGCAGACCAGCGGAGTCCGCGGCGGCCTTGGCCACGGCCAGCGAGACACCGAGGATCGCGTTGGCGCCCAGCTTGCCCTTGTTGGGCGTGCCGTCCAGCTCGATCATCTCCTGGTCGACCAGGCGCTGCTCGCTGCCGTCGTAACCCAGCAGATGCGGGGCGATGTCCTCGGTAACCGCGTCGACGGCGTCCTGGACGCCCTTGCCGAGGTAACGCTTCTTGTCACCATCGCGGCGCTCGACCGCCTCGAACGCGCCGGTCGAGGCACCGGAAGGTACCGCCGCGCGACCCACGATGCCGTCGTCGAGCAGGACCTCCACTTCGACCGTCGGATTGCCGCGGGAGTCGAGGATTTCGCGCGCAATGATGCCGTCGATGCTGGCCACTGGATCTCCTGAGTGTGAAGGGGTTGCACGGGCTGTTTCGAGCCTAACGGGTGACTCGTGGGTAACAACCGGGCCAGCAGGCTTTTGAGACGTGCGCGACGACCAGTCAGTCAGAGCAGACCGCGGGCCGCGAGCGCCGGGCGGACACCTTCCCCGACGTGGTACGCCTCTTCGAGGTGCGGATACCCGCTGAGGACGAACTCGTCCAGGCCGAGGGCGTGGTACTCGCCGATCCGGTCGGCGACGTCGGCGTAGGAGCCCACGAGCGCCGTACCCGCACCGCCACGCACCAGACCGATGCCGGCCCACAGGTTGGGGTAGATCTCCAGCTTGTCCAACCGGCCCCCGTGCAGCGCGGTCATCCGACGTTGGCCCTCGGACTGGGCACCGGACTGCGCGGACTGGGCCATGGCGACCTGCTCCGGTGCAAGGCCCGCGAGCATCCGGTCCGCGACCTGCCAGGCTTCGTCCGCCGTGGGTCGGGCGATGACATGCAGCCGGATCCCGAACCGCGGCTCACGGTCGAACCGCGTCGCGGCCAGGCGCACGCGGTCCAGCTTCTCGGTCACCTGCTCGGGCGGCTCACCCCAGGTCAGGTAGACGTCGCTGTGCTGGGCAGCAACCTCAATGGCTGCCGGGGAGGATCCGCCGAAATAGATGTCGGGCCGGTGCAATTCGCCACTCAGGACGGCGCCTTCGACCCACAGATGATCGCCCCGGAAGGTGACCGGCTCGCCGGAGAACAACTCCCGCAGGACGTGCAGGAACTCCCCGGTGCGGGCGTAGCGGGCGTCCTTGTCCAGCGCGTCACCGAAGCGACGCTGCTCGACGTCCTCCCCGCCCGTCACGACGTTCAGCAGGAGGCGACCGCCGGTGATCCGCTGGTACGTCGCGGCCATCTGGGCGGCCAGCGTGGGGCTGAGTACGCCGGGTCGGAACGCCACGAGGTACTTCAGCTTGCGTGCCACCTGGCTGAGCGCAGCCGTCGTGACCCACGCGTCCTCACAGGCACTGGAGGTTGGGGTGAGTGCCGCCTCGAAGCCGAGTTGTTCTGCCGCACAGGCGATCTGGCCGAGGTAGTCGAGGGTGGGAGCACGCCGGGTTGTGGGGGCAGCACCGGGCGGACCAACGGTGCCGCTCACCGCGCTGACCGCATCGCCGAGACTCAGATCGGTCCGTGAGTCACCGTTGGTCGGCAGGAACCAGTGCAGTCGGACCGTCATACCCGATCACATTAGTAGGCGTTGCTGATCGATCAGTCGTGGGGCGCGGACAGCCGACGCAGAGCGTCCCGCAGCGCCGCGTCAGCGCTCACCCCGTCGGCGCGGGCCTGCGCCACCAGCGCGAGCAATGCGCCACCCAGATCGTCCGATGGCGTGACCTCGACACCCCGGCGAGCGGCCCGGTCCAACACCTTCTGCGCGATCAGCAGGCTGGACAGCGACACCGGGATCCCGGCCAGCAGGTCGTCCGCGCCGCGCTCAGGTTTCTCGGCCGCCTTGATCTGCTCCCACGCCGCCTCCACCTCTTCGGGCGTCTGCGCGTCGCCGTCGGCGAAGACGTGCGGGTGCCGGCGGATCAGCTTGGCGACCAGCCCGGCCGCGACATCATCGACGTCCCAGGGGGTTTCGGCTTCTTCGCCGATCCGGGAGTGGAAGAGCACCTGCAGCAACACGTCGCCGAGTTCTTCCACGAGATGCTCGCTCGAGCCGGTCTCGATCGCCTCGACCGTCTCGTGGGCCTCTTCCAGCAGGTACTTCGCGAGCGACTCGTGGGTCTGCTGGGCGTCCCACGGACAGCCGCCGGGCGACCGCAACGCGTCCATCGCCGCGACTGCATCCAGCAGCCGGGCGCCGGGCGGATCCCAGGATCCGACCAGCACCTCGACCTCGGGCGGGTCATCCAGCGCGGACAACTCCTGCGCCAAGGCGTCGGTCAGACCGGGGTCACCATTGGGGAAACCGATCCACACCACGTCGTACGCCGATCGGGCCAGTTCACGCGCATCGGCGGCGCCCGCTCGGACCGGGATCCCGGACGCGGCGACAGCAGCGGTCGTCGGGTCGTCCAGATCGGCGGCTCGCACCACGGCAGCGCTCGACAGGGCGTTCCATGCGTCGCGGGTCAGCAACCCGGCGGGCAGCCGCGGACTCGTGACCAGCAGCGTCAGCCGGGGCACCGGATCAGGAGGCGGCGGGCGACGGTGAGGCGGAGATCCAGTTCGGGGCGATGCTGGTCGGGCCGACGCCCTTCTGCCAGGTGCCGTAGCGCGGGTTCAGTTGCACGTCAGCGGTGCTGATCAGTTTGGCCAACGCCGGCTGACCCTGCTCACTGGAGCGCAGCGCCTGGAAGTCCATGCTCGACTGCACGACGCTGATGGCCGAGGTGGACGGGTTCTTCACCGTCGCGGGGAAGGCCGCCTTGGCCTGCGCGGTCGAGGTGGCCACGCCGTACTTGCCGGCCAGCTGCGACAGTTCCGGATTCAGGGCCAGGAACACCGCCGCGGACTGGGAGTCGAAGTCGGCGTTGACCTTGCGCACGTCGATCAGGGCGTCCTGCACCTGCTCATTGGTGACGGTGGTGCCGTCGTACCGAGCGGCCACGTAGCCGTTCTGCACCACACTGTTGGAACCGCAGCCGCTCAACGCCATCGCGCCGGCCGCCATCGTCGCCGCTACCGCCAACTTCACCTTCGCGCCCATCACACCCTGCATCATGCCAAAAGCACCTGTTCGATGAGTTCGGTGGCCCAATGCAGGATCGCCGTGTCCCGCAACGGCTCGCCACCCACCGGCGCGGTCCGCGGCATCGGCACCAGGATCTGCTGCATCGCTTCCTTGACCATCGTGCCCTTGTAGAGCCGCTCCAACTTCAGCTGCTGGCTCTCGCGCAGGGTGACCGGGCTGAACCGGACGAATTTGCCCTGCACCGCCACATCACTGATACCGGCCTTGCGCGCGACCGTGCGCAACCGGGCCACCTCGAACAGGTTGCGAACCGGCTCGGGGGCCTCGCCGTACCGGTCCTTCAACTCGGCGCCGATCTCGTCCAACGCACCCAGATCCTCGACGGTGGCCAGCTTCTTGTAGGCCTCCAGCCGTAGCCGCTCACCGGGGATGTAGTCGTGCGGCAGATGCGCGTCCACCGGCAACTCGATCTTGATCTCCACCGGTGCGGTGTCTGTCTCGCCGCGGAAGTCGGCGACGGCCTCGCCGACCATGCGCACGTAGAGGTCGAAGCCGACGCCGGCGATGTGCCCGGACTGCTCGCCACCGAGCAGGTTGCCCGCGCCGCGGATCTCCAGGTCCTTCATCGCCACCTGCATCCCGGCCCCGAGGTCGGTGTGGCTGGCGATGGTCTGCAGCCGGTCGGTCGCCGTCTCCGTCAGCGGCTTCTCCCCCGGGTAGAGGAAGTAGGAGTAGGCGCGCTCGCGTCCGCGACCCACGCGGCCCCGCAGCTGGTGCAACTGGGACAGCCCCAACCGGTCGGCGCTCTCGACGATCAGCGTGTTGGCGTTGGAGATGTCCAGGCCGGTTTCGACGATGGTGGTGCAGACCAGCACATCGGCCCGCCGCTCCCAGAAGTCGACGACGACGTCCTCGAGCCGGTGCTCGGACATCTTGCCGTGCGCGGTGACGACGCGCGCGTCGGGGACGAGTTCGCGGATCCGGGAGGCGGTCTTCTCGATCGACTGCACCTTGTTGTGCACGTAGAAGACCTGACCCTCGCGCATCAACTCGCGCTTGATCGCGGCGGCGACCTGCTGCTCCTGGTAGGCACCCACGAAGGTCAGGACCGGGTGGCGCTCCTCGGGCGGGGTTGCGAGAGTGGACATTTCGCGGATCCCGGTGACCGCCATCTCCAACGTACGTGGGATGGGGGTCGCCGACATGGCGAGCACGTCGACGGCGGTCCGCAGGGCCTTGAGCTGCTCCTTGTGCTCGACACCGAAGCGCTGCTCCTCGTCCACGACGACCAGGCCGAGGTCCTTGAACTTCACCTCGTTGCCGAGCAACCGGTGCGTGCCGATCACGATGTCGACGGCACCGGAAGCCAGGCCCTCGATGACCTCCTTGGCTTCCTTGTCGCTCTGGAAGCGGGACAGCGCCTTCACCGTCACCGGGAAGCCGGCGTACCGCTCGCTGAAGGTCTGCACGTGCTGTTTGACCAGCAGTGTCGTGGGCACCAGGACCGCGACCTGCTTGCCGTCCTGCACCGCCTTGAACGCCGCGCGGACGGCGATCTCGGTCTTGCCGTAGCCGACGTCCCCGCAGATCAACCGGTCCATCGGGACGGCCTTCTCCATGTCCGCCTTGACCTCGTCGATGCTGGAGAGCTGGTCGGGGGTCTCGACGTAGGCGAACGCGTCCTCCAACTCGCGTTGCCACGGAGTGTCCGGGCTGAACGCGTAGCCGGGCGTGGCCATGCGAGCGCTGTAGAGGCGGATCAGTTCCGCGGCGATCTGCCGGACGTGTTTGCGGGCCCTGGATTTGGTTGCCTGCCAGTCGGATCCACCGAGTTTGTTGACCGAGGGAGCTTCGCCGCCGACGTAGCGCGTGACCTGATCGAGTTGATCGGTGGGCACGAAGAGCCGATCGCCCGGCTGCCCACGCTTGGACGCGGCGTACTCGAGCACCAGATATTCGCGGGTGGCGCCCTGCACGGTGCGTTGCACCATCTCCACGAACTTGCCGACGCCGTGCTGCTCGTGGACGACGAAGTCACCGGGTCGCAGCTGGAGCGGATCCACCACGTTGCGCCGCTTCGTCGGCATCCGGCGCATGTCTTTGGTGGATCCCTCAGCGCCGGTGCCACCGGTCAGGTCGGCCTCGGTGAGCACCACCAGTTCACTACTGGGCAGGGCGAATCCGGGCCCGAGGCACCCGGTCGACAGTTCGATCGAACCGGGCGACAGCTCCGTGAGCCCACGCGTGGCGAGGTCGTGCTCGGCCAACACTTCGGTGATCCGCCGCCCCAGCCCCGGACCTTCGGTGACGATCAGCACCCGTTGCCCGTCCGCGACGTACTGGCGCAGATCAGCCACCGCCTGCTCGGTGTTGCCGCGGTAGGCCGCGACCGGCGTACTGCCCAGATTGACTCTCTCCCCGGGCAATTCGTCCTCGGTGAAGGCGATCAGGTCCTCGTCGGTCGCGAAGGACGCGAACGACCACCAGGGCCGCCCGGTCTTCAGGGCATGTTCGCGCAACTCCTGCAGGGTCCAGTACGACGCGCTGCCGAGCACCGCGCGCAGGTCCACCGGCACCTGGTTGCCGGCGGCGGCGTTGCCCCAACTGGCCTCCAGGAACTCCTCACTGGTCGCGACCAGGTCATGGGCCCGCGTGCGCACCCGCTCCGGGTCGCACAGCACCACGTGCGTGCCAGGGCGCAGTACGTCGAGCACCGTCTCCATCTGGGAGCCCAACAGAGCGGGGGCAAGGGACTCCATCCCTTCCACCGCAATGCCTTCAGCCACCTTGTGCAGCATGTCGGCGACACCGGGCAACTGGTCGGCGAGCGCTCGCGCGCGGTCCCGGACGGCGTCGGTGAGCAGGAGTTCGCGGCACGGCGGCGCCCACAGGCCACCCTCGGCGATCTCCATGCTGCGCTGGTCGGCGACCTTGAAGTAGCGCACTTCCTCGATCGTGTCGCCCCAGAACTCCACCCGCAACGGGTGCTGCTCGGTCGGCGGGAAAACGTCGAGAATGCCTCCGCGGACGGCAAATTCGCCGCGTCGCTCGACCAGGTCGGTACGGGTGTAGGCAGCCGCCACGAGGTCCTCGACCACCTGCGAGAGGTCGGCATCCTGCCCGGCCGTGAGCGCGACCGGCGACAGATCGCCCAGGCCCTTGGCGATCGGCTGCAGCAGCGCCCGCACACTGGCGACGATCACATCGACCGGACCGTGCTCGGGGGATGGGTGCGCCAGCCGGCGTAACACGGACAGCCGCTTGCCGACGGTGTCGCTGCGCGGGCTGAGGCGCTCGTGCGGCAACGTCTCCCAGCTGGGGAACTCGGCGATCCGCTCGGCGGGCAGGAAGGAGCGCAGCGCGGTCGCGAGATCGTCGGCCTCGCGGCCGGTGGCGGTCACCGCCAGGATCGGCACGCCCGCGTCGCCGCCGGCCAGAACGGCCAACAACGGAGCCCGTAGACCGGGCGTGGTGGCGATGTCGACGAGGTCGGCATTCAGGTGGCGCAGGGTGCGTTGCACTCCGGCGTCGGAACGCAACAGCTTGAGCAGCGGGTCGAGAGTCACGAGCGGGTAGGTCCTCCAG